>NZ_JAGGQK010000012.1:0-112970 GCF_018613355.1 Bacillus sp. ISL-35 | reverse complement strand
GACTCCTATTAGCTGGTTTAGTTTAAGATGGTCTCGTTCACATATAAAAACGCTTAACGCTACTGTTAAGCGCTTTTTCATTTCAAAAATTATCTCTATTAGCAAAATTGCCGGTTAAAATGAACCGTAATTTGCAACCTTACTGAAATGTCTGTTAGCTTGCAAATGGATATACAGTTTCTATAACAATAAATAACATTCAATAGTATAAATGCCTGTATATCAATAAAAAAAGGCCATCATTTTCATTTTTAATTTGATGGTCTATTTGCTTTGGATAAATAAATTTTGTGACAGATAACTGCACCCTTTAATTTTTGCTAAATACCCTTCCCGTTTTTGGAAAGGGTGGGCTGGAAAAACGATGTAAAATGACTTTATCAACTGATTAACCCATTTAAAACAAGGAGGATGAACTGGAATGAAAAAAATGTTTTTGGTTTTAGGAACCATTTTTCTGATGGTCATGTTGGCTGCCTGTGGAGCGGATTCGGCAACGAATGAGCTTGAAAAGAATGATACAAACAAGGCGGAAGCGAAAACAGGAAATGAGGCAACAAAAGCTGAAGAGGATCAAGAACCTGCGGAAGAAGAAAAGGCGGAAGATATTTGGACCTATTATGATAACGCCAAGTGGTCTGACGATTATAATGGACTGAAATTGGAAGTCCAAAAGGTCGTTGTGAGTGATAAAGCCCCAACTATGGAAGATGAGAATGCTAATGCTTCTGCGGTTGGAGTAAAGTTAAGGATGGAAAATACGACAGATGGAAAGTTCACTTTTTATCCAGACCAGGCTGTCTTGGTTACAAGTACTGGTGAACAGATCGACATGCCTGATATGTGGGTATCTGATTCTATTGGAGGAGAAATTGATAAAGGTGTCATTAAGGAAGGAAATATCATCTGGTATCTGGAGCGAGGAAATGCCGAAGCAATTGAGTGGATTAAGATGAGTTTTACCGGCCATCAGGGTGGCGAAGACGATTTTGAGGCTGAGACCAAGGAATATGAGTTCGAAATCAAATTGAAGTAAGGACATCACAACAGGAGGAGATTGACATGAAAAAACGATCAATTGTTTTACTTTTAACGCTTAGCGCATTGCTTGCAGCTTGTTCATCAGAAGGAAAAGTGAGTGAATCAGCGACGAAAACGGAACAGACTGCCAAAGAGGATAAAGCCAAAGCAGAAGATGAAGGTTCAGTTGAAGTGGATAAAGGTCTTTTTAACGTGGAAGTGACCTTGCCGGCATCGATGTTTGAAGGTGAAGACATTGACAGTACCATTGAGGAAGCGAAAGCGGAAGGAGTCAAGGAAGTCATCAAAAATGACGATGGTTCCGTCACCTACAAGATGTCCAAATCCAAGCATAAAGAAATGATGAAGGAGCTTGAAACAGGCATCAAGGAATCACTTGAGGAAATGAAGACGAGTGGTGACTTTGCTTCAATCAAGGATGTGACTCACAATAAATCCTTCTCTGAATTTACTCTGGAAGTAGATAAAGCAACTTATGAGAATAGCATGGATGGCTTTGCCGTATTCGGCCTTGGAATATCGGGAGCGTATTATCAACTGTTCAATGGCGCAGATCAGGATGATTATAAAGTGACGATTAATGTTAAGGACCAGGCGACCGGCGAGGAATTTGATCAGATTGTGTTCCCGGATGATATGGAGGACGGTCAATAGGATTGGCAGTAGAAAGTATTTAGATTTCACCATAGCCTGGCTGTCTTTTGGTGTTTATATCGGAGAAAGCCAGGCATTATTTCAACTTGCTGGATGAAATACGTTACAATATAGCTATACATATATTGGAAGAGAGGAAGTGTCATAATGGGCAACTGGATTTTCCAGGGGAATCCTAAACAATTCGATGTCGATACATACATAAAAGAAAATGAAATCGTTGATTGGAACGTTCGCCAAAAGCAGTTCTTGGATGAAATACAAGTTGGAGACAAGGTATTTATCTGGAGGTCGGATGGTGGAAATAAAAATACCGGTGGAGTAATTGCGCTATGTGAAGTTCAATCCGAACCTTACGAAGATGAAGAAAATGACAAGGTCGATTTAAGGATTCTTGAAAAGCGTCTTACTCCTGAACAAGGGATGCTTTTGCGTCATGAATTAAAAGAGATTCCTGATACGATGAATCTGCAAATCTTCAAGATGAGGCAAAATACTAATTACCGTTTAACGGAAGAAGAGTTTAATCGACTTCTTCATCTATGGGAAAACCCGGAAGACATTGAAGAGAAGTTGAGTATGTCCTTTGTCGAAAGGTACTTACATCTATTTAAAGATTCCGCAAATGCGTGGTTTGACAGCAACCAGAACTATCTTAAAGAGAGTTATCATTTCTTCCAGAATTTCAAACAAGAAGAACATTTAAATACAATGGAATGGGAAGATATCCAGGAACTTGGAGAGCATATCAATGCCTTTCGAATGGCGCTTGCCAAGAAAAGAGCCCTCGGATTTATGAACGCAAGTATTGAACAATACAGAAAGAGCTTTAGTTTTTTGATACACGGCAATGAATCGCTTAAAACCCGAATTGACCAATTTATAAATAACGAGGATTATAAGCTGTTCGGGTTCGGCGCAAGCGCTGTCAGTGAGATGATCGGAAACATATTCCCGGAAGAATATTGTTTTTACAATCAGAGAGATAAGGTTGCAGTAGAAAACATTCTGGAGCTGAAACCAAAATATGCCAGGGGCGATACCTTCGGTGACAAGTTCAATAAATTTCAGGAATGCCTGAAAGAGAATGAAATTGTTGATCAATACCTAACGATTGTGGGGAAAAGAACGGACCTGCCGATCTATTATGAAATTGATCAATTCTTTAGCTATCTGTTTGAGAACTTTGGGAAGCAGGAACCTGAAGCCGTCCTGGAGGACCAGCCGCAATACTGGCTGCTGGCAGCGGGTGAAGGCAATTTTATGTGGGATGACTTCAGGGAGAATGAATATATCGGCATAGGCTGGAGAGAGCTCGGTGACCTGAGGAATTATAGCAGCAAGAGGGAAATAATTGAAGCTCTAAAAGAAATCTATCAAACTGATCGTAATCCTAATAATGATGCCCTTGCAAACTACCAGTTTGCATATGAGATGAGGGTTGGGGACTACATCTTTATCAAAAAAGGAGTACATCAGGCGATCGGCTTTGGAAAAGTTATTTCTGACTATAAATATGACCAGGCTCAAGAAACATATAAATCAATCCGAAAGGTCGAATGGATTGAAACGGGAGAATGGGAAATTGAGAGGGTTACTACGAAGACTCTCACAAATCTGACGCCTTATCCTGAATTTGTCGAGAAGTTGCTAGACGATATTAATAAGGAAGGCAAAATCGTGTATCCTGACCCGGATAATAACAGTTCGAAGGTAAACGATCAACCAGCCTCCTATTCCATCGATCAGCTTTTATCTGAGGTTTTCATGCCGGAAGATAAAATCGAAGAGATTCTTGAGACCCTTGATTACAAGAAAAATCTTATACTACAAGGACCTCCTGGTGTAGGGAAAACATTTGTAGCGAAGCGCCTTGCCTATCTCCATATGGGTGTAAAGGATGATAAAAAAGTTGAGATGCTGCAGTTCCACCAGTCATACTCTTACGAGGATTTTATTAGAGGCTATAAACCAAATGAAGATGGTGATTTCACCTTAAAGGATGGTCTCTTCTACTCTTTCTGCAAAAAAGCAATCGAAGATCCCGAGAACAACTATTATCTTATTATTGATGAGATCAATAGGGGGAACTTGTCTAAAATCTTTGGTGAACTCATGATGCTCATTGAGGCGGATAAGCGAGGCAAGAAATATGCTGTCAAGCTTGCCTACAGCCAGGGAGAAGAAACTTTCTATATTCCTGAAAATGTATATCTTATCGGTACGATGAACACGGCGGACCGATCTCTTGCCTTGGTGGATTATGCCCTTAGGAGAAGGTTCTCCTTTATAAGTGTGGAGCCAGCCTTTCAAACAGCGGCCTTTAAAGAATTTTTAATAAGCAAGGGAATCAGCCAGGGTTTCATCGATAAACTCATTGATGGCATTACAGAGATTAATGAAGCCATTAAATCTGATACCGTCAACCTGGGGAAAGGCTATGAAATTGGACATAGCTATTTTTGTCCGGTCATCGAACGGGTTGAGGATGAACAGAAATGGTATGACAGGATTATCCGCCTGGAAATTGCTCCTCTATTACGGGAATACTGGTTCGATCAGGAGGATAAAGTAGATGAGCTCCTTGACCGACTCTAAGATACCGATTAAAAACCTATATTACATGCTCTGTTATGCCTGGGGGCACTTGAATGAAAAGGACATGGCCAATATCGCCCGTGAAGATGAGAAAGACATTAAGCATTTGTTGACAAGGATTCTTCTGGTAAAACTGCGTTCCCTTATCAAGAGAGGGTTTTACCGGGAATACAAATCCTCCATTGAGGAAACTGGAACGTTAAAAGGGAGAGTGCTGTTTCAGGAATCTATTAATACTTTTTCTTTTAAAAGAGGAAAGATGTATTGTGATTTTGAAGAAATGACGCATGATATTGTGCTCAATCAGATCATTAAATCGACTCTTTATTCTCTATTGCAAAATCCGGAATTGGCTACCAGCTTAAAAGAAGAAATCAAGAATCTTTATTCCTATTTTGCTGAGGTGTCGACTATTAAGTTAAGCCAAAGGCTTTTTCAGGAACTTAGACTTCACAGAAGCAATCAGCATTACCGTTTCGTTCTGGATATATGCCGCTTTCTTTATGAGTCGATGCTGTTGAATGAAGATGATTCTGACTCGATATTCGCTGACTTCGAACGGGATCCAAAAGCGATGGCAAGATTATTTGAGGATTTTGTCAGGAATTTTTATAAAAAAGAAATGCCCACCTTCAAAGTGTATCGCGAGAACATTTATTGGGATGCAGAGGGGAAGGATACCCACTTTCTCCCCCTCATGCAAACAGACATCTCACTAGAGTCCAAAGAGCGCAAAATCATCATGGACACGAAGTATTACCAGCATGCTTTGACACGCAATTTTGGTGCAGAGAAAGTAATCAGCGGAAACTTGTATCAGCTTTTTGCTTATTTAAGCAATCACAAAAGATCAGCTGATAAAGAGACCGCTGGCATGCTGCTTTATCCGAAAACAGGAAAGGAGCTTAACCTTTCCTATAAAATTAAAGGATTCCCGGTGAAAATCTGTACTGTGGATCTTGATCGGGACTGGAAAGTCATTCATGAAAGGTTGGTTGAGCTTGTTGTTTTTTAGCTCTGCCTGGCCAGTTCAAAAGAAACCGTGAGGAGAATGAATATGGATAAGCGAGTGGAAGCCTTTAAGGGGAATAGCTTTAAGGTCACTAATGAAACGACTAAGGGAATTGAATTTGAAAATGTGGTAACTAGAGAAATCGTTTATTTAATGCCGACTGTCGAACTCTCTATTGTTTTAAATCCCAAAACTGTAGAGGGAAATTCATGGCTGCAAAATAAGGCACATGGATTGTACCACAATACTGCATTAAATCAATTTCCCAAAAGAAAGAATAAGGGTAAGAGTCCAATCTATTATGGATATTCATTCAAATTTCAAACAACAGAGGAACTATCTTCGTTTTTATCAGAAATGAATTCATTAGGAAGAGAAAGCAGTATAGTTTAAAAGATAACGGAGGTGCCTCGCATGAAACAATATTTGAAGATTTTCGTCCATACAGAGATTAATCGGGTGAATCGCCTGCTTGATGAAGGCTGGGAGCTGATTGAAACAAGCAAAGTCCAGTATCCGGATGGAGGCGAAGGAGTGGAATACCACCTCGGACTGCCGGCAGAAACTCGGATCAAGCAACTGATGGAGATCATCAGGATGTATGAAAAATACGGCTTTAAAAGCGACCTGATCCATGATTTTGCGGAATCGAAAAAGGAGGACCTCCTCGGCTATACAACCGAACCGGAATTGGATATGCCAGAAACCCCGGTTACCAGGTTCCTTATGCTTTATGAAGAAGCCGTGAACGGGAAAAGTGTGAAATACTACAAACGAAAAATGCATCCTTTTGAAGATCCTGAGTTGGATTATATCGATATAGATATGGAATATGAATAATAAACCAAGCTAGAGTTTTGTTACTCTAGCTTTTTCTATGTAATAAATAACCCCCGTGAACAAAATGAACAAAATGTTAACTAAGTTTTTAATGCTGTTTAAATGAATAATCTATCCTATTTTCAAAAACTTTGTAAAATTAAGAAAACGCTTACAAGGGGGAGTTAAAAATGTTTTCTATGAAAAAGATATCTGCAGTTCTATGTGTGGGTGCACTGGCAGTAAGCCTTGGTGCTTGCAGCAGTGATGCTCCTGCATCCTCTGCTAAAAAGGAAGGTTCAGGTTATCCTACCAAAGCTATTACGGTGGTGGCGCCATCTGGAGCTGGCGGCGGATGGGATTTAACCGCACGATCATTGACAAAGGTTCTGGGTGAAACAAAGATTGTGGAGCAGCCTATGACAGTTGAGAATAAGCCGGGTGGCGGCGGTGCTGTGTTTATGGCTGAATATGCTACGGCGCAGGCAGAAAATAATGAGATGCTTTTTGTCAATTCACCTCCGATTATCATCAACAATCTGAAAAAAGAAGGAAACAGCCCATATGGGGTTAAAAATACAACGCCATTGGCACAGTTGACAAAGGATTATGGTGCGATTGTTGTAAAAGAGGACTCGAAATTCAAAGACCTGAAATCGGTTCTGGAAGAGGTAAAGAAGGATCCTAGTAAACTAACCTTTGCCGGCGGTTCTGCGCCTGGTTCCATGGACCATCTTATTTCGATCCTGCCAGCTTATGAATATGGTGTTGACCCAACTAAGGTTAAATATGTTTCTTATGATGGCGGCGGAGAAGCGATTACTGCTTTGCTTGGCGGGAACGCTGATGTAATTGGTACTGACGCATCAAGTGTTAAGGAGTTCTTGAAGGCTGGCAAGGTAAGGGTATTGGCAGTCACTTCTTCTGAACGTTTAGCAGGTGATTTCAAAGACATTCCAACCGCAAAAGAACAGGGAGTGGATGCTGAATTTACGATTTGGCGCGGTGTGTTTGGTCCTGAAAAAATGTCTGAAGATGCAAAAGCATATTGGGAGAAATCACTTGAAAAGCTAGCGAATTCCCCAGAATGGAAGAAAGAAGTAGAGACACAGGGCTGGGATCTTGATTATAAGAATGGCGAAGACTTCAAAAAGTTCCTGGAAGATCAGGAAAGCCAGGTTCAGCAATTATTAGAAGCCCTAGGCATGCAGAAGTAACCAAAGAAGGGGGAGGGTTTTCCTCCCTTCCCCCGTTCTTGAAAGGAGTAAGCAATGAGCATTCAATTCGATCGGATTGCCTCGATTCTATTTTTGGCGACAGGAGTTCTTTTTATTGTTGGGAGCAGACAGCTTGCGAGTTCATCATATGGCAGCTCCGTTGGTCCTGATATTTTTCCTTTATTACTTGGTATCATTCTTGTTCTTCTAAGCATTCGTTTGTTTTATGAAACTATGGTTGCAAAAACACAGCATAGTTCGAAAGAAAAATTACTGTATAAACCTTTCTTGATCATTTTTTTCGCTACATTGGTTTATATTTTGACATTGGAAACGATCGGGTACGTCATCACAACCTTTTTATTTTTATTTGTTTGTTTTCAAACGATGGAACGCACTAAGGTGATGACTTCCCTTATCATATCTGCTTGTTTTTCAGGACTTGTTTATTTTTTGTATGTCGAAGTATTAAAAGGGACGCTGCCAGGATGGCCAATTTGGCTTTCATAGTTTAGGTGTAGCCTTTTCGAAGGAGGTTGTACAAATGAGTACACTCGATTATTTATTTCAAGGCTTTGGAACAGCCTTCATTTGGTATAACATCATTTTTGCCTTCATTGGAGTCTTGATTGGGACCGCCGTAGGTGTTCTCCCGGGGATTGGGCCGATGAGCGGAGTAGCGCTGCTTATTCCTGTTACTGCATCAGCTACTGGCTGGCTGCCGCCGGAATCCGCTGCGACAAGTGCGATCATTTTACTTGCGGGAGTCTATTATGGAGCCATGTATGGAGGTTCAACCACCTCCATTCTCTTGAATACACCAGGAGAATCCTCATCTGTGGTCACAACGCTGGACGGTTACCAGATGGCCAAAAAAGGGAGAGCAGGCAGTGCCTTATCGATTTCGGCAATAGGTTCATTTGTCGCCGGAATCGTTACACTTGTGGCCCTTATAGCATTGGCCAAGCCTCTATCATCGGTGGCGCTGAAATTTGGTCCTGCAGAATACTTTTCATTGATGCTTTTAGGACTTGGGGCTGTCAGCGGACTGGCCGGAAAATCAGTGACAAAGGCATTAATCATGACTGTTACTGGATTGTTGCTGGGAACGATCGGTATTGATAGTGTTTCAGGTATTGCCAGATTTACTTTTAATGTTCCGTGGCTTTATCAGGGAATTGAGTTCCTGACGATTGCCGTTGGATTGTTCGCGCTTGGAGAGGTTTTTAAGACGATTTTGGAAAAAGATGAAGAAGAGGGAGAAATCGCAAAGATAAATAACTTGCTTCCTTCAAAGGCTGAGCTGAAAGAATCGGCTGCACCGATTGCGCGTGGTTCCATATTAGGCTTCTTTGTTGGGATCTTGCCAGGTGCAGGGGCGACTCTTGCATCCTTCTTTTCTTATATTTTAGAAAAAAAGATTTCGAAAACTCCTTCAAAATTCGGGACAGGGACCATTGCAGGGGTGGCAGCACCGGAATCGGCGAATAATGCTGCGTCCGGCGGTGCGCTGATTCCGTTATTAACATTGGGGATTCCAGGGTCAGGGACAACGGCTATTTTAATGGGTGCCTTGATGATGTATAACGTGCAGCCAGGACCATTATTATTTGAAGACCACCCGCAGGTAGCATGGGGACTGATTGCCAGTATGTTTATCGGCAATGTCATGCTGTTGATCTTGAATCTTCCGCTGGTAAAAGTGTTTGCAAAGATCATCCAAACACCAAAACAATTCCTGATCCCTATCATTATTGCGATCTCGATTTTTGGTGTCTATGCTGTCCAGGTATCAACAAATGATCTTTTGCTGTTACTGGCATGTGGGATTTTCGGCTATTTCCTCAGCAAAAATGATTATCCGATCGCTCCGCTTGTTCTCGGGTTGGTGCTAGGGCCGATGGTTGAGAATAACCTGCGAAGAGCATTGACGATTTCCAACGGGGATTTTAGTATCTTTGTATCACGCCCTATTTCTCTGGCGTTTCTACTCATTACCCTGTTATGGCTTGTAATTCCGCTGTTGATGAAAAGGCGGGGCAAAGAAGTCATTATCAATGTAGAAGGTTGAATAATTAAAATAGTAAAAAAACTCCTTTCTATAAGGAGTTTTTTTACTATAATGAAGGAGAGGTGTTGGTGTGAAGTTACATTCAAAATTAATGCTCTTAATTGTGATCCTTATTCTCTTGATTGGCGGTATTTTTGAAATCACTTTCAAAAATATCTTAGAGACGAACATGAAGAAGGAAATTGGCTCTAAAGCGCTGGCTGTGGCGGAATCCATTGCCAATATGCCAGAAATTGAAGAAGCTTTTTACGAGGATGATCCAGCATCTATTATACAGCCTATCGCGGAAAGAATCCGGAAACAGGTAGGGGCAGAATTCATCGTCATTGGCAACAGGGATGAGGTCCGTTATTCTCACCCCAATCCTGTTCGATTAGGACAAAAAATGGTCGGAGGAGACAATGGCCGTGTTTTTAGCGGAGAATCTGTTATTTCCGAATCTGTTGGGACATTGGGCCCTTCTTTAAGGGGGAAAGCACCCATCTTCAGCAAGGGAGAAGTTGTTGGTGTGGTTTCTGTAGGATATCTTCAGACCGATATCGAAAAGGAAATCTCCGCTATACAGAAAAAAATGTTCACTGCTACGTTTCTTATTTTAATAGGAGGCTTAATGGTGGCCTTCTTGATCACGTTGAATATAAAAAAGGCTCTGTTCGGTCTTGAACCAAAAGAAATTGCCTGGATGTATCAGGAGAAACATGCCATATTAGAGTCCATTCATGAAGGCATCATTGCCATTGATACCGAGGGACGCATCACGGTGGTGAATGAAAACGCCCACAAAATATTGAGAGTACCGAATGAGGTTCTCCTTCGTGGAAAAAGAATCGATGAGGTGTTGGAGAATACGCATCTTCTTGGAGTCGTTGCTACAGGACAAGCAGAATACGATAAGGAGATTATGATATTAGGAGAAGTATATTTAGCGAATAGGATCCCCATTTTTAATAAAAAAGGTGATGTGATTGGGGCAGTCGCAAGCTTCCGGAACAAGTCGGAGCTGGCGAAGTTGTTGCAGGAATTGTCCAATGTAAAAGCCTATGCAGAAGGATTGCGTGCCCAAACCCATGAATATTCCAACCGGCTTTATACCCTTCTAGGACTAATTCAGCTTGGTTCATACAAGGAAGCAATCGACTTCATTTCTAAGGAAGTCGATGTAGCCCAGGGATTCATTCAATTTTTAATGAAGGAAGTGCCAGATCCTATCATTGCTGCCTTTGTACTTGGAAAGTTCAGCCTGGCAAGCGAATTGAAGGTTGATTTTACAATCGACAGGGAGAGCAGCTTTAAAGATGTGCCAAATGAAATTGACAGAGATCACCTAGTGACCATTATTGGGAACCTGGTCAATAATGCTTTTGAAGCCGTTAGGGAGAACGGGAAAGCAGAAAAAAGGGTCTTGCTGTTCCTGACCGATCTTGGCAAAGAGCTGATTATTGAAGTAGAAGATAACGGTCGAGGGATAGAAAGCGAAAACAACGAACACATATTTCTGGAAGGTTTTACTACGAAGAATAGGAATAACAATTCAGGTATTGGTCTAAGCCTTGTGCAAAATGCGATTGATCAATTAGGTGGATCCATCACCTTTTCATCTAATCCGGGGGAAGGCACAATTTTCACTGTAGCGATACCAAAAAGCAGGGGGAAATGAACAATGGGGAAAAGGGACATTGAAGTTCTGATCGTCGAGGATGATTTAAGGATAGCGGAAATCCAAAAGCGGTTCATCGAACAAATCGAAGGATTTCAGGCCGTCGGGATTGCAGCCGGCTATGTCGAGGCTAAAACCTTAATCGATATTCTAAAGCCGGATTTGCTTTTGCTCGATGTTTACTTTCCGGATATGAACGGCCTCGAATTGTTGAGGGAACTCAAGCTGCAGTCAAAACAAACCGATGTCATCATGATCACGGCAACGAGGGAAATCGAAAAAGTACAAGAAGCGATCAGTATCGGAGTTTTCGATTATATTATCAAGCCTTTAGTGTTTGAACGATTCAAGCAGTCCCTGCTGAGATATCAGGATTATCATGAAAAATTATCGCAATTAGGCAAAGCGAATCCTGTTGTGACACAACAGCAGGTTGATAAACTGCTGCGGAAAGAAATGAATGAATTGAACAATGATAAATCATACCTTCCGAAAGGGATCGACCCGCTGACGCTCGAAAAAGTCATGGAGGTCATTGGAAAGGGTGGGGCGGGACTTACAGCAGAAAGCGTCGCAAAAGAAATTGGCGTCAGCCGGACAACCGCAAGACGTTACCTCGAGCATCTAGTATCCATCGAAAAGATAGAAGCAGATTTGACATACGGAACCGTTGGGCGGCCGGAACGAGTTTATATTAGTATAGGGTAAGTAAAACAAACAGGGACATGCGGACGGACTGCATGTCCCATCGATTTGTTTCCTCTTCTGTTATCCTATTATTTGATATAATGGTAAAAAATGACTAGAGATATAGAAAAAGGGGAAACGAAAAACATGGTATGGTTCTTTGTCGCAATCTTTCTTGCTGATTTAATATTAGGCTTCATGCAAGCGCCAGTTTGGGCATTTATTTTGGTTAATCTAATTTTTCTCTTACTCTTTATGTTCAAAAGTTTTTATCCGGTTGTTTTTGAAAAGGATCCGGAAAAAGTAATGAACTTCATGAAAAATTCCAAGCATCCGCATTTCCAGTTCTTTTATTATTTCTTCAATGATCAGCTGGAAGAAGCGGAGAACAAACTGCGTCAAATTAAATCTCCTTTTTACAGAAAACTGAATGAAGTGAACCTGCTTGTCAAAAGGAAGCAATTTGACGAAGCTGAGGAATTAGCAAGAGGGTTCAAGGATAATATGTATAAATGGTATTCTCTTGCCGGGATTGCGATTGAGCAAGGGGACCGTGAATCGTATCGAAAATACAAGGAAAAAGTCAGGAATTCTTTTTACCGAAGGCTAATGGAGTTGGAAGAGATGGTCCATGACGGGAAGAAGGAAACAGTGCTCGCTGAATTGGATGATATGATACCCAATTTGCGTGGCTCTAAGCTGCTTAGCGTTATTCAATACAAAAAAGACTTAGTGAAAAGGCATGAGGATTAATTCTTCACAGGGGCGGCTCCAAGGGGCCGTCCTTTTTTATATTTGAATGTTGATAAAAGCTGACAATCTGGCGAAAGATCCTCACCTGGTCGAATTATTCGAAAAAGTGGTCGAAATAATTCGGAAAGTGGTCGAATAAATCAAAAATGTGGTCGAATCAATTAAAAATCCGCCAAATTAATTCGAAAAGTGGTCGGAAAAAGAAAATGCCCGCCGATGTTGCGGGCATTTTTATCTTTCGCAGGCGATTTATTTACTTTTCCTTGGAGATAGCATTATAGTGTTCAAGGTTTTTGAATCTTTTCTTCTTTTTTAAGTACTTTTCGTTCAGTATGAGTACTTTTCCGTTCTCTGCGGCTGAAAATTTGCGGTAGACGGATTTGTATTTTTCAAAGGCTAAATGTTCGGAGATATAAACAGGTATGATGATGGCGATAAGGATCAGCACATCTCGGATGATATGGAATTGTTGCCCGAAAACATACCTCGTCATCACGGCCTGGGAGGTGAATGCGACCATTAAGGTGATCAGGACATTGCATATGTGAAAGGGGAAAAACTCTTTTCCTCTCAGAAACATCCGCTCGAGTTCATTTTTAAAAATAAGAGAAATGAATACCGATATCACAATGAAAATCAGGGAGATAAAAAACGCCATTTCACCCGTCCTCCTTTATGGAACATTCCTTTCCAGCATTGTAACACAACAAAGGGAAGAGCAATGATAATTGGGACGTATAAGTTTCTGCCTCAAGACCTCACTATTGCCCTCCTTTTCCCCACCAACCCTTTTTTCGGAAGTATAAGGCAATGGATACCCCCGTCACAAGCATGAGGGCCAGTGCATAAACATAGCCGAAATCCCACTTCAATTCGGGAATGATTTCAAAGTTCATCCCATATAAACCGGCTAGGAACGTCATAGGCAAAAATATGACGCTTACGAGAGTCAGTGTCTTCATGATTGTATTGGAATGGTCGGCTTTAAGCGTCATTTGTAAATTGAAAATACTGTTTAAACTTTCCTTGAAGGTGTCGAGAGCGCTAACAATCCGAGCATAATTATTGTTAAGGCTTTTAATGAAATAGCCTGATTCCTCATTCGTGAAAGGGAACTTGTCGGAACTGATCGTCTCCATTACATCCTCTTGAGCCTCGATCGTTTGCCTTAATTCATGCAGGGTGGCTTTCCACCGGTATACACTTCTGGCAATTTTGTTCTCAAAGGGATCTTTAAAAACCCTCTTCTCTAAACTCTGGATTTCATCCGATATTTGATCAATCATTTCTAAATCCTGGGCAATTGTTTTATCTAGTATGTGAAAAAGAATCATTCCTACATGAGACATCCGCTCTGGATTTTCAATAAAAGGTTGCTCCAAATTTTTTGCGAGATATAGGTCCTTTTCAGCCTTTGATACGACATAATCATGGCCAGCCAATATCGTGATTTTTACACGAGTGTAATCCGGCTGGATCGCAATTAACGAAATGATTGCCTCATTTTTAAAAACATCAATCTTTGGAATATCACTGAATTCGCGCAGTCCCTTCAACGCTAAAGGATGAATGTCCAATTGATTGACAAACGGTTCAAATTGATTGGCATTCGATGAATGAAAATGAATCCATGCGATTTCATCCCTGGAATCGGGAAGGGAAAGCTCATCTTTCTTGGTAACTATTTTTTTATTAGCAGAGTATACGAGCATCTATTTTGTCTCCTGAATTGAATTTTCCTTTATCTTGTGTGATTTATGGAAGTTTTATTGATTTCAGTGGTGAATTCTATTCATGGCGGTATAAGAATTGCCTTGCTATCTCAATCTAATAGTAAAAGTCAGTCTGAATGAGATTGGGGTATGAGGTTATGACAGGAATTTTATTAGCGTTGCTTGCGGCGGTTTCGTGGGGCAGTATTGTGTTTGTCAGCAATAAGCTGGGCGGTGATGAGGACAGCCAGACACTTGGGACTACGGGCGGTGCTTTGATCTTTGCTCTAGCTGTCTTTTTTTACAAAAGTCCGGACATGCCGACACTTGTTTGGGTGGTTGGCTTCATTTCTGGTTTGTTTTGGTCACTGGGCCAGAAAAATCAGTTTGGAGCAGTCCGTTACCTCGGTGTTGCAAAAACGGCGCCCATGTCGACTGGCCTGCAGCTGATTGGGACCACTTTTTTCGGAGTGTTTATTTTTAAAGAATGGCAGACAAAAATGAATTTCATCGTTGGAATCTCGGCGCTTGTCCTGATCATTGCGGGGGCGCTGCTCACTTCGCTTAAACAAGGAGGAGGTGAAAAGGGTGAGACGAAGAGCCTGAAAAAGGGGCTGCTTGTCCTGCTCATTTCAACTGTTGGTTTTGTCGGATATGTGGTCTTGATCCGCTGGTTCAATATTGATGGATGGGCCGCCATCCTTCCGCAGGCAATTGGGATGGTGACGGGGGCATTGGTTTTGACGTTCCGCGATAAGCCATTCAACAAGTACGCGGTTCGGAACATCATAACCGGGCTCCTTTGGAGTACAGGTAATCTGGGGCTATTGCTGGCGCTGCCGAGAATCGGGGTTGCCACAAGTTTTTCGCTCTCCCAAACAGGTATTGTCATCTCAACAATAGGCGGGCTTTTCTTTTTAAATGAGCGTAAAAGCAAGAAGCAGGTTTGGCGAGTGCTGCTGGGCTGCGTGCTCATTATTGCAGGCGGTGTGTTACTGGGTGTAACGAAACGATAAAGGGAGCTGACAAAATGTATCCAAGTCTTGAAGGAAAGGTTGTCGTGATTACAGGTGCTGCCACTGGCCTCGGAAGGGCAATGGCTGTGAGATTCGGGGCTGAGAAAGCAAAGGTGGTCATTAACTATTTTAACGAAGAGCAGGAAGTGCAGGCCATTATAGATGAGGTTGAAAAAGCAGGCGGAAGTGCCACTGCGATTCAGGGAGATGTCACTAAAGAAGAAGATGTGAAAAGGATGATTGACCATGCGGTGAAGACTTTTGGTTCGTTGGATGTTATGGTCAATAACGCCGGCATTGAAAATGAGGTGCCTTCCGAAGATCTCTCCCTCGATGACTGGAATAAGGTGATTTCTACCAACTTAACAGGGCAATTCCTGGGGAGCAGGGAAGCTCTTGACTATATGCTGGAGAATGACATCAAGGGCTCGATCATCAACATGTCATCCGTCCATCAGAAAATACCGTGGCCACATTTCGTCCACTATGCCGCCAGCAAGGGTGGAGTCAAGCTGTTAACCGAAACGCTCGCACTTGAATTCGCTCCACATGGCATAAGGGTGAATTGCATAGCGCCGGGGGCGATCGACACACCTATCAATGCCGAGAAATTCGAAGACCCTGAATTGAAAAAAGGGGTCATCGAGCTGATCCCAATGGGTTATATCGGCAAGCCGGAAGAAATCGCCTCATGTGCCGTATGGCTTGCCTCAAGCGAAGCAAGCTACGTCACGGGGCTGACTCTCTTTGCGGATGGCGGCATGACGCAATATCCGGGGTTTCAGGCTGGGAAAGGGTAAGCATGGGAAATGTGTTTGTGACAACAATGCTGGTTGTCACAAAAAAGTTCATCACTGATCGGTAAAGCTTTCCTGTGAGGACCTTCGTAAAAAAGATAAGGCCAGTCACAAAGTGGACGGGCCTTTTAAACTTAATTATTGCTATATTTCTTCTTCATTTCTTCGCCTTTTTCCTTAATCTTTGTTTTAAGGTTTTCACCATTTGTTTTCAGGGTTTCTTTTAATTCCTCATACCTGTTTTTACGATATTCCTTGATGATATCGTGTCGCTGTTCAATCAGGCTGTAAACTTCCTGGCGGGTTTCGTAGGTGAGTTGCTCCTTCTCTTGCAGGTAATAGGCGGCCTCTTTTAGGCGTGATTCTTCATCAAACGCTTTGTTTCGAAATTCATTATCTTGATCCAAAAGGGCATTGGATTTCTTTGATTGCTCTTCCCATACAAGGTTCCAGTTCTTGTTGCTCCAGTCCCACCATTCATTCCAAAGACGGCGGCGTTCTTTTTCCCAGAGTTCATTGAAGTCTGCTCCGGAATTGACTGTTTCATATTTTCCGCCGCCTGCCTGGGCAACAGACATCAGCTGGTTCTGACCAGCGGAATCGACGTTAAATCCGATGACATTCACCACTGCGGCAATATTGGAATCATGGAGTTCCTTCGCGGCCTTTGCAGGGTCGCCATCACATGTTTCGACGCCATCACTGACGATGTAAATGATATTCTGGCCGTCATTTCCGGCTTTTTCAAAATCGCCTTTTGCCTCGGTGATCGCTTTGGCAATTGGTGTCCAGCCAGTTGGCTTAAAGGAGTCAAGAGAGCTTGCGAAGGCAGCTTTATCATAGGCCTTTAAGTCATAGACAACTTCGGTGCTGTCACATGAAACTTTCTTGTCACTATCTGCATTGCTTCCTTTATGTCCATAAACTCGGAGCGAAACATTGGCGCCCTCAGGCATGGAGGAGAGGAATTCATTAATGGCTTCCTTGGCCAGCTCCATCTTGGTCTTGCCGCCGACTTTTTGGGCCATGCTTCCGCTTGCATCTAGAAGGATCGAGACATTGGCATTCATCCCGAGTTCGCCATCTTCACTTATGTTCATACCGCCAGGCATCTGGCTAATTTCTGTTTCCATGTCTGGTACAAATGCTTCGAAGTAATCATAGTATTCTTTATAATTTTTGCCCTCACCCATCAGGCGCAGCAATTCAGCATATATTTGAAAACTGTCTTTTTCGAGGAAATTCTCTTCGTTTAATGCTTTATGTACAATCGCTTCGTTGTATTTAGTTCCCGGATATTTTCCTGGTTTCTCTTTAAGGATTTCTTCAATGCTGGTGGCTATTCCGAAGTCATCGTCTTCTTCAGCTTCCTGGCTGCCTTCATCCTTATTTTCGTCATTTTTCTTCTCTTCCTCTCCGGATTTTTTCTCCTCACCTGAAGCCTTTTCACTATCTCCACAGGCCGCAAGAGAGAAGATCAGCATCGCTGCAAGTCCGGCAAGCATGAAAAGCTTTCTCCAATTCATGGGTCTCCATCCTCCCTTAAATTCATCTGCATAATTTCCAAATCCTCACAAATGTTATCAAACTGGCAACCTGCTTTACAACTAAAATACCACAATATTTTACATTTTAAGGATTAATACCCAGTTACTATCGACTACAAACTCTCATCATGGTAAAAAACTCCTATTTTTACTAAAACAATGGGAGGGAGTTCTCATCACAAGAACTCCCTCCCAATTAATTAGTCCATCTTTTCATAAAGAAATTCATTCAACGATTCCACATCCAGTAACCTCATGTTTCCATCCTTGAAGGATTGGATCCCCATGATCATTGATTTGCGGAAGTCGGTTAGTGGTTTTCCGTCTGCATAGGCTTCATCATGTGTGAAGAACAATGCTCCTTTTTCGGAATCGTATTTCCAGGTTCCTATTGACCTATGATCCTTTGAAGGGTAAGTCCCGTTTGCATACCCTTCATAGCTGCCATCTGCATTCAGGACGATGGAAGGGGATGAGCCGGCTGGGCCCCATTTTCCGACTAATTCTTTTCCGTCTTCGGAGATATTCTCCTTTACGGAATCACGGTCAATGCCAGCTAAGGCGTCCAGTTGTTTCAAATCAGCCGCTGTGATCGTGCCGTCACCGACCGGAACGGAGTCCGCGAGCTTGGAGTGTGCCTCAATCCATAGATTAAAGCCTTCCTTGATGGGTTCATTCCCCTTCTGCCAAAGCTTTTCATCCCTTTTTTCAATCGCTTTGCGCATAGTTTCAATGCCCTTGTCATAATGCTTCATGGATGCAAGATATTGCTCATGAACCTCCTTGTACCTTTCAGGGGCGATAATGGCTTTATATCCGTTTACAGCCTTTTCGATGTGATCAACTTGTTCAATCATTCGTTTTTCGCGGTCCTTGGAGCCTGAGTCTTCTTTGGCCACAGCATTTAAATTTTTGAATCCCTCGTCCAGGCTGGTGTTCAATTCATTGATTTTATCAGGATAGTCTTCTTCCGTCACTTCCACTGGTTCCACCTTAAGGGATTCTTTCTTTTCAGCGGCAGGCTCGGTGCTGCAGCCTGCCATAGTGACAAGTGTCAGTAAGGAAACGGCCAGGGTTTTAAGTTTCATTTTTTAAATACCTCCATAGTTTCATAGATTGCTTTTATACCATGATTGCTTTTTCTGAGATGGAACTTTTTACATAATAGGGTGTAAGGAAAAATATGTAAAGTAAATACCATCTCATTACCACATTTTGAGTCTTTTTACTCATGGGAGAAGGAGGAAATAAACGAAACGTATGTTAAGCTTAAAATGAAAAGTATTTACTATAACTTGGGTGCAATGGTTTAGGGGAGATGGAAAAATGAAATATCACATTACAAAAGAGTTGAATGAAAGCTATAAAAACCATATTAATCACAAACTATATGAATATAACTTAAGCCATTTTCCCGAAGATTTACGAGGAAGATACAAAGAGTTGAATTTTGTTCTCTTAGACGAGGGTGGGAATGTCCGTGGAGGAATTTTAGGAGAAGTATGCTGGAACTGGCTGGAGATCCACACGCTTATGATCGATGAAGACATTCGCGGCTTAGGATATGGAACGAAATTGTTAGCAGAAATGGAACGTGCCGCCCTGGATAGTCAATGTGATTTTATTAAGGTAGATACTTTGAGTTTTCAGGCGTTGGATTTTTATCAAAATAATGGTTATGAAGTTTACGGTACATTGGACAATGTGGGTAGGGCTTATAAGCATTACTATTTAAAGAAGGATATTTAAAAGGGATTCTTTATGAATATAGTTGTTGCACAATTATCAGATTTACCGGCGATTGTACAAATCGACAGTGAAGTGATAGGTAACACCAGCAGACGGGATTTGATTGAGAATGCGATCAAGCAGGGACGTTGTATTCTTGTAAAAGAAAAGAATGAAGTTGCGGGATTTGCTATTTATGATACAAACTTTTTTGAGTGTACGTTCATATCCTTGGTGATTGTGTCTCCAGCCAAAAGGCGTAAAGGGTATGCAAGCCAACTGTTGCATGAAATGGTTCGTATTTCTCCTACTAAAAAAGTGTTTTCATCTACCAATCGTTCTAGAGAGAATGCAAACAGTATTTGAAGCGAATGGATTTGTCGAGAGTGGAATCGTCGAGAATCTGGATGAAGGCGATCCGGAAATCATCTATTTCAAATCAAAGTAAAGAGAAACAGCAGAGCTCTCCGCTGTTTCTCTAAAATTTGCTCTCTGTTTCAGGTTCGACGGAATGGTTTTTCTCAATATGCTGTTCTCCCCAAGCGCATAGTGAGTCCAGAATCCCCTTCAAGGACCAGCCATAGTCCGTCAGTGAATATTCGACTTTAGGAGGGACCTGGTTATAGACCTCCCGTAAAATGACATTATCTTCTTCCAGCTCACGCAATTGCTGTGTGAGCATTTTTTGCGTGATGCCGGGCATCAATTTTTTCAACTCGCTTGTCCGTTTCTTGCCTTCGATCAAATGGCAAAGAATGACGACTTTCCATTTTCCTCCGATTACCTCTAGGGCCGCTTCGACTGGTATATTATATTTCTTCAAAATACACCCTCCTTGTCTTTCCAACGATTGTAGTGTCATTATACCCTTACATTTCTATAAGTAGTATAGGGCACTTTTTGGTGCCTATATCACTTGTGGGTGCCTACGGAACTTTAAAGTGCGTACTTCTCAAGCAATCAGGTATCCTTCATAATTGCATTCATGTTGGTCAAACGTGAAAGGCGCCTTCACTGGTCAACTTAATCATCTAACATGGAGGATACCTATTATGAGTTCACATACAATAAAAAATAATAAGGGGACACTATCCCTTTTGGCTTTGGCCATTAGTGCTTTTGGCATCGGTACGACTGAGTTTGTACCTGTTGGATTATTATCGACGATTTCAGAGGATCTGAATATCTCGATTACTTTAGCGGGGTTATTAATATCCGGTTATGCGATGGGTGTTGCTTTTGGGGCACCAATCTTAACAGCTTTGACCAATAAAATGAGCCGCAAAACCTTGCTTATGGCTTTAATGGTCATTTTCATCATCGGGAATTCCATCGCAGCCATTTCGACCAGCTTCGGTCTGCTGTTGGTGGCAAGGATTATCACCGCATTTTCACATGGAGTCTTCTTTTCAATTGGCTCTACGATTGCTGCTGACCTTGTCCCTGAGGATAAAAGAGCCAGCGCGATTGCGTTTATGTTCACAGGATTGACCGTCGCGACCGTGACCGGTGTGCCGCTTGGGACCTTCATCGGCCAGCTGTTCGGCTGGAGAGCGACCTTTGGAGGAGTGGCATTATTAGGTGTAGTAGGAATTATCGCAAGTGCGATCCTTATACCAAAAAACATTAAGCCTGCGCCACCGGCAAAATTCTCAGATCAAATAAAAATATTGGGCAATGGGCCTTTGCTGCTGGCTTTTGCGATTACAGCCCTTGGATATGGAGGCACCTTTGTCGCCTTCACATACCTGACTCCAATTCTTCAGGATATATCAGGGTTCTCTCCTGGAGTAGTGAGCATCATCCTGCTTGTATATGGAGTGGCTGTTGCCATCGGAAATGCAATCGGAGGGAAAGCAGCCGACAAGAATCCGTTGAAGGCATTGTTGTGGATGTTCATAGCCCAGGCGATCATACTCGTGATTCTGACGTTTACGGCTCCAGTCAAGGTGGCTGGGGTCATCACGATCTTCTTGATGGGCATGTTCGCGTTCATGAATGTGCCGGGATTGCAGGTACTGGTTGTACGATTGGCAGAACGCTATGTCCCCGCAGCTGTGAATGTCGCATCTGCATTGAATATAGCCGCCTTCAATCTTGGAATCGCCATTGGAGCGTTTGTAGGCGGACTGATCGTTGACTCCATCGGATTGATCCACACCCCGTGGATTGGGGGAGTAATGGTGATTGGAGCAATCCTTTTGACCAGATGGAGTATGTCTATTGAGAAAAAGAGCGGCAAAGCATAGAAATAATTTTAGAGGCAACGGGATTCCCGTTGTCTTTTTTGCTTGAGGGAGACTTTTTTTAAACATTAGGTACGTACCCTGCGCTTCATATTTTTGGAAAAATCAATTGTAAATGTTATAAACTGGTTTAAAATGAAAGTAAATCATTCGTAAGGTGAGGTTGGCTATGGGTTTCCAAAAATGGCTTCGTATTATACTGCCTGAGCTTCAGTTGGTGGATTATGTCCAGGCAAAGGGATTCAGGGGCAAGAAGCAGCGGATGGGTGCGCAGGCTCAGACGATGGCTCATTCTGGTGCGCTCAGGACAGAATCGGTTGGCGGCAATCCGCAGCATGTTCCCCATTCTGCTGGAGCGGTCGGGGAAGTGGTCAAGGATGCGCGATATGGCATCAAGCAGATGGGCTTGAATCGATCCAATGATGAACTGGATACGATTTTTGCGGAAATCAAAACGGAACTGAACAGCAGAATCCTGCGACAGGACACTTTTATTGATGAGCTGCTGGTTTCCTATAAAAAGGCTTTTTTCAAAAGGGAAAAAGGCAAGGTTCAAAATACCATCCTGCTGGCAGGTCCGGCTGGGACGGGCAAGTTTACGACATTGCAGCTGTTGATTGATCAGCTTTACAAGAAAAAGTTAGTTCCTTATAAGAAGGTTGCGACGATTGACTTGCGGAATTACTCCGAAAAAGATATCCACAGCAATTTCGTCCTCGATTGTTCAGCGGCTTTTGAGTATGGAATCGGAACGGTTTGCTTTTTGGGGATCGAGCAGGCTGACGCTGAGGTTCTGCAGTATGTTACAAGGCTGGTGCAGCATGGCTTTTTCCGGACGTCCAACAGTGTGATGGTCGATGCTTCGAATTATTTTCTTGTCTTTTACAGCGACGTCGATTTGAAGGAGGAAGTGCATGGACAGCTTCCGAAAGAGGTAGCGAGCAGAATACCGGCTCCTATTTTAAAAGGGATCCAATCCTATGCGATTTCCGCACCGCTCATGCCTGAGGATGTCGAGGCGATCTTAAGGGGCAAGTTCCAGGCTGCCGCACGCAGGCTCGAGAGCCAGACGCAGTTGACGGTGAAATTCGAAGATGGACTGTTTGCTGGTTTGGTAGAGCGGATTCTTGCAACGAAGAAATATGGCGAGGCCATCGAGATTTTGGCAGAAAAGGATTTTTACCAGGCGCTTGTCGATTTGAGGGCAAGGGGAACTTTTGTGGCTGGGGATCTCATTACGATTCAGCTTCAGCAGGATGATTTGCTGGCAGTGAAGGGTGAGCAAAGCTTCCTATTAAAATCAATTCCGATGGTGGCAGAAGAAAAAATAGAAGACTTACTGGAAGAACTGGATCGCCTGACTGGTTTGCATACGGTAAAAAGAGCTGTTCATGAACTGCTGGAAACAGTAAAGGCCGAAAAGATGAGGCAGGATGCTGGATACAAAACGGCCGGTAAAATGGCGATACATATGGTGTTCACCGGGAATCCGGGCACAGGTAAAACAACCGTTGCAAGGCTCGTCTCACGGATTCTAAAATCGATGGGACTGCTTTCCCAGGGACAATTGGTAGAGGCGGCAAGACAGGACCTTGTCGGGGAATACCTTGGTTCGACTGCTCCGAAAACTATTGCGGCGATTGAGCGTGCGCTTGGCGGCGTGCTGTTCATCGATGAAGCGTATGCTCTGTCGAGAAATAAGCAGGACCCATTTGGCATGGAAGCCATCGATACTCTTGTAAAAGGAATGGAGGACCACCGCGACAATCTGGTCATGGTCCTTGCCGGATACACGAATGAGATGGAAGGGTTCCTGAAAATGAATCCTGGGCTTCAATCGCGATTCCCTTATATTATCGAATTCCCGGATTATTCTTCCGAGGAGATGTATGAGATTCTGACGGGAATGGCAAAGGCGAAGGACTTCATGATCGATCCAGGTATTAAGGAACAGCTTCTTGAATTATTTGATTCCAAGCAGATTTCAGGACGGAATGATGCCGGGAACGGCCGTCTTGTCCGAAACATGCTGGAGGATGCGATCCGCAAGCAAGCGGTGCGTCTAAACAAGGAAACGGGGGCGCGGGATTATAAGCTTTTAACAGCCGAGGATTTCGGGATTGCCGAACGTCCGAAATTCGAGCTGGAGCCGGCGTTTGAAAAAGTCGTTGGTCTTGAGAATGTGAAGGCCTTTATCAGGAGTCTCGAAAAACAAATCCTTGCGAATGAAAAGCGGAAAAAGGCTGGCATCCTGACAGAACAGTCGCAGACATTGAATATCGTCTTTTCCGGAAATCCAGGGACAGGAAAGACGACGATGGCACGGATGCTTGCCGAGATGCTTAAATCAATGGGTCTGTTAAAAAGAGGGCATCTGATTGAAGTGGACCGAAGCAATCTCGTGGCCGAATATATGGGGCAGACAGCGGTCAAAACAACCGAGGTCGTCCAGTCGGCATTGGGCGGAGTGTTATTTATCGATGAAGCTTACAGCCTTGTGGAAGAAGGAGTTCAAGGTGGAGGTTTTGGCAAAGAAGCGATTGACACCCTTGTGCGCTTGATTGAAAATCACCGCAATGACCTTGTCGTGATTCTGGCTGGCTACACCGATGAAATGGAGCAGTTTTTACGGAGCAATCCGGGTTTGGGCTCGCGTTTTCCTCTGAAAATTGAGTTCCCGGATTATACACCGGAACAGCTCACGCAAATCACTGAGATCCAGGCCAAAAGCAAAGGTTTCGTCCTGGATGCAGGTGTGCAGCAGGCACTGGCTGAGTTTTATGGAAAGAAACAGATTCCAGGGAAAAACGACAGCGGCAACGGCCGTCTTGTCAGGAATACGCTTGAGGCGGCTATCCGAAATCAGGCAGTTAGGATTGTTGAGACTGACAATGTCGGGTCGGATCAATTGAACAGGTTGACCCTGGCTGACTTTGGACTCCTGGAGGATCAGCCGAAGGAAAATGCGCTGCAAGAGCTGGCATCGGTTGTTGGACTGGATGAGGTGAAAACATTCGTCCGATCACTGTCGGCGCAGATTGAAGTGGCGAATAAAAGGAAGGCGATGGGGCTTCCGGATATGGGTGCCCAATCGCTGCACATGGTGTTCAAAGGCAACCCGGGTACTGGTAAGACGACGATTGCGCGGATTCTGGCCAGAAGGCTGAAGGAACTGGGCGTGATCAAACTGGATCATATCGTGGAAACGGACCGTTCCGGACTTGTGGCTGGGTATGTTGGCCAAACGGCCCTGAAAACGCGAGAGGTGCTGGAGAAGGCACTTGGCGGCATTCTATTTGTCGATGAAGCGTATGCTCTATTTGGCGACGGCCAGGATTTCGGGCAGGAAGCGATTGATACGATCGTGAAGTTCATGGATGACCACCGTGAGAATATCATTGTGATTTTAGCAGGTTATGAGGATGATATGGAACAGCTGCTGGATTCGAACGCAGGCTTGCGTTCCAGGTTCCCGAATGTGATCAATTTCCCTGATTATGCAGTCGATGAACTGGTGGAAATCAGCAGACGTCTGCTGAAGCCGAAGGGATACGAGCTGAGCCCAGATGGAGCACAGGCGCTTAAAGCAATATTTGAGAGTGTAGAAGGAAACGCTTCTGCCGGGAATGGCCGTCTGGCAAGGAATATTTGCGAAGCCGCCATCCGTGCGCATGCATTGAGGCTGAGTGAAATAGACGAGCCAACATTAGAGGATTTGACGCTGCTTAAGCAGGAGGATTTTTTACAGGCCGGGGGTGTTGCTAGATGAAAAAAATCATAAAATTTTTATGGTCTTTGTTTTTCTATATAGTTCTATTTCCAATCACTGCTCTCGTCATCGTTTTCGGGCCGCTGATGACATTCTTTGACCTTCTTGATGTCTATAAACTAGAGGCGCCCAGACTTGGTCTCGGCTTAGGCGGGATTGCTTTGCTTGGCTTCATTCTCTTTTTATCGATGAAGTACCACTCATGGCTCTATCGCAAATTCCCGGTGCTGCTGCCTTTTTTCCAGATGTGCTTTGTCAGCTTTATCGTGATGGAGCTCGGCCTGACATTTGCCAACCTTTGGGCAGATAAAATGATAATTGGAAAAACAGTTGCGATCGTGTTATCCGTGCTGTCAATCCTGTTAGGAAGAGCATTTTTATCATACTGGTATTATAAATACCCGATTAGCTACAAGATGGTGCGCTGACGGAGAAGGAGGGATAAGCGATGCGGAAAAAACTCAAAAAAGATGCTGAGCATGAACTGGACAATCAATGGGCTGGCAGTGAGGAAGAAACGGAGCCAGAAATCATTTACCACGAACATAGCCATCGAAAGCCTGTCTTCTTTGGCATGATTATAGCGGTCGTACTGGCGATTGGCTTAAGCATGGTTTCTGGTGGCTATTCATCAGAAGGAAGCTCGGAGGAAGTCGTCGCCAACCGGATCAGCAAGTCAACGATCGCAGGAGAAAGCCCAATGACAGACGAAACAAACGCTGGGATTACTGCCAAAGATTTTGAAGTAACCGTAGGAGATTCCGGCGGTGACGCAAAAATGCTGATTTGGGACTTCAACAGTGAAGACAATGATGAAGTCCAAATCCTGGTGAATGGACAGCCGGTGAAAGAGAAGCTGATTCTGGCCAACAATCCCGCAGCCATTTCAATCCCGGTCCCAAGCACGGTGACAATCAAGGGGCTTAAGGATTATGGAGGCGGAATCTCATACGCCGTCAAATTCCCGAATGATCAAATCACCTACTATAATGTCGTAAGCGTGAATGCAGGGAATACTTATACGGTAAAACCGCTGTAGTGAAGCACGGGGACGTACTTTTTGCTATTTAGGTATAAGGGCATGGATAATTACCGGAAGTGAGACGGGCCATAAGGATGTGATTTCTTGACTGAAATTCAATTTCTGGCGTCATCGAAGCCATTTAGCATCCCTCAAGAGATGGAGGAAAACAGTGGTTTCTTTTTTGAAAATGGAGTAAGTTTTGTAGTACATGACCTGGAAGAGTATTGGATTGAAATCATGCAGCCATTTTTCACAATGCCCTATCTATATGAAGCAAGGGGTTTGGGGAACAAAAACTTTTGGACATATATAGGGCATTATATGGAGCTAGGAGACGTCATCGAGTTATATCAGATTCCTGTTCAAAACTGGTATCAGGACTCGATACGAAAGATACTCGAGCATCCTCAGCAAATATCCATAAATATTGGCAGTCGTATTTATCAAAACCAATATGGTACCTACACACTTAGAGAAAAGAATTGGATTGAAGATTTGTCACATAGGACCTTGGTGACGGAGTATGGGATTACAACGATTTTAAGATATTAAGAGTGAAGCATGGGGACGTACTTTTTGCATCCATTCCCGGAAGCAAAGGGTACGTCCCTTGGCTTTGTAAATTTTGGTGAACAGCCTTTCTCTAAATAGAAGTTAACCATCCTGGAATATTATCGTTGTATAGGCCGTTCCAGTGTAAGTAACTCATCCTCCAACGAGGAAAACTGTTGTTCCAATACAATCTTGGCGTCCGAAATCGCAGCATTGTAAAAATGAGGTGCAAGCGACGTTTTAACAAAGTCTAACACTCTTTCAGCCGCAAATTCAGTTAAATCCTCCCCTTTTTCTTGTGAAAAGAAAACCTGGATGTCAGCAATCATGGTCTGCTGCTGTTCTTTTGATAGTTTAATGAACATAAATAGCACTCCCTTTAAGTATTTACATTTGTAACTATACAAACTGAATACAGTAAATTGCAGACTTTAAAAAAATTTATTTTTATGTACAAGACGAAGAGAAAGTATAAATCGAACTCCGGTTTATACTTTTTTTGTTTTTTGAACTCTTCCTTTTCTCCCATAGAGTGGAAAGGATATTTTTTTCTGACATTATCACTATTGATGGGAATAGGACGTCCTCAGCCTGCAGGAGGTACGTCCCTTGTTTAGAGATTTCGTTATCTATACTAGTTTGGGATTTATAAGATATGAACGAAAAAAAATAAAGGAGCTTGTCTTGAAGTGATGGTAGTGAGGAGATGTAAAGTAGCTTGCAGAATCATTACTGCTGTTTCTCATTCAAAATCTCCAACACATCCTGATGCTGCTTCTGCACATTTGAGACATGCTTGATTTCACTAGATAACTCTGATTTAGTTTCATCAATCTTTTTCATAAGAGTACCGTAATAGTATGCAACTTCCTTACGCATTTCACTCTGCTCAAATTGCATGGACTGCTGCCCATCTTCCAGTGTGCCCAGACGAAGATTCATGGCCTGCTGTCCTTCTTCCAGTGTGCCCAGACGAAGATTCATGGCCTGCTGTCCTTCTTCCAGAGTGCCAAGACGAAGATTCATGGACTGCTGTCCTGCTTCCAGAGTGCCAAGACGAAGATTCATGGCCTGCTGTCCTTCTTCCAAGTTGCCAAGACGATTCTCCACAGAATCAAAGCGGTTATCAATAGAATCCAACCGATTAAATATCTTGTTCAATATTTCCTCCACTTCATTTCACCTCCTTCTCTTTGAACTTATTATACCCTCTCCAGTAAAACAAGTCACCAGAAATTGAGGGGATAACCGGATAATCCTAACGGGAAAATAACAGGAATCAACGAGACAGCAAAGCCATAAGTTTATAGGATTTAACCGCCAAAAAATGTCTGCATAATTAAGTTCCCTGTCGAGAACTCTAATGACGGTAAGTGCTGTTTTCGGAGGGGACGGGCTTGAAGTTTATCATTAAAACACTGAGCTGTATTACGATTCTTTTGTTGTTTTCACAATTAAGGACGTATGGAGAAAAGCAAGATGACATCTACATAAAAATCGATCTTTGGTCAAACAGGCTTCTGGTTTTTAAAGAAAATGAAGTAACCAGAGAGTACGACATTTCTCCTGGCAATGAGCAAACTCCTACACCAATTGGAATGTTCACAGTCGTGGGTAAATCCAGTGGCTGGGGTGGGGGATTTGGCTCGAGATGGCTTGGTTTAAATGTTCCCTGGGGAGATTTTGGAATCCATGGAACCAATAAACCAACTTTGATCGGCAAAAATGTGAGCAGTGGCTGTATTCGCATGCGGAATAAGGATGTTGAAGAGCTGTTTGATATGATTCCTCAGGGGACAAGGGTTTATATCGAAGGCCCTCTTACTGGAATCGGTGAAGGAGAGTTTAAAAATATAGCTTATGGATCGAAAGGCAATCTTGTCCAGCTTGTGCAAAATAGACTGAAAGCCATGGAGCTCTATTTTGGGCCAATCGATGGAATTTACGATAAAGGGACGGAGAATGCCGTCAAAAAGTTTCAGAAACTGAATCATTTGCCTGTGACTGGCGGAGTATCGATTCGAGAATATACTTTATTGGGATTGCTGGAGTAAAAACATAGGAGGATTGTTATGAGGAAAAATAAAGAGAAAGCCCCGTATAACGAAAGCTTAACTAACGTACAAAGCAAAGAGGTAATGGAAATCAGCGAAACAGGTTACGGACTGGAGTCCGTTGCAGAGGGTACCGATTTTGCCGAGGGCGATCAGAAACAATCTCCGAACTGTGGAGGGCTATAACAAAAATGGAAAGGAGGACGATTCTTTTTTCCGAACCGTCCCTTGCTCCTAAATGACACTCAACACTTCCAGGAGAATGATGAATGAAAAAATGATGAATTGCGGGATGGTCGCTCTGATTAAGTCACGGTGTTTCAAGGCAGCGACAATAAAAACCGCGATGACATTCAAGCAAAGAATGATTAACGGAATGTAGACTGCGATTCCGTTGACTTCGATGAATCCTGTATAAACCATTATCTCTAACAAGCCGATGGCAAAAAGGAGAAGACCACCCTGCAGGGACATCGTCCGGTAGGAACCGATTAACATACTATCTGCTGCTAACTTTTTTAAAACATTCACCTGCATTTTTTCTCCATAAAAAACATGAACAATACTCATGAGAATAAGGATCAAACCGACCGCTAATTTCATTCTATTCCTCCTTACATTTTAGGAGCTTCCATTCCAAGATGGGACCATTCTTCCTTCGATGGACCATAGACACCCGGGACATTCACACCAGCCTGGCGCATGAGGACGGTCATTTGCCCGCGGTGATGAATTTGATGCTGGATCAAGAACAGCAACAATGTCCCCCTGGTCATTTTCTGGCCGAAGAAATCGAGTTTTTCACTTAGGTCATCGTCATTCCATTGTGTCTGAATCGACTCCACTAAAGCACTACGGGCTTGTTGATATGTATCAGAAATGTATTTTGCTGATTCAGGAACGGGAAAATCCTGATTGGGTGACTCGAACTCCAGGCCAGCCTGTGAAGCAATCACGTTCACGGCTGTGACAATATGCCAGGCGACACGCCCCAGGGTCCAATGGTCAGGGGTAATTTCCTGGCTGAGCGATTCATCGGTCAATTGTGAAAGGAGCCTCTGCGTGTTATTCGCCTCAAACTCCCATGATTGAACAAATCGGTTGATTGATTGAAACATGGAACCATCTCCTCCAATAAAAGAATTACAGTCAGTTCATCATATTCCCCATTTTTTGCTAAATTCCTTTTTAAGAGGTGACGGTTTTGAAGAAATTAAAATCATGAGGCTTAAAGGTGCATCACTTTTAGTAATGAAACTTTCCACCCCTTGAATCGTATATGTAGAGGACAAATTAAAAGGGGATCTTAATATGGGAAATATATTTCTATTTGCACTCTTGGTTGGATTGGCATCCGCTTTGATTCTTGTACCTTTTTCAAATGGGGAAGCCAATGGAAAAAAAGTGAGGCCATTGCTGTTGATCGCAGCGGTTGTGCTGATTACAATTGGGACTTTTGCATTCTATTATCTATTTAATCTGGACCGGAACCTGTCTTCACTATGGCCATTTGCGATTCTGGTCACGCTTGGCGGAACCGCCTTTGCAGTTGGGAAAGAAAGAATTCTCAAGGGAATCTTATTTTTGCTGGCCTTGGTTGTCGGCGTGTATTTTATGATTGCTTTTCTTTTTAACGCTGAGGAAAAATATCAATCTGCGAAAATGACGGAAAAGACGGAGATTTCGACCTTCGATGAAAAAGAAACTCCGGCGAGTGTCCCGCCCGAGTTCGCACGCAATAAGATGAAGAAGGCATTCGGACAGGTTCCGTATACGAGTTATTATGAGCTTGGCAACCTGCAAATCCAAAAGGTCAACGGGGAGTATGTCTATATCGCACCTGTTGAGTTTTCAGGCTTTTTCAAATGGTGGAACGGCGAGTCGACACCGGGTTATTTTACCCTCAGCGCCACTGATTCAACAGCAAATCCAAAATTCAAGAAGTCTGAGATGGTTTACACCCCATCTTCTTACTTCAATAAAAATCTCGAACGCCATATCCGCATGCAGTATCCTGAAGCGATTTTTTACGGAGATACGCAGCTTGAGATTGATGAGGAAGGAAAGCCTTATTATATCAGGACATTCGGTGAGTTCGTCTCAGCCCGAAATGGTTTTGAGGTGACAGGGGTTGCCGTCGTTGATCCGGAATCAGGCAAGACGAAGGCGTATGCTTTGGCAGATGCACCTGAATTCATCGATGGAGCTGTTTCACCGGAAGCCGTCAGCCTGCAAAACAGCTATTACGGAAATTATATTCATGGCTTCTGGAACAGCGTATTTGGCAAGACTGATGTGAAGCTTCCTTCAGATGAAGGAACCGAGGCCCAGGTCAGCCCAATTTTCGATGTAAATGGCGATATGTATTATTTCACCGATTTTACCAGCCCGAAAGAAGGAGTAGACTCCATGCTCGGCTACGCACTGACGAATTCGAGGACGGGGGAAGCGACCTTCTATACCGGTGACCTTGAGGAATCCTATATGGATTCCGAAGGCGCACTGCAGATCATTGAAAAGAAGTTCATCGAGAAAAAATGGTACGGGGAGATGCCAATCATCTACAATTTCTATGGAGAAGCAAGCTGGTTGTCAGGTGTGCTAGATTCGAACGGCTTCCTGCAAAACTACTTCATCGTGTCAGCCGCCAACCCGGAGATTTCGGCTTATGGAGCCACTCCAAATGAAGCGCTGAGAAAATACAAAACAGCCCTGCAGCATGGCGGCGGAACATTAGATGGCAGCTCGAAAGCCGAGGAAAAGCAGGGAAACGGAACCGTGCTCCGCGTCTATAAAGAAAAAACAGGCGATTACACTATCGTCTCCATCCTGCTCGACAACAAAAAGAACTACATCATCTCATCCGAAACCAATCCACTGGCGATTTATCTGAAAGAAGGCGACCAGGTCGACCTCAGCTACATGGACACCGGCGAAACCTTCCTGCCAGTGAAGGAACTGAAGATAAAAGGCTTGGAATAGTCTGTCTCGTACCAGACCCATCGCATTTTTGCAGGGTCTGGTTTTTTGTTTGTTGTAGAGATAATTGTGGGGAATTAATAGCTGAACGGGGACATAAATAAGGTGTATTGGAACACTGGAAATCCAGTAAATGGGAAATGGGGGTACCAATAAGGCGTATAGGAGCACCGAAAATCCAGTAAATGGATAATGGGGTCACCAATAGAGCTGATTGGAGCACCGTAAATCCATTAAATGGATAATGAGGTCACCAATAAGACGTATTGGAGCACTGTGAATCCAGTAAATGGATAATGAGGTCACCAATAAGACGTATTGGAGCACTGTGAATCCAGTAAATGGATAATGAGATCACCAATAGAGCTGATTGGAGCACCGTAAATCCAGTAAATGGATAATGAGGTCACCAATAAGGCGTATTGGAGCACTGGAAACCCAGCAAATGGATAATGAGGTCACCAATAGAGCTGATTGGAGCATCGTAAATCCAGTAAATGGATAATGAGGTCACCAATAGTGCTGATTGGAGCACTGGAAATCCAGTAAATGGATAATGATGGCGCCAATAAAGCAGTAAATGGATAATGAGGTCACCAAGAAAGCGTATTGGTGACCTAAAACACCTTAAAAAGAAAAAATAGGTTACCAAAAAGGGCGATCCCTGTGGAATCGTCCTTTTCGCTTTTATTCAAAAATATAGCTGATGACATCCAGTGCCTGCTCGACCGTCTCTACCGTTACATTTGCTTTATTGGATAGCTCTTTTAACGGGTGGATCAGGGATTCTGGCCTGATGATGATGGTTGGCTTGTTCAGGGCGATGGCGGTGCTTGCGTCCATTGCGGTGTTCCATTGTTTGTATTTTTCGCCGAACAGGGCGATGACGATATCGGATTTCGACATGAGTACCTGGGTCCTGAAGTTGTTGATATCTGATGCAGCATCATCTTTGTAGACATTGCCAGGCTGTGTGCCGAGGATTTCCTCGCCGATCTGGTCGGAGCGGTCATGGTTTGTCTGCGGTCCGACAAAGGTGAGAGGCAGGTTTCGCTCCTTCGCTTTCTCGGCCACCTGGTCGCGCCAATCATCGTGAATCTGTCCTGCTAGATAAACAGTTAATTCCATCGTAACACCCTCCTAATGAAATATATTCTAACTTCATCATAAAGAATTTTGCTAAGCAATCAAAGGGATTAGGTTGTCACCGAATTTTGTTCAGAGGAGGGCCAGTTTGGAAAAATCATACAAAGGGTACGAAAGACCCAGAAACTTCTTTTGAAAAAGTCCGTATTACATGACATAGAATTTGAATATTTGGAGGAAACCAAATGGGATTAGTATTGTTTGTGCTCGTGATAGCGGCAATCGGAAGCATATGGTACGGCTGCAGTGCCCTTCAATATAAACTATCAAGTCAACCAACACCCTCTGTCGGGTGGAAAATATTCGGCAACATCTTGTTGCTGGTACTCGGCCCCATTGCGGTGGTAGCCTTCTCGCTCTTCCTTATGACTCAGTTCGATATAGTATCAGACCAGACTGGCCAGGGAATTGGCTGGTTATATGTCATCTATTTCATGCTGCAAACCATCGTCATACCGGCAAAAGTCATCTATTTACCCGTTTTCCACTTTATCGTGAAAAAGAAAAGGGGAAATAAGGGAGTACCAGTAGATCACTAAGGAGAGATAAGAGTTATGAAAAACAAAAAGTTCTCCCGTTTTGAGAATCTTTATTTTTTCGCCGTATTTGCCTTTGCTTTTATCTATTTATACTCGGTCCAAGAGAATGGCATCATTGATTTTGGAGAGCAATTCTATCAGCTTATGTTCTTAGGATTCCTGTTTTTTATCGGGTTCGTTTTAACAACAATCAAATATACGGCCAAAGAAGGCAAGGTCAATAAAAAAGCCGTGATCATAACCATTGCATTCTTTCTCCTATTTGTTCTTTTGAGGGTTTTGTTGAGCGTAGTTTAAAGTTATATAGTTTCTTAGACTACTACTTTAACGGGGGTGAGAAAAATGTCCAGGAGGTTAATGGAAATCATAGCAGCTATATCTGGCACCATCACTTTAATTGGCTCAATAATCTGGGTTATAACTGCCGCGGACGAAAACGGTGTTGTTCATTTTGAAGGAAACGAAATGTATGTTTATACCTTTCTTGTTTTGGGATTGATTGGAATGGTAACCGGGTCGATTGCCTTGAAGGCTACAAATGAAAAAGGTGACAAAATAAACAAAAAGACATTGATATCAGGGGTGATTTTTGCTGCGATATTTTTAGTGTGGAGGCTTTCAGTCACATTATAAGGAGTCTTATTCAGTTCCGGCATTTGCTTGAAGATAGCATATTTATGATGAGAAGGTGATTGTATGTCCAAAAAAGTACTCAGTTATATTTCCGGGATTACCGTTTTAGTTACTATACCAACTTTTTTTATTTGGGCTTATTTTGCTAAGGATGAAAATGGAAAAGTACAGCTGGAGGGAAATGAACTTATCGCTTACATCTTTTTAGCGCTTTCCCTATTGGCGGTGACAACGGGTTCAATTGCTTTGAGGGCAACGAATGAAAATAGCAAAAAGGTCAGTAAAAGTACCATAATCTCTGGGTTGGCTGTGGCCGTCATCTTTGTTCTGTGGAGACTGTCATTATCTAGGTAACGGAAAGAGAGGTGAGGTTATTGAAGAAAAAGACTTTAACAACCATTTCTTACTTATACAACATTTTAGTTTTCGGAAGTTTTTTTATCTGGGGGTTTTCCGTTCAAAACGATGAGGGATTAGTGTATCCGAGTGAACATAAATTGCCTTTAACGATATTCATCACTTTGATGATTATAGGTATGGTGTTAGCCGCAGTGAATCTTAGCAGTGTAAAGGGGAAAGGTGATTCAATTAACCGGAAATCATGGATTGCCGGAATTGTCATTGTCCTATTATTTATTGTTTTGAAAGCAGCTTCCACGTTAAGGTGATGAGGCAATGAAATGTACGCCATTATTTTCTTGGTACTTGCCAGTTTAATTACCGGTGCTATTTCCTTAAGAGCAAGCATTGAAAAGGGCGACAAAATCAGCAGGAAGGCTGTGCTTTCGGGCTTGGCCGTGGCAGGAATTATTTTTTTGTGGAGACTGTCGGTTACCATGTAAAGGAAGATAAGGGTGAAATAAATGAAGAAAAAGACTTTAACAGCCATTTCCTACATATACAGCATTTTAGTTTTCGGAAGTTTTTGTATATGGGGATATCTTGTGGAAAAAGAAGAGGGAGTGATCGACCCGACAAAACATGAGATGCCTCTTATTCTATTTATTGGCCTCATGTTAATAGCTGTGGTTTTGGCGGGAGTTGATTTTACTAGTGTAAAAGAAAAGGGCAGCAAAATAACCAGGAAAGCTGTATTGACAGGTATAGTAATGGGCTTACTCGTTATTGCCTGGAGTGTTGTAAGGTCTTTAGACTAATTAAAATAAGCAGGTGATGGTGTGTCAAAGAAGGTGTTGACTTACATAACAGGAATCATCATTTCTATTACGTTAATTGGCGCTTTTATATGGATTTTCACTGTTGATGCAGATGCAGATGGAAATATTCCCTACGAAGGAAATGAAACTTACTTTTACTTGTTCCTGGGTTTATCTATAACTGGATTGATAACGGGATCAATTAGTTTAAAAGCCACGAATGAAAAAGGCGATAAGATTAGTAAAAAGACTCTCCTTTCTGGATTGGCATTTGCTGTGATGTTTTTTCTGTGGAGACTGTCGGTTTCGTTGTAGATGTGTAGTCAGGTCATCGAATAAAAACCATTAATAAAATTAAGCAGGTGATTGGTATGTCCAAGAAGGTGTTGACTTATATAACAGCAATAATCATTCCTGTTACTCTAATTAGCGGCATTATATGGGCTTTCAATGCAGCAGATGCAGATGGAACTATTCATTTGGAGGGCAATGAAACCTATGCCTACTTATTCCTGGGTTTATCTATAACTGGATTGATAACAGGCTCGATAGCTTTAAAGGCTACGAATGAAAAAGGGGATAAAATCAGTAAAAAGACCATACTTTCTGGATTGGCACTTGCGGCGATATTTTTTCTGTGGAGGCTGTCGGTTGCATTGTAGATGTTTGGGAGAGGGCGCCTTCTGCCCTGTCGCAATGAATCTGGCGTATAGAAAAATATTCCTATACAATAATGGTATTGAAGTGTAAATGTGGTGATTTAGTTGTTAAAGCTTTTATTGATTGAGGATGATGCGTCGTTGTTCAATGAGATCCGGGACCGTCTTACGCAATGGTCTTATGAGGTGTATGGAGTTACGGATTTCGGTGATGTGATGAGTGATTTTAGCAAAATCAAGCCTGATCTGGTGATCATCGATATCCAGCTGCCGAGGTTTGATGGCTTTCATTGGTGCCGGATGATTCGGTCCCATTCAAATGTGCCGATTATTTTTCTTTCTTCGCGTGACCACCCAACCGACATGGTCATGTCGATGCAGATGGGGGCGGATGATTTTGTCCAGAAGCCGTTCCATTTTGATGTGCTGATTGCGAAAATCCAGGCAATCCTTCGCCGTGCCTATAATTATAATACGACTCAGAACCAGTTGAAAACATGGTGCCGGGCGACGATTGATTATGATAAGAATACGGTTGAAAATGAAAATGGCCGAATCGAATTGACGAAGAATGAAATATTTATCTTAAAGCTGCTGATTGAGCAGAAAAACAGAATTGTCAGCCGTGATGAGGTGATGAACAGCCTTTGGGATGATAAGCGGTTCATCAGCGACAACACGCTGACGGTCAACGTCAATCGACTGCGGAAAAAACTGGATGAAATCGGGCTTGGCCATAAAATTGAAACGAAGGTCGGGCAGGGATATATGGCTGTTGAAGAGGATCATGGATGATGATTACTACATATCTAAAGGAACGGCGGAGCTGGATCCTGTTATTCTTGCTGCTTCAGTTCCTCGCTGTTTTCATCGCTTATATCGATTCGGCCGTATCACTCACGTCGATTCTTTATTATGTCTTTCTATCACTCATTATTTTTGTGATTTTTTTAGCGATGCGCTATCAAAAGGAAATGAGATTTTATCAGGAGCTAGAAGAAGCGGAAGATCTTCTTGATTTTTCAAACAAAGAATTCCTCAGTCCTGTTGAAAGGATGGCAGCTGAAAGCATCACCCATCATTTCGAAGGGCTGAGAAAAAAAGTTTCCGAGAATGAGCGGATGCTGGACGAAGAAAAGGATGAATTGCTTTCCTGGATCCATGAGGTGAAAACGCCGCTGACGGCTTTGAGCTTGATGATTGACCGGCTTGAGGATCAGATGCTGAAAAAAGAAATAACCTATGAGTGGCTGCGGATCCACCTTTTACTGGATCAGCAGCTGCATCAAAGACGGATTCCGTTCATGGAAAATGACTTGTATATTGAGCGTATCGATTTGGAACACGTGATTTTCGGCGAGGTCAAAACGCTTCAGTCGTGGTGCATCCAAAAGGGCATAGGTTTTGATATCGACCTGAAATACTCGGAAGTCATGACCGATGCCAAATGGCTTGCGTTTATCATCAGGCAGCTGCTGACGAATGCCGTGAAATACAGCGAAAGATCTGATATTCAGGTAAGAAGCGATCAGCAGAACGGGCAAACCATACTCGAAGTTGCCGACACAGGCAGGGGAATTGATTCCAGGGATCTCCCGCGCATTTTTGAAAAGGGATTTACCTCAACAGCTCATCATCAGGACAATGCAGCAACGGGAATGGGCTTATATCTGGCAAGAAAAGCAGCGGACTCACTGAAAATCAAGATTGATGTGGAATCAGCGCCAGGCAAAGGAAGTACGTTCAAGCTAACTTTCCCTAAGAGCAATGATTTTGTCCGGATAACAGGCATGTGACAAAAATGTCACATGCCTTTGTTGATTTGTTACCTGAATCGAAGGAAGGAAAACAGGCAGGATTTTATAATGAATCTATCATAGAAAGGATGTGTGAACATGATTTTATTGGAAGCGGCCAAACTTCATAAAACATATGGAAACAAGTTCAATAAACAGGAAGTGCTGAAAGGGCTCGACCTGAAAATTTTCAAAGGGGAGTTCGTGAGCATCATGGGTGCCTCTGGATCAGGGAAAACGACTCTGCTGAATGTCCTTTCCTCTATCGATAAGGTAACCACTGGTTCAATCAAGATTGAAGGGAACGAGATTACCGGAATGAAGGAAAAGCAGCTGGCAGAATTCCGCAAGGAGCACCTGGGCTTTTTGTTCCAAGATTACAATTTGCTCGATACGCTGACGGTGAAGGAAAATATCCTTTTGCCACTTTCCGTTAGCAAGACGCCCAAGAAGGAAGCGGATCAACGGTTTGAAGCGATTGCAGCAGAACTTGGAATTCTGGAGTTGAAGAGTAAATATCCAAATGAGATTTCCGGTGGGCAAAAGCAGCGTACGTCCGCTGCACGAGCTTTCATCCATGACCCGAGCATCATTTTTGCAGATGAACCGACAGGCGCACTCGATTCAAAATCGGCTTCAGACCTTTTGAATAAACTGAGTGATTTGAATCAGAAGCGGCAGGCGACGATTCTGATGGTCACTCATGATCCAGTTGCGGCAAGCTACTGCGGCCGGGTTATTTTTATAAAGGATGGTCTTATCTATACGGAACTGAATAAAGGTGACCAGACGAGACAGGAATTTTTCAAGGACATCATGAAAACCCAGAGCGTATTGGGCGGTGTGCATCATGAGCGTTAATCAGCTGATACTTCGTAATTTGAAGAAGAACCTTAAAAATTACTATTTGTATGTTTTTGCCTTGATGTTCAGTGTCGCCCTTTATTTCGCCTTCGTTACCCTTCAATATGACCCGTCCATGCATGAAACGAAGGGTTCGATTAAAGGCGGGGCGGCTATTAAATCGGCATCTGTTCTGCTCGTAGGCATTGTGGCGATTTTTCTCACCTACGCCAATAATATTTTTATCAAAAGGAGAAGCAAGGAGATCGGCTTATTCCAGCTGGTCGGGATGACAAAGGGCAAAATTTTTCGGATCCTGAGTGTCGAAAACTTCCTCCTATATTACGGCTCCTTGTTGGCGGGCGTTTTCCTCGGATTTTCGGTATCCAAGTTAATCATCATGATTTTGTTCAAAATCACCCAGGTTGAAGGGATTGCTAAGCTCCATTTTTCCGGAATAGCCCTACTGCAGACACTGATCGTCTTTTCGGTCATCTATGTATTGATGCTGCTGTTGAACTTTCTTTTCATCAAACGGCAAAGCATTCTATCCCTGTTCAGGGTCGTTTCAAATGCTGAAGGCCGGGCAAAAAAGATCTCTTTTTGGGAGATGTTGATTGGCATTCTTGGCATTACACTGATTGGGATCGGGTATTATGTGTCATCCAAGCTGTTCGAAGGGGACTTCACAACCGTGAACGAACTCTTTTTCGCAATGGTGTTCATTTTAGCGTCGGTCATCATCGGGACGTATCTGTTTTACAAAGGATCTGTCAGCTTCGTTGCCAATCTCATCCGGAAAAGGAAAGATGGGTATTTAAATATTAATGAAGTGCTGTCGTTATCCTCCATCATGTTCAGGATGAAGTCGAATGCGTTGGTGTTAACGATCATCACGACGGTATCTGCCCTCGCGATTGGCTTATTATCCTTAAGCTATATCTCCTACTACTCGGCAGAGCAGACGGCAAAAAATAATGTTCCCGAAAACTTTGCTTTTGTCGATATGGACTCCGCTGCTGATTTTATGAAGAAATTGGAGTCGAAAGATATCGGGTATACGGAGAAAAGGATTGAGGTTCTGCATGCGGTGATGAACGCAGAAGAAATCATTGGACTGAAAATGGATGGATACACCCAGGATCCTAAATCAATGGGCGTTTCGGTCATTAGCGAAAAGTCTGAAGGGCAAAGGGAAGTGGATGAGGGAGAAGCCTATTTGACAGGCTACAATGATATCATGATGAAATTTCTCTCTATGAAAGATTCAGGACCGATCGAGATCATCGGTAAAAATCATGCCATTCCTCTACAATATTTTGGAATGGAAAAGGAATTTCCGATTTCCCGGTATTTCGGCGGTTCACCTGTGGCTGTTGTCGATGAGTCCGTGTTCGCGAAATTAAAGGGTGATTTGGACCCTTCCATCCAAAGAGGCTCTTCATTGTATATTGGAATTGATATTAAAAACGAGAATGATTTAGTGAAAGCGAATGGCCTGTTCAATGAAAATAAGTACCAGGAAAAGGATGGGACCGAATCCCGCCTGGACAATGAAAATATCCAAAAGAAACAGATGGGTCTCATTATGTTCATTGTCGGTTTCCTCGGGCTGACCTTCCTCGTCACGTCTGGATGCATCCTTTATTTTAAACAAATGGATCAGACAGAAGACGAAAAACCGAATTATACAATTTTAAGAAAGCTCGGTTTTACCCAGGGAGATTTACTAAAAGGAATCCAGGCGAAACAGGCATTCAATTTCGGCATCCCATTAGCAATCGGCCTGCTGCACAGCTACTTCGCCGTCAAATCCGGCTGGTTCTTTTTCGGAACAGAACTGTGGTGGCCAATGCTGATTGTCATGGGGCTATACACAGCCTTGTATTCGATTTTCGCGGTACTTTCTGTAGTTCATTCTAAGAAAGTCATTCGGGAATCTCTTTAACAAAAGCGCAGGAGCTTACCCTGCGCTTTTATTGTTTTTTCGTTAATTACTCTTCATCATAAAACTCCATATGTTTCATTTCGTTTTTGTAGTAATCAAGCCGATCCTCCAATGAACCGGTATGGAATTCGAACTTGTGGCCATCAGGATCTGTAAAGTAAATGGACTTCTTATCCCTTTCGTCTCTAGTACGGCCTGGAAGGATGTTTACGCCCAATTTCACCAGTTTTTCATATACCTCCTCAAACTCCGCCTCGGCTATTGTAAAGGCAATATGAGTATAAGAGTGATGGATTTCATTCCGCGGTATATCTGCTTCGGTGTTCAAAGCGATCCATATACCATTCAAGTCAAAATAGGCGGTAGTCCGCCCCTTCACCAGCAGCCTGGCATTAAAAACCTTTTGATAAAATTCAATTGAGGTCTCCAGATTGGCCACTGAAAAGAGCAAATGATTCAAACCTTGGACATGCATACGATCACCTCGCTTTCCTATTAGTGTTCTATGATTAGTGATGTTTTTCCTTTTTAGGATGATTGCGTGTTTTCAACAGGGCTGGGTTCAGAAGGCTTTGAACTAGTGGGAATTGAAAAATGAATCCTGTACTTACGTAGAGACCAAGACTACTAAAGAGTTCGATTCGCGCCTTTTTGCAAATCATCGGTCTTGATATACCTGATGTTATAATTGCTGAAAAGAGAATTCATTTTTAAGGAAACCGAAAGTGCTGCTTCTTCGCACTGCAAAAATGGTGCACGGATTGTCGGATGCCTGGTTTCAGATCCTGTTATTGTTAATGAGGAAGGAGGTCGTGACATGGATATGCTCAAGAGTATGAATGAAGCCATGAAATATATCGAGGAGAATCTGGCCGAAGAAATTGATTTCAAGGAAGTAGCCAGGTGTGCCTATTGTTCGGAATATCATTTTAAAAGAATGTTCTCTTTTCTTGCTGGTGTTTCACTTTCTGAATACATTAGGCGGAGGAAGCTGACGTTAGCGGCATTCGAGCTGGAGGATGGGAATGTCAAAGTGATCGATGTGGCCATGAAGTATGGTTATCGATCACCGGATTCTTTTACAAGGGCGTTCCAAAGTTTGCATGGGATCACTCCATCGGAAGCAAGGATACCCGGTCATTCTTTAAAAGCATACCCACCCATGACCTTCCAGTTATCAATACAGGGAGGTTCTGAAATGAATTATCGAATCGTCGAAAAAGATGCATTTCTCATTGTTGGAATCAAGAAAAGGGTGCCGCTGATTTACCATGGTGTAAATCCGGAAATCGCTAAGATGTGGCAGAGTTTGGATATGGAAAAGATACAGATTATGAAGGCGCTGTCGGATATAGAGCCGATGGGCTTGGTCAGTGCATCCACGAATTTTTCCGAAGGGCGTATGGAAGGGAAAGGGGAACTGGACCATTATATTGGCGCTGCTACAACGAAGGAGTGTCCGGCCCATTTTGACTCGCTGGAAGTTGTATCTTCAACATGGGCGGTTTTCGAGGCGGTTGGCCCTTTTCCTGAAACACTTCAAAATGTGTGGGGCAGAATCTATTCCGAGTGGTTCCCATCCTCAGCCTATGAACAAGTGGAAGGACCGGAAATTCTCTGGAATGAGCAAAAAGATGTGACTTCTCCTCAGTTCCGGAGCGAGATATGGATTCCTGTAAAAAGAAAGTAACGGAACACTTTCATATTGACAGAATGCCAGGGCATGAATTATATTGTTAGTAATTAATTGAATAGTTCTCCTAAAGGGGAGTAGCTTTTACAGCAGAGTCGTCATTTCGGAGGTATGATATCTCCCGGCTTTGTTGGCAACGTTGATGTTGTTAGCAAGACCTTTACCGTTTCGGTAAAGGTCTTTTTTGTTGTCATTAGACCTTTGCCATGTCTGGCAAGGGTCTTTTTCTATTTTACAGGCAGCAGACGGACAGGAGCTTTCAATGATATGAATCTATTGAAAAGGAGCTGTTGAGGGTGAAAAAGAAAAAAGTGACTTTTGAAGAATTGCTGAATGCTAACAGGCGTGAGCTATTGGAGGATGAAAAGCAGATGAAAAAAATCGAGGAGCGGATTGAAAAGAGACGTATGGGTCAAACAAAACTGATGGTAAAGGGGGAAATATAATTGGAACTGACAATGTTATTCGAGTACGGATGGGTATTGCTGCTTTTAGTGGCCTTGGAAGGATTGCTCGCAGCTGATAATGCATTAGTATTGGCGATCATGGTCAAGCATCTGCCGGAAGAGGAGCGGAAAAAGGCACTATTCTATGGTCTGGCTGGAGCGTTTGTATTCCGGTTTGCTTCATTGTTCATCATTTCTTTCCTGGTCGATGTGTGGCAGGTGCAGGCAATTGGCGCGCTATACCTGTTATTCATCGCAATCAATCATATCGTCAGGAAGCTCTATTTTAAGAAGGTGGAAGACGTTTTAGATGCTGAGGAGAAAAAGAAATCCGGTTTCTGGGCGACCGTTTTTAAGGTTGAGCTGGCGGATATCGCCTTTGCGGTTGACTCGATCCTTGCGGCTGTAGCGCTGGCGATGACCCTGCCGAACACAAACCTGCCGGAGATTGGCGGAATGGATGGCGGCAAGTTCCTGGTTATTTTTGCAGGCGGATTGATCGGCTTGATCATCATGCGTTTCGCTGCAAACCTGTTTGTGAAACTGCTCCAGTCCCGTCCAGGTCTTGAGATTGCCGCTTTTGCGATTGTCGGCTGGGTAGGCGTCAAGCTGACTGTATTGACGCTCGGACATCCTGATATTGGAGTCCTGTCCTACGATTTCGCCCATTCCGTTGAGTGGAAGCTGTTCTTCTATACTGTCCTTGTTGGGATTGCAGCAGCTGGGTGGTTTATGACGAAGGATAAGGAAGAAAAGCAGGTTGTCTAAATATGGCAGGGGAATTTAAAGTGTCATTGCAAAGGATATAGATGTGCATCTTTTTATAGTGAATTGGCTATTCCAATGAGGATTGAAGACAGTTTGGCTGAAATGCTTCGAATGCCATGTTATTTCAATCTTTGTGATACAATCATGGAAAAGATAAATTTGGAGGTCGATCCCTTTTGGGAACCGAGATAGTCGTGTTATTGATCCTGATTGTCCTGAATGCATTTTTTGCGGCATCAGAGATTGCGTTAATATCTTTAAATGATAATAAAATCAAACTGATGGCAGAAAGCGGAGATAAAAAGGCGAAAATGCTGGATAATTTAACCTCAGAACCAAGCCGATTTTTGGCGACCATCCAGATTGGCATCACGCTGGCAGGTTTCCTGGCGAGTGCATTCGCTGCCGAAAGCTTTGCGGGAAGGATGGCTGCATTATTAAACGAATTGGGCGTACCGCTTTCTCAAAGCATGCTTGAATTGGTTTCTGTCATCACGATTACTTTGATGTTGTCGTATTTTACCCTCGTATTGGGAGAATTGGTTCCAAAGCGGCTTGCGCTTCAAAAAGCAGAACCGATTGCCATGTTCGCCGCTGCACCTTTAACGATCTTATCCAAGGTATCGTCACCATTCGTAAAGTTACTGACACTGTCCACTAATGGAATTGTCAGGCTGTTCGGCGTCGATCCTAATGCCGATGAAGAGAATGTGACAGAGGAAGAAATCAGGATGATGGTGGATGTCGGCAGAGAAAAAGGAACGATACAGGATTCAGAAAAAATGATGATCAACAATATTTTCGAATTCGATAATAAGACGGTCTCTGACATCATGACCCACCGAACCAATATTGTCGCGCTATCAGCTGACACGAGTCTGAAAGAGACTGTGCAAATTGTCAATCGTGAAAAGTACACGAGAATGCCTGTCTATGAAGGGAGCATTGATCAAATCATTGGTATCCTTCATACGAAGGACTTAATTCCATTCATTGAATGCGCTGACCAGGAAGAGTTTGACCTAAGAGGCATGCTCCGGGAACCAAGTTTTATCCTGGAATCAATGAGGCTAGATCAGTTATTCAAGGTTATGCAGAAGAGCAATATCCATATGGCGGTTGCCATTGATGAATATGGTGGGACCGATGGGATTGTGACAATCGAGGACCTGATTGAGGAAATCGTCGGCAATATTTTCGATGAGTATGATGAACCGGAACTTGATATCGCCGAGATTGAACAGGTTGATACCAACCAATATTCAATGGATGGTACCCTCAATCTATATGAGGTGGAGGAAGTTTTAAAGGTAGAACTTCCCAGTGAAGACTATGATACATTGAGCAGATTTGTACTCGGCCAGCTTGGATTTATCCCGGGACAGGATGAACGGCCAGAGGTGGAATATAAGGATATTGTGTTTTCTGTTGCCGAAATGGATGACAGAAGGATTGCCCGTGTTAATGTACGTATAAAAGATTCTGCCGAAATATCAGAATAGTATCGGATCTGCTGCCTGATTTGGCTTTGTCTGAACAAGTAAAGGATATTTGAACAGCAGGCACAGGGGATTTCATCTCCTGTGCTTTTATCTGTTTACACCAATCTGCACTGCTTAATGAAGGCAGATTCCTTCTAATCATTCAGCCCAGCGTTTCCAGTTCGCGGTATTAATGTGGATTTTCGCGGATCTTAACTCGCGGAATTAATTGGAAAACTACACGGTCTGAAAAGGAATTTCGTGTTTTTTTGTTGAATTCTATCCTAACTGGAAGGTAAGATGGTTCTTTTTTACATGAATGGAGGAATTCTCGTGATTTATGATGCACCAAACAGGACAATTACTACCCATCGACTGGTGCTGAGGCTATTTCAGGAGTCGGATGCACCGGCTGTCGCCAGGCTTTGCAATAATTATAATCTTTATAAAAGCACGCTGAACCTGCCATATCCTTACTCGGTTGAGGATGCTTTGGTGTGGATGGCAGCCCACCAGGAGCATTTTGATGCTGAGCGGTTATATGAGTTTGCTGTAACGGACAGGGAAAGTGGAGAGTTATATGGAGCGGTGGCCTTGTCCAATATCCAGAAGTACAGCAACGGGGAGATCGCTTATTGGATCGGAGAAGAATACTGGGGAAAAGGGTATGCGACGGAGGCTGCCAGGGCCGTGATCGATTTTGCGTTTGAAGTAAAGGGTTACCACAAGGTGTATGCTCGCTATTTTCAGTCGAATCCGGCTTCCGGAAAAGTCATGCAAAAGTTGGGCATGATGAAAGAAGGCATTTTACTTGAACAGGTAAAGAAAGAGGGTCGATTTGAAGACCTAGTCTGTTATGGAATCATCAAGTGAATTACAAAAAGGGAGTGAGGGGATGAAAGAAAGGTTACAAGGTTTTGCGATCATTGGTGCTTTACTCATTTTGGCAGGAGGATTTTTGACTTTTAAAAGTGTGTCATTTGGCATATCGCTGGCAGACTCCTGGCTGGCTGATCGTGGCGGGGCCGATACCGACTATTATCACATCATTGTAAAAAGTTATATTAATTCCTTCTTGGTTGGCGGGGGAATCATGCTGGGATTTGGGCTAGTGTTGACTAGTTTAGCAGCTTACAAACTCATGAAAATAATCGAGAGCTGAAGCGTGGATATACTCCGTGCTTCTTTTTTGTGCATCAGCCCTGTGATTTACTGCCTTGCCCTTTAGTATGGTAAAATGTCATGCAAAGAGTTTTAAAGGAGGAAGGAAGAATTGAAAAAGCTGCCTATTAATGAAAACGGTTTGAATGCTTCGCAGCTTGTTTTTGGCTGCATGGGTCTTGGCGGGGGCTGGGATCGCAGTCCAATCGAGCCGGGGCATGTGAAACAGGCACATGAAGCAGTGGAAGCGGCGTTAGAGTCAGGAATCAATATGTTTGACCATGCGGATATTTATACATTGGGAAAAGCAGAGACGGTTTTCGGACAGGTGTTAAAAGAAAAGCCGGGACTTCGCGAAGAAATCATCATCCAGTCTAAGTGCGGCATACGATTTGGTGATCAGGAATCAGGCTTGCCCACAAGGTACGACTTTTCAAAATCCTACATACTCGACAGTGTCGATGGCATCCTTTCGAGGCTGGGCATCGACTACCTGGACATCCTGTTGCTGCACCGTCCCGATCCATTGATGGAACCGGCTGAGGTAGGGGAAGCCTTTCATCAGCTAAAAGCTTCAGGCAAGGTGCGTTCATTCGGCGTTTCCAATATGAGCGCGGGTCAAATCCGTTTGCTGCAGAAGCACACCGATGAAAAAATCATCGTCAACCAGCTGGAAATGAGTCTCAATAAAATCGGCTGGCTTGATACCGGCGTCCATGTGAACCAGGAAGCTGCACGCCAGAACACATTCCCAGAAGGAACTTTAGAGTTTATGCAGATGGAGGGCATCCAGATTCAATCATGGGGTTCCCTTGCGAAGGGCCTCTATACTGGGAAGAATATCGATGGTGAAAGCGAAAGTGTCAAGCAGACTGCGGCGATGGTGCAAAAGCTAGCCGAAGAGAAGCAAACCACACCAGAAGCAATCGTGCTCGCCTGGCTGATGAGACATCCAGCCGCCATCCAGCCTGTCATCGGCACCGTGAATCCAGCTCGGATCAAGGCATGCGGAGACGCAGTCAACATCAACCTCAGCCGTGACGAATGGTATTCATTGTATGTGAGCTCACGCGGAGTGAATTTGCCATAACTAGCAATAATTGCAGGGACGGCCTTCGTGCTGTCCCTGTTTTTGTTGAGGAAAGACACCCTTATTAGAGAGTGAGGAACTGTATAAGGGTACATTTAGCTAAGAAAGCTACCCTTATGAGAGAGAAAAGAGCAACATAAGGGCACCATTATCCAGGAAAGATACCCTTATGAGAGAGAAAAGAGCAGCATAAGGGTACTATTAACCAAGAAAAATACCCTTATGAGAGAGAAAAGAGCAGCATAAGGGTACTATTAACCAAGAAAGATACCCTTATGAGAGAGAAAAGAGCAGCATAAGGGCACCATTATCCAGGAAAGCTACCCTTATGAGAGAGAAAAGAGCAACATAAGGGTACCATTAACCAAGAAAGATACCCTTATGAGAGAGAGAAGAGCAACATAAGGGTACCATTATCCAGGAAAGATACCCTTATGAGAGAGAGAAGAGCAACATAAGGGTACTATTAACCAAGAAAGATCCCCTTATGAGAGAGAAAAGAGCAGCATAAGGGTACTATTAACCAAGAAAGATACCCTTATGAGAGAGAAAAGAGCATCATAAGGGCACTATAAGCCCGGAAAGATACCCTTATGAGAGAGAGAAGAGCACCATAAGGGCACTATAAGCCCGGAAAGATACCCTTATGAGAGAGAGAAGAGCAACATAAGAGCACCATTATCCAGGAAAGATACCCTTATGAGAGAGAAAAGAGCAGCATAAGGGTACTATAAGCCCGGAAAGATACCCTTATGAGAGAGAGAAGAGCACCATAAGGGCACTATAGGCCCGGAAAGATACCCTTATGAGAGAGAAAAGAGCAGCATAAGGGTACCATTAACCAGGAAAGATACCCTTATGAGAGAGAAAAGAGCAACATAAGGGTACCATTAACCAAGAAGATACCTTTATGCGAGAAAAGAGTACAAATTACGATACTTATCATTGTGACGCCGATCATTCGTCCAATCCATCATCCATATCTCCTCATAAAAAAACAGAGGGAACTGCTCCCTCTGCCTAAAATCACTTTATATATAACTCTCTGAACTCATCTTCCAAAATGCTCATTTTTATACAGTCATGGTATTTATGATTGTAGTAGAGATAGTCCCGCTGGATGCCTTCTTGCTTGAATCCCAGTTTTTCGTATACGTGAATGCCACGGGCGTTGTAAGAGAATACCTCCAGCTCAATTCGGTGCATGTTCAAAATGCCAAAACCGTAATCCAGCATGAGCGGCATTGCTTCACTTCCATAGCCTTTCCCCTGGAACTTGCTTTCGATCGCAATCCGGATGTTGCAATTTCGGTTGATTGGATCAATATCCTGCAAGGCAATGTCACCGATGACCTCATCCGTGTCCTTCAGGCAGATGAACAAAAGGACAGTGGATGAATCCTGAGATTTTCCGTCAATGTAGCGGTGAATTCCTTCTTTGGTAAAAGCCCGGGTTGTGCCTGTGAGCCTCCTGACTTCAGGATCAAATAATTGTTGGAAATACGTCTCCGTATCCTCAAGACTGAGCGGCCTTAAATACACCCTGTCGCTAATTAGCAGCCTGACAGGCTTTGTTTCGATTTTCATATGAGAACCTCCGATTAATATAAATAATCATCTCTAGATGTAGTTGTAATTTCTACAGGGATGCCGCCAATTCCTTTTTTACTCGTCACGCGTTCTTGGGTTTGTCGAGTAATTAGCAAACTATTGATAACATCGGGGCTTTGTCTTGGTAAAAATAAACTAAGCTCTGCATGATCAGCCCTCGTATCAAATCCCTTTATAACTAATCCTTATTGTTAATCATTAAAAACATTAAATTTTCTTATTACGAAAACAGAAATATAATAATGTCAGGAGGTGTTAAATTATGGATTATATCATTCTCTTTTTTATTGGTATTTTAGCGACTACAATCGGAACTTTGGCGGGGGGAGGAGGTTTGATCAGTTTGCCTTCGATGCTCGTTTTGGGAATTCCGGTGCACTCGGCGATTGCAGCGAATAAGGTTTCGAATACGATCAGTTCCTTCTCAAGCTTCCTCCATCTATACAGGGAAAAGAAAATCACTTTCAAGGAGTCCTTCTGGATTATTCCGATCAGTCTTGGCGGCGGTGTGACCGGCGGGTTCATTGCATCAAAAATATCAAGTGAAAATATGTATATTGTAGCTCTCGGCCTGCTGATTTTTGCCTTCTTTGCCTCTTTTTTAGGGAAAGGGAGCATGGAAGGTGACCAGGCGCTGAAGCCTTCTGGTAAAAGTGTCCCGGGGTTATATGCGATCGGTATTTATGACGGGCTTTTCGGACCGGGACAGGGGACGTTAATGCTTTATTTGTTTGGCTATTTGAACATCGCTTATATCCGTGCGGTCGGATATGTCCGGCTTGCCACGTTTTCAAGCTGTTTTGGTGCAGCCATCACCTATATCTCAACAGGAGCGGTGATCTGGCCAGTGACCATCGCCTTGATGCTTGGTTCAGTGACAGGAGCGCAGATTGGCGTCAGGATTGCCAGCAAACTGAAACCCCACTATGTAAAACCAATACTGCGGGTGATGACAGTAGCGCTAGTCGTTCAGATCTTTTTAGAAAAAGTGGTGTGAAAAAGCATCCCTCCCTTCGCATCTTTTTCTGTGTTAGGATATAAATATGGTATTTTAATCCATTTATGGAAGAGGGGGAGAGTCATGTCTTCTGAAGTATTATCAATTACGGGTTTGACTAAATCATATGGCAGCAAAGAAGTACTTAAAGGCATAGATTTAAAGGTTAATAGAGGCGAAATCATTGGATATATCGGGCCGAATGGTGCGGGCAAAAGTACGACGGTGAAGCTGATGCTCGGCCTTGAGGAAGGCTATTCGGGCAGAATCGAGATTCTTGGGGAGGATATTGCCGGGCAGGATGCTGGCTACAAACGGAGAATCGGCTATATTCCCGAGACGTCGGAAATGTATGATTCGCTTACGGCTCAGGAATATTTGACGTTTGTTGCCGAGCTGTATGGAATGGATTATGACGATGCGGACCGGAAAGCGGAGCAGCTGTTTGATGTGTTCGGGCTGGGGGATGTCTACCATTCGAGGATTTCTTCTTTTTCGAAGGGGATGCGACAGAAGACGCTGATTGTTTCGAATTTTTTACATAATCCTGATTTGCTGTTCCTGGATGAGCCGTTGACGGGGCTTGATGCGAACAGTGTGATGGTGTTCAAGGAGATTCTTGCCCGGTTTGCGGCTGAAGGCAAGACGATTTTCTACTCGTCTCATATTATGGATGTCGTCGAGAAAATCAGCAACCGGATTGTCTTGCTGCACGGGGGGCAGATCGTTGCGAATGGCAGTTTTGAAGAGTTGAAGACTCAGAGCAAAGAGGGCTCGCTTGAGAATATTTTCAACCAGATGACCGGGTTCCATGAACATGAGGACCGCGCCTCTGAATTTGTATCCATTGTCAGGGAGGGGTGACGATGGAGAACTTTTTCATTTTAAGGATGCTGGATTTGTTCAAGCCTTTCTTTTTAAAAATGGACGTTGACTACAAAACGATGCGGCGGATTCTCCAGGTCAAGCTGACGATGGACCAGCGCCGGAAGCCGACGGTGTTCAACCAGTCCAGGAAGAAGAAGGATAAGTCCGAGAAGAACGAATTCTTCAAATCATTATGGATTTATGGCTTGTTTGGGCTGATGCTGATTCCGTTTTTATTTTTACAAGATAATTATCTGTTTCAAGTGTCCATCTTGTTCAGCATTTTCATGTTCATCATCATGACGACACTGATTTCCGATTTTTCATCGGTCCTGCTGGATTTGCGCGATAAAAGCGTGCTCGGCACGAAACCGGTGCATTCGAAGACGGTGAGCATGGCAAAATTGCTGCATGTGACGATTTACATGCTGTATATTACCATGGCAACCGCGCTGATTCCTTTGGTTGTCAGCCTGTTCGTCAAGGGGCCGTTGTTCACCTTGCTGCTGCTACTTTCATTTGTGCTGGCAGACATCTTCATCATCGCGTTTACGGCCCTGCTGTACCTGTTCATATTGCGATACTTTGATGGGGAAAAGCTTAAGGACATCATCAATTATGTCCAAATAGCCCTGTCAGTTGGCGTGATGATTGGCTATCAAGTGGTGGCGCGTTCGTTTGAACTTGTGAACCTTGATTATCGGCTTGATTTTGCCTGGTGGCAGCTGCTGCTTCCGCCGATGTGGTTTGGTGGCCTGTTCGATGTGCTGCTTGGGGGCAGCAGAAGTGTCGGGAATATCGTCCTGACGATTTTAGCCGTGTTTGGGCCAGTTTTGTCCATCCTCGTTTATGTGAAAATGATCCCGGACTTCGAACGCAATCTGCAAAAACTTACGGCCCAGACTGGTAAGAAAAAAGCAGACAGCAAGTGGAAGCTGTTCCGTTCGATGCCGATGCTGGTTTCCAAAGAGGAGCTGCCGTTTTTCCGCTTCGCCAGGATCATGATGAAAAATGAGCGCGATTTCAAGCTGAAGGTGTATCCTTCACTCGGATTTGCAGTGGTGATTCCGTTCGTGTTCATGTTCAACAGCTATTCGATGATGACTTTCGAGGAATTCAGGGCGAGCGGCTATTATTTGACCGTCTATTCCATCATGCTTGTCATCCCGACTTCAGTCATGATGCTCGCGCATTCTGGCTCCTATAAAGGAGGCTGGATCTATCGGGTCGCTCCTGTGGAAAATCCTGCGATCATTAATAAAGCATCATTGAAAGCATTTTTGTTCCAGCTGTTCCTGCCATTATTCCTGCTCGTGTCGGTTATGTTCAGTTTCCTGTTCGGGCTGAGAATTGCAGACGACCTTGCTGCCGTACTATTGGCTGCATTGATCTACACAGCGCTGTGCTTTTTATCAGGAGAAAAGGAACTCGCCTTTTCCCAGCCATTTGACGCCGTAAAGCAGAGCGGAGATATTACGGTATTCCTCCTTTTTCTCATCATCCCGGTCTTTGCAGGATTGCACTACTTAGCAATGAAGCTGCCTTTTGGGGTTGTTGGGTATGCGGTTTTGCTGCTGATTGTCAATTTGGTGTTGTGGAAGAGGATGAGGTAAGGAAGGGAAGTATATGTGAAGCACAGGGACGTACCCTGTGCTTCATTTTTCGCTATAAGAGCACTTTTTAATATATTGTGTGCAAAACTCGAGATGGCGGAACCGCCCCTATGTCACATGGAACACCCATTTTATCTACTCCTGTGCTCAAAAAATCATCCCGCGCATATATTTATAGTTAACCGACTTTTAAAATACAGCGAGGTGATAACATCATGTTTTCCGTTACGGGAATGCAGGGGTTTGAGTTGTTTTCTGCTGAGCATCTGGTTACTTTGGGACTGTTCTTTGCTATCTGTTTTGGACTGGTGCTGTTCAGAAGGCAGATCAGGCCGCATAAAAATGTTTTGAAATGGACCATTTTCTGGACTTTGGTTGCGTGCCAGTTAACACATCAATCCTGGCTGATTCTGACCGGCCAGTGGCAAATCAGTGATCTTCCTCTGCATCTGTGTTCGATGAGTTCGTTTTTGGCGATGTATATCTTTTTGAGGAAGAATGTAAAAGCTTTTTATGTGCTCTATTTTATCGGCTCCCTGCCTGCGATTCTGGCGATGGTGACGCCTGAAATGATCTATACATTTCCTCATATAGATTTTATCGAGTATTTCCTCAACCACTCGGCCATCCCGATTGCCGTATTGTATTTCATCGTGTATGAAGGCTACAGAGTCCCCCGCAAAGCCATTCTATTTTCTTATCTTGTTGTGAACATCGTTGCCGTTCCCATCTTCACTTTCAACTTCCTGTTTGACACGAACTTCTTCTACCTGGCCAGCCCAACTGAATCGAAAACCATCCTATCCTTTTTCGGCAGAGGCATTATGTACTACCTGAATCTAGAAGTGGCCGCTTTAATTGTGTTCAGCCTTTCCTATATCCCGATGTGGCAGCTGATCAAAAAGGAGAATCGCAAACGATTGGTTGGCTTGTATCATAAGTAGAGTGAGTTATTTCCAGATTAGCAAATCTTTGCGGTTGCCTTTAAAATGTGAATAAAATCGTATCAATTGAGACGGATCATACAAGATCCGTCTCTTTTTCATGGTTGCTGGTGTAGCATTCAAAAAATGAAGTAATTGGTCGGTAATAAAAGTTTAGTGAGTGGAAAGGAATTAGCTCTTTTTTATAGAAAAATACTGACATAAGTGAGCACAAATAGACCGGATGGCTGAATGGAATCTTGATAGGATGTTTTTAAGGGAGTGAGTGGTATGGCGTGGATTGAAGCTTTACAAAAGGCAATTGACTTTATGGAGGAGCATCTGCTCGAGGAAATCACGGTGGAGGAGATTGCCAAACAGGCGAGTTCATCTCCGTTTCATTTTCAGAGGACATTTGCCATTTTGACGGACATTTCTGTTGGCGAGTATATCAGGCGCAGGCGTTTGACGCTGGCGGCCGGTGAACTATGCAGCAGTGACGCGAAAATTATCGACCTTGCGCTGAAATATGGCTACGACACTCCTGAAGCTTTTACGAAGGCTTTCCGCAGGCAGCACGGCATTTCGCCGAGTGAAGCGCGGAAATATACCGGAAAGCTGAAATCATATAGCCGCCTGGGAATCCAGGTGAGTTTGAAGGGAGCGGAACCAATGCAGTACAGAGTGTTGGAACAAGAAGGTTTTGAAGTGATTGGGATCAAACAGGGATTTTCTTATGAAAAGGGGGAAAATCTCGCTGGGATTCCGAAGATGTGGGAGAAAGCGAACCAGGATGGAACAAGTGATTTTTTGTTGTGTAAAAACAACGGGCCGGTAAAAGGTATTCTTGGCGTCTGTGTGGACCAGGGCAAAGTTCAGGAAAAGCAGATGGATTACTGGGTTGGTGCTGCCTATGACGGTGAAACACCTGAAGGCTATTTGAAAATGGAGATTCCTGCGTCCAAGTGGGCGATCTTCGAAGTCCACGGCCCGATGCCAGACGCGATGCAAAACGTATGGAAGCAAATCTTCACAGAATGGTTCCCATCAAGTGGATACCAGCATGCAGGTACCCCGGATCTGGAAGTTTATACAGCAGGGAATTCGGCTGGTCTCAATTACTATTCAGAGATCTGGATACCGGTAAAATAGCTTATTCTGATTATTAATCAAACGTTTGATTAAATGAAAAGCTCTCTATTTTAAAAGAAACCATTCATTCTGAGCGAGCATAATAGAAAAATGGCGCAGGTATTCCTGACGCCATTTTTCTATTGTGCCGGCTTTTGTTTTCAAAAGGGAATAATTAGCATTTTAACTATCATATAAATGACAGGCAGGAATACACTTTACCGGATCTGTTCGGTGAAAAGTGATTCCATAATTGGATTGAACTTGGTTGGCTTGGATTCCACCTGATTGGTTGGAGACATAGGAACAATTTCCAAATAAAATAGGATTTATAAATACGCAACAAATGGGAGAGCTTTTGATGTTAGAAGCATTTATTCATGGATTTATACTGGCACTTGGATTGATTCTGCCACTTGGTGTCCAAAATGTTTTTATCTTTAATCAAGGGGCGTTACAGCCAAGGTATCGGAATGTACTGCCAGCTGTCATAACAGCTTCTTTATGTGATACCCTGTTAATTTCGGTATCTGTTTTAGGAGTATCCTTGCTGATTCTGGGTTCATTTTGGTTTAAAGTTATTTTAGTCGGCGGAGGAATGATCTTTTTAGTCTATATGGGATGGTCCACCTGGAACAGTCAACCTAATAATGAAAAAGCTTCGATTGCAAAGGGATTTTCTATTAAGAAACAAATATTATTTGCAGCTTCTGTTTCGTTACTGAACCCACATGCCATCATGGACACTGTTGGGGTAATTGGCACAAGCTCCATCCGATATCAGGGGGAAGAAAAAATAATCTTTGCGATTACAGCGATTTTGGTCTCATGGATTTGGTTTTTTGCCATTTCCTTTATTGGGAGGCTCACTGGAAAAATTGATAAGTCCGGAAATATCCTGCTGGTTCTGAATAAGATATCAGCCTTGGTCATGTGGGCAGCGGCAGGTTATCTGTTTTTATCTTTTAACCTATAAAACAAGTGAAACAAAAAAACACAAAAATGGCGTGCAAAAACTGAAGTCAGTTTTCACGCCATTTCTATGTCATTATCAAGAGATGCACCTAAAACAGAACGATGGGTCAGTTTATTTCGTGAATTGGGTCCTGGGTAACTTTGGCTGGATAAATCGTCTCAGGGTCGTGCCTTTCCTGCAGTCTCGCGGGCAGGCTTTGGATTGATTGGACGACGGAATCTAACTTGGCTTCAATCCGGTGAAGCAAGTACAGTGTCACGACAATCGGGAACCCCACATCGCTGATGAACGGAATCAGCTGCTCCATTTGCGATTCCTCCTTTCTTGAGTAGTTATAACAAGAGCCGGTCCCATTATAAGACCGGCTCAGGCTTTATTAGATCAGTTCATAATCGGTTACGTTGCGTTCGACGACACGTGCACTGTCAACGGCAACAAGAGTGCCGGACATTGGCCGGAACGCGTTAGAAGCGATGATCTGCTCCATTGCCAGCTTGACTGCAGCTGGATCGACCGGCTCTGTTGGGTTATCAACCGTCAGCTTGGCAAATTTGCCAAGATCGGTAGCGAATTGCAACTCCAGAGTTTTAGCCATGTGTTTCACCTCCTATAGATTGATAGAATGCCCAGATTAGATGATATCGAAGCTGTCGTTACGCTCCACAGAGCTTAACGAGTTTGCGCTCAGGCCGCCAAGAGCCACAGCCGCTTGCTGTACCTGATCAGGAGTCGCTTCCTTACTCACATAGCGGTACGTCTTGCCCTTGAAGATCGGTTCGCCCTTTTCATCAAGACCAGCCTCGAACACAAGCCTCATATTCGAATCTTTCAAGATCGCCATTGCCATCTGCCTCACCTCCTTTCACCTTCTATATACAGGCGAGGAGGGGGAAAGGACAGGGCGGGGTGATATTTTTAGAAAATAGGTAGATTAATTGATTGCTATCGGACAAAACGGAAGAAGAGGAAGGAGAAAGTATCCGATAGAAGGGCTGTATTGGACAAAACGGAAGAAGAGGAAGGAGAATGTGTCCGATAGAAGGACTGTATCGGACAAATCTGGAGAAGAAGAAGGGAAAAGTGTCCGATAGAAGGGCTGTATCGGACAAACCGGGAGGAGAAGAAGGAAAAAGTGTCAGAATGACTGTATCGGACAAATCTGGAGAAGAAGAAGGAGAAAGTGTCCGATAGAAGGACTGTATCGGACGAAACGGGAGGAGAAGAAGGAAAAAGTGTCCGATAGAAGGGCTCTAAAGGACAAACCTGGAGGAGAAGAAGGGAAAAGTGTCCGATAGAAGGGCTGTATCGGACAAAACGGAAGAGAATGAAGTGGAATGTGTCCGATAGAACGACTCTAGTGAATCAGCCCAGCGGTATATAAGGAAAAGCCCAAACTTCATTTAGTTCAGTCATAAATAAAAGCATTCCTGCCCACGAAAATCAGGAATGCTTTCTCATCTCATGTTATAATAGCGCCTCGGCAATCAGCTTATCGAACTTCCGGATGTCGACGCCTTTTTTGAGGTTGACCTTGATATGTCCGGCCCTTGTCCATAGTTCCACTTCGGCGTTCACATCAAATAGGCTGCCGGCGTTTTCGGTGGACCACATGTTGATGGAAGAGTAAGGCAGGGAGTAGATTTCGACTTTTTTGCCGGTAAGGCCCTGGGCGTCCCTGACGATCAATCGCTTGTTGGTGAAAATCGCGCTGTCGCGAATGGTTTTATAGGCAGCGACTGCTCTTTCCCCTTCTACTAAAAGCTCATCCACATCGTTTGGAATCGGGCATTCAGAGATGAATGTCCATGCTAAAATTGCTTGAGTTGCGACCATTTCGATAACCTCCTAAAATAAGTATCTTCCTTTCTTTTATTCTGTCTTTTAATGGGAATACCTGCTAAATCTTTTTCTTTTTCCAGGGTCTTAAAAAGGAAATGATAAAGATGAAAATGGTGACGGCAACTTGAAAATAGACGGCAATTTGTCTTGTTTCGTGATTTTGAATAAAGATGGGATTGCTTAATGCTGCTTCTTTTTGTGTTTCGAGCAACTCCATATTTTCGACCATCAGCTCGTCCACTACAAAAATCCCAACAATCGTTTGAATGATATACAGTACGAATTTCACGCCCACCCATTTATGCTTGAAAAATCCCCAATTGGTGAAGAAGCCGTATATGAAGCCGACCAGCAGGGTTCCGATCGCTCCCCATCTGACAATCTGGTCACTGATGGTGACGATGTTTTTGTAGCCAAGGTAGGCCTCGTCATATTGAGTGAAATCAATATGGAGATTTAACGCTACGGAGCTCAAAATCCCCCCAAAAAATAACACCACCAAAAAGACGTGCATTATTTTTAACCATCTCAAGCCCTTAGGCCCTATTTTTTTCATGTCCTATACCTCCAGGTTGCTTATTGATGCTTTTTATTATAAAAGGAGGGGGACAATCCTATAATGTTCCGCAGCCTTAAACATCAGTACGGCTGTGGTCTTATTTTAAGCTCCCATGCTTCCTACCGTATTGATTTGGATTTTGTTTTCGGGTAGTATGGTATTACTATTTTATGGAAGGGTGACTTGGGGCGATGATCAACTAATCCTGTTTGAGAATGAATTGGAATAGATCAATTTTTCTGGATAGGATTAGGCCTGCCCTTCTGAGAACTCAATGTTAAATATGAATATGCCGTGGTATGTTCTGTGTTCTTTTTGTGGTTGAAGTGCCTCTCTATCCAGTTTAGATTAGGGGGCTTTTTTATGTCGGAAATGACGCATGACCAAAAAGTGGGCATGGGTGCATTGTTTAAAAATCAGGTAATACGGACAATTTTGCTGTCGGTGCTGTTTCTGCAGATCGGAATCTGGGTCCGGAATTATTCAATCCTGTTATATGTGATTGAGAAGACGAACGAAAATCCGATTGCGGTTTCTTTGATATCTGTTGCCGAATTTGCGCCGATTTTTTTGTTTTCGTTTATAGGAGGAACGTTTGCGGATCGCTGGCGGCCGAAGAGGACGATGATCTGGTGTGATTTGTTAAGTGCAGTATCTGTTTTCGCGGTGCTGCTGACGTTGTTTTTTGGCAGTTGGAAAATGATTTTCTTCGCTACATTGGTTTCTTCTATCCTATCGCAATTTTCACAGCCGTCAGGAATGAAGCTGTTCAAGCAGCATGTTCCGATGGAGCTTGTCCAGATGGGGATGTCGATGTACCAGACAGTCTTCGCGCTCTTTATGATTCTTGGGCCGATTCTTGGGACTTTTGTCTATCAGCGCTTCGGGATTCTCGCATCTGTGGCCGTAATGGGAGTTGCCTTCATTTGCTCCGCAGCGGTCTTGCTGATGCTGCCTGCAGACAAGGAAGCATCTGAAGAAAAAACAAAAACAACTTTGATGGAAGAGATGAAGGCGGGATTCCGCTATGTATTGAACAGCAGGGCGTTGTCATTGCTGGGCGGATGTTTCGCCGCAGCCGGTCTCGCCATCGGATTAACACAGCCGCTTGGTGTATTCCTGATTACAGAAAGGCTGGGATTGCCTAAGGAAGAGCTGCAGTGGCTAATGGCTGCGTTTGGGGTGGGAATGATTCTGGGCGGAGGCATCACAGTTGCGATTTCAAGGAAGGTCCAGCCGCAGGTGCTGCTGGCGATCGGTATGGCTGCCAGTGCAATCGGGTTTATCGGGATGGGATTATCAACTGTATTCTGGCTGACATTGACGGCACAATTTTTCTCCGGATTGTTCATGCCATGCATTCACATCGGCATCAATACGATGATTTTACAAAACACGGAAGAAGCCTTTATTGGGCGGGTGAACGGTATCCTGAACCCAGTCTTCATGGGGGCGATGGTCATCACCATGTCAGCGGCAGGATGGCTGAAAACGCATCTTTCTATTGTTTACATTTATGAAACGGCAGCAGTTCTGCTCTTTATTGGCATTATGGTTCTGGTTCCTTTGATGAAAAAGAATCCGAAGGTAAGCCTGGAAGAGGGAGTATAAGGAAAGGAGGTCCTTTTTTAAGGGCCTCCTTTTCTTGTTAAGACAGATTCTCTTGTTAAAATAGATTCTCTTGTAAAGGCAGATTTTCTTGTTAAGACAGAATCTCTTGTTAAGACAAAATTCTCTTCTCTCCTTCAATCGCCTGGATCGGATCGATGTTCTGGGTGAACTCAAGGGTGCCGATGTACTGGTTGTCCTCGTCGCGAACGGCGAAGTAGCGGATGTAGACGAACTTGTCGCGGACCTTGATCCAGAAGTCTTCGGTATCCTTTATGCCTGATTTGAAGTCGCGCAGTAGGTCTTCGACGACATGGACGCTTCTTGGCGGGTGGCAGTTCTGGACGGTCCGGCCGATGACGGCTTTTGTGCGTGCGAAGATTCTTTCTTTTCCGTGTGAAAAATAGCGGACAACATCATCCTCGTCAATGAAGGTGATATCGACCGGAAGATGGTTCAGCAGCAACTCTAGCTGCTTCAGGGAAAGGATTCCCGTTTCCATTTTAATATAGCCTTCTGAAATTGCATCAGCGTCAAGAGGTTTCCGGGCAGGCTTCCATTCCTCTGTGGGAGCAGTCAGGCAATAGCCGATCTCATCGCTTTCCCGGGCGATTTTTACCCATTCATCTTCGGTAAAATTTTGCAGGGCCATCGGGAAGAGGATGTTTTCTTCTCTATAGATCATTTCGCTTACTTCCCTGAGGACAAACTGGACTTCTTCGATGACGGCTTTTTTATCGCCATCATAACTGGCCAGTTTTTGCTTTGCCAGCTTGATACCGTCACGGATGAAGTCGTCAATCCTCCACATATTCGTGGTCGGACCGTAAATTCCGTACTTTTCAAGGTAAGGGAAAATCAAGTTCTCTTTTCGGCTGTAATGCTTATCGATGTCATAGAGCAGATTGCAGTCTTCCAGTAAAAGATTGATATTTTCCGGGCTGTCATCTTCTGCGAATTGTTCTAGATGAACCTGAAGCCTGGTTTCCAAAAGTTGTTCAATCCCACGGTTTTCCAGTTCGAATGTGTGAACGGGATGTCCTGGCTGATGCTCCGGTCCATTCATGGAGTAGGGCTGTTCGATCGCCCCTTTAAACATTTCGGCATGGGCGGAATAGATCCGCTGCATTTCCGCCACTGACAAATCTCCTTCCGTCAGCTCAACATGCTCGAGTCCGGCAATTTCATCGATGGTTATTTTTCCGATAAAAGCATCAAAATGGGCTTTAACTTCATTCGCATTCTTCCCATCATGCAAATCTTTGAAAAGCTGCTTCAACATCACCTGGCGTTTTTCAGGATCCATCGCTTTCAGTTCACGGTTATTTATCATTTCACTCATGTTCAAGCTCCTCCTAGAGTGTGAATAGACTGCATTGATAATGTTTCTCATGATTAAAATAACACTTACTGAAAAATGAAGTTGTGATTAAAATCATCAATAACAGCTTTTTTCAGAGAAATTTTCCTGGGAGTGGATATGATATGATGAATGAAAGATGATTGGTGGGAAAATCAAAGGTTTAGCAATGAAATTTGTTAATGAAAGTTTTAAGGAAACGATGTTAGCTATTCTGAAGTAGGGCGTAACCATCAGCTTCCTTAAACAGTATTGGAAGACCACGGTTGAGGTTATTTTGGTTTAGGGAGGGCTATCGATGAACTTACACGAGAGATTTTATTATTTAAGATATTTTTTTGATGGATACTACAACCAGTCATATGATGATTTTTTAGAAGAGCGGTTTCATGATTTTCTGGATTTAGAAAATGATGAGTTTCATAGTAGGTTAAAAAAGGAAATATTGGATCTTGAACAGGTTTATTTAAAAAAAGATTTAGCAACCTGGCAAAAGATAGAGGAATTCATTCATGAGGATAGTCTAAGATATCTTCACTATAAAGATGGTCTGAAATTCATACAGACTGCAAAAAAGTGTTTGTTTTGAGGCTGATGAAAAAAGGAGTTTTCTTTCCACAGTACCATGAAAGAAAACTCCTTTAAATATTATGCCAGCTGCTGCTCGGCGAATTCTCTGTATAAGTCATGCGACTGGATCAGTTCCTGGTGTGTCCCCATTCCGGTCACTCGTCCTTTTTCAATAAAAACAATCTTGTCGGCATTGACGATGGTAGAAAGTCTGTGGGCGATGACGAATGTCGTCCGGCCTTCCATCAATCTGGTGAGTGCCTGTTGGACTATCCCTTCTGACTGGCTGTCGAGACTGGCGGTCGCTTCGTCCATCATCAGGATTTTCGGGTCGCGGAGGAACGCACGGGCAATCGCGATCCGCTGCCTTTGTCCCCCTGACAGTTTGATGCCCCGTTCGCCGACTTCGGTATCTAGACCTTTTGGGAAATCTGCGATGAACTGGTCGGCATACGCCATTTTTGCCACTTCCCACAAACGTTCATCGGAAATCTTTTCTCCATTTTCCAATCCGTAATATAGGTTTTCACGAATCGTTCCGGCCATCATCGCACTTTCCTGAGAGACATAGCCGATTTGGCTTCGCCACGAGTTCAGCGAGAGCTGCTGTATGTTCGTATCACCAATCCTGATTTCTCCACGGGTTGGTTCGTAAAACCGTTCAATCAGACCGAACATCGTTGTTTTTCCACCGCCGCTCGGTCCCACGAAGGCAACCATCTGCCCTGGCTGTGCTTCAAGCGAAACTCTCTCAATGACCGATTCCTCTTCACTATAAGCAAAAGAAACCTGTTCAACCGTAATAGGCTTATTGCTGATGTCCATCTCAACGCCTTCAGCATTTTCCTCAAGAGGCTGGTCCAGGATCTCAATGATCCGTTCAGTTGCCCCTTTCGCTTTTTGCAGCTGGGTGAAGAACATCGCAAATGAGGTGATTGGCATGATGATCTGGAACAAATAAAGCAGGAAGGCGATGAGCGCACCTGTCGACATCGTTCCGTTCACCACGCGCATACCTCCATAGGCGATGATGATGACGATCACGACCATGATCATCAGCTGCATGATCGGCCCGATCAAGGCGAAAATTCTTGCTTCCTTCAAGCCATAGTTGAATAGTTTGCCGATTCCGTTAACACCGTTCTCTTCTTCAATTTTTTCAGCAGTCGAAGCCTTCATCAACCGAATCTCCCCAAGTGTCTGGGTGATATGACCGGTGAAAACAGCGGTCTCATCCTGCAGTCCCCGGGCAATTTTGGCCATTTTCCTGCCAAGCGGGATCATGATGGCAAGCGTCAAAGGAACAGAAATGAGCATCAGCAACGTCATTTTCCAATCCATCACAAGCAAAAGCACGACAGCGCCAATGATGTAGATAATGCCCGTCGCAAAATTCGGGAAGTGGTTCGTTATCAGCTCCTTGACAATGCTGGTGTCATTGACAATTCGGCTGACCGTTTCACCGCTGGATTGCTTGTCAAAATAACGCACCGGCATCCGGATCAGCTTTGACCACATCCGTTCACGCAGGCGCGCCACCACTTTCTGCCCCACATAACTAAGCAGGTAAATCGAAATCCCGCTGATTAGCGCTTGTATGATAAAAGCAGCTCCAATGGCAAGGATGAGCGGAAGGCTGATTGCTTCCACAGAAAAACCATCCACAAGGTTCTTCGTCAGAAGCGGAACAACCAGGCCCGCCAGAGTCGTGATGACACTCGCCGCCATCCCTGTAAAAAGAGCTCCCTTTGGTATATCCGTTGATAGAATCAGTGATAAGAAGGGTTTTAAGCTTGATTGCTGTTTCTCCATTACTATTCTCCTATTCGTTCTGGTTGATTTCATCATAAACCACTTTCAGCACAGATGGAAATATGGGTGCATGGCATAAAAATGCATCCAAAACGCCCCTTTTTTAAACAAGCAATGAAGTCCATGCATATCATAAAGATGAACAATAGTTTGGAGGTGAATCATATGAGTAACGGTGTTCATGCTGCATGCAGCGTGTTCGATTTGTTTCTTGGAATCCTGGTAGGTGTAGGATTGATCCTGTTATCTTATTTTGGATTGGTTGCTGTTTTACTGGCTGCACTTGGCGCATTGGCTACTACAATTAATACCATTGTAGGTGTCATCGGGTTAATCGTGGTCATCCTGTTTGCCTACTGCCTCATTCGAATGTTATGGAGTTGTTGTTTCGGAAGATAGTGCAATGAGCAAAAATGAAGATTTCATATGAACAATCTCTTAATTGAGGTTGTTTAAGCGGCAGACAAACTCGGTGTTATCGGGATGTCTGCCGTTTTTTTGTCTTGGCGGATAAGAATGGGATAAACCGCCATTCGTTTGACCAGAAAGATACCCTTATGAGGAAGCGAACAGCGCTATAAGGTTGTCATTAAGGCAGAAAGATACCCTTATAAAGGAGGAAACAGCGCTATAAGGGTGTCATTAAGGCAGAAAGATACCCTTATAAAGGAGGAAACAGCGCTATAAGGGTGTCATTAAGTCAGAAAGATACCCTTATAAGTGAGGAAACAGCGCTATAAGGGTGTCATTAAGTCAGAAAGATACCCTTATGAGTGAGGAAACAGCGCTATAAGGGTGTCATTAAGTCAGAAAGATACCCTTATGAGGAAGGAAACATAGGCATAAGGGTGTCATTAATTCACCCCCTACGATGGCGGAATCAGTTGCAGTAAATTATAGAGCTTTTATCCCGGATAATTTCTAAAATCTGATTTTTTTTGAAACTTTTTACATATTAATCTCGTAAAAGGAAAACGAAAGGCTTAAAAAGAATGGGAGTGTATTGTATGGAACAAGAAGTGAAAAGCACATTGGAGAAACCGAGATTGATCAAAATGTTTTGGAGTCCTGGTGAGCAGTTTGACCGGATTCGTCAAAATCCTAGAATCTGGGTTCCGTTGATTATTGTGAGTATTGTGTATTCGATTGGCATGTATTTGATGACTTTATCGATGGATGCCTCATATCTGGGGCTGGAGGAAATGAGTGAAGAAGAGATCGCGATGGTTATGGCTTTTTCCAAGGTTTCGGTTGCGGTGACGGGAATTCTGACGCCGGTGTTCGTCGTGCTGATCTCGAGTGCGATTTACCTGATTTTTACCAAAATTGCCGGATCTGATGTGAAGTTCAAACAGCTGTTTTCCATGAACACCCATATCATGATCATTGGTGCTGTCGGACTTGTTCTGAATATGGCATTAAGAGCGGCGATTGGCGGAAATCCAGAAGTTTTCATTACGAGCCTTGCGGGTCTAGTGAACAGCGAAAAGGCTGGTGTACTTGGATCGATTGAGGTATTCTCCATCTGGCAGACCGTTTTAACAGCGATAGGTCTTCATCGCGTTGCGGGTCTGTCAAAAGGCTGGGCATGGGGCATCGCCATCGTGTTCTTCCTGATTGGCATCGGTTTCGCCATCCTTGGAGCGATGTTTTCCAATGTAATGGGTGTCTAAATGAATAAGAAAATCTGGATTGCCATTGGTGTCGCCAGCCTGGTTGTGCTGATGGCAGGGGTGAGCATTTACAGGCAGGCTTTTGCGAAGGGGCCAACGGTGACGGTGGAAAACCCGGCTATGGAAGAAATTGCGGATGAAATCATGATTCCGGGGACTGTGATTCTCGAAGAAGAACAGAAAATCCCCGCGTCCCCGGAAAAAGGCAAGCTGGCTGAGATTTTCGTAAAAGAAGGCGAAAAGGTCAAAAAAGGGAAAGTGCTGGCAAAGTATGATGCCAGTGCCTTGAACCTTGAGCTGGAGCGGGTGAAACTTCAGGCCGAATCAGGCTACCTGAGGATCAACCAGCTGGATAAAAAGATAAAAGATGTCCGGGAGAAAGAATCTGAGCTTAGCAAACAAATTGGGAAGAAGGCGGCCAAAGAACAGACCGAGGCTGAAATCGACCAGCTTGATTCAGAAAAAAGGCTGGCGAATATCGACCTCAGGCAGGTGCTGCTTCAACAGAAGGATGCAGAATCGCGTTTACAAGATTTAGAGGTTAAAAGTTCAATAGATGGCGTGGTCCTTCAGGTGAATGAAGAGAATACGGCGGATCCCGCTGCAGCAGTGAAACCGGTCATCCATATCGGGAATCTGGAGACAAAAGGTGCCTCGGGTTATTTATCTGAGTTTGACAGCATGAAGGTAAAAGAAGGGCAGAAGGTCGTGCTCCGTTCCGATGTGCTGCCAGATCAGGAATGGAAGGGTGTGGTCGATGATGTGGCCATTTTTCCAGAAGAGTCCCAGCCGGCAGTCATGGGTGAGAATACCGCCGCACAATATCCACTCAGGGTAAAAGTCAAAGGCATGGAGTTGAATCCGGGCTTCCAGCTGATCATGGAGGTCGAGACTGAGCGGAAAAAGGCACTAACCGTTCCGGCGGAAGCAGTACTGACTGACAAGGATACCGCCTATGTTTTTCTTTTAAAAGAAGGGAAAAGCCACAAGCAGGAAATAGAGACAGGAATCGCTTTCGGCAGCAAAATGGAAGTCGTCAGCGGTTTGAGCGAGGAAGACCAGGTCATTGTCAATCCATCCGACGAGCTGAAGGATGGATTGGAAGTGGAAGTGGAAGTAAAATGATCGAACTGAAACAGATTACAAAATCGTTTGAAGTCGGCAGGGAAACGATTGACGTTTTAAAAGGGATCGATTTAAATATCGAGTCGGGAGAATGTGTGGCTATCATGGGGCCCTCAGGTTCGGGCAAATCGACCTTGATGAACATCATCGGCTGCCTTGATAAACCGACTGCCGGCGAATATGAGCTTGCCGGTGAAAATGTCTCGCGCTATTTGGATACAGAGCTCGCGAAGGTAAGGAACCAATCAATCGGGTTCGTGTTCCAGCAGTTCCATCTCCTTCCGAGGCTGACGGCAGTGCAGAATGTCGAGCTCCCGATGATTTACAGCGGCATTTCGAAAAAGGAGCGGCTGGAAAGGGCGAGGGCTGCGCTCGAGAAAGTTGGTCTTGGCGACCGGATGGATCATCTTCCGAATGCCCTGTCCGGCGGGCAAAAGCAGCGTGTTGCGATTGCCCGGGCGATTGTGAATGAACCGAAGATAATCCTCGCTGATGAACCAACTGGCGCGCTTGATTCGAAAACGAGCGAGACGATCATGGAGCTGTTCACCGGCTTGAATGAGGAAGGCTCGACGATCGTCCTGGTCACGCACGAATCGGAAGTCGCGGAATATGCGCAGCGGGTCATCATGGTCAGGGATGGGCTGATTGTATCTTCCACACCAGCCGGAAGGGGAGTGCGGTCATGAACATGATGGAGAATCTGCGGATGGCTCTCGGATCGCTGAAGGCGCATAAGATGAGATCGATTTTAACGATGATCGGTATCATCATCGGTGTCGGGGCGGTCATCATCGTCGTTGCCATCGGCCAGGGCGGGGAAGCGATGCTGAAAACGCAGCTGACCGGACCGGGCAACACAATTGAACTTTTTTACCAGCCATCTGACGAAGAAATCCAGGCCAACCCGAATATTTTCAGCGAAGCTCCTTTTGAACAGGAGGATATCCGGGCGCTGGAAAAAATACCGGAGATCAAGCAGGTGGTAGCGTCTAGCTCTCAGCTTTCCAAGGCCTCATTTGCGCAAGAAACAGTGGACGCCTCGACAACAGGAGTGAGTGCAGCCTTTTTTGAAATGAACGATATCAAGACGGAAAAAGGCAGGAGCTTCACATCAGCTGATTTTCTCGGCGGCAGAAGGGTCGGGATTGTCAGTTATTCGATGCAGGAGGAATTGTTCGGAGGCGAATCACCGATTGGCAAGGTGATTCGAATCGGTGTCCAGCCGATTGAAATCGTCGGCGTGCTTGAGAAGCCGTCTGGCCTGTTCGCGTTCGGGGCAATGCAAGTATACGTACCCGCAAAAACATGGCAGGTCATCTACGGCAAAAGCGATTTTAACCAGGTCACCCTTCAGGCAGCGTCAGCTGATGAACTCCAGATCGCCGGGAAAAAGGCGGCCGACCTTTTGAACAAGATGCATGACACCGAGGATTCGTATATGGTCATCAACATGGAGGAGATGGCTGAAGGAATCGGCAAAATTACCAAGGTGATGACACTGATCATTGGCAGCATCGCCGGGATTTCCCTATTTGTCGGCGGAATCGGCGTCATGAATATCATGCTCGTCTCGGTCACCGAGCGAACACGGGAAATCGGCATCCGCAAGGCACTCGGCGCAACCAGGTCTCAGATCATGACCCAGTTCCTGATTGAATCCGTCACGCTGACGCTGATCGGCGGCGTACTGGGCATCCTGCTCGGCTGGGGTTCCGCATCCTTGATTTCCTATTTTGCCGGCTGGCCATCGCTTGTGTCATGGCAAGTCGTGACCGGCGCCATGCTGTTCTCGATGATCATCGGCGTCGTCTTCGGACTGCTGCCGGCCAATAAAGCATCAAGACTCGATCCGATTGATTCTTTGAGATATGAGTAGACATCGGGCGGTAAATGGCAGCGGGTGCCTGAAAAGGTTCTCGCTGCATTTTTAACTGGAAAAAAGGCCGGGAAATTTCCAATTCGCTATAAAAATTAGAAAATCGCTATAAAAAAGAATTTTTCGCTATATAAATCAGAAAATCGCTATAAAAAAGAATTTTTCGCTATAAAAATCAAAAAACTCGCTATAAAAGAGTAAAGTCAACTGCTATTACTTGTTTCCGGACCGCAAAAAATAAGGATGTGGGCGTTATGACGTGTCATTATTTCATCGCAACGATGAAACCAATAGAAGTATTCCACAAGGAGGGCAATGATTTCCCATTTTTAAGCGGGGAGGCCTATAAAAAGGAACTTCCGCTTTCTCTTCCTTATGTGTATGAATTCGGAGGGGAAGACATGGAGTTTCTGGATTTTCTCGATGGCTTCATGGAGTATGGCGATGTGGTCGAGCACTATATTTATGAAGAAGGAAAATGGGGAAGGGCATTGTCTTCCAACCATCCAGAAGAGGCCAAGACCATCAATCTCTATCAAAAAACTTATAAGGATCAATATGGAGAATATCAGCTGAATGAGAAGTCTTGGAAGGAAGAGCTTGCCAGAAAGACGATTGCTTCAAAGCGGAGTATCACAACATTTGTGAAATATTAGCCATCCGGAAGGAGAAGAGTGTTTTTATCCTCTTACACGATTTTCACTTTCTGAAAAGCAGGGCTTTTTTCTCGAATTGCGGGAAACTGTCTGTGGTTGGAAAGAATCAGAAAGACATCCCAGCGGGGCTGTTGTTGGAAAAGGAGCAATTTCCGCTCTTCCGGAAAAAGAAATAGGTTCAAAATTTAATAAAGGTCCATGAAAAAGCCCTTGATTAAAGGGCTTTTTTTGCAGGTGAATCCAAATTGTAAACAAATACCAGTGTAACCATAGTCAGGGAGTGTCGATATATATACAAGGACATGTATATACTGCTGATTTTAAAAGGGACGGTGATTTTCATGCAGCCAGATATAAATAGCAGCTCTCTTTTTGATGTCTATCAATCATTATTCAATTTTAATCATGATGCTTGCTATGCTCTTGATACAGATGGGAATTTCATTTTATTCAATGAGACGGCCGTAGAGGTCACCGGATACCCGCTGGATAAAGCACTGGGAATGAACTTCGTTTCGATTGTCCACGAGGATTTTCTGGAGGAGACAATCGGGCATTTTAATCGTGTGATCAATGGTGAGCGGGAGCGTTTTGAAACGGTTATTATAAAAAGAGATTCTGGGGAACATGTGAATTTGCTGCTTACGGTGGTGCCAATCAAGGTTGGTGAAGAGATCCTCGGTGTGGTGGGATGTGCCCAGGATATTTCGAAAAATAAAAGGCTTGAGGACATGTTGAGCGGGAAGAACCGCATCCTGAAAATGATGGCAAAAGGAGCCTCTTTTCAGGAAGTGCTCGATGAGATTGTTTTTTTTATCGAGAGCTTCACGCACGGTGCGCCTTGTTCGATCCTCCTTGCCGACGAGGAGGGGAAACGGCTGATGCACGGCTCGTCTCCCAATTTGCCGCCAGCATATAACAAAGCCGTCGATGGAATCCCAATTGGCGAAAATGTTGGCTCCTGCGGAAGGGCTGCCTATATAAAGGAATCCGTGGTGGTCACCGATATAGAGACCAATCCCTTATGGAAGGACTATCGCGACCTTGCACTTTCCTATAATTTAAAAGCCTGCTGGTCCTCTCCGGTTTTTGACGATGACCATAAGGTAATTGGCACGTTTGGCCTTTATTATTGCCGAGCGAGTTCCCCTCGGGAAAGTGAAAGGGAGATTATTGAGAAAGCGACGAATCTCACCAGTCTGGTCATCCAGCATTATCATGCCAAAAAGAAGATTGATTTTATGGCCTATCATGACGCCCTCACGAATCTGCCTAATCGCCGCTTTTTTGATGAAAAGGCCAAGAAGGCGATTGGCGGGACAAAGGTGGAGGATGGAGAAAAGCTATGCCTGATGTTCCTCGATCTGGATCGCTTCAAGTTTGTGAATGATTCGCTTGGTCATTCGATAGGTGACCGGCTGCTGGTTGAAGTCTCTGATAAATTTAAGCAGATTCTTAGTGAAGGTGCTTTGTTCTCAAGACAGGGGGGAGATGAGTTCACCATTTTACTGGAACATACAACGAAAGAAAAAGCTCAAGACATCGCCCGTGACATCCTGAAAACTTTAGAGGAGCCTATTGTGATAGACGGCACGGATATTTTTATCTCAACAAGTATCGGCATGAGTTTTTATCCAGAAGATGGCGAGGACGTGGAGATGCTGCTCCGAAAAGCAGATGTCGCCATGTACCAGGCAAAGAAGCAAGGGCGCAATAACTTCCAGGCATATGACGTGATGCTGGATGCTAGAGCATATGAGGAAATGCAAATCGAAAACGAGTTGCGAAAAGCGATTGAGCGGGATGAGTTTGTCCTGCATTATCAGCCGATTGTGAACTTGTGCAGACATGAGATCAAAGGAGCGGAGGCCCTTATTCGCTGGGAAAATGAAAGGATTGGCATGGTGCCGCCAGACCAGTTCATTCCGATTGCCGAAGAAACGGGTCTAATCATTCCGATTGGTGAGTGGGTGCTGAAAACGGCCTTGCTGCAGCTGAAAGATTGGCATGCGAATGGAATGAAGGGTCTAACCATCTCGGTTAACTTGTCCATCCGGCAATTTTACCAGCCAAACCTAATTTCAATGATCAGGGAAGCCCTGGAGCTTGCTGGAGTCGAGCCGCATTTCCTCACGATTGAAATTACGGAAAGCATGACGATGGACGTGGAAAAAGCGAGCGTCATCTTGCAAGAGTTGAAGAAGCTTGGAGTCAGTATTTCGATTGACGATTTCGGGACAGGCTACAGCTCGTTAAGCTACCTGAAAAGATTTCCGATCGACCACCTGAAAATTGACCGCTGCTTCGTCAGGGATATTGCGGAAAATAAAAGCGATGAAAACATTGCCACCACCATTATCTTGATGGCACATAATCTTGGCCTATCCGTCATCGCTGAAGGTGTGGAAACAGAAAACCAGCTGAGTCTGCTCAAACAGCATCGATGCAATGAAGCACAAGGGTATCATTTCAGCAGGCCGGTGCCGGCTGAAGAGTTTACCCTAATAAAAGTTCCTTCTTTGTAGGTAAGAGCGAACCCGAGTATAAAACGCCAAGTTTTATACTCGGGTTTTTTGTCGTCATAGATGAAATATAAAGACAAAGGTATCGGGACGTCATCATAGAATATATTATAAAAAGCAAATCGGCAAAGGCAGCTGATAGTATACTGAGGTGTTGATTCTGAAAAAGAAACACTTGATAACCGGAGGCATTTTATTCTTTATGCTGGTAGCGAGCTTGATTTATTTGAAAGCCAATCCACCATTATCAGCAAATGGTATTAGTTTTTATGAAAAGGATGATACGAAAAGAGTCGTAGAACTAGTAAACTCTGGATTTGCAGATATTAAACTTAAAGAAGTGCTGATTAATGGAAATAAGCCTGAAAGTGTTGAGCTGTGGGCAAGCACAACAAATCATATGGTAGCTGGCGGAGGCCTGGATGACGACCCCTTCATCACTTTTTACAAAATCAATGAAATCGAAATCCAGCCTAAGTTATCACAGGAAGAACAAAACAAATTATACGAAATGGAGGACCGGGAAGTTATTAAGCACTATGGGTTACGTGTTTTTGGAAATGAAGCACCTGAAAAAATAAACATAACATACAACTATTTATTGATCCCTTATTCCTTAGAGGTAGATGTAATGGAATAAAGCTCTGGGCAAGTCTTGAGTTTTTTTGTGGCAAAAACTGAAACACCTGGAACCAATCCCCGTCTAATTTTACAAGGGGGATGAAAAAAGATGAAAAAATGGTGGTTTCTGGGTGGTTTAGTACTTCTATCAATTGTAGTGGTGACTTTTTATTCACTGTCCCAGTTCAAAGTGGTGAATGCATGGGAAGAGGAGCATGTAGTGCTGCCGAACAAAGTATGGCAGCTGCAATTTTCCGATAAGATTTCTGAAAAGAGTCTCGACTCGGACTTGATTTATATCACAAATGATCAAGGTGAAAAACTCGACACGAAACTTGAACTTGGGGACGACCGGACATCCATCTACATCCATCCGCCGGAAAACGGATATGACCCCAAAGCAAAGGAATACACTGTTCATATAAAAAATGAAATCAAATCTGCGCTGGGCCGGGAGCTGAATTCTGCGCAATCGTGGAAGTTTGTTGTAAAAGAAACGCTTCCCACTGTTGGCACGCAGGAGAATCTGGCGAGTTATTTTGAAAAAATCCTTGATGAAGAAAAGAAGGAACGAGGCTGGTTTGGCGGAGTGAAGGATTCCTTCACGGCTGGTGAAGATAAAGCATCAGAGGAATCAGTGGCTGCGGATAAATCGGGAGGCGGCGGTGAGGTATCCGAAACGAATGTCCAGGTCCAGGGCGTTGATGAAGCGGATATCATCAAGACCGATGGGAAGAGCATTTTTCAGGCTGAATATGATAAAGTGCGAATCATCCAGGCGGTACCCGGCGCACAGATGAAGGTTTTATCGACGATCCGTTATGGTCAGAACTTTTCACCGTTCCAGTTGTTCCTGCAGGATGATCAGCTGGTGGTCATTGGCCATCAGTACAATGAGATCCACAAGTCCTATGAGGATGCCGCCAAGGATTCGCTGATTGCCCCGATGATGCAGACAACGGCAATCATTGTCTATGATGTGAAAAATCCTGCTGACCCGAAACAGGTCCGTGAAGTTAAGGTAGAAGGTTCGTATGTTTCGGCAAGGAAGGTGGAGAATCTTGTCTATCTTGTCACTCAGCATTATCCCGATTACTGGCTGCTGAAGGAGAACCGGAAGATCGACATCAGGCCGAAGTTCACCGATACAGTGTTGGGGTCAGAGGAAAAAACAGTCACTTATGACGATATTCACTATTTCCCGGAATCGCGTCAGCCGAACTATACCATGATTGCGGCGCTTGATCTTGATCAGCCGAAAAGAGAAGTCGCCATGACGACCTACTTGGGCAGCGGCAACCAACTTTATATGTCAAAAGAAAACCTGTACCTGGCGGTTGAGAATTACGGCGATATGGATTTCAAAGAGCGCGGTGTCCTTGCGCCTGACACTGATGTCCATAAGTTTGCGATCAAAGGTATGGAGGTCAAATACCACAGCTCCGCCACCGTACCGGGAACCGTGCTGAATCAGTTCTCGATGGATGAGCATAACGGTTATTTCCGTGTCGTGACGACGAAAGGGTATGCGTGGGATGAGAAGCGGCCATCCTCCAACCAGCTCTATATTCTCGATAAAAACTTGAAGGAAACCGGGAAGATCGATGAACTGGCCCGAGGCGAGAGAATCTATTCCGCCCGGTTCATGGGTGACCGCATTTATATGGTTACGTTTAAAGAAACAGATCCGCTGTTCGTGTTCGACGCAAGCGACCCGGCCAATCCGAAAGTGCTGGGCGAATTGAAAATCCCTGGCTTCAGTAATTACCTGCATCCATATGATGAAAACCATATCATCGGATTTGGCCAGGATACGAAAATCATCGCTGAAAAAGGCTCCACGCAGCCGCGAATCCTGACCGATGGCGTCAAGATATCGCTATTCGATGTCAGCGATATGACCAATCCGAAAGAGAAATTCACTGAAGTGATTGGCGGGCGGGGCACCTACTCCCCGTTGAATCATGACCATAAAGCCCTGCTGTTCAATAAAGACAAAGACATCTTTGCCTTCCCAATCTCCGTTTACCAGAACAGCGACAAGAACGAATACGAGCAAATCTTTGAATATCAGGGAGCGTATGTTTATAGTATTGATCCTGCGGACGGGTTTAAGCTGAAGTCCAAAGTAACCCATATTAACGGCGACATGCCGTATTACGAAGACTGGGAGCACCAGATCCAGCGACTGCTCTATATCGGGGATACACTGTACGCCGTGTCAGCCGAGAAAATTACAAGTCATAAAATCGGCAGCTATGAAAAATTGGGGGAACTGGAGTTTTAATAAGCAAGCTAAACCAATTCGGTTTGAAAAAAGGCTCTTCTTGCACCTTGTGCAGAAGAGCCTTTCTTGCATCCAACGAAACCGCGTCTTTCTAGCATCCACACATAAGCATCTGTCTTGCATCAAACGCAGAAGAGCCTTTCAAACTTCTAATCCCCCAAGCCAGCTGAATTCTGCAGCACTATCCTCCAGCCATCCGGGTCGGCAATCGTCACACCTGCATTTTTCCAATACGGGTTTTCCGGCTCGACTTCCGGATAGCCCATCTCATGCAGCCGCTGGGCGATTCCGTCCCGGGCCTCTTTGTCGGGAATGTAGAAGACTAATAGATTGTCTTCAGTTGGCGCAGGGCAAGGGCTGCCGCTTTCATGCTGAGTGAATTCCAGGTGGTAGTTCAAATCCGGCAGGCCCAGCATTACGCCATCGTAACCATCATGGTTCTTAAACCCGCCAACAACTTCAAGGCCCAGCCCATCCTGGTAAAATTCCACTACTGTTTCTAATTGATCCGTTGGCCTGGCGATACGGAATTGTACAGATGGCATTTTATTTGACCAGATTTTTTTCAATGCAAACACCTCATTTGAGTTTGTTAGATTTATTTTACAACGATGGAAGCTAAAGAGATTCAGAGAGAAGCAGGAATTTTACTCAGACTTTAGTTGTAGAAATACTAAAAAGGCCAGCCCCTTCAATAGGGCTGGCCACAATTTTTTAAACAAATAGGCTAAGCAAGAGGACGAATCCAAGTCCAGCGATGGAAATGATTGATTCAAGCAATGTCCAGGTTGCGAAAGTTTCTTTCATGCTCAGGCCGAAGTATTCTTTGAACATCCAGAAGCCAGCGTCGTTGACGTGTGACGCGATCAAGCTTCCTGCTCCGGTTGCAAGTACAACAAGGGCAAGGTTAACATCGCTTGTTCCAAGCATTGGAATAACGAGTCCAGCAGTAGTCAAAGCAGCAACAGTTGCAGAACCAAGAGCGATACGCAGGATGGCTGCGATGATCCAGGCAAGCAGGATCGGTGATAGTGAAGTGCCGTTGAAAAGCTCAGCTACATAGTCACCAACACCGCCCGTGATCAATACTTGCTTAAAGGCACCGCCTCCGCCGACGATCAACAGCATCATGCCGATATGTGAGATGGCTGTTGCGCAAGAGTCCATAACCGTCTTGATTGGAATGTTACGCGCGATTCCCATTGAATAAATCGCGAAAAGTAGAGATAGCGTCATAGAAGTACCAGCGTCACCGATGAATCGGATTGCAGCTAGGAAACTATTATCCTCAAAGCCCATTGTTTTTTGAAGCAAGGTAATGATTGTTGCAATAGACATTAAAATAACAGGTAGCAATGCTGTGAAAACACTGATGCCGAAGCCAGGTGTTTCTTCAAGTTTGAAGGTCTTTTGTTCGCCTAATGAAGCAATGCTTCCTGTTTTTGTGAATGATTCAGGGACAAGCTTTTTAGCAAGTTTCGTGAAAACAGGTCCTGCAAGAATAACAGTTGGAATAGCAATGATAAAACCGTAAAGTAATACTTCACCAATGTTTGCGCCAAACTCACCAGCGATAACAGTTGGACCAGGGTGAGGAGGCAGGAAGCCGTGTGTGACAGATAAAGCAGCCGTCATCGGAATACCAAGATACAGAATTGAAACCTTTAATTCTCTTGAAATCGCAAAAACGATTGGAATCAATAGGACTAAACCTACTTCGAAGAACAGGGCAATACCGATAATGAATGAAGCCACAACAACAGCCCATTGGATGTTCTTTTCACCAAATCGGTTTACAAGCGTCATTGCAATTCGCTGTGCGCCGCCCGAATCAGCGATTAATTTACCAAGCATCGCACCAAGACCGAAGACCAGTGCCAGGTGGCCAAGCGTTCCGCCCAAACCAGCTTCAATAGTTTTAACAACCTCTTCCAATGGAATACCAAGTGCTAAGGCAACACCGAATGAAACAATAATCAAAGAGACAAAAGTATTTAATTTAAGACCCATGATCAACAATAGTAATGCTAAGATACCAATTGCTACAATAACCAATGGCATTGTAATTTCCCCCTAAGATGTCTGTATTTCCGCATTTAACGGTTTGTAAAATAAAGCGCTAACAATTTTGTGCGGGGATCAGATGACCCCTTATTTAATAAAGCTTCTTGGGATAAAAGTTCCCTTATTTAATTAAGCTTCTTTGATAGTTTGCAATTCTTGAATAATCTTGTTCCAGTGCTCGTGATAAGCTGATGAAAATCGGTACAAGCTGCCTGTATTCCTTTGCTGTCTCTTCAACTGGAGTATGTTTGTGAGTGCTGCCAATCATCTCGGAAGCGACTTCAAAGGAATCGATTTTTCCAGTGGCATAAAGCCCGAGGATGCAGGCGCCAAGGCATGAGCTTTCATAGCTTTCAGGCACGACCACCTCAAGGTCGAATATGTCGGACATCATCTGGCGCCAAACATCTGACCTTGCAAAACCGCCGGTAGCCTGGATTCTTGTAACCGGGCTTTCCATCGCTTCAGTGAGCGCTAAAAACACGGTATATAGGTTGAAAATAACCCCTTCTAATGCTGCACGGATCATGTGCTCTTTTTTATGAGACATCGTCAGTCCGAAGAACGATCCGCGGACATCAGGATTCCATAATGGAGCCCGTTCGCCGGCGAGGTATGGGTGGAACAGCAATCCTTCTGATCCAGGCCTTACACGCTCCGCGATTTTCGTTAACACATTGTAAGGGTCGATTCCGAGGCGTTTTGCCGTCTCGACTTCGGATGCTGCTAATTCATCCCTGATCCAGCGAAGGACCATCCCGCCATTATTGACAGGGCCGCCGATGACCCAGTGGTTTTCGGTGAGTGCGTAACAGAAAATCCGGCCTTTTTCATCGGTTTGCGGCTGGTCGATGATCGTGCGGATTGCACCGCTCGTCCCAATCGTGACCGCGATTTCACCTTTGCCAATCGCATTCACGCCGAGGTTGGAAAGGACACCATCACTCGCGCCGATGACGAAAGGAGTTTGCGGATCAATTCCGAGTTGCTTCGCAATTTCAGGATTGATACCCGTGAAAACTTTTGTGGTAGGTACAAGCTCGGATAATTGGTTTTTGCTGATTCCCGCAAGTTGAAGGGCCTCTTCATCCCAGTCAAGCTTTTTAAGATTCATCATTCCCATCGCCGATGCAAGCGAGTGATCCACCACATATTGGTCAAAGAACTTTTTAAAAATGAATTCCTTGATGCCGATGTATTTTTTCGCTTTAACGGCAATTTCGGGACGGTCGTTCACGATCCAGGTAATCTTGCTTAATGGCGACATCGGATGGATCGGTGTTCCTGTGCGCTTGTAAATTTCATGCCCATTCAGCTCTGCTTTGATTTTGTGCGCCCATGCTTCACTGCGGTTATCCGCCCAGGTGATGCACGGTGTCAGCGGCTCATCATTATCATCAATCGCGATGACACTATGCATTGCGCTGCTGAAGGAAATGAACGCCAGCTTTTTTTGCTGATGGTGCTTCATGATTTTTGTGATGGCAGTCAGGACCGCCATATAAATTTCTTCAGGATCTTGCTCAGCTGTTGAAATATCCGGCGTATAAAGAGGGTAGCCAATGTTCTCCTGCTGGATGACTTCACCTTTTTCACTGAATAAAACAGCCTTGGTGCTAGTGGTGCCGATATCGACTCCCAGCATGTACTCAGTCATTTTTTTCAACTCCCTTGGAAAGCGTTTGCTGCGATATCCAAAGGTCTTCAACTTTACCTTGAACATCATCAAAATTTTGGTGTAAGGATTTAATCATCAGTTCGCGATTCTTCGTTTTGATGGCTTCAATATAAAGCTCATGATTCTCGATAATCCGGTCGAAGTCTTCATACTTTTCTGCGATCCTTGCACGCATCGATAAAAGAATGAACGCTTCCATTACCGGTTTCGTGTTATCCCAGATCATTCTGATATAGGAATGGTTGATGGCCCTTATGATCGTTTCATGGAAGAGCACATCCTGGAGGCTGAACTCGTCTGCATCCTTGTACTTGATGGCAATTTTCATCATTTCGAGAATTTTGCTTAACTCGGTGACCAGGTTTGATGTATCTATTTTCATAAGACGTTCAAAAACAAATGATTCAATCAATAAGCGGACGTCGTAAATCTCTTCAACATCCTTTTCAGTCAAGCCAATGACCACAGCGCCCATTCTTTCCAGGCGAATCAAGTTTTCCGCTGCGAGGATTTTCAGCGCTTCACGAATGGGTGAGCGGCTGACCCCAAAGTCCGCAGCCAATTTGTTTTCCGAAAGGGTGGCACCGCTTTCAATCATTCCCGAAATAATCTGCATCCGCAGCTCACTCGCAACACGATCACCGGTCGACGCCTTCGAAAGCCATTTTTGAGGATAAAGAAATTCATTGTTTTCGGTCATTTCCTCACCTTCCTGGTTAATCAAGTATACTTGTATACAAGTATTATAAAACGAATTTAAAATATTGCAAGCGTTTTCTATTATGATTATTTTGCCAGATTGGGTTGGTTTCATTCTTTATAGGAGATTTGGTTTAACGCATTTACTGTAGTTTTTAAAAATAACGATCACATAAATAAAGTGAAGGTGGCTATAAAAAAGGAGCAGCACAAATCATCGTCGCATAAAAGTACTTAATGAGCGGATAAAACAGGAGTGAAGAAGATTATCGTTACATTAAAGGGAATAATGAGCGGATAAAACAGGGGGTGACGAAAATTATCGTTACATTAAAGAGAATAATGTGCGGATAAAACAGGAGTGAAGAAGATTATCGTTACAATAAAGAGAACAATGAGCGGATAAAACGAGAGTGACGAAGATTATCGGCACATTAAAAGGAATAATGAGCGGATAAAACAGGGGTGACGAAAATTATCGTCACAATAAAAGGAATAATGTGCGGATAAAACAGGGGTGACGAAGATTATCGTTACATTAAAGGGAATAATGTGCGGATAAAACGTGAGTGACGAAAATTATCGTCACAATAAAAGGAATAATGAGCGGATAAAACGGGAGTGACGAAGATTATCGTCACAATAAAGAGAATAATGTGCGGATAAAATAGTAGTAACGAAGATTATCGTCACATTAAAAAGAGCCCGAAAGAGTTGTAGCAATCTTTCGAGCTCTAAATGATCATTCATAATGAGTAGAAATCCACTCACCTTTAACTGAGAGGTATTTCTGCAAGACCCTTCTTATGGCTCTCTTAGGCAGGGTACCATCCCCCCATTCAAAAATGGCTGTTGTGGTTATTTTTTGGTCGGGAAAGAGGATCTTATAACTTTTGACAGTTTGCAACACCAAAGCATCAACATTAATCCTGGACCCGCAATTACTGCAAATAATCCTTTGACGATCAAAACTCTCCAAAAACCCCCCACACTCCTCACAAATAACCCCTTTCCTCAACCTATCAAATTCATAACCCGGCACTCTGGTAAACGGAGATTTCTTGATATGCAATGACATTAGTGCCTCCGCCAGTTTGGTATGTTTGTTTGTTAGTTTTGATGAGGTTCTGTTCATCCTATCCATAAAGCGGTTCAATTGGGTTGGCAAAACAATGGGTGACTTCAGTGGTGCTTGCAGAAGGGTGAATTCCGGGTTGATGAACACGAGGTGTGGTTCGAGAGGGATGTAGAATCCGAGATTCTTCAGCAGTTGTTTCAGCAGGGATTCGGCGCGGCTTAGCTGGTGGAGGGGATTTTTGGTTTCGGCACCAGCGGCGGTTTTAAATTTGTCTCCATCCAAATAATAATCGCCTTCTAAATTCTTCACCTCAAAAAGGTGAATCCGGTCCTGGGTGATCACGAGGGAATCGATTTGAAAGAGGGTGCCATTCACTTCCAGTAAAAGGTCGTTGATAATTAAACTCTCCACTCGGTAGTTCGTGAACCAGTGGTCAAATTGCACTTCTCCTTCATAGCCTTTCTCCATTGTAAAAAGGTTCGTCAAAACTTTCTCTTCCAGCTCCATTCGGGGCTTTAATGCCAGTAAAATTTCCAACTCTTCTGGTTTGGTCCGTTCTTTTAGTATCATAGTCCACTTCCTTTCTCCCTTCATTTTAAAAGAATCCAAAGTAAAAATCAGTGAACATTCTGGGGCATTTATGGTACTATTAAGCTAATTTTATATGATCTTATCAGATCGGTGAGGTAGAGGAGCAGACAACATTAGTAGGCCATCGGAGTATGACATCAATGATGGTGGCTGGAAGGGTTGTTTGCCGAAGCGTGGCCAGGGTCAGACTGGTTACTGCTGGGATGCTTTCTGAACAAGGAGCAGACTGTCATGCTTGAATTGGCGCATGGAGAACTACTGATCGAAATGGGAGATAACGTGTATTGTAAAAGCAATGACCGATTATTTCTGTCGTTGCTTTTTATAGACAAGAACTTTTCCTCCATTCCTTCTATTAAACTCCACTCCCGGGCATGTGCCTCTCCTGGCTTTTCATTTTACGAAAAAGGAGAGAATCATCTTGAGAACCATCTACAAAAATGGAACCATCTATACATTCAATTCACTAAACCCAATTGTACAAGCTGTGGTCATTGAAAATGGCCGCTTCATTGATATGGGATCATCCGCGGATATGGTGCTCCAATGGGGCAGCCAGGCACAGATCATCGACCTTGAAGGGAAAACAGCCACTCCTGGTCTGATCGATAGCCATCTTCACTTATCGATCATGGCGGATAGTTTTATCAATCTCGATTTTGTCGGAATCACTTCAAGGCATGAAATGCTGGCAAAAATAAAGCAGAAGGCTGATCAGCTTGAGCCAGGTGAATGGATTGTCGGCTCAAGCTGGGATGAGAACCTTTTTACCGACGGAAGGATTCCGACCATCAAGGAGCTGGATTATGCCGCGCCGGCCAACCCGTTATTTTTAACAAGAACTTGCCTGCATGCGACGCTGGTCAACAGCAAGGCGCTGGAAGTGAGCGGCTATCATCCGGGCATGAGTGTTCCGGAGGGCGGCACGATTGTACTGGACGAACTTACGAAGCAGCCGACTGGATTGTTCCTGGAGTCAGCGGCCAATCTTGTTAGGCAGTATATTCCCGAGCGCTCCTATGACGACTGGAAAAAAGCGATGCGCCAGACGATGCAATTTGCGATCAGTAAGGGGCTGACAAGTGTTCATACGAATGATCCGCTATATCTCGGCGGGCTTGAAAAAACGTGGAATCTTTTCAATGAGCTGTTAAATGGGGAGCAGCTTGGCCTCCGAAGCAATCTGCTGATCAATCATGAGTTTTTACCAAACTTAAAAGAAGCGGGAATGTACACAGGTTACGGCAATGATACGCTGCAAATAGGCGCGGTGAAGATTTTTGCAGATGGAGCGTTTGGCCGTAGAACTGCGCTCCTGTCGGAACCATATAGCGATGCGCCGGGACATTACGGCGATGCGATGTATGACCAGGAACAGCTATATGAAATCGTAAAAGGGGCGCGTGATCTGGACATGCCGATTGCCGTCCATACAATTGGAGACCAGGCCTTGGAGAATATCCTGGATGTGCTCGATCGGTTCCCGGCTGCGGCCTATCGTGACCGTTTGATTCACGCTCAGGTTTTAAGGGAGGAGCTGATTCCACGCCTCAAGTCACATAGCAGGATTGCTGATATTCAGCCGCGTTTCCTTGCGAGTGACTTCCCATGGGTCCAGGAACGACTTGGCGAAAAGCGGATCAAGCTTTCCTACGCGTGGAAAACGTTGATGGAGGCTGGCGTGATTTGTGCTGGCGGCTCGGATGCGCCAGTAGAACCGGTCGATCCGATTCTCGGAATCCATGCGGCAGTGACACGCAAAAAGCCGGGTGAAACGCATGAGGGGTATGTGCCGGAACAGAAGCTGTCCATGGTGGATGCCTTCCGCCTGTTCACCGAACTCGGAGCCTATCCGACGAATGAAGAGACAGTCAAAGGCACGATTGCCCGCGGAAAATTTGCGGATATGACTGTGTATTCAGCAAACCCATTTGAAATGGCCGACCCAGACGAATTATTATCCATGAACATCGACATGACCATCATCGGCGGGGAAATCAAGTATCGCAGTCTCTCATAAACATAAGAACGGTACTTCTGCTTCCATTTGGCAGCAGGAGTGCCGTTCTTTTTAGTTTTATGGCTAAAGTCCTAAAATTTTCAGAAATTAAACCGAAGTAATTAATATGAAGAGAAACGATTATGTACTATATTGCTGGACGGGAGAGCGGAAAATGAAATTCACGAAGAGATTTTCAAGGAAATCACAAATGAAGTTCGGTGTTCGGGCCAAATTATTGGCAGGCTTTTTTTCGGTTTTAGCTTTGTTGGCGGTCGTGGCAATCATCACGAATTTTGAATTTAACAAGATGAATAGTCAGTATTCTTCGTCGATTGACGACCGGATGGAGAAGCTGAATTTGATTGTCGAAATGAAGGATGCCGTCATGCGGGAGCAGCTTGCGCTTCAAAAATACATGGCAAATAGTGATGGTGAAAGCCTGATCGAATTTGAAGGAGCGGTAGAGGACTTTGCTAAGAGCTCAAAGAAGTACTTGAGCACGACAAATTCCGCTGAGGGGAAGAAGATTGGAGAGAACTTTATCGCGGCTGAGGCGCAATATTATGATGTTGCTTCAGAAGCCTTTACATTAATTCGGGATGAACAAACGGTAAAGGTGCGGCTTTTGATGCAGCAAAAAGGGAATCAGCTGATTTTTGCCTTGAATTCCGCTGCCGAAGATGCGATTAAGTATCAGCAAGATGAATTGGATGCGACGAGTGAAAAGCTTTCCGGAAATGTTCAGAGGGTGGCCTTGCTCATCATTGGGCTAAGTGTAGCGGCATTTGTCATTGGAACTGTGATTGCTACTTATATTAGCAGAATGATCTCAAAGCCTGTCCAACTTGTATCCCAGGCAGCAAAGCAATTAGCTGGCGGTAATCTGGCTATCGAAAAAATCATTGTGAAGAATAGAGATGAAATCGGGCAATTGGCAACTGATTTCAATGAGATGGCAACAAATTTAAGGAATATCATTTTTCAGGTGAGCAGCACATCGGAGCAGGTTGCGGCATCAGCTGAAGAGATGATGGCTAGTGCGGACCAGACGAATTCTGCCACGAACCAGGTAGCGACAGCCATCCAGGAAGTCGCCGGAGGTGCAGAACTTCAAAGCAAGAATACGGAGGAAAGCGCGAAGGCAGTAGGGGAGATGGCGAGTGCCATCCAGCGTGTAGCAGTTACGACTTCCACTGTTGCAGAGTCTGCGGTTGATACAACGAAACAGGCAATGCTTGGCCATGATTCCCTGGAAAAAGTCATTGAAAAGATGAAAACGATCAACCATACAACAAGCGAGACCAATTCGGTCATCAAGGATCTGGACCGCAAATCGGCTGAAATCGGCAAAATCATTGAGGTCATCACCGGCATCGCCGATCAGACGAATTTACTGGCGCTCAACGCGGCCATTGAAGCAGCAAGAGCAGGCGAGCATGGTAAAGGGTTCGCCGTGGTGGCAGATGAAGTCAGGAAGCTGGCCGAGCTTTCAAGACAGTCTGCCAGCCAGATTTCCAGCTTGATTGAAGTCATTCAAAAAGAAACCCACCAGGTCGTCGAGATGATGAATAAAGGAACAGCTGAAATTTCCGAGGGAACAATATTGGTTGAGGATACAGGCAGGACATTTGATGAGATCTTAAAATCGATCGAGAAAGTCAGCTCGGAAGTCCAGGAGGTCTCCGCGATCTCCGAAGAAATGTCGGCAAGCGTCATGCAGGTGAATGCTTCGATTGAAGAGGTAACAAGAATCGCCCGAGGTTCTGTCGCAAGCACGGCAGAAATTGCATCCGCCACGGAAGAGCAGCTGGCTTCCATGGAAGAAGTGTCCTCGTCTTCCGCTTCACTCGCAAGGCTGGCAGAGAGCCTGAGGGAAATGGTTGCGAAATTCAGGGTTTAATAATATGTCTAGTGAGGAGCATGGGATTACAGATCTCATGCTTCTTTTTTCTAGTCAAGAAGTTCAGCTTCGAAAGGCAATTCATAGATCATCCAGCCTCCTTTACAGGTGTATTCGCCCAAGCCGAAACCGTGATAAATGCATATAAAGGTAGTGGATACAAAAAAAGAGAAGAGGGAGGTAAGCCGTATGTACGCATACAGACATCCTTATCGAATGCAGGACCAGAGGTGGGGCTTTGGATTACCATTTTTAGGTGGTTTGGCTGGTGGATTATTGGGTGGCGCTTTATTTTACCCGCGGCCGTTTTATGGTGGTTTTGGATACCCAGGATATCCGATGTACCCGTGCTGTGGACCTGGATTTTGGTACTAAAAAATAACCGAAAGGGAGCAAGCCGCCTGGCCTGCTCCCTTTTTATATAGGATTGATTTTCCTTTGCGAAGCCCAGCTCCAGCCCCCTAGCCCCTCGAGACACTTTCGTCGTGACCCAGCGCTTGTCGGGACTGACAAAGTAACTGCGCTTTTCTTATTAACCGATTTGCGCTTTTTTAACCCGGTGCTTGTCCATGAATTCTAGCGATAGTTCATTGAAATCATCGGCCTTTTCAATATTGCAGACATGTCCGCATTGTTCAAGGATGACTAGTTCCGAGCTTTTATCACTGCGAAGGTCCTCGGTTAATTCGTGGACAAACATATGGTCCTCGGCGCCAGATATATAGAGTTTCGGGACATCCACACTGTTTTCCTGGACCTTGCTGTAGGTGGCTCTGACATCACCGGCAAGTGGATACCATGCGAGGAAGTTCTTCCGCTTCATCTTGTAGGCCTCCTGGATGAAAAACCGCCGCGATTCCTTGTGGTTGTCCTTCGGCATCAGGATTAAGGCCAGAATGCGGTACAGCCACATAAAAGGGATGAAGCCCTTTATAAGTCCTGCCAATTTGATCAGTGATTTTGCAAACAGGTTAAGCCTGGTGATGGCCCCGCCAAGAACGGCGGACCTGACTCGCTCAGGACGTGTCTGCAGCAGATGGTGGACGATGATCGATCCCAATGAAATCCCGACAAAATGCGCCTTGCGAATCGAAAGATGGTCCAGGGTGTGCAGGATCTCCCGGACAATCACATCAAAAGAAAGCCTTTCATTATACGAATCAATGTCCGGTGATTTTCCATGGCCAGGCATATGGATCGCAACTATATGGTATTTTTTCAGGAAAGGTTTTAGCTGCTTGTAAAAAATGTTCGAGTTCCCGCCAATCCCGTGCAGCAGCACAATGTACTCCGAGCCGCGGCCCTTATATAACTTGTAATCCAGCATCCGATTCTCCTTAGTCGTCCTAGTTGTGTTCCTTCATGATACCCTTGATAGCGCTGTCAGTAAACGATTAAGGCAAAAATAATGGCAGGTACCATCTGGAAAGGATGATACCTGCCGTAAACGATTATTTCTTCTTGCCTTTTTGGTCTACTTTGATGACGACTGTTGTCAATGGATCAAGCGTCAACTTGTCTTTTGAGAGCTTGAATCCGGACTTTTTGGATACCGGGGTTTTACCGGCTTCGTCATTATCGACGAGGACCTTTCCTTTTGAGAAGTCAAGATCGCCTAGTGTCAATGTGCGTGCGTTAGTGTCAGCGTTAACGAATACGTAGTACGTTCCAGTGTTATCTGTAGACTCATTTTCGTATGCGATGACTAGGTCTGTCTCTTTGATCTCAGGCAAATCAAGCAATCTAACATTCTGGTCAACGAGATCCTTCTCGCCGAGGCGGAAAGCGTTCGTTGATTTTCTAAGCTCGATCAGTCCTTTCGTATAGGCTTGTGTTGTCGTGTTGACTGAGTATTCCTTTTTGTTTGTTGCCTTTTGCCAGTCAAACATATTGATGGCATCGGATGAATCATATGAATCGTGGATGAAATAGCCAAATGGATTTCCTTGTTCATCCGTCAATTCGTGATACTTCTGCTCAGGGACACCTTCACCTTTCCATTGCTTCGTTCTGCCATACTCCTGGCCTGCGTGCAGGAAAGCTGTTCCTTGTGACGTTAGAATCAAGGAGTTCCCAATTCGAATTCGTTTGTGAATTTCCAGCTCGTTTGCAGGTACAGCAGGATCCTTCTTGATCGATTGGGCAATGACATCGTGAAGCGGAAGGTTGTCATGCGCCGCAATGTACTGAACCATATCGCCTGGATCATCATCAGCTGTATTGCCTGGCTGTGCTTTGATATTGTTGAATATTGTTTTGATATCACGAGCTCCGCCTGTGATGAAACGTGGCTCACCTTCAGAACCGAAGCCTGATTTCAGCTCGTTACGGATTTCATCAGAGAAAACGCCGACATTATCCGTTTTATCCATCCAATCCTGATCTGCGCCCATGCCAGCTAAATCCGGCTCAGCAATGTGGCCTGCGAATGTTCTCCAGCCTTCGCCGATGAACAATGCATCAGGATTTACAGATGCAGCAGCATCGTAAGCGTTCTGGATGGAAGGATAGGTCGCATCACCCATCATGTCAAAACGCATGCCATCAATCTTGTACTCTTCAAACCAGTATTTCACTGAATCTACCATCAGCTTTTCAGCCATCTTGTGGCTTGTAGCCAGGTTGTTTCCGAAGCCGCCTAGGAAATTTCCTTGTGCGTCCTGGAACGCGTAGTAGTTAGGGACAATGTCATTCAGCTGGCTGGCTTTTGCCATATGAGTGTAGACCACGTCGAGAACGACACCCATTCCAGCATCATGGATTGCATCAATCATCTGTTTCAATTCTTTCACTCGCAATTCAGGGTCAGCTGCATCCTCTGAATAGGCGCCATCCGGAGAGAAATAACTGTGCGGGTCATAGCCCCAGTTGTACTCATTTCCGCCGGCAGAGTAATTTAGTTCCCTTTGACCCATCTTCGTTTCATCGCCATAATACCAAGCCATGACAGGAAGCAATTGGACATGTGTCACACCAAGTTTTTTTAGATAATCAAGCTTGTCTGTGAAGGCTTTATAAGAGCCCCACCTTGCATCTAAATCACCTTGAATCGAAGGATCAGATGTGAAGTCACGTACGTGCACTTCATAGATTACAGCATCTTCTCGCTTTTCATAGCCTTTGATTTTGGCATGATCAAAATCTTCAGGATCTGTGCTGCTCAGGTCAACAATAGCTGCCTTACCGACAGTATCCCCATCCGGGCCAGCTTCACCTTTTGTATTCACCGTGAATGCTGCCATCGATTTCGCGTAAGGATCAAGGACCTTATTTGTGACTCCGTTATTTGTCACTTCATACTGGTAAAAATAACCCCTAAGATCTTTTATCTTGAGGTCTTTAGGAGCTACTGTCACTGACCAGACACCTTTTTCGCCTTTTGTCAGTTCAATGCTGCCAATCTGCTCAGCTGCGTTGTCTTTATTGAAGAAGTTTGCGACTACCTTGCTTGCTTTTGGTGCCCATAGCTTCAAAGTTGCTCTGCCGTCTTTATAGGCAGCACCAAGATCATTGCCTTCATAAGCAAACATTTCGTCAAGCATTCTCCAGCTTGTAGAAGCCTTTACTGTTCTGCCTGAATACGTGACAGAAAGAGGAAGCTTTTCTAAATCGAAAGCTGCTTTAACTGTAACGGATTTGCCTTTGATTTCAACACTTTCAATTGAAACTGCTGCACCGCTGGCATCCTTGATTTCCAGTTTTGACTTCAGATCTTCGGCCGTCAATCCATCTGTCATCGTGAAGCCTAATAGAATCGTATCTTCAGAGATGACTTCAGCGGATGTAAGGCCTGTTGCCTGCTCCCAGTATGGAGATACATAGACATTGTCATCGCCTTGTTTTACCCATAAGTGGTTGTATCTGTCGAGAAGGTTGAAGGATTTGTCTCCGCCGTCCTTGTCGCCAGTTGCCTTGTTTAGGGTAATCATGCCAATTTTCTTAGCATTGTCTTTCAGCTTGATATCGACATACGCACCATAGCGGTCAGTTCCAGTGAAGGAAGCTGCGCCTGTTGGCCAGCCATCAGATGGTGCCACGACATCTTCCCAGTTCCATAAACCCCAGTTTTCATAATCAGCATTGTCACGTACATAGTGAACGCGGACGGTGTTTTCTGGCAGGTTGACTGGTTCATATGTGTATACCTTGTCATCGCCTTGCTTGATGAAAATTTCATTCATTTCAGGTGAATTGATTGTAAAGCTTTTGTCTCCGCCGTCTTTACCAGCATCACCTTTCGTTACATCCATCACGAGGAAGCCGATGTTCTTCGCGCCATCTTTTAGCTCCACGTCGATATAGGCGCCATAGCTGTCTGTTTTCTCAAACATGGTAGCTCCAGTCGGCCAGTTGGCAGAAGGGGAGGCTACATCGTTCCACAGCCATGCTCCATAGTTTGCATAGTTGTTGTCGTCACGCTTGTAGTGGATGCGGATGTGGTTGGATGGGATTGGTTCAACTGTGTTGCCATCACCATTGTCTTCTCCGTCGCCATTGCCATCTCCAGGAGTAATTGAACCATTTTCAACTGTGAGTAAAACAGTACCGCCATCTGCTTTAGATGGGATTGGCAGTGTTACTTTTCCACCTGTCGCAGTGTATGCCTTACCTGAATAGTGGTCTGTCACAACAGCGTCTGCTGAATCCACGGTCAATGTTACTTCTTTTGCTGCATCAGCAATATTCAATCCGATATAGGCTGCCTCATCACCATGCTTACGTGCAAAAAGGAGGTATTGATCGCTGTCTGAACCAGCAATTGTCGTACGTTCACCTTTTGCGAATACTTCAGAATGGTCGCCCCTGAAGTTCAAGATCTTCTTGTAGTGCTCGACGACATCATTGCCTTCCACCTGATCCCAGGCAAAGTCATAACGATTATCATATTCTGGATAGTTATTTTCACCACTCTGTCCAAGTTCTTCACCATAGTAAATGACCGGCTGGCCTTTAGCTGTTGCCTGCAGGGAAGCAGCAACCTTTAGTTTGCCTTCATCATTACCAGCATCAAAGAGGAATCCATTTTCATCATGGCTTCCCAGGAACTGGCCGAGTGTTGCAGTGTTATCAATTTTCGCGTTACGAGTGATTAACGCATCATTAGCAGCATTCAGGTTTCCGTTTACAAAAGAATGCGCAATATCGTTAAAGTCAAAATCAAGCAGGGAATCCATCATGCCTGATTCCAGGTAGCCATAATCATCGTTGGCGCTTGCACCCCAGGCTTCGCCAATCATCTTGTGCTTTGGCATTTTTTCAGTGATTGCATTCTTGAATGCCATCCATGTGGCATCTTCAACGTGTTTTACAGTGTCCACGCGGAAGTAGTCAATTGTGTTGCCTTTTGCTGTTTTCGCTTTTTCAATCCAGTCTGTCTGCCAGTCGATGATTTGCTGACGGACTGCAGGGTCTTCTGTTTTGAAGTCCGGAAGTCCGGAAAGTTCACCGCGTACTTCGTCTGATCCCACTTCTTCACTAGTACCCTGGCGAAGAAGATTGCTGAAATTGCTGCGTTCTTCATCGGTAGGATATCCGGCCGGCTTGTTTTCCACAGAACCATCAATATCTTTCAAACCATAACCAGAGTGGTTCAATACCACATCGACCATGATTTTAATCCCGCGTTCATGGGCAGAATCAATCAGGTTATGGAAATCTTCCATCGTACCGAAGTGAGGGTTTAACTCTCCAAAATTGCTTGCCCAATATCCGTGATATCCATAATAAGAAGGATCACCATCTTTGTAGCGGACATTGTGCTTAACGTTCTCAACAATCGGACTTATCCAGATTGTATTGACGCCAAGTTCATCGAGATAATCCAGCTTTTCGGTGATTCCTTTAAAATCGCCGCCTTGATAGGTTCCGCGATCAGTAGTGTCATAGTTTAACCCATAAGGATCATTATTTGAGGAATCTCCATCAAAGAATCTATCAGTCAGCATGAAGTAAATGATCGACTCGTCCCAGTCGAAATCATTTTCGCCGACAGATTGCCTTGTTTTTACCGTTACATTTGCAGTACCTGTATGCGGGTTGCCAAATGAATCGGTCACCGTTACAGGAATCGTCTTCGCACCAGCTGTTATGTTGTCATCGACTGCAATCGTTACTTCCATTAATGAAGGATCGATTGCAAGAGTCTTTGATCCGCCAAGTTCAGAAGCATCAGCCGTGATTTTACTGATCTCAACTCCATCTGTGATGCCCTCTACGTCAACTTTCAGCACAGCATTCTGGCTGTAATCAATTTCCGCTGGGTTGACAGAACCTGAAACAGTCAGGTCAGCGTTCGCATATGTGATTTCCGAAGATGGATTGTAAGGGTCGGTAACTTCGTTAGTGACGCCATCCTTTGTAACCAAATATGTGTATCCATGCGTTCCGGTTGGAATATTTTCATATGATACTGCAAATCTTTCATTCTCAGATTCATACGTCATTGGTAAAGTCTTGCCATCAATCTTCAAATCTACTTTTTCAATCGTGCCCATCTGATCAGTTGCAAATAGCTCTTTGTCGCGGTAAAAGAAAGTTGCATTTCCATCCGCAATCACAGGAGCGGATCCATCAGGCACAATGCGGATTTGCTCTACGCCGCTTGTAACGAACACTTTAGTAATCGAATCATTTTTGCTAACCTTGATAAAACGGTCTCCAAATTCCTTTTGTGCAGTATTCCAATCATAAGTACTGCGAAGCACGAAGCCCATTTCGGCAGTATTAGCGCCAACGGGGATATCCGCGACCGCTTTGCTGCCTTCCTTAGTTGCAAAATCAACCTGGCCATCCTGCACACCAGTATTCCAAGTCCAAATATTCCACTCACCAAAATTTTGATCTTCACGTACATAGGTAAAGCGGACTTTGCGATCGGTTGTTTCCGATGTTGTGGCAGTTCCTTCTGCGTTAGCCTGCTGTGCAGGCACAAAAGGAATCAACAAGCTCAACAGCATGATCGCTGTCATGAAAATTGAGAAACTGCGTTTGGTGCTTCTTCTCATCTGAATCCATTCCTCCCTAGATTGATTGATGCTGCTAAAATCGGTATTTCAACGTCCTCCTTTCAGGAATGCGCAATTTATGAAACCGTTTGCACAACCGGGTAAAAAATTTTAACTCCCTGAAAAATGCAAGCGTTTGCAATAATCTATCTTTTCCATTTTACAATAGAATTGCCTAACCAGCAATGGAAGGCCAACGTTCATCTGGCAAGCAAATAGTTCCAAAATCCTGCATGAATCGAGAGTTTTATAGGGAATATGATTTGGTTCATCAACAAATGTCATTGATTCGTCAAAAACCAGCACAGATTTTGTCGTCCAATATCTAATGAAATTAGAAAAATGAGTGAATAGAACTATATGATAACTGGAATTTGGATGGTATTTTCAAGTATTCTTAAGTAAATCTAGTATGAGAAAGAGGTATAGAGTGATGAATGACATAAATCTTCTTTTCCGGAAAAGGATTGGCTTGAATTCAAATGAACCCATAAAAATTAAAAATATTTCCCTTATCCTTGAGCTGACAGCATCTGCAATTCCGTTCGAAAACCTCTGCACGCTTTCAGGCAGCCTCGATGAATTGAATGAGGACAGCCTGGCGGATAAAATTCTCCACCGAAACGAAGGCGGACTTTGTTATGACCTTAACGGGATATTATATTTGTTTTTAAAAGAAAATGACCTTGATGTCCAACTGATCCGTGGGTCAGTATACGTTCCTGAACTTAAAGGCTTTAGTCCAACCGGCAGGACACACGCTGCGATTATTATGAACGATGGAGGCATGCGCTACTTAATCGATACAGGTTTTGGCGGTAATTTGCCGTTAAGGCCAGTTCCGCTTGATGGCTCAGAAATCATGACACCGACAGGGGAGTTCCGGGTAAAAAAAGCGCTAAGTGAATTTGGTGACTATTTTTTAGAAATGAAACTTAAGAATAAGGACACTGACTGGAGAACCGGATACGCTTTTGATTCCCGTGATCCGGTTGATAATGTAAGTGACTTATCCGAAATGAAAAAAATCATCACCGAACATCCACAGTCTCCCTTTAACAAGAAGCCACTGCTTACCAGGGTGAATGCTAACGGCAGTATGGTGTTAACAGAAACAAGTTTCACCCGCTGGAAGGATGGGCAGGTTGCGAAAGAAGAAATCGATGCGACCCAATTCAAGCAGCTTGCGAAGGAACATTATAATCTTGATGTAAAATGAAACCTTCTGATAGTGTAAACCGTTAATATAGTATCAAAAATGACAGGTGGATGGTTGAGGATGGATACACGGGATTATTTATTGCAGGAATTAAATGAAATCGAAAAGTGGGAGAAGGACCAGAAGGGTTTGTGGTTTTGGGAGAAGCTGACCAGGCTTCCGTTCAAGATGCTTGACCGTTTCACGCCAAAGTTCATCCAGGAGAAGGTCGGGCTCCTGCTTGATGAGATGGGGAGTTACATCCAAACTGGCGGCCAGTATTTGACCAGCGAAAAATCGATCTTTCATTACATTGAGAAAAAGACAGGCAGGAGAGTCAACAAGCTATCCGACCTTGAGACCGTACCAGTAGAGGAAATGAAAAAAGCCTCTCTGGCCCTTGGCGAGCAGCGGAAAAAGGCTGCAACGATCCAGGGAGCCAGCACAGGAATAGGCGGGATTTTCACCCTTGCGATCGATATTCCCGCCGTTCTGGCCCTGTCGCTAAAAACACTGCAGGACATTGCGATTATTCATGGGTTTGATCCAAATGACAAGAAGGAAAGGGTCTTTATCATAAAATGCCTGCAGTTCTCCTCCGCCGATGTGGTGGGGAAACAGGCAATCCTGAATGAACTGACCGATTTCAACAATGAAAACAAATCGCGTGAAGTTATTTCCCAACTGCAGGGCTGGCGTGAAGTGACCCTGACCTACACAGAATCGTTCGGCTGGAAAAAACTGCTCCAGATGGTCCCGGTGGCCGGAATTGTGTTTGGCGCCTTCGCCAATCGGTCGATGGTCAGCGACCTTGCCGAGACCGGGACGATGCTTTATCAGAAGCGGCGGATTTTGGAGAGACTTTCTGATTTAGAAAGCCATGAAATGGATTTATAAGGATAAATCTTGTAAATCATCTTAAGGTGAATACAAAAGAAACTTAATACGATTATTTATAAGGTGATTATAGTCAAGGCTCGGTTAATGTCCATTGTTTTTTTACACCTGTTGATTGTAGTGGAAGGCGTGTAGGCTCCTCCGAAAATGCTACGCATTCCCATCATCGTGCGTGGGCAGGTTCAAGGAAGCAAATTCAATGTCTTGCGGGAGCAGCTGGTCAGGTGAGACCCCGCAAGAGCAAAGCGCTGAGGAGGCTCAGCGCCGGCCCCGCGGAAAGCGAAGCACCTGGAACGAAAATCAACAGCCTTATTTAACAGAGCCATAGTTAAATATGCCATTAACAAAAACGCTCGGTGCTTTTTAGCTTTGAGTGTTTTTCTGTCCTATTTTCTGACAACTAAAGATTCATTCATTGTGTTCTTACTTTAAAACCGAATCTATTACTTATTTATGAAGAGTTCTTAATTGCTAATAAACTGGGAATTTGTTAAATTATCTAAAGGTTCCAATTTATGTAAGATGGGATAGGAGGCAGGGACTGGTATGTCACAAATTAGAATAAATCTTGAGGCTACAAGGAATTATTGTATTCATTTAACCATGATCCAATCAAGGATATGTAAAGGTTCTAATGGTATATCGTCCATTCAACCAAGTATTGATCATAGAATTTCAGCCCGGAATAACATACATGCCAGACTGGCTCAAGCTTCTCGAACCTATGAGCAAATCGGGCTTAAACTGGAAAGAATGGAAAGGTTTATTGAGCAATCTGTGGATACTTACAGTAATGCAGAAAATTACTTGAATCGATTAGCCTCTTCCAAAAAAACGGCAAATGTTGTAAAGGGTTCAGGATTTGCTTTTGCAGCCCCATCATCTGCTTCTATGAAAAATGCGCATAAATGGAAACATAAAGATACGGAAATGAAAGAGTCCTTCCTGGGGATGACTGATTTCGATGGTTTGGCACCATTTGATGGAACCAATCTGATCGGTACTTTGCTTGATGCAGGTGTTGCTTTCAACGTAGGGTATAAAGTGTTAAGAGGCTTTGAGATCATCAGGGATTCTAAAGGCAAGGTAAAAATGAAAGACGGACAGCCAATCCAAAGAAAGAAGGATCCCAAGGGAAGGAAGCGTGTGAAATATAAGATATATGATGAATCCTATATAAAGTCCCAGGCAAGCAGAGGCAATTACATAGATGCTGCAAGCTATTCGAAGAATTTTAGAGTTGCAGCAGGGGCAGCAGTGAAAGACAAGTTGGGATGGGTGAGTGTAGGTATTGATGTAGTTTCAGATACCAAGGAAAATCTTGCTAATAACGCTTCGAATAGTAAAATGGCGGGCGATATCATAGGGAATGTTGCAGTAGGTGCGGGAGCCATAGTTGTGGGCGGACTGGCAGTGGCGGCTTTGCCAGTAGGTGCAGGCGCCCTGACCATTGCAGCAGTCGGTCTCGGGGTATCTGTTGGGGTTACTTATGTTACAGAAGGAATCAAGTGGAATGTGGATCTGGATAAGGATGGCGAAGACGACAGTATAAAAGATACCGTTAAGACAGGTCTTGGCAAGGGAATCGATACAGTAGCAGGATGGTTCAAGTAGTCTATTCTTAAGGAGAACGTCTATGCACAATGATAGTGTGAAGTTGAAAGTGGATCTTAAGGAAGCGTATATATTATTTAAACTGATGGGGATTAATTCGTTTATAGGCTATACAAACCCATTTATATCCACAAGTCCTGGTGATTTGAAAAATGAACTGATTAGAGCGAAAAATAACTTGCTTCTTGAGGGCATCCTGATCGAAAGAGAGGGCAGGATAGGAATTGAACCCTTAGCATTTTCGATCCTGCAGGCTTGTAAACTGAGCCAAAATATTTCATGGCTGCATCTAGAGAAAAAGGGTGAAGTACGAGATTCCTATTTTTATATTTCGTCCAGGCAAGTCATAGAAGTTGTCGAGGAAATGCACAAGGGTTCAGCTGCTATTGAGTTTGCATTAACCGGGGACCACGAAGATTTTTTCTGTGAAATCGAACAGGCTTTGAATGTTCCTCTTGTGGAGAAAGCTGATCATTTTAATGGTAAAATGAACCAAGGAACCTATATACATCTATTGGATTCGTACGATAAAATTTCATTTGAGGAGCTAGTTTCTTATATTGATACTCACGAAAAGTTATCAGAAAAGGTAACGGTAAATTTTTTAGAATCCTTAATTAATAGTTCTGCCATCGGGCAGCTTGTATTTATCAATAGAGACTTGGGTGTGCTTGATGGCGTTAGATTTGTATTAAGTAAGAACCATAATTGGGTGTTGAATGTAAATAGAGAGAATAATCAAGAGTTATTAATACAAAGCGTCCTGGGAAATGATCTTATGAAAAAAGTGTACGAAACATACATTGAATCATTTGCCAAAACGAAGAGAATCGTAGATTGAAGGGGGGAAGGGATTTGGAATATTCGAAGAAAAGACTATTGCCAACTGGATCTGTTGTTATTTTGAAGGAAGGCAGTAAGAGGTTGCTGATTTATGGCAGAAAGCAAATCCTGATGAATGAAAATGAACCCAAGATGTATGATTATCTAGCTTGTTATTATCCAGAAGGGTATATCAATCCAGATCATACCTTTGTTTTTAACCATGAGGATATTGAAAGTACTGTTTTTATAGGATATGTGGACAAAGAAGAAGATGCGTTTGCTGAATACTTAGCAACTGTATAAATTCAGTGGGAGTAGGGATTGAATATGAAGAAAAAGCAGAGGAATCTCGAAAAGGATTTTCAATTCGCCAAATATTATTATCTGTTCTTTCGTATTTTGGGATTGATCGTATCTGGGTACCTGGTGGTTGAATCCGTGCTTCAGATTTTCGAGAGTGTGGAGAAGGAGAGGACGTTTGGAGTCGTGATCTTTGCGGGCTTATCCATATTCTTTTTATATTTAGCTTTTTCGATGGGCAAGCAGGGATATCAAGCCTTCAAGGCTAAGAGAGTGCAGGACCTTCCGTGATAAAGTATGTAGAGCCTGAATCTTCAGGCTCTATTTTTTGGGAGTGATAGCTTAATCTTTTGCAGGAATTGATATGACAGATACGACAAAACAAAAACAAGAGACGCATCCACCAGGTTCTGCAGTAAGTTATGCGTGCTCGGTTCCAAGCCGATTTTTTCAAAGAGGAGATCGACCATATCAATGAAAAAAACATGAATGGCATATATTCCGAGCGAGTTTGCGCCGACTTTGGTGATGGATAGGCCCTTGCCGAGATTGGGATTGCTTAATGCGTACAGGAACAGAAATATGGTAAGGAATATTGTTGAAAAGAAGTACTCTCCATGTTTGGCATCCAACCCCTTCTGAAGCCAGAACCCCTCTAGAACTTGCAGAAGGGTAAAGAGGCAAAACAAGTAGAAATAGACCCTTCCGTTATATTTTTGCCAGGTTCGAACGGTGGCAAGCCAGAATCCCAAAACGGTATAGAACAGGCTGACATATAGAGCGGCGCGGGTTGTGCTCACTGGCAGTTCATCGAATATGGAATAAGACTGTCCAAAAAGGCCAAGGAGATTGAAGCAAAGTGCGATCACTAAAAGTAGCCTGACTCTTTTCAGTCTGTAAAACAAATATAAAATAGCGGTGCTCCACACCAGAGAGATCACGAACCACAGCTGATAGCCGCTTGTCCCTTGACCGTAATAGAGGAGATTGAGTGCCGTCATATTTTCCATATACTTCGAAAGTTCTACCGAAGGATTTTCATTGGTCAGCATGATTCTCGCTACATCATAGACGAAATAGAAAATCAGCCAGCTAACATAAATCTTTAGGATCTTTATGACATATTTTTTGAAGTAAGCAAAGGACTGCGGATTGCTGCTCACCTTAAGACTGAACAGATAGCCTGAAGCAGCGAAGAAAAACGGAACGGCAAACCTTGATAGATTATCAAGGATAAAATAGCCGGGCTGATCATTGCCCGGGAAGGTATGGATGATGACGACTGCCAGGATGGCATAAAATTTAATGAAGTCGATTGCGTAATTGCGCTGCATTGGTTGCCTCTTCATATCAGGATTTAATACGCCTAGTATTTCCACGATCATCAACCTTATGAATATAAGGCAATTTGACTTGGGATAATAGAGGGCAAAAAGGAGGAAAGCACTTGAATCCTGACAAGAGGCAACAAGACAAGAATGTAGTTGAACAGCAGCAGGAAAACGAAAAGAACGAACACTCTGCTAATCAAACAGACGGCTTCCGCTACGATTACGATGACTCTTCAGACGTGAAATGAAAAAGGGGAAAACCTGCACAAAAGGTTTTCCCTCTTTTTTTATACCGTTTTCACAAGCAACTCTTTTCGTTTCTTCCCACGAATTACAAACAACCCGCCATACAACAGCGATGTTCCCGCCATTAAAATGATCCCAATATACACACTCATCATGCTCGGCACCAAAAAGGCACCCATGATAATCGTCGAACGTGCGATTAAATCTGCGCCGCTGAAGCTGATGCCTGAAAACGCTGAATAGGATCCGCGTTTGTCTTCTGGCATCATATTGGCCTTTTCAGCATTGGCGATTGGCGAGTAAATCAGCTCACCGATGGTTGCGACCAGGTTGAACAAAAGCAAAGCGTACCAGACATTTGCAGAGGTGATCACGGTGTACCCAATGCTGTAAAGGAGTAGCCCTGCTAGCAGCATCTTTTTCTTATCGAACTTGTCGGTGATTTTTGTGATGATAAACGTCAGCATCACAACCAGGAGCATGTTCTGGATATTGAGGATACTGAGCATCCTTACGCCAGAGATTTCAAAGTCCCCGACAAACAGCGGGCGGAATTCATCAGCCAGCCTGACGCCAATATAGCTGTTGAGCGAGAATTCCGCAGCGTAAATGCACATACTTCCGACAATCGCCAAGACGAATGGTTTATCCTGCAATGCTACCTTGTAGTTAGCAATCAGGTCGATAAAGATATTTTTGTGTTTTTGCGCCAACTGTGGAACAGATGTGTCCTGGAGCCAGATTGCATAGGCGATTGGCAAACCTGCAGAGGCAGCTGTCAATGCCGTAAACAAAGCCAGCTGGTGATGGGCATAAAACAATCCGCCGAGGGCAGCACCGATTGCCAGAGACAAGTTCGTGAACCAGTAATCGAGCGCGTAAATTGCCTTACGGTTTTCGGCTGTCGTTGAATCGATGATAATCGCCTGCATCGAAGGACGTCCCAAACTGCTGAACAGCATGAAAAACATATATCCGCCAGCGAAGACTGTGATCCATTTTTGATCAGGCAGCAAGCTGACTGTCATTGCTCCAAAAGTGACAGCGCTGATTGCAGACGTAAGCAACAAAATCGTTTTACGGTGAAACCGGTCTGATATATATCCGCCAACAAGATTTCCTATGAAGGCAATGAACACATTGATCCCGAGAAAAACCCCGGCCCAGACAGCACCTTTATGCTGCGCGAAAAATAAAGCCATGAACGGCATGACGGCGCTTGAAATCGCCCGGTTAAAAAATGACGTAATTAAGCGGACTTTCAGGTTTTGAGGATATTCCTTCCATTTCATATTGCCAGCCTCCTTCTATAATCTGTATATTAAAGGAGACGGATAGAACTAAAAATCCCCTTTTTGAATAAAAATGTCCACTTTTAAGGAGAACATATGGATCGCTATTTACTATTGTTATGGAATCAGGTCAAATCAGGGACCGTAAAAGTAGAGGAGCTTGCTGAAGTATTGATGCTCAGTACAAAGCAGACACGCCGAAAGCTGCAGCAATGGCAGGAGGAAGGCTGGCTCACGTTCCAGTCCGGGAGGGGAAGGGGAAATACCTCGTCTATGGAGTGGAATTGTCAAGTTGAGCAGGAATATGAAGATCTATTTTTCAGGAGCCTTGAAAAAGAACCAATCGAGTCTGTAAGCAAATTACTGCTGCTGGATTGGACGGTGGAAACGAAGCAGCGGCTGATGACTGCTTTCCAGGCAAAGCTGGGCTTCAACCAGGAAGGCCAGGACAGCTTGATCATCCCAAGATTTTATCCTTTCGTCACCTTTCATCCTTTAAAATTGGCGGATGCCCACAGCGCAAATATCATCGCCAATCTCTATAATAGGCTCGTCACCTTGAATGCCGACGATTCGGTTGACCCGGAACTGGCTCACAGCTGGGAATATACAGATACCCAGCTCTTGGTGTATTTGCGGAAGGATGTTGCCTTCCATGATGGCTCGATATTAAAAGCGGAGGATGCCGTCCGTTGTTTGCAGCAAATGAAAGAGGATGAGAATTTTGCGGATCTATGGGAACCCATCACGGCAATCACGACTCCATCTCCACTGGTGGTAAAGCTTGAGTTTCCTGGCGGCTGCTCCTATGTACTCCAGCTCTTGGGTCTCTTGACGGCAAGCATCTTTAAAGAAGTGAATGGAAAGCTGCTGGGGACAGGAGGATTTTATCTGGCAGAGGAATCTGCAGAGAAAACAGCTCTTAGCGCGTTCAAACAATACTACGGGTATCGGCCGCTGCTTGATCGTGTGGAATTCATCCAGGTACCTAGAGAATTTCAGGTGGTCTATCATGCGGGCCATGAATCCAAACAAATCGATACCTTCAAGGTGGAAAGCGATTCAGGATTTGGCATTGTGGTCATGAATCCATATCGCAAATCGGACATGGCCCGTAAAGAAGTCCGTGACTACATCCACATGGTCATCGACAGGCACCGCCAGGAGCTTCCGGATGTTGATGGAAGGATCACCGGAAACAATGAAGGCTGCCTGATTGGCTTATCCAGGCCTTACACCATGCCTGATCTGCCAAAACCGTCCTTAACAGCGCCGCTTAGGATGATCTATGTGAACTACACGACAAACACGTCCTTATGGCTAAAAGAAAAACTGGAAGCAGCCGGGCTTGATGTCGAAATGGAGGAAGTATCCTTCCAGGATGCTCTGTATAATCCTAAGGTGAAAATGGGAGCGGACTTATTTATCCACGGAGAAATTTTCGAAATGAACCAAAGTTTCTCCTACTTCTTTTTCTTGAAAAACAGATTCTCACCGCTTCACTACCTGATTGAAAGAAGTGATTTTTTTCAGCAGAAGGTTCAAGACTATACAACGACGCCATTTGAGCAATGGAGCAGTCTGCATTTGCAAATCGAACAATATATGAAAGACGAATCCCTGTGTGTTCCCCTGTATTACACAAAACGGCAAATCCCGTTTTCTATCAATCTGATGAATGTGGAGATTAAGCATTTTGGATACGTTGATTTGACGAAGCTCTGGACTAAGTCTGTATGACGGTGCCTGTCCCGGTTTGTTAAAAATGAAGGATTTGGCCGATATGGTGAAGAATACTATTAATAAATTTCAATTCCAAAGGAGTCCCTATGTCTAAAAAAGATTTGTTCATAGCATCCTTGCTTGGCGGTGCGATTGGAGATGCTCTTGGTTATACGGTTGAGTTCATGAAGCTTGATGAAATTAAAGCGAGATTCGGCGAGGAAGGTATAACCGATTTAGAGCTGGATCGTTTCAAGGGGAAAGCTTTGTTTTCCGATGATACCCAGATGACTCTGTTCACGGCTGATGGCCTGATCTGGGCATATGACCGCATGAGCGAACGGGGGATTGGGAGCTTTGCAGGAAGCGGAACCTATCAATCTTATCTCCGCTGGCTTTATACCCAGACAAGAAGCCTGCCGGATGAGCATTATGACTGGCTGCTTGATCCCCAGCCACATGAGGCGGGCAGCAGCATTCTACAATATAAAGAATTGTACTCAGCGAGAGCCCCGGGCAACACATGCCTGTCGGCGCTTGAAAGCAATAAAATGGGAACGATCGAAAAGCCGATCAACAATAGCAAAGGCTGTGGCGGGGTCATGCGGGTGGCGCCGGTCGGCTTATTTTTACATAAAGACTCGGAGCAAGCTTTCAGAGTGGCTGCGGAAATCGCCGCGATTACCCATGGACATCCATCAGGGTACCTGGCAGCTGGATCACTCGCTGTGATCATTGCAGAACTGCTCAATGGTAAAAGCATATCCGAAAGCACCGAGTCGGCCATTGCTATTTTGAAAAGCTACCCACATCATATAGAAACATTGAATTCGATAGAGGCTGCGGTTGGACTATCCCGCAGTGACGTGAATCCTGAAAAGGCGATATCTCAGCTTGGCGAAGGCTGGGTTGCCGAGGAAGCACTTGCGATTGCATTGTACTGCGCATTGAAAGAAACCGATTTTCGGAAGGCCTTGATCCTGTCAGTGAACCATGATGGCGATAGTGACTCGACCGGTTCGATCTGTGGGAACATCCTTGGTGCCTGCTACGGTCTTAAGGCTTTGCCAGAAGATTGGGTGAATCAAGTCGAGCTAAAAGAATTGATTGTCGATATGGCTGGCAGATTATATGATAGATATGAAACGGTATAGGTTAAGGGAGAATCCTGATGAATCCTGGGATTCTCTTTGTTTTTAACCTGGAAAGACAGGAGAGCTATATGGAGTGGGAAAAACATATTATCAGCTGCATGGTGAGCGCGCTGTTTGCATCTTTAATTTTGGTAATCGCTCCATTTTACAATGTCTGGCGTTTTCCGGAGGTGAGGCTGTCATGGCTGACTCTATGGAACAGGCGATAAAGAATGCAAGAGTCTCATTAGAATTGTCAGGATTTAAGGTGGAGGAATACCACACAGAACTGGTCAGGAAAGTTTTAACTGGCGAAATGACAAATGAAGAATTCCTAATAGAAGTTAAGCGCTTGGCGCAGGCAAAGGGCGGTGATCCAAAATGATGATAGAACCGACTGGCAAGGATTTGCTTGATTCTATCCAAAGGTTCGTTCTAGAGGCGGAAGACCCGGAGATCAAACAAGAATTATGGGAGATTTCAGACGTACTGGAGAATGGTTCTATTACTCTTGATACCGCGTTGTTCTGGGATCATGTTGAAGCAAGGAAGCTCCTTCGGAAGGCGTTCTCAGAGGCAGGTTTTCTTCAAATTACCAGTGGAAGTTGAATTTCAAAACTAGAGGAGAACCCTTTATGAAGCCATCAAACAAATCAGTTGAATTAGTCGAATTGAATGTAATGGATGCGAGAGGCTTGATTGAGCTGTCAGCATCAGTCGGCTGGGATTATGACGAGGAGGAAGTTGCCACACTATTATCCTCATCCTATAAAATATATGGCCACAAGAATAGTGAAGGCGAGGTTGTCTCCAGTGCAGCGATCATTCACTATGACCGTCTGCTCGCTTCAATTGGTATGGTGATTGTTCATAGCGATTATCGAGGGCTCGGTCTGGGAAAAGAGGTTATGCAAAAATGTATAGAGAGCAGTCGTGATCGCTCTATCCTGTTAATTGCTACGCTTGATGGCCAACCCTTATACGAGAAATTGGGTTTCACAGTAGTCGACTCGGTCCATAAATATCTTTGCGACAAATATAATCCAACCAATCTGGAAAATATAAGCGAGATTTCAATACAAGCTTTTAAGGATAAGGAATTGGAAGATATTCTTAAGCTGGATGGAGCTGCTTTCGGGGAGAAAAGAAGCATCTTTCTTCGCAATAGGATTCAACAGTCAAATCAATGTATCGTTGTGAAGGATGAGAATTCAAGAATTATAGGATTTGGCCTTTCTGTATTAGGCTCTGTTAATCTGACTTTGGGCCCGGTTGTTGCACCGGATCATAGAATTGCAGAATTAATCATCGACCGCCTTGCTTCCAATCATCAAGGGAAATTAAGGGCAGACGTACCTTCAGGCCAGGAGAAGCTGATGGCTTTCCTGGAACAAAGCGGATTTGTAAAAGTCAGCAACCCTCCAGTTATGGCAATCCATACGATGGAAATGCCAGACAGAAACCATACACTATTCACTATCGCATCACAGGCGTATGGGTGATCATTGTGTAAACGCGCCGCCGCATCATGCGGCGTTTTTTTGATGCCCTATTTTTGTGAAAAAAAAGATAGTAAATCACCTTCCCGCGTTGTAAAATAAATTGAAAAATTGAATAGAGTGATAGATTCGGTTTTGTCATCCATTTTGAATTACAGGAGGAAACAAGGGACATAAAGAATGAATGATGCTTTCGTTTATATATCAATCTAATTTTTGGAAAAATCTATGATTAAGAGGTTGATGAAAGTTGAGAATGGATGCTGTTGATTTAACTGTAAAAGAACCTACGATTTTTAATCACATCGGAAACAAAATCAAAACCGACGATCGTGAAATCAACATAATTGCAAGAATGGAAGAACCGCTAATCGTCATTTTGGGAAATGTCCTAAGCGACGAAGAATGCGATGAACTGATGAAGCTCTCGATGGACAAGCTGCAACGCTCAAAAATCGGCAACACCCGTGAAGTCGATGAACTCAGGACGAGCAGCAGTACGTTTATCGAAGCTGAAAATGAAGTAGTCGCGAGAGTGGAAAAAAGAATCTCGCAAATCATGGGCATTCCCAATGAACACGGAGAAGGACTGCAAATCCTGAACTATAAAATCGGTCAGGAGTACAAAGCACATTTTGACTTTTTCTCGTCAAAGGTCAGCAACCCAAGAATCAGCACACTCGTCATGTACCTGAATGATGTCGAGCAGGGCGGAGAAACCTATTTTCCGAAACTCAATTTCGCTGTCTCCCCGCAAAAAGGCATGGCCGTGTATTTCGAATATTTCTATGACAATCAAGACTTGAACGACTTGACCCTTCACGGCGGAGCCCCAGTCGTCATCGGCGACAAATGGGCAGCGACGCAATGGATGAGAAGGAAGAGCGTGAAATAGAGAATGGAGGAGCATGGTGAACATGCTTCTTTTTTATACATTAAAAAAAGCCTGCAGAACCAGTCTGCAGGCTTCCTTACTCTTAATCCAAATCGAGCGAGGTATCCTTTTTAAATACTTTCAGCAAAATTAAATATACAATTCCGATTCCGAGCCAGATGAAGCCTAGCTGTTTGGAAAGAGGATCAAGTGAAATCCATACATAACCGATGATGAGGAAACCGATTAATGGCAGCACGAGATGTTTGAAATACTGTTTGCTCTTCTGCTTCTTGATGAAATAAATAACAACCGATGCATGAAGGAACAAGAAAGCCGATAATGCACCGAAGTTGACGACCGATGCCAATGCTCCAATCTGGGAAGCGAAGAATCCTGTCACAATCAACGAGATAACTGCTACTAGCAGAGTACTTACATAAGGAGTTTTAAACTTAGGGTGTACCTTTGCCAGCACCTTTGGAAGCTTGCGGTCACGCGCCATGCTGTACAGGATCCGTGAGATCGCGGCCTGGGCAACAAGTGCGTCGGCAATCCCCCAGGCTACTGCAGTGGCGATGATGGTCATCCATTTTAACCACGGTCCTCCTGCAATCTCGGCAATTTGATAGAATGCTACATCCGCATTTTCAAATGATGTATAGTCAGGCCAGATCAATGCGGCAACCCAGGTTTGGATGATGAACAAGACACCCACTACAAGCAAAGAGAAGATAATTGCGTTTCCAATTGCTTTGCTGCCGCCCTTCGATTCTTCGGCCAAAGTTGAGATGGCATCGAAGCCAAGAAAGCTTAGTACTGCGATTGAAACAGCCCCCATCACCACTCCTAAACTGAAATTATCCGAATCGTATAAAGGTTTCCAAGTGAATTCAGCACCGTTGACACCCTTCATGACGGCAAAAATTCCGACAGCTACGAAAATGACTAAAACAATCATCTCGGCAACAACGATAATCTTATTTGCCTTTGCTGTAAACTCAATTCCAAGTACGTTGACAACGGTGTTGATTGCGATGAAAATAACGAGCCAGACGATCAATGGAATACTTGGGACGATATCGTGCAAGGCTGCCGCACTTACTAAATAAAGAAGTGCAGGAACAAAGATGTAATCAAGCAAGATCAGCCAGCCAGCAATAAATCCGACTGAATCATTAATGCCGCGCTGGGCATAGGCATAAACCGAGCCTGCAATCGGAAAAGCTTCTGACATTCTCGCATAGCTTAGCGCTGTAAAAATCATTCCGACCATTCCAATGAGATAGGCCAGGGCCACCATACCGTTTGATCCCTGGGCTACTGCTCCGTAAATTCCGAACGGAGCGATCGGTACCATGAATACCAAACCATAAATCAATAAATCCCAGAACGTCAGGGATCTTTTTAACTCCTGTTTATATCCCATATTTGTCTGTTTTTGAGATGTTTGTAATTCAGCCACGGATTATACCACCTCTTTCTGGAACAATTTAATGTCGTAGGCTTCGAGGATAGACCTTGGCACAAAGAACCTGGCTGTTTTTAACGGGTCTACAATCTGGCTGATCTGGGCCTGGCCAGCTGCACTCATCAGCATGGTGAACTCAGCCAGTGACAAATCTGTCTGCGGCTGGAGCAAATCGATCATTTCTTCAACAGCTACATTGGCGGCCTCATCTAAAAGTTCTTTTGACACAAGAGTAGCTACCCCATCTTCATTTTCCAGTATAGGATAATTGATACTGTGTCCTTTGATGACTTCCAGTGTGACCTTAACTTTTGCGGGGATTTCAATGCCAGAGACACTGATTTCTCCATCTCCCATAGCTGCATGTAGATCTCCAAGAGCAAACAATGCGCCAGGCTGGAAAACAGGGAAGTATAGAGTGGCCCCTGTGGTAATCAGTTTTGTATCCATATTCCCGCCGTGGGCTCCAGGTGTTCCGTTGTTGACTGCGTCTCCTTCTGGAGCAACTCCAATTACACCAATCATTGGGTTCAGCGGCAGTGCGATTTTTTCATTGAAAATCGCTTTGTCATCCTTAACAGGGATGATTTTCACTTCGAATTTCTCCATTCGATGGCCCATAACACCTAGTTCTGGTCCCACGACCATGACGCCCTGATCTCCAAGCTGGATATCGTCAATGGTCACTTTTAAAATATCACCAGGCTGTGCTTCCTCGACATAAACCGGTCCAGTCGCAGGGTTGATTTGGTTCCAGTCAATTGCATTGAAGGTCGTTTCTTCTGATTGGATTTGATCCTGGAAGCAGTCGAATGTATCAATTTCGACCTGAGAACCAGACTTCACGGTGAGTGCAGGCTTATTGTTCTTGTCCATGGCATAAATATATGATTCGGTCGTTAACTGGGTTGTCATTGTAATCCCTCCTGAATTTTATTTTAATTTTTCTGAATACTTAAAATTCTAAACCTTTTTAAGAGGGATTGTTTGCAAAAATTCAATCTGTTTTTGCAAGATTTTAATTAAATTTGGACCCAATCATGTGCACAACAAAAGTAAGGGCAGCAGCAGTGGGAGCAACCAGCCATATCTCATTGATCATGATACTGATTGGGAATCCAGCCACACTCATCATTCCGGCCGTCAAAGAAAAGTGCCTCCGCGAGAAACGTTTTTTCACCAGTACATAAAAAAATGGGACAGCTGCTGAAGAAAAGAACGACACAAAATAGGGAAGCCATTCTGTAAAGGATGCTGAAAGCTGGATGCCAGCCATTCCAATGACAAACATCAGAATCATGCCAAATAAATAGGTCTGTTTCAGGGTGTGATAGGATGATCGCTGAGTTTGCCTCGCTGAACGGATCTGCAGATAGATGGTGAGCATGGAGTATAGAGAATGCCCTGTCCCCGCTGCGAGCATGGAGATGCCTGCATAGATGAAAATATGTGACATGATGCTGTTCGATTGGATGACCGACTCTATCAATTCTAAAGCCGTAAACGCATCAGTATGCGCCATCAAGTAGAGTGAAAAACCTGTAAAGGAAAGCAATAAGGCTGTCCATGAAAAAGATGAATATCTTAAAGCTGATATGCGGTGATTCGGCCTTATGGCTTTAACTGATTCCCAGAAGTAATAGCTGGTGAAAATTTGGCCAGACATTACGAGAAAAAACGTCAGGAAGTAAAGGATGTTTGTCTCAAAGCTTCCGTTGAATAGACCGTTGTAGGTTTTGACGATCTGCTGATAAACTACCCCGGTTCCCGTCTGTAAATAAAGGGTCAGGATAGTGAAAGAGATGACGAATAATATCCCAATCAGAAGCAAACTTCCGACCTTATTTACGCCGTCCCTGCCACCAAGACCAAACAAAACAAAACTAAAAGTCAGGAACAAGAATACGCCCAGGATGGCAGGTTGATGAAGGAAGTCCCTGAACAGCATGGCCATCAATGCCGTCTGGATCTGGATGCTCCCGATACTGGAAATACCGAAGATCAAAATTGTAATAACGTTTTCTTTACCGCCAGTAATTTGATCTGGGAGAATTTCAGCGGTTCTTTCCTCACTGTCAATCATATTTCTCAAAATAGAGTACAAGATCAATGGAGACACCATGAAAATAAAGAAGCTGGATGCCCCTCCTTTTAGGGTAAAGAAGAATGGGAAGAGGAAGGTAGCTCCAGTCATATATGGGATCACCAGAGAAAAGGTGCCGCCGCTCAACCCAACTTCCTTTTTATTCGTATATTCATAGACACTGCGCTGGCTTCCAATTTTATCTATGAAAAGAATGACAAGGGTAAAGGCAATAAATAAGAGTAAATACCAATCGACCATCAGTGATTCTCCTTGAATTGACTAGGAGTGATTCCTTCAATTTTCTTGAACAAGTTACTGAAATGGTGCTGACTCGAAAAGCCGACATGCTCAGCAATCTGGAACAGACTCCAATCAGGGTTGTCAATCATCAGCTGTTTGGCTTTCTGGATCCGGAAATGGTTGATATAGTCAGTGAATTTGACGCCGACTACTTCGGTGAACTTTTTGCTTAAGTAAGTAGGTGTAACATATACTTTCCTTGCCAGGTCGGACAGCTGCAGCTTTTGGTTGTACTCTTCATGGACAATTGACAGGACGTTGTTGATGAGGACGGATTTGGTTTGCGTGAACGCTTTTTTTTGCAAGAAATCTTCAATCATATTGAAAAGCTCTTTTTCAATGACCGGTTTTACAAGATAGTCCAGCACATTGAGACGGATTGCCTGCTTGGCATAGCTAAAATCCTGATAAGCTGTAATCAGTACAACTTCCGTATCGATATCATTTGTCCTCAAGTATTCACAAAAGTCGAGTCCGGAATCGCCTGGTAATTGGATATCAACAAAAGCGAGCGGAAACGAGTGGCTTTTAACCAGTTGTCTGGCTTCAACTGCATCTTCGGCAGTGTATATGGTCCAGTTTGGATATTGTTTTTTTACCAAATAGGAGAGCTGTTCAAGCTCCAATGGTTCATCATCGACAATTAATAGATTCATTGTGAGTCCCCCGGTGTATATGGCCAAATGGCTTTCACTTCAGTCCATTCTGGCTTTCGTTTCATTGAAACCTCAGTATGCAATTCAAATAGCAATTCCATTCGTTTTCGGATATTCTCCATCCCTGTTCCATCCCCTTCCGTTAGATACTGGCCTGCGTCAGTCTCACCATTGTCCATTACCTTCAAGACGACCCAGTTGCCTTCCCGTCGGAGGTCGATCTGGAGCCTCTTTTCTCCGCGTTTATTTTCAAGGCCATGTTTAAATGCATTTTCGACGAATGTCTGAAGGGTGTAGGGAGGAAGAAGTGTTTGGGCTGCATGTACATCGATAGTGATCTCAATTTCAAGTTTTTTGCCAAAACGCAGCTGTTGAATGGCCAAATAGTTTTTGGTATGTTCCAGTTCTTTTTCAAAAGGAACCAGGGACTCCTTGTCCTTGTTTTGATACCTTAGAAACAGTGAAAACTTTTCCATTGACTGAATGAGATCCTCATTCCTGTTCAGCCTGGCGAGGGACATCATCGCATTCAAACTGTTAAATAGGAAATGCGGACGGATTTGCTGACTCAGCTGCAAATATTCCATTTGATGAAGCTGTGTTTCCAACTGGATCTGCTTATTTTCCATTTGCAGATAATCAAATTCTTTTTCAAGCAGCTTGAGAATGCTGAGAATGACCAATGCGATGATTGGGATCAACAGACACAGGAAGATTATGATCGAGAAAAGAGCAGAAGCACTTATCATAACTGATTCAGTCCTTTAAGTGTTGCCTATTTTTTTATCTATCTTACTCCTTTTTGGTAATGTGGTACACCCTTTGGATGGTTTGGGACAATTCATAAAATGCCTTCTGATGAGTTTTGGGAGTATGTCCAATGTTTACAGAAAAGTTGTACGAAGCAGTCCTGAGTTCGGACAGGTTAAGCACAAAATGCAGAAAAGCTGTCCGAAGCAGTCTCCAGTTCGGACAGCTTTGGCTGGAAACCAAAATAGTTCTATCTAAAGACTGCGGGAAAGCTGTATAATGGAAAAATCAGTAAAGTGAGGTGACCTCCATGGAACTATGGAATATATACGACCAATACAGGCATATGACGGATCTCATCCATGAAAGAGGGAAGGAGATAAAGCCGGGGGATCATCATCTGGTTGTCCACGTCTGGATCGTGAATGATGATGGCCAGTTTCTGATTCAAAGGAGACAGCCATGGAAAATTGGCTTTCCGAATATGTGGGACTGTTCGGCTGCGGGTTCTGCCATCATGGGCGATGATAGTGAGCAGGCTGCTATTCGCGAGGCAAAGGAAGAAATCGGAATCAACCTGGACATGGAAAGAGCGGAGCGATTATTTACCGTGAAGTTTCCGGAAGGCTTCGATGACATCTGGCTGGTCAGGCAAAATATCGCTATTGAGGAGCTGCATCTTCAGGAAGAGGAAGTGGCGGATGCAAGATGGGCAAGTGAAGAGGAGATAAAGGAAATGGTGAAAAACGGTGAGTTTATCCCTTTTAACTATTTCGACCTGTTATTTGGAATGGTCAATTCAAACATCTCCCTGAAAAAAGCTACCCTTGAGGATGCCGAGGAACTTTTAGCTCTGCAGAAGGAAGTTTTCATGCCTCTGTATAAAAAATACAATGACCATGAGACGAGTCCTGTCACGCAAACGATGGAGAGATTTTCAGCAAGATTCGAACAAGGGGATTACTACAAAATACTTTTTGAAGGCACTCTAGCGGGAAGCGTCAATGTCCATGAAAAGTCCTCTGGGTTAATGAGGCTTCGGATCATGAATATATTAGAAAGCTATCAGAACAGGGGCATTGCCCAGCAAGTGATGAAACGCCTTGAACTCATGCACCCTGAAGCAGATGCCTGGGAGTTGGATACCATTCTCACAGAGGAGCGGAACTGCTATTTATATGAAAAAATGGGGTACAGGCGAACCGGAGAATTCAAGGAAATCAACGAGAATATGTGCATCATCCGTTACCGGAAACAGTCGAACCTAAATAAAATCATAAGTATCTAAGCGTGGCACAAAAAAAGACGGCTCTCCTTATTGGGAGAAAGCCGTCTTTTTTTGAGATAAGAAAGTTAATTTTCACTTCGAGAAATGTCCAGCTTCAGCGCCTAGCCCCTCGAGTCGCTTCGGTCTGCCCAATGAAGTCAAAGAACGACTTCACCGGTCAGCCCTCCAGCGCTTGTCGGGGCTGACCAAGGCGCTTACGCTTTTCTTATTACTTAATCCCCTTCATATATGCCTGGATCTTAGGAGACATGATGAACAGGATGATACCAAGAACGATGGATGCTCCACCGATTGTACCGAAGTAAGTCATTTCTGTATCTGCAGAGTAGAATTTAACGATCTGTGCATTGATTGCTTGTGCTGCGGCACTTGCAAGGAACCAAAGGCTCATTGTTTGTGCAGAGAAAGCAGCCGGCGCCAGTTTGGTTGTTGCTGACAGACCAACTGGAGAGATCAACAATTCACCGAAGACAACGATCAGGTAACTTAGCACAAGCCATAATGGGCTAACAAGTGCATCTGTTCCTGTGAAGTATCCAGGAATCAGGATGACCAGGAATGAAAGACCAGCAAAAATCAATGAGAATGAGAATTTCTTTGGAATTGATGGCTGGCGATCACCAAGCTTTACCCAGAATCCAGCGAAAATTGGTGCAAAGATAATGATGAATAATGGGTTCAGTGACTGGAACCATGCTGGAGAGATCGTCATTCCAGCGAATTCTAGTTGTGTACGCTTGTCCGCATAGTTCGCAAGGATGGTTGACCCTTGCTCCTGGATTGCCCAGAACATAACAGCAGCCAGGAATAACGGAATGTAAGCAAGAACACGTGAACGCTCAACTTCTGTTGTTTTAGGGCTGCGATACATCACGATAAAGTATGCAGTCGGAATTAAGATACCAAGAATCGTTACAAGGTTAATAAAGCTTTCGAATGTTAAAAGTCCAGCATTAATTAAAATAGCACTTAAAATACCGATTGCAACGATTGCGATACCAAAAATCGTAAATGTTTTCTTCTTTTCAGATGGTGAAAGCGGGTTTGGCACATCTGTACCAGCAAGACCCAGATTCTTTTTCTTTGTCAGAACGAAAACAACTAGTCCAACGAACATTCCGATTGCGGCGATTGCAAAGCCGAAATGGAAGTTATAAGCGTCAGAGACTGCTCCAACGATTAGCGGTGCAAGGAATGCACCAGCGTTGATACCCATGTAGAAAATCGTGAAACCAGCGTCACGACGAGCATCAGTTTCGCTGTACATTTCACCAACGACAGTTGATACGTTTGGCTTCAAGAGACCTGTACCGATGACGATCAGGATCATTGACACGAAGAACATCGCTACACTTCCTGGAATGGCTAGCGCGATATGTCCCAGCATGATCAGGATTCCGCCGTAGAAGACAGCTCTTGATGTACCGAAAATACGGTCAGCAAGCCATCCTCCGATGACACCTGACATATAAACGAGTGAGCCATAAATGGACATGATGGAAAGTGCTAATGTTTCATCAAGCCCCAGGCCGCCTTTTGATACTTCATAGTACATGTAGAATACAAGGATCGCTCTCATTCCATAGTAAGAAAAGCGTTCCCAAAATTCAGTGAAGAAAAGAGTGAAAAGTCCTTTAGGATGTCCGAAGAATCCAGTCTGCGGGACACTGTCCACAATTTTCTGCCTATTATGGTTTGACATGGTTACCCCTCCCTGTTTATCTATTCTAGAATACTTTTCGTAGTGTGAATTGTCAAAAACAAATTCAGGAAAGAACCTTACAAAGTGTTGATATATAAGGATTTATACTCCTTTTTTCACAAAAAGAAAGTTTATTAAAAATTATTAGATTATTAATAAAAATGGAATTATCAGTTAACTGTGAAAATTGCTGCGCTATAGCCAAACCGTATTTACCCCTTTTGCTGGAAATGCAAACCAACAAGTTCTATATGAATAAATATTAGCCATCAGGGTATCTGACAAATAACGAATGGAATAAGGAGGAGAAAAAATGAAAAATCATTACGGCAGATTTGGCCTGATGGTCCTGACATCGACGATTATCATGCTGATTCTGATGTACTTGAATGCATACAGTATTGATCATGTATTCTTCAGTGAAACGAGATTATATATGGCACTCATCATGGGCGGGGTCATGGCGATTGTCATGCTCGCATTCATGAGCAAAATGTACACAAACAAGAAAGTGAACCTTGGCATATACGCAGGCAGCGCACTGTTGATTGCGGTTTCGCTGTTCCTCGTCCGCAGCCAGTCCACCGTCGATGATGTGTCATGGATGAAAGCAATGATTCCGCACCACTCCATCGCGATTCTGACAAGCGAACGTGCCAATATCGAAAATCCCCGAGTACGAAAACTCGCGGATGGCATCATCGAAGCACAGCAAAAAGAAATCAGCGAAATGAAGGCGCTGATTAAAGATCTTGAGGAGAAGGAAGACTAACAGGTATTTTTAAAGAGGCTAATCCGAATCGGATTAGTCTTTTTCTTGTGAATAGGAAAACCCCGGGCTATGCCCG
>NZ_JAGGQK010000011.1:0-258946 GCF_018613355.1 Bacillus sp. ISL-35 | reverse complement strand
CTTCATTACAGGAATGCTGCCTCTTTAGCTCAATAAATCGGTTAATCCCTCCTGGATCAACTCACCTACTAGTTTAGTACATTTGTTTACATACTTTTTTCAATAACATAGCTGGATAATAGTCAAAACCATAATATTGACATATCGAAAAAAATCGATATATAATGTGAAACATGGAACCAATCGATATTTTTAAGGCGTTATCAAACGAAACTAGACTTAATATTTTGCAGTGGTTGAAGGAACCCGAGAAGCATTTCCCTAAACAAGGCGCTCACCTGCCAAAGGAGGTAAGCTATAAAGGCGGAGTATGTGTAGGGGATATACAAGAAAAGGCTAAAGCTTCTCAATCTACGGTTTCCCACTACTTAAATATGATGCAAAAAGCCGGTCTACTTGAATCCGTTCGGCATGGTCAGTGGACTTATTATAGAAGGAATGAAGAAGTTATTCGTCGGTTTGCTGAATATTTTAAAACAGAAATCTAAATTTAATGATTTCTGTTTTTTATAAAACCATATATCGATTATTCTAGATATTTAAATATAGAAAACTTAGGGGGATTTATTAAATGCGTTACTTCTCATATCTATTAGCGTTATTAGCTGGTGCCGCACTAAGCTTTGAAGGAGCTATCTATGGTGAACTTGGGAAAACAATAGGTCAGATAGAAACAAGTTTTTACAACTTTTTTATGGGATCCATAATCATGGTGCTATTATGGATATTCTTCGGGAAAGGTAAGCTTTCATACGTTGTAGAAGCCCCCAAATGGTCACTTCTTGGCGGGGTTTTAGGGGTAGTTTATTTAACATCGATTGTGGTTAGTGTTCCTTTTGTTGGTGTTGGGATAACCATGATTGCAGTAATAATTGGTCAGCTAATAATGAGTATGGTTATTGAACATTATGGTTGGATGGGCAGCAAGAAAACTACAATCAATAGAGAAAAAATATACGCAGTCATTTCAATGATGATAGCACTTATTTTAGTTAACTAGGGGGATTAAATATGGGTATTATAATGATTCTATTTACATTTTTCGGCGGGATTACTCTTAGCGCCCAATCGTCTATTAATGGTACATTAAGTCGAAAAGCAGGAACACTTGAAACTACATTATTAACCTTTCTAACTGGGACAATGTTCTTAGCCATTTCCATTCTTTTTTTTGGTAAAGGAAATGTGCTTGGAATTTTAGAAGTACCTAAATGGCAATTAAGTGCAGCGTTTTTAGGCACATTATACTTACTTCTCACTGTTATGGCGGTACCAAGAATTGGTGTTATCGCAACCAATATTGCTGGTATAGCTGGACAGCTTGTAATCGGTGTCCTTATTGATCATTTCGGGTGGTTTAATAGTATGGTAATATCCCTAGATATGAAACGGGCATTTGCTTTACTATTCATGCTTATTGCCCTTTATTTTATCTATAAAGGAAATAAACGCTCAAGTGAAGAAACTAATGCACAGCATATTTAATTAATATATAGCGCTGCAATCTATAAAATAATGGTTGCAGCGTTTTTTATTAGTGGTTAAAAATATTCTTTTTCAACTCCTCGTTATCTCAATAAGAAATTCAACCAAAAAAGGCCGTTAATCCTTCATAGATTAACAGGCCCGCAAGTTCATGCAATAGAACTTTGAACAATATCTTACTTAGTATTATTTACTCCTAAAAAGGTCAAGGCGTCCTTAACATTGGAAAAAGTACTTATGTTTTTTAAGTTGAGGCCAATGTTAACTGCTTCTTCAGCTAATTTGGGTCTTATCCCTGTTAAAAAACACTTAACTCCGATTAAATTTAGTACACTATTAATTTTAAATAGTGAGTCAATCACTAAAGTATCAATTTTATAAATCCCTGAACAATCTAAAATTAAACTGTGTACCTCTTTTTCCTGAACATTGACCGGTACTAATTCTAAGAGTTGTTGTGCCCTATCCTGATTTATTGCACCTACTAAAGGAAGTACAGCAATGCCTTCTAATAGGGGTACAATATTGGACGCTAGCTCATTTATTTGTTTATTCATTTCATTTTGGACTTTTTCTTGTTGTTTTCTCTCCGTGATGTCTTTTACATAAGTTTGAATGGCTTTTGTTTCCCCAATCTTAATAGGGTGACAATATAATTCTACTTCAACGGATGTTCCATCCATTCTATATATTGTTTCCTCAATAAGCTCGGCGGGTTCACTATAAGCCCCCGATATTCTTTTTGTAATTGCGGGTTTAGATGTATCTTTAAAGATATCCAGCGGACTTGCCCCAACTAACTCTTTACTTGAGGCTCTGAAAAATTTTCCAGCTGCTTCATTTACATATATGATCTTCAGTTGCGAATGAACAATTAGTGGGTCCAGTGCATATTCAATTACTTCCTTGTAATTTATACCTTCAATATTCTCACTCATTACTTTCACTTATTACTTTCACTCCCTAAATAAAGGGTAAATCATTCTATCTTTATATACAAGGAGAAGCACTTATCAGTAATAATGGTTAATACATGCCCTACAAAACAAAAGACCAAATCGCCATTATAGCAATTTGGTCCACGAAACTAATAACATATTTTTTTTAAAACCGCTACTCGAAAACGCAGGTGCTACTGATACACTTTATAAAACTTTTCAACCTCTTCTTTTATCCTGTCCACGAGTGTTGGCGGGGTCATGACCTTAGCATCGCTGCCCCAGGTCATCAGCCACCTGACGAGTCCGTCGCTGATGATGGCCTGGGTGGAGATTCGGAATTTATCGTTTCCGACCGGGCGGATGTTCACTCCGCGCCCGAACCGGTCAATCACGACATTGATTAAATCCGCGTTAAACTCGATCTCGACCAGCGCTTCTTCCCCGGAATACATATGAAACAATTTTTCAGTGTACTTTGAGACATCGAACCCCGGATCACGCAAAAAGGTTTCCTCCAGGGCCGCCACCTCTCTCATCCGGTCAACACGGTAATGGCGGATTTCCTCTGTAGGCAAATACTCACCAATCAGATAATAAAAATTATTATGCCACACCAATGCATATGGCTTTAGCTGATAAAAATTGCCTTTATTACTCAGCTTGAATTTCTTTTCCAGGTTATATCGTCCATATTTGAACTGGATATAACGGTTTTCAAGAATCGCCGTGTGGAGCATATGAATGGAATACTTGATTTTCGTATTCTCATTCTTGGAATTCTCGGATAAAACAATCCGATTCCCCAGCTGCTTGGCCTGATGGATGCTTGTCAGCTGCTTGATTTTATCCACCAGATCTTCGGTTTCCTTAGTGGAGATAAATTTTGCAGACGAAACGGCATCGATCAGCAATCGCAACTCATGGATTTCAAATAAACGCTGCTGGTGGCTGTAGAACTTCTCCACCCCGTCTTTCTCCTGGTTTACCGTTACATCAAATAAATCCGACTCCTCCAACTCCTTCAAATCATCACGAATCGCCTTCTTTCCGGCATGAATCTTGTACTCTTCGTAAAAAAGATCCAAAATCCCATCCAATTTAAATTGATTTTCTTCATCTGTATGCTTTCTTAGCACTTCCTGTAATTTAATCAGCCGTTGTTTGGAGGAAAGTTTAGTCGTAACATCATCAACCTGTTTTGTACTCAATGATCCCCTCTCCCTTATCGTTTTCTCTCTTGCGGTTCTCCCATTCAATCCAGAATCTCCTTCACCTCTTCAAACCCCTTCGTCTTCTTAAAATTCATCTGATGCTCGAAGTTTTTCAATGCATCTGATGGATCGAGATTCGTAAAATTCAGGTGTTTCAGGGTTGGTTTGTCGTATTTTACAGAGAGGATCGCGCCTTTATCTTCATGCCCTGTTGCTGTATTTAGCCGCTCTTCATAGGCATGGACAAACACATGCTGAACTGGTAAAAGCGCGAACAGATCTCTGGCAATCCGGAGTGCACAGCTGCAGACATAATCTTGATAAAGATCATAGTACGTCGTTTTCGTCAGATTTTTCTCGGACAGTTTTCCTGTCTTCGTCAATGACAGCGCCTTTTCCGGAACGGCGTCCTTAGCATTGACATCAAAAGACACATGGATGAGATCAGGTTGATCTGTCCCGAACTCAAAGCCGCTCCCAAACTCCACCAACTCATCCAGCGGCCTGAACTCGTCAATCACCTCAAAGTAAGCATCCACGTCCTTTTCCAATATCCTCTTGGAGACATCGTGCATATACTTCCACTCATTCATAAGCTCTTGATCCTTTTGGATCGCTGCCTGGACTTCCTCTTCCAGTTTCCGCTTTTTCGCTTCATCCCTTTTAAAAAGACGATCAAAAAAGCCTGGCTGATAACGCTGCAGCTGCTCCCTGGCCTGTCGCTCATTTTGCCCTGCCTGCCCTTCCTCGAAAGGAGCCTTCCTGCTATACACCTCGTCCCAATCCACTTCATCATCACACTCATGATGAATGGAACGGATTTGGTCCAGGCGATTTTCATATAACTCCACCTGCAGCCGTGCATACTCCTGCTCCTGCAGCTTCTGTCGGTCCCTTTCAAGTCGCGCCAGTTCATTCCGCCTCTTATAAGCATCCCTCTTATAAGACCTGGAACTCGAAGTCGACGAATAGGAAATCCCACTGCCCGGAATCCCCACGGTCGACGTCTTTCTCCCACTGCTATGGACCGAATACCGCAATCCTCTCCCGCCGACACTCATCCCGACACCACTTTTGCCAACATTCACCCTGACTCCCGGCGCCACTTTGAAACTCTTGCGAAAACGCAACCCCATATTCAAACCCGCTCCTTTGTTAGTCCTGTTAGTAAAAGAATACCATAGTGCTAGATGATTTTTTACATTTCACTTCCAATCAGAGGGATTCATCTAAAAGGGTCGGTCAATAACCGTGCCGCGTTCATTTTGTTCTGAGGCTTCCATGGGTAACCCTTTAAATACAGCAGTCAATGAGTCAAAATACAGCCCTATAAAAAGTTTATCAGGTGGGTTTCAGCGAAAATCAACAGTTTATTCGCTAAAATTTATATTTGTTCGAGAAAACGATACATTTATTCGCTAAAAAACCTTTTTATTCGCAAAAACGGTGCGTTTATTCGCAAACTGGAAATTTTGAGTGTTTTTTTCCAGTTCAAACACACAAAATGAAGCACAGGAAAATCCTGTGCTTCATTTTTTGACCCTATCACTCACCCGGATATTTCAATCCCCATTGCCCACGGATTTCATCCATCAGTTTCATGATTTTCAAAGATTCATCCAGCGGAACGACCGGGCTTTCTACCAGTCCCTGGTTCAGGCATCGGCCTACTTCTTCTATTTCAAACGCATAACCGGCCGATTGCCGGTCATCATTGAAGGTCTCTGCTACCTCGCCATTTTTATATAAGAAGGCTAATTTGGCACTGTGGAAAGATGGAATTCGAATATAACCCTCTGTTCCCAGTATGTATGCTTCGTTCGTTAAATCAACGCGAAAGGCTCCATTAAGGGTGGCGGTTTTTCCAGCAGGATAGGACATGAGAATCGAAAACTGTTCATCGACACCGGTTTCGCCAATATGAGCCGTACTCAAGATTTTCTCCGGCTTTGTTCCAAGGATCATGGTTGCAAAGGTTACAGGATAAATCCCTACATCAAGCAAGGCTCCTCCTCCAAGGGCCGGATTCAGCAATCTCCCCTCAGGATTCCACGGCGCACGGAAACCAAAATCGGCTTTCACTAACATAACTTCGCCGATTTCCCCACGGTCAATCCATTCTCTCACCTTCAAAATCGGCGGCAGGAACTTTGTCCACATTGCCTCCATCAAGAAAAGCTTTTGCTCCCTGGCAAACTGGATGACTTCTTCCAGATCTCTGCTATTGATGGTAAAAGGCTTCTCGCAAAGCACAGCCTTGCCGGCACGAAGGCACGCTAGTACATTTTCTTTGTGAAAAGGATGTGGCGTCGCAACATAAATGGCATCGACATCAGGATCCTGAACCAGTTCTTCGTAGCTTCCATAAGCCCGGGAAACTCCATGCTCCTCCGCAAACTTTTCCGCACTCTCTTTCGTACGAGAACCAACTGCAAGCTTCTCGGTATTCTTAGCAAACTCCAAGTCCCTCGCAAAAGCACCTGCGATTCCACCTGTGCCTAAAATTCCCCACTTGATCACTTTTTCGCCCATCATTTCCAACTCCTTAAAAAGTAGTCTTATAGAAAACAAGCCTTGTTAGTCTATTATACTATTAATGGACATAGGGACAGGTGCTGCTGCCCCCTAATGTGCCATTTTCAGAAAAAGTGCTTACCATTTGAAATAACGTTACAATAGATTTAAATTAAACACGAAATGGCGGAGCAGAAATGAATCAATATGTAGAAGCGTTATATCATGCGGCATCAGCACACCGGAATGAGGAAGAAGCAGTCAGGCTGTCCAATTACATGCGGAATCAGTTCAGCTTTATTGGTTTGAGAGCGCCGCAGCTGAAAGAGGTATTCAAGCAGCATGTGAAGAATCATGGCTTGCCAGCGAAAGAAGACTTACACAAGGTCATCACTTCCCTATGGGACCTGGAAGAAAGAGAGATGCAGATTGCTGGTCTTTACTTGCTAGATTTAATGAAGAAACAGTTCACCGAAGAGGATCTTTCCCTGTTAGAATACATCATCACGACCAAGCCATGGTGGGACACGATCGACCATATTGCGAAAAAACATTTTGGATATTATCTTGAAAAGTTCCCGCATGCCAGGCAGCTCATCGTCGACAATTGGATTGCCTCCGAGAACATCTGGCTGATCCGCTCATGTATCTTGTTCCAACTGGGATACAAAGAAAAAACAGACGTGGCGATGCTAGAGGATATCATCTCAAGAACCTGCCACACCAAAGAATTTTTCATCAATAAAGCAATCGGCTGGGCATTAAGGGAGTACGCTAAACAAGACCCGGAGAAAGTTATTGAAATAACCAATACATACCCGCTGTCAAACTTGAGCCGGAGAGAAGCATTGAAGCATTTGAAGGTAGATTAATTAGAGAGAAACGCTGAAACATATGAGGATAGAGTACCTAGAGAGAAGCGTCGAACATAGAAAGATAGATGAATTAGGAAGCTGGGGGATTCATGAAAAAAGCAATTCTGTTGATGGTATTTTGCTTCCTCATCATTTTTTCCGTCATTGCACAGATATCTGATCGATTCATTTACTGGCTGAGCCCAAACGCACTTTCTCTTATAGACGAAAGAATGACCTATACGTTTGTGCCTGTGCTGATCAATTTCTTCATTGTATTTTTACTGTGGAAAATAAGAGTTTCGAAGTCTCTTTTCAATTTGTCTTTAATCATCAACGTTATTTTTTTCTTGTTTTATTTTTATTATCAATATGGAGATACGGGCCTTGGAATAACAAGATAACGTAAAAAGGGAGCATAGGGGGTACGTCCCCCATGCTCCCTATTCAAATTATCCTCTTTTTTTCAAAGAAATAACCAATGCCAGCAATCCTGCAATCAAAGCAGCAATTGAAAGGTAAAGCGGCATATTGCTTGTGGCTGTTTTTGCTTCCGTGTCATTCGTGAGGTCTCCGGCAGCACTGTGGTCTTTTGACGGTTCAGCTGCTGCAGCTCCATGCCCGTGATCTGAAGATCCATCCGCCGGATTTACTGTTGTGACTGAAGCTGGCTTGTCTGCGTCAGGTGCTCCGATCCATTCGACTGTACTGCCGTCGCTGTAAGTTTGATACGCTTTCCAAACGATTTCTGTCGCTTCATCGCCAACTTTTCCCTGGATGTTGAATTGTACGAATTCAGTTGCTGATAGGCCTTTTTCTTCCGCTGTCCACACAACACTCGTGATTTTCCCAGTGTCATCTTTTTGAACTTCGCAGTTCCAGCCTGGTTTGGCTTCAAAGCGGGTGATGTTCACCTGTTCAGGGAATTTCACTTCCACTTTCGTTGTTTGGGCGTCTTCTTTTTCAGAAGGAACTCGCACAGTGAACACTTCATATTTCCCTTGTGAAGTCTCCTGAGGCTGAACGGACACATGCGCGCTTGCCGCACCGACAAAAAGAGTGATTGCCCCAATCATTGCGATCGTTAAGGTTAAAAGTTTTTTCATGTTGTAATCTCCTCTTTATTTTAATAAACAATAAAATCCTTATGGAACACCTTTTCATTATCCTCGGAATCTACTATCCGGAGCTCCGCCGTCCAGTTGCCTTCAATTGGCAGATACGAGCCATTGACCTTGAATTGTACATTGCTGGATTGTTCCACTTCTGAAAAAGGAACTTGGATCGGTTGGATTTCAAGGTTGTCTTGATAGATCAAAAATAGTTCAATCCGTTTAATCTCCAGGTTTTCTTTCTGCGCATTTGCGGTCACTTTGAAATGATTATACCCAGGTGCCTTTGGTGAGATGGATGTTGTAAAATCAATGTACTGATCTTCATTTTTCCATTCCAAAGGTTCGTTTTCCGGAAGTGGATTCAAGTGAGTTAACACACCCACAATTCCTAAAATGATGACCATCACACTGAAATCGATTTTCACCAGGCTGCTGATTGAACCTTCTTTTTTCTTTTTCAAGGATTGGCGTAAAAGTGCACCAATCACAAACACCAGTGTGATTAGGCCAACTTTGACCAGAAGCAGTTTCCCCCATAGTGTATGGAGCAGATAATTGAGCTCCGGCAAGAAGATCAACGTGTAAGACACTCCTGTTAAAATCAGGATCAGCATGCTGATTAAAGCAACCTGCGAAAAGAACGGGAGAAACTGTCTAATGTGTTCCCTCTGCTTTTTCCAGTAAGCCAGAATATACAGCAGGCCTCCTGCCCATATCGCGGCTCCTAGTAAATGGACGACATCCAGCTGCATTGACATCGAGCGGATTTCCGTTTCGAAGGCGGCTGCATGTCCGTTAAAACTCTTTACCGACATCACGGCCAATACCCAAATCAAATCGAGCCATTTGAATCGAAGCAGAAGCGGTAAACCAAATAGAGACAAAAGCACAGAAGCGACCAAAGACAACCCAACTGTGGTGCCTGTCAGAATCGCCCCAATTTCAGCCAGTGTCCAGTGATCAACCAAATCGGCTAATTGGACGAATACCAATCCCACAGTGGTGATCAACAGGGCAATTTGTAATCGAAACGCCCGCTGTCTAAAAGATGGCATCATTTCTTTTTCCAAAGTATGTATGGCTCCCCATACGATCCAGCCAGTCGTCAGGATCAATGACATATAAAAAAGAATCCTAACCGACGACTTCAATACATTAACCGCGGGTGAGCTCTCTTGTTTTTCAAGGACCTGCTGGTTAATATCCCTTTTGAAGACCGTTTCTTCCCCTATGGAGATGACATAAGAACTCTTAATGGGATGACCATCCGCTGAAATGACGCTGTAGGATATGACATAATTCCCCTCAGGCAGTTCAGGCAAAGGCTGCGCGATGGATTTTTGATCCTTGCTCATCTCCGGCTTGCCGTTGACAACCCTTTCCCCTTTTTCGTTAAAAACCTTGATCGAATAGAGTTGGTTTTCAAGTCTTTCATCAAAGGTCAGAACGATTTCTTCAGGGGAATCTGTTAATTCACTGTCCGGGGCAGGCTCAGCCATCTTTAGCGTCGCATGGGCAAAAACTTCTTGCGGAATCATAAAAATGAAGATAAGAGAAAATAAAATAAAAAGATTACTAATGGCACTTCGCTTGCTCACGATCAATATCACCTGCCTTTTTCAAAACTCACATACCCAATAGTGTATCATTTGGTACTATACACTATCAATACAAGGTTTATGGTAAAAACACAGGACTTTTCCGCGACAAAGCGACGGTTTTGCCGTTTCATGAATTTACATCTTTAACATAATAGGAATGGATTGTATCATCCCTCTTTTTTTCACCTTACCCATACAAAAAAGGAACACCGGACACGCCCCCCTTTTTTCCTAGTAAACTACCATAACATACCACCACGTATACCATTGAACATCATACTTAGTAGTAGTATAGTTTACCCTTACGGCATTATCGGCAGCTGGACAAGGACCATTGAACTAACATTGTCGAGAAGATAATCCTATATGATCGGCAAAAACAAAAACAACAAATAGGGGAGATCGTAACATGCCATTCAGCTCAATTCTTACAAAAGTAATAGCAGGTACAGTCTTTGCAGGTGGTATTACAGTAGCAGGTATCAACTACAAGGGCACAGAAGATATTAACAACATTAAGAGCATGGCTGAGGATATGAAAAATAACTTTGTACATGCAGTATCTGATAAAGATTACATTAAAGGAAAGTTTAAAGAATTAAAGGTTATGTACAATGAGGCAACTACAGAGGCCAACAGTACAATAAGTTCTTTAAAAACAGATAAAGCAGATCTAGAGTACACTGTCAATGAGCTCACCGCTCAGCTAAAGGACGCTCAGGCAGAGATTGCTAGACTACAAGAAGCAGGGGTTTCAGATGAGGAAAACTCCGGGGCTCAGGCAGAACTGCAGAATACAATAGATGAACTAGAGGAACAGCTAGACAGAGCTAATACAGAGATTGCAGGACTAGAAGCAGAGGTATCCAGGTTGAAAACAGATACAGAATATACTCCTGAGGATAAAGCTGAATATGATGTAGAGCCTGTCGAGATTGAGGATAATTGGGAGTCTGCTCAACCATACACTCCTGAGGAGGAGCTAGATAACTTTTACACAGTCTTTGTAGACCATGATGCCATTGAGCAAAATTGGGAAGATGTAAAAGCAATGGATAAGGCTGTACCACAGATCGAGGAAGAGCTAAATAATTTCGAAACCTATGTAGACATCATTGGTGTACAAGTAATAGATGGACAACTGGCTTATGTAATTACTCAGGATACGAATGCACAAGTACTAAAAGATACGGGAGCTAACTCTGATGCTGCCATGAGCCTTGTTATGGAGCTAGGATATGACAAGTTAGACTTTGTGATGCCTACTGAAGGAAGATATTTTCTCGCCTTTTCTATAGGTGGAGATGGATACGTTATTAGATAACGCGGAACGCGGGTACTATTATTCGTTTCATTCGAGCTATTCATGCTAATTGAGTCTTATCCACCAAAAGGATAAGGCTTTCTTTTTTATTGCAAGTATAGATAAAGGTATAGACAAAGGGACTGTTTTCCAGTCCCCAAAAAAAACTGCACCTCCAATTGTTTGGTGTGTGTGACAATTGGGGTGCAGTTCAAAATCTCTATGAATCTCGCATCAATCCATTCTTTTCAGTAATGATCAATGGCCGCATCATATCATTATCTTCATGCTCAAGAATGTGGCAGTGCCATACATATTCTCCTGTGTAGCTATTAAAGGGGACAACGATCCGCGTTACTTTCCCAGGTTCAACCCTTACTGTATCCTTCCATCCGTTTTCACTTGGATGCGGATCATGTTTTTCGCCAAGTATAATCCCTTCACCAGTGTTAATCCATTCCTCTTCATTAAAATTGTTTACATCAAAATCCTGGCGATTTAGGATCCGGAATTGAGCAAGATGCAAATGAATAGGATGAGTAATATTTGGCGGAATACCCATTGGACTATCAGGATTGAAAGTCGGGCTTGCAAACTCCCAAATTTCTACACTATCCACTTCTGGGAATTCTGTAGCAGCATCCCTGAATCCCAAATGATTGATCGTTAATCTGTTTCCATCCTGAGTCATGACAAATCTTCTTGTTTTTGAACGGGCCCAGTTAGGGTTAATTTTTTTCAAATTGACAAGTTTTCTTGGTATTTCACTTTCGTCTTCACCTTCACATTCCAACCCTACTCTAAACTGCATTACATCTCTTTTAAACGGTTCTATTTCCCCTGCCAGATTCAATTCTTCTGTTCTTAGTGTAATCGTCTGACCTGCTAATTTTGAAAAGTCGATGATGACATCTAATCGTTCAGCAGGATCTAGCGGAAATTTTTCAATTCGCTTGGGCCTTTCAATCAATCCGCCATCAGTGCCAATTTGCCAGAAGGGATGCTGCTTTAAGTTTTCGTCTAAGAGCAAGAAATCAAAACCGTTTGTGTTCGAAGCATTCAACATTCTGAAGCGGTACTTTCTTGGCTCAACGTTAAGATATGGCCATACCTTTCCATTCACAACCATCGTATTCCCAATAAAGGCCCGAACGACTGGAGCTGGCGGGTAAAAAAGTGAACCATCTGTCCTAAACGTTTTATCTTGAATCATCAGCGGTATATCATATTTCCCTGTCGGAAGATCAAGTTTTTCTTCCTTTGAATCGTGGATAAGATAGAATCCAGCCAAGCCGGCATAAAGATTAAGCCTGGTAATCCCCAATGCATGGTCATGGTACCAAAGCGTGGTTGCCTGTTGGTCATTTGGATATAAATATACTTGCCTGCTAAACTTATCACCAACTTGAGCGTAGTTGCGTGAAAACCACGCCTCAGGATGACCATCGCTGTCAGGAGCTACATTCGCGCCGTGAAGATGCACGACCGTACGCACCTCTGGATTAGGAGGCATCGAATCATGCAAAGTTGGATCTACCGGCAAAAAGTGGTCCAACGGCAAATGATTGATCCATTTTACATGAAGAGTTTCCCCTCTCCTGGTCTCAATCGTAGGACCAGGATAGATGCCATTATAGCCATAAATGATCGTCTCATTAAAGTCCCGGTGAAACTTGTGGCTTCCGCACTTCATTTCAATCTCATAATAGGCAGAATCTTCTCCTTGAGACATAGGAGTCAACACCGGTGGAATTGGAAGCTCATCAACAAACTTTTGGATTGTACCTGGAAGTTTTACTGGTACATTGGCTGCATACTCAGGACAACTATTTGTTTCGGAGTTTCCGGAATTCTCATTCATAACACTCACCTTCCCTTTTAGTAGTTTTCATTCAATAGAAACTAGCTTCTATATTAGTAAATGTAAATAAGACAAGCTGGTGTAGGTCATTTATTTATACACTTGTAAAATGTGTGAATATCCTCGTTGCCTGGAATGGCAGAGGAGGAGTAAATGCGGAGACGGTTTTTTGTAAAATTCCACTCTATCCTTAAAGGTTCAATCACTTATCTTGGATAATAGGTCCGGTTTAGGGATACAGTAATGAAGATCATTTTCTTTGTGCTAGAAGAGAACGAATAGAGTCGTTTTCCAAGAGACAGAGAGACGGCTTTGCTATCTTTGACTTCCATACATCTAACCTTCCCCAGATGCTGACGAAAATCAGTGCCAGGGACCAGCCGAAGCGCCGTTTGTCTGCTTCAGGAAGTGGTATATAGTAAAGGGGATTTTAATATAAAGGGGGAAGAAACATGACTGAACATAAGGATATGCCGAAAGAAACAGGATTGATCGAAAACTTTCACCTCCTCAGGGAAGGTTACCAATACATAATGAACCGGAGTGATAAGTTCGGCACTCCGGTTTTCGAAACAAACCTTTTAGGGGAAACTGGCATTTGTCTGATTGGAAAAGAAGCGGCGGAGATTTTTTATGACAATGACCGTTTCAAACGGAAAAATGCTGCCCCTAAACTCGCGCAAAAAACTTTATTTGGTGTAGGTGGCGTACAAGGTCTGGATGGGGAGCAGCATCTGAACAGAAAAGTCATGTTCATGTCCCTGATGTCGAAGGAGTCCCTTAATGAAGTTCAGGCAATCTTTGCCGAAAAGTGGGAGTGTTATAGCAAGAGTTGGGAAGCGGAAGAGGAAATCATCCTTTATCATGAAGTGAAAAAAATGTTGACGGAAACCGCCTTCGAGTGGACGGGAGTTCCTCTTCAAAGCGACGAGCTGGAGGAATGGACAGACACGCTCAGCGACATGTTTGAAGGAGCAGCGGTAATTGGCTTGAAGCATTGGCAGGCACGCCGGTCCCGCTCAAAAGCAGAAGAATGGCTTGAAGCATTAGTGGAGAAGGTCCGTGCTAAAGAAATTCACCCGAATGAGCAGCGAGCACTTTATCAGTTTTCTTTTCACACAAATCCGAATGGAGAATTACTGGACCCCTCTATTGTGGCGGTCGAACTCTTAAATTTACTGCGGCCAATTGTAGCCATCTCTGTCTATGTGGACTTCACTGCCCTGGCCGTTTATGAATATCCAGAGGAAGCCGCAATAGTGAAAAATGGAGGCAAGGAAGAACAGCAGCGCTTCATTCAGGAAGTGCGGCGTTTTTATCCGTTTTTCCCTTTTGCTGCTGCCCGAGTGAAAAAGGACTTCGAATGGAAGGGCTATATGTTTAAAAAAGACACCCTTACACTCCTGGATTTATACGGTACCAACCATCATCCAGAAATATGGGAGCAGCCCGAGATATTTGCTCCTGACCGTTTTCTCTCATGGTCCGGCAGTCCGTTTGATTTCATCCCCCAAGGCGGGGGAGAATATGAGATTGGCCACCGCTGTGCCGGAGAGTGGATGACAGTGGATCTCCTCAGGGTAGCGGTTGATTACTTAGTCAATCATTTAAGCTACTCCATCCCCAAGCAGTACTTAAGCTACAGCATGAACGATATTCCAAGTCTGCCGGAGAGTAAAATGAAGCTGGCAGATGTGAAAAGAATATAATTTGCTTTGAGACAGGGGGCGACAGAGGGACAGTTCTGCCGTCTCACACCCTTAAGCGTAACGCATTCACTACGCCCCCATTAAAAAGATATGACGTACAAAAAAACCTGTGTAGATGACTCCATTTCGAGTTTTCTACACAGGTTCTTTATCGTATATTTCCGCGATTACGGTTTGATTCTTCCCGTTCCTTTTCGCTTGATACAAGCTGTCATCTGCTGCTTTGAAGAAGTTTTCCTTACCGAGTCCCACTTCGTATGGGCACATCCCGACACTAATCGTGACAGGCTGGTCGCCCATTTCCGGATGGACCATCTGGCTGATGGCTGCTCGAATGTGATCCACTAATTGAAAAGATTCAGTTTTATTTTTTTCAGTCAGGATCACGGCAAATTCTTCACCGCCATATCGGGAAACGAAATCATCCGGAGTGACGTTCTGCTTTAATAGTTCACCTACTCGTTTTAGGACAACATCCCCTACCCAATGCCCGAATTGGTCATTTACCTTTTTAAAATTATCAATATCGATAATCGCCAAATGGAAGGATAATTGATTGTCATCACTTTGTTCAATCAATCTGTCCAGGTATTCATGGAAAGTTTTATGGTTGTATAAATCGGTCAGGCCATCCATTTTCGCTGCTCTATCCATTATAATATTCCGCACCATTAAATCCTCTTGATTCCTGATCGACTCCTCCAGATGCTTTAGCAAATAGTGACCACGGTAGATGATTCCAACAGAAATAAAAACAAAACCAATAAAAATCCCTATGAAGGCATAGATGTCGCGTCTTGCAATTTCATTGGAAAACGGCTCATAAAAGAAATAAAGAGAGATGATGGAAAGTAAACTTAGAATGCCAGTAAAATAAACTTTTTCCTTTTGAAAATATAAAGCCGATATTAGAACGTTGATGACCAGCAAGTAATGGATACCCTGTGCAAACGGGAAGTTCATGATATAAACATGGAGAATCGCAAAGATCCCTAAAAGGAGGATATAATCGCCCCATCGCATGAATATCGAATACAACACCTGTGTCAGAGCAAGAATCATGACTGTATACAAAGTCGGGAATAATACGTACGAGACAGCCATCGGAAGAAGGCTTTTTCCTTCATACTGATAGGTTAATAATATCCCTGAGCCCGATAGAAGGATAATGACAATAACCATCCACCAGGAAGCCTTTAATATCAATCTATTCAATCCAGCAATATCGTTCCATTCTTTTTGTTCCTTCATGGGTCCTCCTAGAATCGTACCTAACTTATGTAATATGAAAATCCTGCTGCTACAGGGCAACAGGAAACTTCTTTTTTCATGATGAATGTAATTTATCAACGATAGAAAATTTAACGATCCACAAAGTCTTCGATAATATTCTTTTTAATTCGATATATTATATCACGATTTTATTTCGTGTAACTAAAAATATTTTAAGCGTTGAAAAACTTGAAGACAAAAGGGATAGAGCTGCTACATGTCTTATATATCGGTTATATTCAGTCATGTTTATATCCATCCTACTTTTCTTTGAAATAGAGCATGTTCCGGATTACAGAAAAAAAAGCCACCCGGACCAATTAGTCCGAATGGCTGGCATAGATGTTAATTAAGATTATCGTACCCGCGGGAAGCCGAAACCAGAAGCATAGTCATCGCCAGTAGCGGCTCCTGTTCCGCCTTTGATGTCATAAAGCTTCGCGCGTCTTTGGATTTCAGTACGGAGCTGAGAATTGCTCCATGATTTATTCGAAGACCACAGTTTAGCTGCAAGGCCTGAAATGTGTGGCGTTGCCATTGAAGTGCCGCTCATTGTTGTATAGTTCCCATCTACAGCTGTTGAATAGATTCCGCCGCCTGGTGCTGATACTTCAACGTCCTTTTCCTGGATGTAATAGTCGCCGTCAGTATTTGGGTTGCCACGAGAAGAGAAGTCGGATACTTTATGTGTTCCATTGACGAATGTATTATCCAGTGATGCTACCGCGATTGCATTTGTTAAAGCGCCTGGATAGCCGATCGTATTCGCACTTGGGCCGCTGTTCCCTGCTGCTGCAACTACTAATGCACCTTTGCTGTATGCATAGTCAACAGCACTTGCAATCATGGAATCCTTGCCGCTTGAACCAAGTGACATCGAGATGACGACCTTTGATCCTGTACGGACGCCTTCATCTGCAGCATGGCGGATGGCGCCGGCGATATCATCTGAATAACCAGATCCATTGTCCCCGAGGACTTTATAGCCCCAGAGTTCTGCCTGAGGAGCAACTCCATAGATACCGGCTCCATCATAACCACCATTAGCTACAGCCGTACCGGCTACATGCGTGCCATGGCCCTGACGGTCAGTACAAGTCCCATTGACCATCGATGAAGAAGTTTGGGTGAAATCCTTACATTGTTCAACATTGTCAGTCAAGTCAATGTGGTTACGGTTGATCCCTGTGTCAAGGACAGCTACCTTGATTCCGTCGCCGCCGCTTGTCGCCTGGATGTAATTATCATTATAGATTGCCTGGATGCCCCAAGGTGTCTGATCGGATGGATAGGATGCCTGGACAGTATAATCACCCTTGCCTTTACCCTTTCCATTGGCGTTTCCTTCAACGCGAGCATCTATTGTATATTGCTCAACCTGGGAGACTTCGATATTTTTATTCTTCAATAAAGCTTGATATTGCTTGCTGTTCACTTCTGTTGTAAAACCTTGCTTCCCAAAGTCCCAGCGCTTGCCAAACTGTTCTTTCACTTTTGCCTTTTCTGCACTTGGACCCTTAACTAAAACTCGGTAAGTATCCGGGCTTTCTTGCACCCCTGCTCCAAAAGCTCCTGTCGCAAACATTGAAATCCCCATTGCAAGACTAAGTACTGCAGATCCTAGTATTCTCTTCTTCTTCATCCTCTTGCTCCTCTCACCTTTGAAAATAGTAATGCATGCCGGCTTGCAGAATTAAGTATATTCTAAATTTTCAGCTAACATCAACCCATAACGGAGCCGTTTAGTTTGGGAAAAATGAGAGCTAAAAACTAGTAGAATCAGTGATTTGGCTGTGGCAGTTCACTTTTATTTCATTAAAAAACTGTTACCTTCTGCTTTTCATTAATCTTGTTGGTTTCCCAACAAAGGTGAAAACCGGCACACGAGAACCATTTAGACTTCTTCTCCTGGTTCAAAAGGAACAAAAAATGCGGATGCAGTCTTAATAAAACGATTTCTTCATTATATATCACTCAGAATGGAACACTGAAAAATTAGTGATGATCCATTCTGCGAGTTTGGGAAAACTCACCTGATCTATACGAGTGAAGGATAAAATGTTTCTAGCTTTAGCTAAAAAAACGGTAATAAAGATTTTTAGCCTGGAGAAGATCCGTCACTCCATGAACAAGCACTCTTCCATCCTTGAATACAACCAATCGGGATTGATCGATTGTAAAAGTGAGCAAATACGGATTCCGTTCGACATGGATTCCTTGTACTAGCAGCGATTTTTCTAATAAAGAGAGATTTAGAGTTTGCATGGCTGTTGGCCTAATTTGGACCGTTTCCCTACCACACAGCAGCACGGTCTTTGTCTGGTTTTCATACTCCAGGAAAGGGTAAACCGGAGCCTTACCACATGATGGACACTCCGGGTTTTTCAAGGCCGACACCTCAATGGAACTATACTGATTTTTCCAAAGATCAAACGAAACAAGTTTTCCGCGCAAGGATTCGAAGTCTTCGATTAATAATTTCAATGCTTCAGCAGACTGATGGGAGGCAACCATCTGAATCGCCGGCTGGATGACTCCGGCGGTATCGCAGGTGACTCCTGCCAATGGCAATTGTTCCATCAGGCAATTCAGGCACGGTGTCATCCCCGGCAATACGGTAAAGCTCAATCCATAGCTGCCAACACAGCCTCCATAGATCCACGGAACCCCGTGCTTTTGTGCAACATCATTAATGATGAACCGAATATCAAAATTATCTGCGGCGTCAATGATGAGATGAATTCCCTCGACCAGTTCCTCTAATTCCTGTACCCCTACATCCATTACTCGCGGGTGAACCTGAACATCTGAATTGATCGCCTTCAGCCGGTTAGCTGCTGCGATCGCTTTCGGTGTTCTTCGGATCGCATCTTCTTCACTGTATAGCTGCTGGCGCTGAAGATTGCTCCACTCCACATAATCCCGGTCAGCCATCGTGATCGTCCCGACCCCTGCTCTCGTAAGCGTCTCGGCATTTGCAGAACCTAGTGCACCCGCTCCGATAATCAGGACATGTTTCTCCCTGAGCTTTTTTTGTTCTTCATGGCCAATCGGTGAAAATAAAATCTGACGGGAATAGCGTTCACTCAACTAAAAACCATTCCTTCCTCCGGGCTGCTCGCTGAAGCATAGCGTTTGCGAGGAATCCGACCTGCTTCAAAACCGATTCGGCCAGCTTCAATGGCCAATTTCATAGCTTTTGCCATTTTGACAGGATCTTTGGCAGCTGAAACAGCTGTATTCAATAATACCCCATCCGCTCCGAGCTCCATGGCCAGTGCCGCATCTGCAGGGCTTCCAATTCCAGCATCCACAATGACTGGCACATTCACCTGCTCCGTAATGAATTGAAGATTCATCGGATTGATAATCCCCTGTCCTGAACCAATTGGAGAAGCACAGGGCATTACGGCGTGACAGCCGAGTTCTTCCATTTTCCTTGCCAGCACCACATCATCAGAAATATACGGCAGGACGATGAATCCTTCGTCTAAAAGAATTTCGGCAGCTTTAATAGTTTCGACGGGATCGGGAAGAAGTGTTTTACTGCAGCCGATCACCTCCACCTTGATCATGTCGCAAAGACCGGATGCTTTGGAGAGCCTGGCGATCCGCACGGCTTCCTCTGCTGTCTTTGCTCCAGCCGTATTAGGCAAAAGTTTATATTTTTCCAGGTCCAGCTTTTCCAAAAAGTTTGGCTGGTCAGGTTCAAAAATGTTCATCCGGCGGACAGCAAATGTTAGCACTTCTGCTCCTGAGACTTCCACTGCCGCTTTTTGAATATCAAAGCTAGGATATTTCCCTGTTCCAAGCAACAACCGGGATTTAAATTGATATGGCCCAATTTCCAACATCTCATCCGCCTCCCACAAAATGCACGATTTCAATCCGGTCCCCATCACTCAGCATGGTTTCAGCATGCGAATTTTTATCGATAATCTGCAGGTTTTGTTCAATAATGACAACCTTCTCCTCCAAATTGAAATGCTCAAGCAGCAGGGACAGGCGATTTATTGAATCCGGCAGCTCCATCGTATTTCCGTTAACCACTACTTTCATAAAAGCACTCCTTTACCTGTATGGTCCCAACTATCAAGTCTGGTCAGATCAAATGGGTTGGGCTGGTCGCTTTTCCCCTCTATAAGGTCGGCGATTAATTCCCCTGTAACTGGTGCAAGCAGAATTCCATTACGAAAATGACCAGTGGCAATATATAACCCTTTATAATCAGGATGCTCTCCTAAAAACGGCTGCCCATCTGCAGATTGCGGGCGGATTCCAGCCCAGGCTCGATCCCATTCAGCCTTCCCGATGCCAGGAACAAGCGCTTGAGCCTTTGCCATCAGCGATGATACGCCATCGATGGTCACTTTTTCATCAAAGCTGTTCACCTTAACGGTGGCTCCGACTAACACTCTTCCTGAACACTTAGGGACAAGATAGCACCCATGCGAAAAAATCGTCCCCTGTATGAGCGGACTTTCCGGAATAACGCTGAAGCATTCTCCTTTTACCGGAATGATTGGCAGCGACAGGCCGGTCCTTTCTAGCACTTCCCTGCTCCAGGCACCAGAAGCAACTACCACAGAATCAGCCAGGAATTCCCCCGCTGTCGTTTTAACGCCAAGAACCTTTCCTTCTTGTAAAATAAAATCTGCTACATTGATAAACTCAAAAAATTCAGCGCCAAGGCTTACAGAAGCTTTGGCAAAAGCATGGGATAATTCCTTCGCTTCAAGCTGGCCATCTTCCGGGATAAACATGGCTCCGCGCAACTCGCTTGATATTGATGGCTCCCGTTTGAGCAGCTCTTCGATCGAAAGCCACTCGGCCCGCTCTTCCAACTCTGCCTGTCTTTCAATCAATCGTTTCAGTTCTCGCTCCTGGTCTTGATCGACTGCCACCTTGTATGTGCCTTTATTCCGCCAGCCTATATGCAGCTGCGACAAATCTTCGAGTTCAGGAATCAGGCTTCGGTACAACGACCGGCTCTTGCATGCCATTCGGAAAAGTGGATCGTCCTCTGTCAGCTCCGTTTGGGTCCCTAAGATACCGGCAGCGGCTCCAGAGGCCTTGCCAGCCACCTTTCCTTTTTCCAAAACAGCCACTTTGTACCCTCTTTTCGCAAGCTGAAAAGCGATCGAACTTCCGATGATTCCACCTCCAACAATTAATGAGTCAAAATGTCTTCTCATTCCTTGTCCTCCTCATTCAGTTTCCTGAAAAAGATTTTTGCTGTCTCGTGAGGATCTTCTGCCTGTAAAATAGCGGACATGACAGCAATTCCATCTGCACCAGCTTTTATTGCTTCATGAACATTTTCTGGTTTCATTCCGCCAATCGCCAGTACCGGGATGTCGATTCTCTTTTTAACAGCTTTAAGGGCTTCTGTTCCTCTCGGCAAAATTCCCTTCTTTGATTCCGTGTCAAAAACATGGCCAAACAGGAGATAATCGGCCCCCTGATTCGCGGCTGTCTGCGCTTCTTCAGGAGAATGCACCGACCTTCCAACCATCAGACCCGGAAACTGTTCTTTGACAACATGGACGGGCAGGCTGTGAAAAGCAAGCTGCACTCCCGTTTTCCACGCCCATGCCACATCTGCCCGGTCATTGATGACGATTTTATCAAGAGGGATTCCCGCCTCAAGAAGCAGTTCAACACCTTCATAAATCTCTCTTGAAGACCGGTGTTTTTCCCTTAGGTGGAATTTGTCTGCGAAAGGTTCCACCACTCTTGCAATATCAGCAAAAGCCTTCAGAGGAAGCCTTCCATCTGAAATGACATGCAGCTGTTTCCTCATTCAGACCACTCCTCTTTTAACTCCACTTGGATGATTCTTATTGATAAAGCTTTCCTCCGGCTTTTTTAAATTCCTCTGCTTTTTCAACAAGTCCTTTCTTGATTGCGTCCTCCGGCTCAAGCTTATGCTCCTTTGCATAATTCCTGATATCATGCGAGATTCTCATGCTGCAGAATTTGGGTCCGCACATCGAACAGAAGTGGGCCGTTTTGGCACCCTCAGCAGGCAAGGTTTCATCATGGTACTCTAAGGCGCGCTCAGGATCCAACGAAAGATTGAACTGATCTCTCCAGCGGAATTCAAAGCGGGCTTTTGACAGGGCATCATCCCTTTTTTGCGCTCCTGGATGGCCTTTTGCCAGATCGGCGGCATGTGCGGCAATTTTATAGGTGATCACACCCTCGCGCACATCATCTTTGTTCGGCAGCCCCAAGTGTTCCTTTGGCGTCACGTAGCAGAGCATGGCTGTACCGTACCAGCCGATCATCGCCGCTCCGATTGCAGAGGTGATATGGTCATATCCTGGCGCGATATCCGTTGTAAGCGGTCCTAGTGTATAAAAAGGAGCTTCCTGGCAAATCTCCAGTTGCTTATCCATGTTCTCCTTGATCAGATGCATCGGAACATGCCCAGGCCCCTCAACCATTACCTGTACATCATGCTCCCACGCAATCTTCGTCAACTCCCCAAGTGTTTCAAGCTCAGCAAATTGGGCCTCATCATTGGCGTCGGCAATCGATCCCGGCCGCAAACCATCTCCCAGAGAGAAGGCCACATCATATGCCTTCATGATTTCGCAAATTTCTTCAAAGTGCGTATAGAGAAAGTTTTCTTTATGATGGTGAAGGCACCATTGGGCCATGATCGAACCGCCTCTTGAGACAATTCCAGTCAATCGTCTGGCAGTCATCGGAACATACCTCAACAGGACACCTGCATGGATGGTAAAGTAGTCAACACCTTGCTCAGCTTGCTCGATCAGCGTATCTTTGAACACTTCCCAGCTAAGGTCCTCGGCAATGCCATTCACCTTTTCAAGTGCCTGGTAAATCGGAACGGTCCCCACCGGAACAGCTGAGTTCCGGATAATCCATTCGCGTGTCGTATGAATATTCTTTCCTGTAGACAAATCCATGATGGTATCTGCACCCCATCGGGTAGCCCACGTCATTTTTTCCACTTCTTCCTCAATCGAAGAGGACACGGCCGAGTTCCCAATGTTCGCATTTATTTTGACATGGAAGTTCCGGCCGATGATCATCGGTTCTGTCTCAGGGTGATTGATATTGGAAGGAATGATGGCCCTGCCCCTTGCCACTTCAGACCGCACAAATTCAGGATCCATATTCTCCCGTATCGCTATGAACTCCATCTCAGGCGTAATGTTTCCTTTTTTCGCATAGTGAAGCTGGGTAACATTCTTTCCTTTAGATGCCCTCAATGGCTTGCGGGATAGGCCCGGAAAAACCTTATCATTTGCACGCGGGTCATGTTCACTTGAGTAACCATTGTCCTCGGGCTTTATTTTTCGGCCCTCATACTCTTCAACATCCCCTCGTCCCTGAATCCACCGGCTCCTCAGTGCAGGAAGACCCTTTCTTAGATCGGGTGTATAGGCAGGATCCGTATAAGGGCCGCTCGTATCATACACGCGAACCGATTGATTGCTTTCCTCTCCAAATGAACCGCTCGTCGGGCTTAGTTCAATCTCCCGCATCGGAACCCTAATGTCCGGCTTTGAGCCCTCCACATAGACTTTTTTGCTCCCAGAAAAGCTTGCCATAATCGAAATGCTGTCCTGGTTTAATGAATTGGCTGTTTTCACTGATCATCTCTCCCTTTTTTTTAAAAATTGAGGGACGAGATCTGGCACCAGAGAAGTTCCCTAGTATGTAAAAAAGCCGGCCCACATAATGATGGACCGGCTTTAACCGCGAATGTCTTTGCACAAAAAAACTGTGCACATGTCAACTTCCCCACGCTGGTATGATCCAGATCAGGTCCAAAGAGTCAAAGAACTTTAACGCGTTCCTTTCTCAGCCCAAGCCATTGGGCACCCCTAGTTCTTGCTATTCAGTTCCCTTCGAGTATACACAATTGGGAAAATAAAGAAAAGTTTTTTAAGCAATAGAGTGCTTTTTGCCTATATGGATAACACAGTTCGCTTTCAAGAAATCCAGCTTCAGATCTCGATTTCAAAGAAGACTGCACGCTGTTATTAGGTATTCTATATATTTTTTCGTATAGGGAATGAGACATGAGGAATTAGGTTGAAGGCCAGTTACAAAAGGCAAAATAAAAATAGAGGGTCAATCCCTCTTCAAAATTATCTGCAAGAAGCAGCGCCTTTTAATGTCATTCTTCTTTATTCATTTGATAATAATTCAATAGTTTTTTGATCGTGGTTCCCCGGACACTTTGATTGTTTTCGATCCGATTGAGTGTCGTCAACCTCAATTGCAGGTCCTCACACACTTTTTCCTGTGTTAAATCCCTTTTCTGTCTTTCCATTTTCAGGATATCGCCAAGGCACTTCATGTGGTGTCTCAACTCCTTTTTAACATGAATGCTCCAAAAGAGCATTTTCTAAAAAGCAATCATCCAAGAAGATCACAACGTTTTTTCTTAAGAAGTTCCATCCCGAGCTTTTGCTGTTCCAAAATATAGACATCCAATTCCTGGCTGAGTTGAATCGTCTTTTGATTCAAGTATCCATTTTCCTGGATGCTTTTTATCATTTTTCTGCGAGTATCTTCAATCAGGTCCTCCTTAGTCATACGCTGCACCCCTCTTTCCCTTCAAAAAATCTTTACAGAAACTTAACCATATAGACATTTTCCCTACTCTACTATTATGGTAGAATTCACCCTTTTTGAATATTGAGTGTTTGTTCTATCTTTCTAGACACTTGATTTTAGACGATATAGTACCAAGGTTATAGAATCTGTCCACAAAAAAACTGCCATAAAGGCAGCTTGTCATCAATTCAAATAGGGTACGAGTTTGTTTTGCACAGCGTAGATAATCGCTTGCGAGCGACTATTTACGTTTAATTTCTTATAAATCTTATTCACATGGATTTTTACGGTTTTATCGCTGATGGAAAGATGGGCAGCGATTTCCTTATTCGACTTCCCTCTGACCAACTCATTGAGCACTTCCTTCTCCCTGTTGGTCAATTCATTTTCCTGGTGGCTAAAGTCGCTCTGGATGCGGTGATAGGAGATCAATTTGCTTGCCATTTTAGGGTGGATAATGGAATTCCCCTTATGGATTTTGCGTATGGCATCAATGACTTCCATGGACGAAGCATCCTTCAATAAATATCCGTCCGCCCCTTCCCTGAGGGCCGATTTGAAGTATTCATCATGATCAAACATCGTCAAGATCAGTATTTTACAAGCAGGATGCTTTTCTTTTATCAAAGAGATAAGTTCTATTCCATTCTTGTCCTGAAGGTTAATATCCAAAACAATGACATCAGGGACGATGCCATCCAGTTTCTCTAATAAACCGTCCCCCGAATCTGCTTCACCAACGAGCAGCAGGTCCTCTTCCACATCCAAAATACTGCGGATTCCGTCTCTTAAAACAGTGTGATCATCCACAATCATAATGTTGATCATACTCTCTCACCCCTTTAATAGTGCTGTATGCCAAGCCGAATCTCCGTTCCTTTTCCTTCTGCGCTGTCGATTTCAAATTTGGCCCCAAAATCCTGTGCCAGCTCACTCATCGTAAGGATGCCAAAATGAGGTTCTGTTTGGCCTTTTATCAGCTTGTCATATAATGAAAAACCAATCCCGTCATCCTTGATTTTGATCATGATCTGTTCGCGGCCATATTTCAGCATGACTTCGATTCTATCCGCTTTTGCATGTTTCACAGAGTTTTGCAGGCTTTCCTGGAATATATCATAAATCACTTTCTCGACTTGATAGCTTAAAGCGTATGGCTCACCTTTCTGGGTGAACGTGATGCCAGCCCCTTTTTCCAGCTCCATTTTGCGGATTTTTTCTTCAATTGCCTGCCTCAGTCCGTATTTTTCCACAGGGCAGGTTCTTAAGGAATAAATCGATTGACGAAGCTCTTTTAGACTGTCTCTAAGCTTTTGAATCCAGCGCTCGATCTGCTGATCAGAAAAGTCCCCCTTGCTTTCACTTTTCTTTCGCAGCGAAGATTCCATTTGAAAGACAATCCCTGCCAGGGACTGGCCAATGCCGTCATGGATATCACGGGCAATCCGGCTGCGCTCTTCCACGATTAAGAGTTTTTCATTTTCCAGTAAGAGCGATCGCGTTTTTAATGTACTTGCGAGAACATTGGATAATACAGTCAATAAACGAATCTCATCATGGATAAAACCAATTCCACTGACTCTGCCAACGATCAGCATCCCAACCTTTTCATTGTCGATAATAAGTGGTGAAAAGATTTGCGAGAGAACCATCTTATTAAAGATATTATTGCTCGGCAGCTTTTCTATTTCACTTTCTGTCACCACGGTCATTTCAGAGATTTCATCAAGATAGAGGGACATTTCATCACTCAAGGTGACCTCGCTTTTCACCTGCCCATCCTTAAGCAAGAGGTTCCAGGCATTATGGTCTTTAACAAGCAAAACGAAAGCATTGGCATTGAAGGTTTCGGCAAGAAGACTTTTCTTCTCACCAAAATCCTTTGTATTGATCCTGTTCAATTCCGTACTGAGCAGGGACAGAGCATCCAGCCTTTTTCTTTCTATTCTTGCCTTAGTCAGAATGGAACTGGTCGTTGTGATCCCAATCCACAAGAATAAAAAAAGAATAGTCGTAAAATCAATCACGTTCTCAGGAAGATAATTCGTATAGATTTCGAGAAAAGCGAGTAAGATGATCGACATCTTGGCAATAAGCAACTCTTGTAAAGCTTTGCTCTTCCACTCTTTCTTTGTAAACGGGAAAGGCCGTATGGAAAAGAGCGTATCGTTCAGGACATTATTAATTAGAAAATAGAACGAAGTAAAAGCATAAATAATCAACAGGTTTAAGTATGGTTCACCTAATGGGTACTGGCTGATCCATACCTTGATCAGCCAGTCTGCCCCAACAAGGGACAGGGTATATTGGGCAATATTGAAAACGGTCGAACGAAGAGACCGTTTATGATGAAAAGCTTCAAAAATCAGCACGAACGCAAAGGTGGTGGTGGCGGTATAAATGCCATAATATAGATTCATGATATAAAGGATTGGGAACGTCATCGTGCTGAACATCGTGATCGAAAATAAAGGGATGGGAAAATACTCTGAAAGCAGCATTAAGACAATCAGGAGAATGAGCACCATCGGCTTCTCCGGGAAGTCCGCAGCAGGGATGGAATACAAAATAAAAGCCCACCCAAGAATACCAACTAGGATAATATAAAAATCAGAAGCCCTTTTCCGAAAAAGAATCTCTCTATCTGTCATCCTCTCATCCCCTTCAACTTCTAAAAAAACGGTCAAATTTCCCCTCTTACTAATAGATTACAAATAATTTCATGAAAATTCTATCAATACTTTAATTATCGGAGATTAATTAAATTCTTTGCTCACAAAAAAAGCACCTGTTCCCCAATGAACAGGCACTTTAAAAGTCATATTCCCATAACCCAAGCCTTCCTTTGGCAGGAATGAAGCTGTCCAGCATCTTCATATTGCTGACTTCCCAGACATACCCTCCCACTTTATAATCACCGAGGAAAAAGTCATTGCCTGATACGATCCTGCCATCCTCCAACACCGCCCATGTCTCGTGGTTTTCCAGCACTCTCAAACAATTGTCAAGCTGGCAGGTGGCTATGATCATGCCAGCAGGAAGATCATCGGCCTTGTACCCATGCTTTAAAAGCAGTGACTTGATCGCCACATGGCTGCAGACTGCCTTATCGACTTTTTTGCTCGTATGGATCGCAAGCGGTCCGCGATACTTTGTACTCCATGACCTCGTTTCATATTGTGCCTCACCCAAGGCAAACAGACTCGCCCAGGGCTGAATCATCGACAACACCTTCAGTTCAACCACCCTCTGCCATCATTTGATAACTAGCATATCCATACAATACCCAAAGAACACAGCCATGTTCCAAAATAGATCAAGCAAAGGCATGAGGTTGACCTATCAACTCTAATAATTACTAATCATCCTCCCGAAGCAAATCACTTAGTCCTTCCTCTGAGACGACCCGTATTCCATTCCTTCTAAGTAATGCTGCAGTGACACCATTTCCTGAGATTTTCTTCCCCCGAAACTCACCATCATAGATCATCGCACTTCCACACGAGGGACTATATTCTTTTAGCACTACAACTGAAGCCTGATATTCTTGTACTTTTTCAAGAGTAAGATACGCACCTTTTATGTAAAAATCCGTCACATCCCTGTCTGATCTTTCAAGGACCCTGGCATTGCCAGCGAGGACATCCTCTCCATCCCCACCTACTATTTCTGCAGGTTCCCGAGGCGTAGAAAAACCGCCAAGTAACTCGGGGCAGACAGTTATTGCTTTTTTCTCATCCACCATTTGCCTGATCTTACTGTCTAAAGAATGAGTAGCATTATACCGAACCTCTAATCCAGCTAAACATGAACTGACTAATATCATGGGGATCACCTCATACCTAATGGAGATTACAACAGCTTTTTATCGCTCTAGTTTTATTTATTCTCCAGAAGAAGAGAAATGCCTTGTACGAAATTGTTGAAACACGTTACGAGTCATTAAGCTTTTTTCTCCTTATGCCATTTATTACTCGGGCGCTCGGGAAAGCACTGCAAATAAAAGCAGCTTTCCTCATTATGTAAAAGGAAAGCTGTTCGTTTAAAACTATTCATTATCCAATTTTCTTCATTGTGTTTGTCATTTCCTTATAGGTTTGTATTTGATCCGGGTCTGCATTTCCGCCACTGATGATGCAGCCTATTTTCTTTCCGTATACCTGAACTTTTTTGTATAAAATAGCTGCCAATGCTGCGGCGCCTGCCCCTTCGACCAGCATTTTCTCTCTTTCAAGCATGAACATGATGGCGTGGGCAATTTCTTCATCGGTTACGGTTACGATTTCATCTACATACTTTTCGATGATGGGATAGGTGATCACTCCTGGTTCCTTCACCATGATTCCATCAGCGATTGTGTGGATAGCGTGGTTTGACTTCCTTCTTTGTCCAGTGAATTTTTGATAGGTGGCAGATGCCCCAACTGCCTGCACACCAATGATTTTAACAGTTGGCTTGATGGCCTTGACGGCGAGTGCCACTCCCGAGATTAACCCGCCACCGCCAATCGGAACGAAAATGACGTCCAATTGGTCATTCTGCTGCAGCATTTCCATTCCGATCGTCCCTTGCCCCGCAATTACCTTTTCATCGTCAAACGCATGGACAAAGGTGCTGCCATTCTGGCTCATTTCTTCAACCGCATTTTGACAGGATTCATCGTACGTTTCGCCGACCAGGACAATTTCCGCTCCATATCCCTTTGTGGCAGAAGCCTTGGAAAAAGGAGTATGCTTCGGCATGTAAATTTTCGACTTGATGCCCCTTAACGAAGATGCCATGGCTACCCCCTGGGCATGATTGCCGGCAGAAGCAGCCAGAATGCCATTTTTCACTTCCTGGTCGGTCAGGGATAAAACTTTGTTCATCGCTCCCCTTAGCTTAAACGAACCCGTTTTTTGCAGGTTTTCCAGTTTTAAATAAACATCAGCATTACTTAAGTAATTTAAAGTCGCACTTTGCTTCAAAGGAGTCTGATGCACTTTATCCTTCAGCTTTTCCATCGCTTCCTCGATTTGGACGCTCTTTAACAAATTCCCAATATGCTCACCTCAAAATGATTATTTCACTAATTCCCTCTTTTGCTTTTGCTGGACGAATGGCATCATTTTTCTCAGCTTTTTCCCAACCGCTTCGATTGGATGCTGCTTTTCCCGGTTATTAATCGCATTGAATTCAGCGCGGTTCGCCTGATTTTCTAGGATCCAGCCTTTTGCAAACTTGCCTGATTGAATGTCCTCCAATACTTCCTTCATGCGCTCCTTTGTTTCTTCATTAATGACCCGCGGGCCGGATACAAAATCCCCCCATTGGGCTGTGTCAGAAATCGAATGGCGCATGCCTTCCAGGCCTTGTTCATACATGAGGTCAACGATCAATTTAAGCTCATGCATGCACTCAAAATAGGCGACTTCTTTTTGGTAACCAGCTTCCACCAGCGTCTCGAAGCCGGCTTTAACGAGTGAAGTCAAGCCACCGCATAAGACAGCCTGTTCACCGAAAAGATCGGTTTCAGTTTCTTCTTGAAAATTCGTTTCCAGCACACCTGCCCTGGCAGCTCCTACACCTTTCGCATAGGCCAATGCCAGCTCCTTCGCCTGGCCAGTCACATCCTGGTGCACCCCAATCAGCGCCGGAACCCCCGCTCCTTCTTCAAAGGTTCTCCTTACCAGATGGCCCGGTCCTTTTGGCGCGACTAAAAATACATCCACATCTTCCGGCGCGACAATTTGATGGAAATGAACATTGAACCCGTGGGCAAAAGCAAGTGCCTTTCCAGCAGTTAAAGCTGGTTTGATTTCAGATTCATACACAGCTGGCTGCTTTTCATCAGGCAATAGCACCATGACCACTTCTGCCTCTTCACACGCTTCCCTGACCGGCAATACGCGGAATCCATCCTCCTCAGCCTGAGTCCATGATTTCCCCTGACGCAATCCGACGACAACCCGATGCCCGCTGTCCCGTAAATTTTGTGCATGTGCATGTCCCTGTGAGCCATACCCAATGACAGCAACTCTCTTCCCTTTTAAAACTTCCTCATTCACATCTGCTTGATAATAAACCTTCACCATTCCAGCCTCTCCCCTTTTTAAAAAATTGTTCAGACCAATACCTTCTTCATCAGTGCTAGTTCCCTCTCGATCACCAGTTCGTCTGTCACATCCGTGACAAACAGGACATCAACCTGTTTATTGACCTGCTTCACCAGCTGCAGGAACTTATGGTCATCCTCGACCTCGAGAATGACAGACATTTTGGAAACATCCTTCAACTCCGGGTAGGCAACCCCTACCGCAAGGCTCTCAATCCTGTATTGATGCTTGTGGAACATGCCCATAAGCCTGGTGAAAATCCCGTTTTGATTATGGACTAAAGCTGTGACCATCCGCTTATTCATGGTTTCACCCCAATCATTTCATGCAGCCCTTTCCCCGGCGCCACCATTGGATAGACCTTTTCATCAGGATTCACTCGGCAATCAACCAGGACAGGCTCGCGGTCTGTTAAAACTTCACTGAAAACTCTTTCTGCTTCTTCTGTACTGCTCACCCTAAAAGCCTTTATTCCATAAGACTCCGCAAGCTTCAGGAAGTCCGGCTGCAGCGAAAAGATCGAATGAGAGTATCGTTTTTCATAAAAGGTTTCCTGCCACTGGCGGACCATTCCGAGGGATCCATTATTGATGATCAACACTTTTACCGGCAGATTCCATTCTTTTAATAAAATCAGTTCCTGGAGCGTCATCTGAAAGCCGCCGTCCCCGACGAGCGAAATGACCGTCGCTTCTGGTTCTGCCAGCTGCGCACCAATCGCCGCCGGGAACCCAAAGCCCATTGTTCCCAGTCCGCCCGATGTGACCCAGGAGTTTGGCTGCGAAAAGGAGTAGAACTGGGCAGCCCACATCTGGTGCTGGCCGACATCCGTCGTGACATTCGCTTCTCCATTCGTGTGCTTGTGCACTAACTCTATTACATGCTGCGGAGCAAGGAATTCTTCACGATCAGAGAACCAGTATGGGTACTCTTGTTTATTTTTCGCTAATCGATCGAGCCAAAGCAGTGAATCTGCTCCCTGAACGGGATGATTTACCAGCATCTGCAAGACGGCTTTTGCATCGCCCACAATGGGAAAATGCGTCTCGACATTTTTGCCAATTTCCGCCGGATCAATGTCTGCATGGGCAACCCTGGCATTTGGCGCAAAAGCAGCCAGATTGCCTGTCAGCCGATCATCAAACCGGGCACCAATATTGATTAAAAGATCGCACTCATAAAGGGCCATGTTCGCGGTATAGCAGCCATGCATCCCCGCCATTCCCAAAAACAGCGGATGCTGTGCCGGAAATCCACCGAGGCCCAACAAAGTATGGACGACCGGCAGTCGATACATTTCAGCAAAAGCTAGCAATTCTTCCGAAGCTTTGGCATGCAAAACTCCTGCACCGGCCAGGATGACTGGCTTCCGGGAGTGTTGAATTGCCTCAAGCAGGCGATCAACCTGCAATGGATCAGGGCTGACTCTTGGCCGATATCCCGGCAGGTGGAGCTCAGCCTCTGGCAAATGAGAAGTCTGAAGTGCTGTAAGGTCCTTCGGTATATCGACTAACACAGGCCCCGGCCGTCCTGTTGTCGCCAGATGGAAGGCTTCCTTCACAATTCTGGGTAGCTCCTCTATCCTTCTCACCTGGTAATTCTGCTTTGTGATTGGCGCAGTCATCCCGACTACATCTGCTTCTTGAAAAGCATCTGTTCCGATAACCTGTGAAGCAACCTGTCCTGTAAAAATGACAAGCGGCAGCGAGTCCATCATCGCATCGGCGATTCCTGTCACGACATTGGTTGCGCCGGGTCCCGAGGTTGCGATCACGACTCCAGCCTTTCCCGAAACACGTGCATAGCCTTCCGCCGCATGAATCGCTCCTTGTTCATGCCGCGCAAGAACATGCTTGATCGGGGACCGGTGCAGGGCATCGTAAATACCCAAAACAGCTCCGCCAGGATAGCCGAACAATAGCTCTACACCCTCACTTTTCAGTGTCTGGATGAAGAGATCCGCCCCATTCATGTTTATTTTTTCAGCTTCAACAGTTGCCATTGGCTCTTTTGCTGCCATCTCCATTTCCTCCTTTTCTTCCAATTGACCATTCAGGGCAAAGTAAAAAGCCTTTCACCCCACACAACATCAATCATTGTGCAGGGGTGAAAGGCTCATAGCATTCCACGGTACCACCCTCATTCGCTGCATCTCTTGCAAAACACAGCCTTAAAAGGCAGCTCAGGTCTCTTTTAAAAAAAGGGCTCTGAACTGTCTCGTTTTTGCTAACGAGTATACCCGTGTATACCCGGCTGCCCCTACTGTGATTTCAGGACAGCACTCAGAGGGGATGAAGGAATTGGCGTATTGCTGGCTTCCAGCGCGACCAGCTCTCTGTGAATACGGAATCCAATCCCTAAACCTCGTCATCGAGTTATCTATTAAATTTTCAGGATGCCACCCGTGCTCGCCGAGGTGACCAACTTTGAATATCGAGCCAGATAGCCTTTCTTGATTTTCGGCTCCGGCTGTTTCCATTGGGCTTTCCGATCATGTAATTCTGCTTCAGGAACCTCTAGGGAAATGGTTCTTTTCTCTAAATCGATGAAAATCGTATCCCCATTTTCCACAAACGCAATCGGCCCTCCCTCAGCCGCTTCAGGTGAGATATGGCCAATGGAAATCCCCCTTGAGGCGCCGGAAAATCGGCCATCCGTAATCAATGCAACCTTCTTCTCAAGGCCTCTGCCGGCAATCGCGGCTGTTGGCGCAAGCATTTCCGGCATTCCCGGACCGCCTTTTGGCCCTTCATAGCGGATGACAACCACATGTCCCTCACGTACATCGCCACTTTCGATTCCAGCCAACGCCTCATCCTGAGATTCATAGACGATCGCTTCACCTTTAAAAGTCTTGATTGAAGGGTCCACCGCTCCTACCTTGATGACGCCTCCATCTGGTGCGATATTTCCAAACAGAACAGATAAACCGCCGACAGGACTATAAGCCGTTTCCTTGCTGCGGATGACGTCACCATTTAAAACCTCGGCATCCTTTACATTTTCATAAAGCGATTTACCCGTAATGGTGATCCGGTCCGGGTGTACAGCTCCTTCCATTTCACAAAGCTGTTTGATAATCGCGCTGACACCGCCGGCATTATGGACATCCTGCATCGAATAATGGGAAGCCGGACTGATTTTAGACAAATAAGGAATCCGTTTCGCTACTTCATTAATCCGGCTCAGGTCATAGTCAATTTCCGCTTCGTTCGCGATCGCAAGTGTGTGAAGAACCGTATTCGTCGATCCGCCCATCGCCATATCGAGTGCAAAGGCATCGTCAATCGTTTCCCTGGTGATGATGTCTCTTGGCTTGATATCCTTTTTAATCATCTCTACCAAATGACGGGCTGCGTCATAGATTAATTTGTGGCGCTCTTCCGATGTCGCAACAAGCGTTCCGTTACCAGGAAGCGCGACACCGAGCATTTCCATAAGTGAATTCATAGAGTTGGCAGTAAACATCCCCGAGCAAGAACCACAGGTTGGACACGCATTTTTTTCAATATCCAGCAATTCTTCTTCAGACATTCTTCCAGATTGATAGGCACCAACGCCTTCAAAAACAGAAACCAGCGATAAAGGCTGTCCTGTGCTTGAAACACCTGCCTCCATCGGGCCGCCTGAAACAAATACGGAAGGAACATTCGTCCGCACTGCCGCCATCAGCATCCCTGGAGTGATTTTGTCGCAGTTCGGGATGTAGAAAACGCCATCGAACCAGTGCGCATTAATGACGGTTTCAGCCGAATCTGCGATCAGCTCCCTGCTTGGCAAGGAATACCTCATCCCGATATGCCCCATCGCGATTCCATCATCAACGCCAATCGTATTGAACTCGAAAGGAATCCCGCCCGCCTCTCTGATGGCATCCTTGACGACATCGGCAAACTGCCTCAAGTGGACATGTCCCGGAATAATATCGATATACGAATTGCAGACGCCAATGAACGGCTTTTCAAGATCCTCTAATTTCACGCCGGTTGCATAAAGCAAGCTTCTGTGCGGAGCCCGGTCGACTCCCTTTTTAATCATGTCACTGCGCATACCTAATTCCCCCTTGATTCATCTCTATACACTTTGCTGTTCATAGACTTTGACTCCGTCTTCAACGACGGTTTTTCTGAACTCTTTTAAAAGTTGATTAGTGACGGTACCTGGCCTTCCATCACCGACCGTCCGGCCATCCACCTTCACAACCGCAATCACCTCTGCTGCCGTTCCGGTTAAAAAGACTTCATCGGCCACATAGACATCATGCCTTGTGAAGACTTCCTCCCTCATCGAGAATCCAAGATCGTGGGCGATTTCCATGATGGCATTTCTGGTGATTCCCTCAAGCGCTCCCACATACCCAGGCGGCGTCAGGATCTCGCCATTTTTTACAATAAAAACATTGTCCGCAGAACCTTCAGCTACATAGCCCTGGTCATTCAGCATCAGCGCTTCATTCACCCCGGATAAACCCGCCTCAATCCTGACAAGGATATTATTCAAATAGTTCAGTGATTTCACTTTCGGCGAAAGCACATCCGAGCGATTCCGTCTCGTGGCCACCGTGACAATCTCAATCCCCGACTCATATAACTCTTTCGGGAATAACGCGAGCTCCTCCGCAATGACGATGACCTGCGGCCGTGAACAGGAGGCTGGGTCCAATCCGAGATTGCCCACCCCTCTCGAGACAACCACGCGAATATAGCCATTCAACAGGTCATTCACCCTCAAAGTCTCAACCACAAGATCGCTTAACTCCTGTTTGCTGTAAGGAATGGACAACATAATCGACTTCGCCGAGTCATATAGCCGATCCACATGCTCCTGAAGCCTGAAGACATTGCCTTCGTACACCCGAATCCCCTCGAAGACACCATCTCCGTATAGAAAACCATGATCATACACCGATACAACAGCGTCTTTCTTACTGACAAACTGGCCATTCAAAAAGATCATTTGCTCCTTCATCATCCATTCCTCATTTCCATATGTTTTTTGGAAAATAAAAAAACTCGCCCCTAAAATAGGGACGAGTTAGCTCGCGATACCACCCTAGTTCCGTTCATGGATCATAAAATCCACATTACGGCACTCAATCAACGTACAATCATACGCGTTCCTTTTAACGGCGGACCACCCGGCAATACTTACTGAAAAGTTCAGCATTGCATCTCGGAGATGATTTTCGGATCAGTTCTGAACATCGGCTTGCACCATTTACCGACTCTCTGTAGAACAGGGCACTCATCTTACTCTTCTCGTCATTGATTTTTATTTTCCGAAATTTATTAATTATTAAATTATCATGGTAATTTACACTTGTCAAACAATTTATTAAATTTATTTTATTGTAAATCATAAAGATTTTTCCTGAATTATTGTGACTTTTTTTATTATCTTGATCGTTTATAGTCTTGTTATAATTATATCGATATATTTTCCAGCCATTCTTCAGTCTATTAAAATCGCTATGAATTTTCCTGATGCTCGTTCTCCTCATGAAACATTTGTTGTTTTACTTATCCCTTAAAACTTGAAAATCAGCGGAAAATATTAGGATACTAGATTGCCAATCCCGTTAACCATTTGGATTCTTTTCCTATACCGTCCTAGGAAATGATGATTATTGTATTTTCAAAATCGGCTTACCCTTAATTATTCCATCCCTTCCATAAATTACAGCACTTCCTTCTCATTCCTTTCTATAAATCAACATGACAATTTTACCGATATAGAAGGTGAATAACTACATATGGGGGATTTTATGAAAAAGCTAAGCTGGAAAATTGCCCTTGTTACTGCCATGGGAATGATAGTGGTTTTGGCAGGGATGATTGGCATCATATTTAAAAACAACAATGAAACGGTTGAACGCTCTATTTCTGGTTACAGCGTGAGCATTGCGGAAAGCCTGGCTGCAAAGGTTGACACTAACTTATATGAGCAGTTTTTGAATAATCCGTCTGAAACCGATACGTATTGGACACTTAGAAAAAGACTAAATGAAGCTCGTGAATTGACAGGCGCATTTTACGTTTATACTGTTGGCGTTGAAGATAAGCAACCTGTAATCCTAATTGATGGCCAGCCTGCAGGTTCCGAAGTCGCTAGTCCAATTGGGGAGGAAACCTCAACTACCTCCTATGCGGACATTAAGCCGGTATTGAAAGGCAAAAGTACGAGTAAAGAGATAGTGAAAGACAAGAAATATGGCGATTATTTAAGCGCTTTTGCGCCAATTAAAAATTCCGCCGGAGAAGTGATTGGGATAATCGGTATAGACGTGGATGCCCGGAAGGTGGGCATAATTACACACGAAGTGAATCTTAGTGTACTTCCAGTTATCATCGGCTTTATGGTGCTGTTAGTTGTTGCAATAATTGCTATTCTGACAATTTTCTTGAACAAACGCTTACGGCCGATTGGGGTTCTTATGGAGGCCTCCAATCAAATGGCTGAAGGAAACTTTGTAAATGCACAAAACGCTTTACATGGGATAAAGGTAAAGGGTAAAGATGAAATTCCGCAGCTTCTGGCCTCCTTTGAAAAAATGGCTTTGAATACTTCGGAAATGATCCTCGATATCAAACATTCTGCCAATCAGTTATTGTCTGCAGCCAACAAGCTTGGCCATGAAATGGGTGGAATCCACGAGTCATCAGGTACCATTGTACATAGTATCCAGCACGTTGCCTCAGCTACCGACATACAGTTGGAATCGAGCATGGAAACTACTAAGGCAATAGATGAGATAGCAATCGGGGTCCACCGTATTGCAGAAGCTGCTTCAGAAGTTAGTGAATCTTCCGTTTCGGTAACTGAGCAGGCAAAGGAAGGCTATTCCGAACTAGAGTCCGTCATTGGCAGAATTGAAATGGTTAAAGAATCTGTGGAAATGTCCTCTGAGACCGTCTTGACCCTAGGTAAAAAGGCAGATGAAATTAAAACCATCGTCGCCCTGATTACTGGAATTTCCGAACAGACGAACCTGCTTGCGTTAAATGCAGCAATTGAAGCAGCAAGAGCGGGAGAACATGGAAAGGGATTCGCGGTTGTTTCGCAAGAAGTACGGAAACTGGCAGAGGAATCAAAGAACTCAGCAGCCAGAATTGAGGAATTGCTGAATACATTTAGAATAACAATTGAAACCGCTGTTGAGTCGATGAACAAGAGTGTAAACGAAGTCAAGCTGGGTACGAGTTCTATCCAAAATACCGGCCACAAATTCATTGGCATGCTTCAATCCATCGAAGCAGTAAGCGCAGAAATTGAAGAAGTTTCTGCGGTGACTGAACAAATATCAGCCGGGGCTGAAGAAATTTCTTCCACAGTTAATGAATTTACTAGACTGCTCAAAGAAACGGCATCTGCCTCAAAAGAAGCGTCTGCCTCGACAGATGTTCAGGCAGACTCTATCGGGGAAATTGCGGAACTTACGACATCACTGAGGGATTTGTCACAAAAACTGGAGAACAGCGTTAAAAAGTTTATAACTTAACACCTAACCCCGCCATATTTTCAGGCGGGGTTCTTTGATAAATCGACTGTAAATATTATTTCTATATTTCTTTCGAAAAAGGTTTTCCATAAATTTCTTCGTTCATATAATTATTTATTGAATTGAATGAGATTTCATCCATGCCTTCATAGTCCGTTATAACATGGTCACCTTTTTTTAATAGCACAGTCTCCGTGATTCCTCCTGTCCAAATGACAAATCCCTTTTTCAGTTGCTCCTTTTTTTCTTCATATAACATATTGGCTAATAACGCTACAAAATTAGCCGGATTTCCCAATACCGCTGAACTTACTCCGCTTGCTCTTATCTCTCGACAGCGGAACGGTTCTACCGTCTCTGATATTTACATATATTCTCTCTTTGTGATACACGAGAACCGTCCCCTTGTCTTTAAAGTGTTTTTTTACACCAAGGGACAAAGGGTCGATTCTGCCGTTCCCCGAATCCCCTAATTTTGAAAGGAACTCTCACGAAAAATAAAAGCTGCCCGTTTTGCTTAATACATCACTCTGCACTTTCTAACTGTTTGTAAAATTGGTCTACAATCGGAACAATATCTGGGTTTGTATCATAATAGGTATTGCCAATTTTATTAACAGTGAAGTTAAAAGCTTTCTCACCATCAAAAAGGGTAATGCCATACCTCCAACCATTTTGTTTTTCTTGATTTTTTTGAGGAGAAAACTTTATATCTTTAATCAGTCCAAGAAATTCATCCATTTTTTCTTGCTCGGTTATCGTCTTTGTTGCACCAGTCGAGCCATCTTGAATGATGATTTTGTCCACATTCTCAATTTCACCATCTTTGTAAAACCCTTCTAATGATTGCGTTTTTCCATTGTTACAAGCGGAGACAAAAAACAGACTTACTAACAAAGTTAGGAACAAGGCTTTTTTCATTAAACACATCCCCCTAAATTCATACATTACTTATTAGACGAAAGAGACAGACGAACGGTTCACGAATTTACATATATAAAATTAGCTTCGCACTTGCTCCTCTCCCTTTTCTCCACGAAAAAAAGCACAGGGTATGTCCCTATGCTCCGCCTTCGTTTAAAATAAACCACTCTTCCCGACCGAAAAGGTTATCAATCCAAACGCCGGTTCAAACTTTGCTTCGTCTTGAAGTATTCCATTTATTTGGACCTTCAACTCTTGCTCGACTCCATGCACAATAAAACTCACCCGTTCCCATTCAGGATCGTACTGATTGTGTAAAACATCAACCGTGATTTCCAGGGAGTCTTCTTCTTTTCTTCCATCAATCTTCAACTCAAAATAATTCCCCTGCTGATAGTCAAAGGTTTTGCCGTCGTCTTCATAATAATTGAACGGGGACAATCCGTTCTCTGAAGGATATAAATGAACCTTGATTTCGGACTCTTTTTGCTCAGTAGAACTCCTCACAGAACCATGGATCAGCACCGCACCTTCTTTTACGAAAATCGGCATCGTTGCCATGTCTGCTTTAACCAGATGATGCTTTCCGCCCTCCAGTTTTTCATCAGTCCAATAATTCACCCACATGCCCTCAGGCAAATACACAACCCTGTGATAGGTATCCGGCTTCATGATCGGCGCGACAATCACGTCGGAACCGATCATGAATTGATTGGAAAGGTTGAAGGTATGTTTATCTTCAGGGAATTCGAACACCAGCGGGCGCATGACCGGAACTCCCGTCAGGCTAGCCACACGGAATAAGGTATACAGATATGGCAGCCACACATACCGCTCTTGAATGTACTTCCTGATGATTTTTTCATACTCCTCACCGAATGACCATGGTTCCTGGCGGATCGATTCGAGCACACTATGATGCCTGAAGTACGGAGTGAACATGCCAACCTGGGTCCAGCGTGTCAGCAGCTGCCCTGTTGTATCATGCGCGAAGCCGCCGACATCGGGGCCGCAGAACGGAACACCTGACATCCCAAGATTCATGCACATCGGAAGCGACATCTGCAAGTGCTCCCAGAAGCTGCGGTTATCCCCGGTCCAAACCGTACTATAGCGCTGCACCCCAGCAAAACCAGCCCTTGTCAGCAAGAACGGCCGTTTGCCATCGAGCTGTGCTTTCATCCCCTCATAGGTCGCCTCACCCATCAGCAAGCCATACAGATTATGCAGTTCACGATGGGTCTTTGGATTGCCATCATTTTTATGCATGACCTTCAAATCCATCGTTTTCGTTTCGTTAAAAACAGCCGGCTCATTCATATCATTCCAAATGCCTTCAATCCCCATCCTTGAGTAGAATTCATGCTTCTCACCCCACCATTTACGCACATCCACGCTCGTAAAATCAGGAAAGGCACTCTTGCCTGGCCAGACATCCCCGAAGTAAAGATTCCCCTCGAGATATTTGCAAAAGTAATCCCCGTTCACACCCTCCTGGTATATAGGATACTCCGGGTCCTCCTTCACACCAGGATCGACAATCGGAATCACGTGGATCCCTTCCTGCTTCAAATCCTCCACCAATTTCTCAGGATTCGGAAACCTCTCTTCATCAAAGGTAAACACACGATACCCATCCATATAATGAATGTCCAAGTAGATGGCATCAAGCGGAATGTCCCTCTCCCGGAACTCCTTCACAAGCTCCCTCACTTCCTGCTCCGACTCATAGCTATAACGCGATTGATGATAACCAAGAGCCCACTTAGGAGGAAGTGGCATCCTTCCGGTGATTTCCGTATACTGCTCCACCACATCTTTCGGCTTCGGACCTGCAAAAAGATAATAATCCAGCTGACCGCCTTCCGCCCAAAAAGAATACGTTTCGTCCGAAGACTTCATGTCAAAAACGCTTTTGAAAGTATTGTCAAAATACAGCCCATACGCCATTCCATTGCGAATAGCCATAAAATAAGGGATCGACTGATACAGCGCATCAATCTCAGGATTATGCGGAGCATACACATCCGTATTCCACATCGTCATCTTTTCTCCCCGCTTATCCAGGAAGCTCGTTTTCTCCCCAAATCCATAGAAATGATCATCAGGATGCATCTCTTTAAAACAAATAACCTCTTTCTTCTCATTGAATCCCATCGACGACTCATGATCGCGCACGATGATCCGTCCCTGTTCATCCAGCATCGTAATCCTTATCGGACTTTTATGTATGACAACCGTAAACTTCCCGCTTGATAGCTTGATTTCATCCTCACTCTCGGTTAAAGAAACCTCCACATCTTCAGGTTCCTTCACCACCGCAAAGCTCGAACCCAATGATGGCTGTTCCTTAGGATTCATGACCACCCGCACAATATCATCCCGGTAAAAACGAACCGTTACATACCCATTTTCACAACTTAGGTTCAGGTTGCTGTTATCAAGCTTACTAGAAACAACAGCTCCCACACTGCGGAAAGCAGGCCCTTTCCTCTGGCTCTTCATTCCAGGTTGAATCGCAAAGCTAGTATCTTGCATGTATCTGTCCTCCAGACTTGTGATGTACCATTTAGTATTATTTCCTGACAGCGGGGCGTCTTCACTGTGCCTCATGTGAGTAATTCATCACTCATTCGAAAAATCACCCTTCTTCATCAATATACCTTATTTTTTTCTGCTTGACTCCTTCTTTTCTAGCCATCTGACAGTACCTACTTTGTAATTTTTTCTTAAAGGAATTTTTAAGGAATTTCAGGAAGATGGTACTGTGTTTTGGGCACGCCTCGGGCTGAAAAAATCCAATTTCTTGAACTAACAGAAAAAAGACCTGTTAACAATTACCCATGAAGAAAGAGAAGACTCTTTTTGGGTTTACATATATTCACATTAGCTTAAAAGAACCCCTTTATAATCTGGTTCGTGATCAAAATCATTTTGTAGAGGGGAAGGTTTTACAATGAATGAGAGACCGTTTGATGAAATGATCAGCAGCTGGAGTCAAGAAGGTTTGAAAAAGAACATGGACCGCCGCAGTTTTTTGAATGGGGCTGGCAAGCTTGCAGGGCTCTCGCTTGGACTTGCGATCGCTCAATCACTTGGAGGAGGATTCAAGGTCAATGCTGCCCCTGTTTTCAACGAATACCCATTTAAGCTCGGAGTTGCTTCCGGAGATCCTCTGCATGATAGTGTCGTACTTTGGACAAGGCTTGCGCCAGACCCGCTTGCAGGCGGAGGAATGCCGCAGCATTCTGTACCGGTGAAATGGGAAATTGCAGCGGATGAACACTTCCGCCAAATCATCAAGCGTGGGACTCAACTTGCCACACCTGCTTTAGCCCACTCCGTCCATGTCGAAGTAACAGACCTGAAACCGAACACCGTTTATTTTTACCGTTTTAAAAGCGGAGAGGAATTCAGCCCGGACGGCAAAACAAAAACACTTCCTGTACCTGGAGCAAATGTAGCCGCGATGACCTTTGCATTTGCTTCATGCCAGCAATACGAGCATGGTTACTACACTGCATACCAGCATATGGCCAAAGAAAATTTAGATCTTGTTTTTCACCTCGGAGATTACATATACGAATATGGCCCGAATGAATACGTGTCCCCAACCGGCAATGTCCGGGCACACAGCAGTTCAGAAATCGTCACTCTTGAAGACTACCGCAACAGGCATGCACAGTATCGTTCGGATGAGCATTTAAAATCAGCTCATGCTGCTTTCCCATGGGTAGTCACCTGGGATGACCATGAAGTCGAAAACAATTATGCCAATATCATTCCGGAAAAAGGACAATCAGTTGAAGAGTTCATAAAGCGCCGGGCTGCTGCCTATCAAGCCTATTATGAACATATGCCACTGCGCGTATCTTCCATGCCGCATAATGAAGGAATGAAACTCTACCGTAACTTTTCATACGGCAACCTGGCTGATTTTTATGTACTCGATACACGTCAATACCGTGATGACCAGGCAAATGGGGATGGAACAAAACCGCATTCTGAGGAATCACTCGATCCGAATCGCACGACCCTTGGCGAAGAGCAGGAAAAATGGCTCCTTAGTAACCTGGGTAAATCAACTTCTCACTGGAATGTACTGGCCCAGCAAATCTTCTTTGCCCAGCGAAAATTCGGGACAAGCACTGCTCCGAAATACAGCATGGACTCATGGGACGGTTACCCGGCTGCACGTGAACGCATCATCGATTTTGCCGCTAGCAACAACATCAACAACCTTGTTGTCCTCACCGGTGATGTTCATGCAAGCTGGGCGTCGAACCTGATGGAGGATTTCAATGACCTGAATGCGAAGATTCTCGGTGCGGAATTTGTTGGCACCTCGATCACCTCTGGAGGCAATGGCTCTGACGTCCGTGCCGATACAGCAGCAACGCTTGAGCGGAATCCGCATATTAAATTTTTCAATAATTACCGCGGCTACGTCCGGTGCCATGTAACGCCGGAAAAATGGCAGGCAGATTATCGTGTGGTTCCTTACGTCACCGTTCTAGGGGCCGATATTTCAACGAGAGCATCATTCGTTCTTGAGAAGGATGAGCAAGGAATCAAAGAAGCCTCGTCCACAATCGTTCCAAACGGTGTCAAGCTATCAAGTGAAACAGAGGAAGACCGCCATAAGGCACATGCAAAAGCACATCAAAAACAACTTGAAAAAAAGAAACAAAAAGTCACTAACTAATAGCCTTACATGAGGAATGGAGGTATACATTTATGCTGCAAAATATCGGGATTCCCGGGTTAATCCTTGTTCTTGTCATTGCCCTGATCATTTTCGGTCCATCTAAGCTTCCTGATATCGGACGGGCATTCGGCACAACGATAAAGGAGTTCAAGAAATCGACGAGGGAATTAGTAGAAGATGCAGATTCGGAACAAGACAACAAAGAGAAGAAAACAGTTTAGCTTAAATGAGGAGATGCAGGCTGGAATTCCGCTTGCATCTTCTTTTAAAAAAGGAGGCGGTTTTAGTGAAAAGTCATGATATGGACCTTACCGGCCATCTTTCCGAGCTGCGGACAAGGCTGATTATCATAATGGCTGCATTCGTGTGCCTGTTTATTTTAGCTTTTCTTTATGTGGAAGAGATTTATGCCTGGCTGGTAAGGGACCTTCAGGTAAAGCTTGCCGTACTGGGGCCGAGCGATATCTTATGGGTATATTTCATGCTGGCCGGAATCATTGCAGTTGCCGGAGTGATCCCGATTGCTGCCCATCAAATCTGGTGTTTTGTAAAACCAGCTTTGAAGACAGAGGAACGAAAACTGACACTCGCCTATATTCCAGCCTTGTTTTTGTTGTTCATCGCGGGATTGTCATTTGGCTATTTCGTGATTTTTCCTATCGTGTTCAAATTTCTGCTGTCATTATCAGATGAAATGATGACAACATTTTTCACGACGGAAAAATACTTCACGTTTCTTTTACATATGACGCTGCCCTTTGGATTCCTGTTCGAACTGCCTGTCGTGATCATGTTCCTGACAAGTCTCGGAATCCTGAACCCATACAGACTGCAGCATCTCAGGAAATACGCATACTTTGCACTGGTTGTTACATCTGTTGTAATAACCCCGCCAGATTTTCTATCAGATATACTAGTCATCATCCCACTCCTGCTCTTGTACGAAATCAGCGTGCTTTTATCAAGGACTGTTTATCGGAAGAAGCAGAAGCATAGGAACGGTCCTTTTGCTTCAGATGCATAGGGACAAAGTGAGACAGCGGGACGGTTCCGTTGTCTCATGAATTTATGTTACGTGATGCAAAGACCTTCCCCCTTCCTCTCTTATCTATATAAATCGTTAAATTTCTTTTGTGCTCTAAGACGTTTAATGAAATTTTCAAGTGCATCATTTATATTTTCAAATTCTTTCCTAGAAATAGATTTTGCTCTCTCATCTGTTGTAAAAACTAGCCACTTCCCGTTATTTTCGCTTATCACAATTTCGTCAGGCTTAGTATCATGCTCATCGAACCAGTTATATCCGTTCAATTTTTCTTGGTTAATAATTTGCAATGCTTGTTCTCTATTCACCATTTCCACCTACCTGATTTTTACCAACACACCTAAACCCTCTAACATGAGACAGAGAGCGGGTTCTACCATCTCTGATATTTACATATTTTCACTTTTTCTAAGGCACGAGAACCGTCCCCTTGTCTATCCTATTAAAAATCTTCTTCCCATGCTTCTTTTGCATCCAACAATCTTTGTGACAAAAATTCATTAAAATCCTTTGCAGTGTTGTAGTCATCAAGCCCATCTGGCCTATTCCAGGCTATTACTGGGCACTCATTATTCTTCATTTTGCTTGTATATAAACAATAAACATATTCTCCAGCATCTTCGACAACTACTAAATCCTTATCGAGTCCTAAATCTCTATATCTTCTTGTAATATCGACGACAGGGGTTCTATTTGACTTACCCACTCCTAAAATATCTACTCCGAATAACCCGCCAGATCCAAAGGTAGCTAAAAACCATTTATAACTATCTGGTAGTTCCACCCCTAGCTCTTTTTGAACAAGCCCTATTTCACTTTCATCTACTCCTCCTGTAAAGTCATTTGATTCCTTGTTTTCGTTAATAAAAATTAATAATTCCTCTTTACCCATTCAAGAACCCTCCCTTTAGAATCCACTCGTCTCTATTTGCTTTGCTCTCCATCTCCAATATTTACTCCTAAAGTTATCGTATTGTTTTTTTAAAACAGGATCATTTCTAAAACTTCCACCATTCTCCACCAAACCATGCAAAATTCTATTATATTCATCATGCATACTCGCCGGAATTTCCACCATTGATCCCGGCTCTCTTTGAATTAAATGGTGAAGTTCAATAGTTGTTCCATCCTTCCAAATGGGTGCTCTGCCCTTTTTCATTAATTCAAAATTTGTCAGACCACTATTAGGATCTATTCTTTTATAATCAATGTCCACCCTTTGGAAAACCCTTCTACTAATATCCCTTATTTCTCCATTTACCTTTGTCGTTCCTGTATATTCTACAGCCTTATAGTTTTTATAGTCTTTTCCTATATTCCTAACACCATTATCCCCAATTCCTACTTTTCCGTCTATCTTCTGAGGAACCTCTCGTTTTTCAACCCCTACTCCATTGTCTTTCGTCCCCGGAGTCACACGTTTTTCAATTGCTGCTCCGCTGTCCTTCTTCTCAATAGTCCCCGGCTGAACAACCCGAACTCCCCCAGCCTCCTCCACAACCTTAGCCCCTTTAGCCATCTTCACGGCCTTGTCAACGCCTTTGGTTCCGATGATTGCCAGGGCGGCTTCACCTATGGCACGGCCAAACCACTGCGATCGGCTTTTGGCATCGCCGTTTATGACGTCATTCTTCCAGGAGTCTGATATCGACTTCCAGATGCTTTTGGCGGTTTCCACGGGGTGGCTTACAGCATAAACGATGCCCTTGGCGGTCTCGATTGGATGGGTGATGGCGTTCCAAATTCCTTCAACGGTGGAAAAGACAGCTTCAGCTACCCCTTGGCGAAATCCTGATACGACATCATTAGCCATCCCAAATAGATCTTTCATTTTGTCCCAGACCGACTTCTTTTCCGGTTCCTTGAATCGGTCCGCTTTCTTATCGGCTTTCACATATAAATCCATCGATACATCAACGAATTGATGAATTTTCTTCAGTTTCTTTTCGGTCTCTCTGACCTTTACAGCCGCTTCATTTAAATTCCTGCCTATGCTCCTTCGGGAGGCAATCCTGCCATCAACCTGCTGCCTGACGGACGAAATCTGGTTTCCAACCCCATCGACCCGGGAGGATAGGTTGACTAAATCATTGTTGGCAGCCTTCACTTGCTTCACTTTTATATTAATCTTGGACACTCGGTAACCTCCTACTCAAACATCGTCCGGAATTCTTCCAACGATTCACGAAAATAAAATGGCCTGGTGTCTTCAACAATGGAATTGGCCAGCGGGATGACTTCATCAAGAATCAATACTTCAACCTGCTGTTCTACCCGTTGATTGATAGCGTCGAAAACTTCTTGAGTCATGCCTTCTTCCAAGTCATCTACTTCCAATGCCACTAGAGGAAAAGGACGTCCAGCAGCCGATGGGTTATATATATTGACCAGATAAGCTTTCCTTACAGATGGAAACTTCTTTAGACAAGAACGGAACCTTTCCATTACACTTTCCGGAAGCTCCACTATTTGTTCAGTCAGAATCCTTTCCTTCTCTTCGTCACTTAACTTTTCGAAAAAATAGTGCAGAATTCTGCCGTCTTTCATCGTTTCAAGTTCTTCACAGATGATTTTTTTACTCAAACCGGTAAAAGGATTCAACACCCACGGAAGTTCTGTCCCTGCCATCTCTAAAAGCAGCTCTGCAGGGATTTTGACATATGGATACTCTGATTGGATGATCGCATCAAACTTCTCCCAGCTCGTAAAAACTGGCAGCACAAGCTCTCCACCCTCTTCGATGTACTTTAAGTTCAGCGTCTCCTCATCCGCAATCGACCCAATCACGACCAGTTCAAGTTCCACCAACGCTTTATAAAACTGAAAATACCTAGTAGGCTCCTCAATAGCCGCAGACAGCAAATCATCAAAAGACTCAATCACATGATTATTCATAACCACTCCTGAAAATTAGACATAACCAATATATAATTCCACAAATATCCAAATATCCCTTTTGGAAAAATATGAGTCAAAAGACACAAAAGTCCATAAAAAGCTTAATTCCCACTTAAAGACAGAGAACTTAGGACACCCTCTCTTCACAATGCTAGTTTTCATTTAAGAAGCACAGGTTACATCCCCATTTATATAAAAATAATAAATTTAACTATCATACAAGCCCTGTCCTCTTTTGGTTAATAGAATAGGATGTATTAAATCTAAGGATGGGAGGTGAATGATAATGGCACAAAAAACGGTTAATAACCGCAGCGCAGCGACTTTGCAGATTGGTTTTCTTGTTCGTCAAGGTGCTGATCCGGCCAACTTTGATGGAGTAGTCTATTTTACAATCCGTCCAGGAGAAACGAGAACAGTCACTTACGGAAACCAACAAAATGTGTTCCTAAACGGTGTCGTGATATCTACGATTTCCAATGGGGATGTCTATACTAAAACACAAATCGTAACAGTAAGAGGAAGCCAGCTCGATAATCTTTTAAACACAAATAGTATTATTGACATCCTTCCAATTTCAACTGACTATGTAATGTTTGCACGCAATCCAAATTCGAATTAGGTAGGTCCCCTGCCGCACTCATCCCTTATTGGGATGGGTGCGGTTTTATTAGATTTGAAATGTCAACTTCGTACCAATGTTTGGTAAAGGAGTTATTTAGATTTATTGAGACACTCTTCCCGTACCTGTGTCCCCTTCAATTGTTGAGCTTAGATGGTGGTATAGCGCTGTAACCTTTTAAGGACAATACCGTTATCCAAGATTATGGAATGTAACACTGTTTCCAATCTCAAACGGTCATGAGAACCGCCGCTTTTCCCTCTATAGAAAAAGGCAACCGTTGGCGGCTGCCTTTTAAACTCATATTTTCGTAAAAATAATACCAAGCAAGGCTGAAAAAATTCCAATAAGCTGGTACATTTTGATTTTCTCCTTAAAAAGCCAGATGCCAGCAAGTATGACCACCAGGCAATTCAGGCTGACAATCGGGAAGATGATGCTGGCTGTTCCCTCTTGTAATGAATAAAAGTAACAGCTGTAGCCGATGACACTGATCAATCCAACGAGTGAACCGATATTGGCCTCTGTACGCTGCCAATGCTCTTTTCCCCGAATGCTGTTAATCCCCAAATAAATACTTCCGCCTCCATACATGCAAATTAATGTATTAAGCGAACTGATTTGTAAATAAGAAGTAGTCTTCATCAAGATTCCTAAAATCCCGAACGAAAGAATGGCCAAAAGTACCCGGAAAAGCCATGGACCATACTCGGTTCCGCGGTTCGAACCTGGCGAATATTGAATCACTAAGGCCGAGCCCAGTATGAAAACAATCCCTAGCCATTGGAGCAGGCTGATCTGTTCGTGAAAAATAATCGCTGCACCGAGAATCGGAAAGATTGCGTTTGCACCTACCAGAGGCGATGTCAGGCTGGCCGGTCCGTTCTCAAAGGCCCTCGACATTTGGATATTCCCATTCGCATTCAATATCCCAATCAGGCCGCCAAGGACCATTGCAAGTAAGTTAAATTCCAGCGCCCCAGACACCACTCCATAACCAAGGGTGACCAGAAAGGCTACCAAGTAAAAGAAAAATTGAATATGTACCTTTGATAGATGTCGTGCTGTACTCCATTTAAATATCGTATTATTGATCCCAAAGCTTAACGTCGTTACTAATGCCGCGGCAATCCACATGCTGATCCTTCTCTCTCTATCACTTTGACTCCCTCATTTTAAGACTCTATCAGTGTATTCGCAATCTATTTTTTCGTGTTTCTAAATAAAAAAAAGAACCTCAATAAAGGTTCTTTTAACTTAGCCTGATAAAAAAGTGCCCCTATCCAGAGTTTCCTGTGTTTCAATAGATTTTAATGAATGAACATTCCTCGCCTTTTTCTTCTGTTCGTCCTGGTTTTCATTTATTATTTTTGGTTGTCTTTTATTCTGGATTTTGCGGTTGAAGTGGGTTGTTTTCTAAAATGTTTTCTACTTCTTCATACCCCTCTGGAAATGCATAGTTATATCTAGCTGGAAGTGAAAAAACATACTTATTATTTTGTCCCAGGATGGACGGGCGAACAGGTGCTGCCCCAATATGAAATTCTTCCTTTTCAAGTAAGGACCACTGATCAAGTGTAAAAATCATGATCGGAATATCTTGTTTCGGTTTTTCCTCCGTCCAATCAGGACGTCTAATTGAAAGGATTTGGCCACTTTCAATTATTTGTTGATCAGCAGAAATCCCTTCCCAGGAATCAGAGACAATCTTGTAGCCCTCCCAACTTTTTGGAAGTTCAAAGTTGAATCCATATTCTGTATTTTCATAAAGAATAGTATCTGTTACTTTATCATTAGGTTCATTCTGATCTATAGGATCTTTATCATCGTCAACTTGGTTTTCACCCATGGGAGGATGTTCCGTGCTTTGTTGCCCTTGTTGATTTGAATCAGGACTTGATGAACGTTCCTCATTTAACGGAATAATAAGAATGGCGAATAACACAATGGCAGCAACACTCGCTAAACCCGCAATAAACCTCTTCATTATCGCAGCTCTCCTTTTTTTCTTCTTACCATTTGACCTTGTAAATTGCAGCAGATTTTCATGGATCATATCTTGTGTATCCTTAGTGAACTTTTTATCATAATCAGGTTCTGGTAATGATTTGATTTTTCTCTCTAAATCATAAAATTTCTCATGGTCTTTCATAGTGAAAATCCTCCTTCGCTTTTTTGCAGGATCTTTAACGCACGATGGTAGGTAATACGCACCTTATTTTCGGTCCAATTTAAAATGGATGCTGTTTCAGATACAGAAAGTTCTTTAATCCCTCTAAGGATGATGACTTCCCGATAATTTGCTTTAAGCGATTGGACTGCTTGATAAAGCAATCTGTTATTTTCATTAAGCTGGAGGATTTCCTCAGGCGTTGCCTTATCTGTTTGCTCATCCCAGAACCTGATCATTTGCTTCATCCTAAGACGCTTCCTTTTTCTAATTTCATCTATCCCCACATGGCGCGCAATCGAAAAAAGCCAGGTTTTAGGACTAGATTTTTCCTGATACGTATCAAAGCCCTTAATGGCCCGGATAAAAACCTCCTGCACAAGATCTTCCACATCACTTGACCCGATATAATAAACTAAAAAATGGTATATATCCTTGTTGTACAAGTAAAACCACTCTGAAATTTTGTTGCTAATCATCAGCTGGTCAACTCCATTTTCCCATCAATTTTTTATACTTATAAATTAGTCGAATCCGCACAACATTTATTTCACTTATTACGATTATTTTTAAGAATTATTTTTAATTAGTTTAATATGAAAATTGATGTCCCACGCTAAGATAAATAAAAAAAGCAACGGAACTTATTCTCCATTGCTTTTCTGTTGATATTTTAATTGTGATCGCTAAAGCTCCCCATTGTTTCTCCTTTTGTGGGACACGAGAACCGTTCCCTAGTCTACTCTTGTCTAGATTTCAATCCTGTCATTTCAAAAAATTCAGGTTCTGCCTTCATCAACTTCAGGCCCATTTCCGATTGAAAATAGAGTTCAATTTCATCTCCATAGAGAACTTTTATGGTCTTCTCCCCAATAACAATGGCACCGGTTTTTTGTCCTTTTGGAGATTCCCCTTCCCAATCAATAGCATCATTAATGAATCCTACAATCTTTTGTATTTTTTCATGATCGTCCACTACCACGCAGCCTTCTTCATTTACAGTATCATAAATACAGAGACTATCTGGAACTTCATTTATCCACTTAGTAGCATGGTGAATCGGAGTTTGGTCAAACATTACTTCCGTTTGATCTTCATACTGATTATACGAAGCACTAACGCTCAGTTCTCCCACGAACCCCTCTTTGGTCCAGCGTGAATCAAATCCTCCCCAATCATTCTCCGAGTCATTATCATCAAGCGCGGAACCACTGTATTCCTTTACCCATCCGAGCGAAGGGAGTTCCTTAAAGTAAAAATCATAAATGTCTTGCCAATGATCTCCTTCAATTACATAATGCGTTCTTGTAGGCTCCAACCCTTTATATAAGGGAATATCTTCGTGCTGCTCAGGAATGATGGACATCCCCAAGTAAGTTTCATCTGTCATTTTCTGATGCACCAACCAACTTCCAACAATCAACAAAACGACTAAAACACCAACAATGACATTTTTTCTCCCCATACTCAAACCTCTTTTCTTCTATTACATAGAAATACCCTTTTGGTTTATTGAGCAAGATAACTTTTCAATCCATCCAGTACAGACCTTGTAGGAAGCCTGGAAAATCGGACTCTGGATAAATGTATAAATGAAGGTGAAAATAAAGACCGGCCCGCCCAGTAATAGGGCAACCACCAGCACAATACTCTCCACAATGATTCGCACTCTGCTGATTGAATACCCGAGCTTAACTGAAATCGCAAGCATAAACCCGTCTCTTGGACCTGATCCGATTCGGGCAGCATTATACATTCCGCCTCCAAACCCCATGATGAACACACCAAGCAGCAATACCAAAACATCAAACATGAGCGTGGAAGCCTGGGGCAAAACATCCAGCCAGAGAAAAAAGTCAACCATCGTGCCAACCATCAGCGCATTAATAAAAGTACCAACGTTAACATAAGTACGATCAATCAAAAGCGTTACAACAACTAACATGACACCAAAAATCACGTTCCATGTTCCGATTGTTAATCCAAACTTATCATAAAGTGCAATATTCAATACATCCCAAGGATGGATCCCTAAGTACTTAACCTTGATTGCCACCGCTATACCGTAACTAAAAAGGATAAGACCAATTATAAAAAAGGGGATTTGTATTTTAAGTTTCATTTTTATCACTTCATTTCTATAAACTTGGTTACTGAACTAAGTTTAAATCAACACGGAATGCATTTAAAGCAGAAATTTCCATAAGTTAGAAAACGAGATTAAAGACCCTATTCATTTCACGGTTTGTGCAAACAATAATCTTAACCTCCCCTGTTTCCCCATAGAAAAAGGCAACCGTTGGCGGCTGCCTTTTATCTCAAATTTTTGTAAAAGTAATCCCAAGCAAAGCTGAAAAAATTCCAACAAGCTGGTACTTTTTGATTTTCTCCTTAAAAAGCCAGATGCCAGCAAGTATGACGACAAGGCAATTCAGGCTGACAATCGGGAAGCATTCACTTCCGTTTTTTTAAGAGAGGCTTTGGAACATTCACATTTTCAAATAACTTTTTGGATTCTGACTTTATGAGGGAAGTACATTCTGCAGAAAAATCAAAAGGAATAAATTGTTCGAAATCTATGGCGAAAATATCAGCATCAAAATCTTCCCTGTACTGCTGATCAATTGCCCGCATGTCATGGTCTTGTTCTCTCTTTAAAAGTTTAATAATCTGATGTCCGATGGCTCTTCCTAATTCAATTCCTTCTGAGTTGTCAGAAGGAAAATGGACCCCGGCAAGTAAACGGCTTATTGCATCTTCCTCAGCAATTCTTTCCAGCTTCTTTTTTTCAGCAGGAAAGTAATAACTCAAGATGACTTCCGCACAACCAGACACTGCAGCATGTCCTGACGGATATGTTGGGAACCTGGGGGTACACAAAACGGTTTCCAATTCCTGATCATACTGATTCGGCCTTGCAACATTCCATTCATACTTCAAATCCCATACAACAACCATTGTATCATTGATTGCTCCATGCAATACGGCCTGGATTCGAGCCGCCTGGGTAGGAGTAACATTATACGTATCTATTAAGCGGTCAGCAACAGGAGTCCACTGTTTAGTCGGTACTCCTGTCCCATAATAGATAGCTATTTTCTCCTGGGTTGGAGTTAGATTCTCGAGTGTCCGCTGTACGACCTTCAGTTCTTTTTCAAAGTGTATCAATCGTGGATGTCTTATGGGAAGCCTCAGTCTTTGCCCAAAAGGATCAGAAAAATATCCTTCTTCATCTCTTTTCAAAAAAAATAGCGGCCACCGTCCCGCTAAAGGTGTAACCGGATCGCGTGGAGGTGATTCTTCTCCAGCATATGGTACTTCAGACCACTTTAAATAACTATATCTCAAATGTTTTCACCTCCAGATTTTTTTATCATTATATGAATGAAAATAAAATGTGGATAGGCTTTGGCGGATTAATTGGAGGGTCATAGGGACGGTTCACGAATATATAGAATTAGCTTCTCACCGGCTCCTCTCCTTTTCCCCCCGAAAAAAAGCATAGGGTACGTCCCCATGCTTCCTTTGCGTCTCTAGCATTAACATAATTTCGCATTTAGTGAGACGCAAGAACCGTTTTTAGAATTGGCTTTATAATTTACTCAATGCCGCGCGTTTTCACACGGATCATACTAATTCCTAATACTGTGGCCGGAAAAAGTGCCAGGACAGCACCTATAAAAAACTGATAAGATTCCTTTACCGTATCTGGCTGGGTGAAGATTTTATACCTTATGACATTGAGTGTGATAAATATTAACGCAATAATAACCACGGCTATAATGGTTCCTGCCACATACGCCTTGTAACTATTCACTCTCCGTAGTTTTGGGGAAGAAATAAATAGAGACAAAAAAACATAAATGACAGCACTAGCAAAATATACAACTAGGGTTAACCAAGAGTAGTTTACCTCCTCAATAATTTGCCCCTCCCTAACTCCCAATGTATACATTCCGGTTGAAGTCAGGAGGAGCTGAAAGCTTATGACAAGCAGGAAAAAGAAGAAGTGGTATCCTCCATTAACCCAGGATAAGTTCTTTTTAGAAAGTGTTAATCCATAGACAAAGAGCATAATCGAACAGATTAGCAGAATGATGGAACTTATTTTCAACCAACTTGGCAGCGTCGAGATTGATTGTATATTGATCACTGAAATAAACAGACTGATTATGAAAAAAGCAATAATTACAAATCTGAAGTTTTTTTGCATCTCTTCTTGAGTTGTATGTACTGACCGGGCTTTTACCGACTTCATTGTAAACTCCTTTCTGTCTTAGTTACAGAGACAAACTTTCATGATATCCCGCCTCAAGTTATTCAGGCTTACTCATTTGGGTTACAACCATCAAAAATAGAATTGCCAGCACATGCAATCCGGTTAGAATCCCATATAACAAGGCATCAACCGGCATGACATACAAGCTGACAGCAATTAGTATGATCGTCTCGAACCCAAATAAGATAATCACCAGCCCAATCCGCTTTGCCAATAATTTCTCATTGTTCACTTTGTCCTTCGCATAACCCGCTAAAAAAGAGACACTTCCCTTTCTCCATATGAACAGACCAAGCAGGATAAAGAAACTTCCCAACAGACCACCGTAAACCATTTTGGCAATCATACCCCTTCGTGAGAATGTTAATATTAGGATACATGGTTTTATTGGAAATTTATAGGTGTTTACTGAATTTTCTAGCTAATAATTGAAAAAAGCAATGACACTTATCCTCCATTGCTTTTCCGCAGATATTTGATTGTAATGGCTAATGCGCCCCATTGCTTCTCCTGCTCTGGAGTATAAATTTCATATGTACCGTCCACCATTTCTTTCATTGTCCAGCCTTCACAATCAAAGTCATCGAACGGTATGTTTTTATACATCCCTTTAAAGGTATCATAGTGCCGTAGTTCTATTACCTTTACAATCAATGTTTCATCTTGTTCAGGCACCTTAACAAATTCAATCAAATCGCCAACTTGAATTTTCCTTCTCTTCTCATCGTTCAAACGAACTTCTACTTTCTTCTTCCCCTTAATGATTGATGGAAAGTAGTCTTCATACAAACCCATTCGATGCAGCATATTTTTGCTCCTTTAATGCTTAATATTAGAAGAGAAAGCGAGACTGATTCCGCTGGTTAACAAACTTCCTAAACGCAAGCCAGGAACTAGTTATTTTTTCCATTATATCAAATAAAAGTTTAAATAAGGAGGGGATTAGAACGAAAGTATAAGAGAGGAAACTTTACAGCAAGGAGATATTATCATGTTATTATTTCTTAATTTCTTGAAGAAGAAAAAGACAGAGGCGCCTCCTGTAAAAGCGATGACTGCCGCTCCAAAACAGGTTGCCGTAAGAAAAGGTGAAATTGGAGAATACAAGATTGATATACAGCTAGATCAGCTGCCAAAGGACTGCCGATACTTGAGTGACCTTCTGATAAAAAACCCAAAAGCAAAGTCTGGATATTCACAGATTGACCATGTTGTGCTGACACCATACGGCATCTTTGTTATTGAGACAAAAAATTATCAAGGAACAATTTACGGGGGGAAAGACAGAAAAACATGGTCCGTCAATGGGAAGTTCAAAATGATGAACCCCTTTGTCCAAAACTACGGGCATATAAAAGCACTATCGTCCTTGATTGATCAAAAGTACGAGGAGTTTTTTGTTTCATTTGTTTCTTTTACTAAGCGATCAACGTTTAAAGTTGATTTAGATTACCGGAAAATACAGTCAAACGAACTGATCGTTTATGATATCGAGCTATCAGAGTTCATTCACCGAAAGGTTTCCGTTTTAAAAATTCAACACAAAGAACCTCTCCTAAGCGAGAGGGAGATTTCAGTGATTTACGATGTCTTCTTAAATGCAGATATCAAAGACCCTGCCATTAGACGAGTACACGAGCAGGCATTGAAGGCTGTTACTACAGACACCCCCACTCAAGCAAGTTGTTCAATCTGTAATAAATACGTGTCTGATAAAGTTAAATCATATTGTTTATCAAACCACAAATTCAATGGAAAGATATATTGTTATGAGCATCAGAAGGATGTTTAATAACAGGTTATTAAGAAAAAAAGCTTAGGAAGTTCCCAAGCCATTTGTTAGCTATATGAATTATAGTCACTGTCGGCAAACTCGATGAAACCGAATTTGTCGACAGTATTTATTTTATATACACTATAAATAGAATAGATTTTACTTTTCCGTTTCTTTTTTCTCACCAAGAACAGCTTGTCTAGTTTCTTCGACTCTAATAGTTGCTTCTTGATCGGACTTTTCAAAAACAATATCTTTGACATGTTTTTTTAACTCTGGTTTGTCGAATAATGTTTCTTTAAGAGAATCATTTGTTAATTTATATCCTTCACTAACTTTGCTTTTATCATCAAGGATAGCTTGGATGCCTTGATTTATCGCATCTTCATAAATCAACTTTCGGTATTCCTCAGTGTATTCCTTTCTAAATACTCCTACAAAACTATCAAAATAACTCTTGTCAAACATAGGAATATAAGCTAATTCTAATGCTGGTACTTTAATGTGTAAAACCTTGGATTTTTCATCATAATAAAAATCTTCTTTTTTAATATTTTTTAAATCATAACCAAGCATAAAATAACCAAACAAATGAATGTTGTATTCTTTTCCGAAAAGATACTTACCGAATTTTTTCCCTGTTGTTTCAAGCCAAATATCATCCTCTTGATTCTTTAAAAATTCATAAGTGTCATCTTCGGTGTAATCGAAGTCTTGGACATCCTCATATCCGAAGTGTTTGCTGATTTCTCTCACCTTATCGTATGCGATATTTTCTATGATGACCTCACCTTTTATTTCTGTAGTTGGTTTAACTACTTTTTTATCACCTTTCAAGATCATATATGTTCCTGCTGATCCAATCGAGGCACAGAGTAACGCAAAAATAATGGTCATAATAATTCTATTCTTGGATGATTGCTTCTTATTAACTCTATATTCTGGCATAATTTTTCTCTTCTCCTCATTATTTTTATATAACAGATTTAAATTTGGTCAGCTCATTCTTCTGGTATTCATTAAAGTGTTCGGTTTTCATAATACAACTTAAGGTAATCTGGATTATCCTCTTAGCTAGTATTAGACTACCTCGTTTCCAGTTTTCTTGTTAATAGCTTCTTTATCTGTTGTAAAATAATAAGTAGCTCCATCTTTAGAATACGATTCACCGTACCAAATCCCCTTATTAATAGCAGACCAGTTGAAACGTGTAGAATTCGTTTCTTTTTTGAAAAATCTTGCCGCCGCCTGTATACTCGGACATTCAGCGATTAACTCTTCTCCTCTGAAAATATTTACGGGGATTTCGACTTTGTTTTTTATTGTTGGTCTTCTTCTCTCCATAGGACACCTTTCTTTTAATTATTTTAAGTAGTTTAATGCCTTGATAATATTCTAAATCCCAAACTCAGTTTTAATAGTATAATATTACCATACCCCCATAGAAGAAAGGTGAGACTTAAATTGTCTAAAACAAAATCCTTAACACACGACTCCATAATGAAGGCATTAGATTGGTCTTATGATAAAGCAATTAACGGTGGTGTACCTGGAATGGACACCGCTATAGAATTAGCTGATAGTTATTTACAAAAAAGTGGTACCTTAGACGAAAAAGTTAAAAGTTTAATCCTTTGGCAAAACACCAAAAGTGCTACTAGTGGATTTTTAACAGGCCTGGGCGGACTTATTACATTGCCTGTGGCTGTACCAGCCAATATAACTAGTGTTATTTTAGTTCAAATGAGAATGGTTGCGGCTATCGCACATATGGGCGGTTATGATTTAAAAGATGATCAGGTTAAATCTTTCGTTTATGCCTGTTTAGCTGGAAATGGAGCTAAAGATATTCTTAAAAATGCAGGCATTCAGATAGGAAAAAAACTTGCAGTAAACGGTATTAAAAAAATCCCTTTTGAAGTAATAAAAAAAATCAATCAAGCTGTAGGCTTTCGTTTACTAACAAAGTTTGGAGAAAAAGGGGTCATAAATTTAGGTAAGTGGTGCCTTTAGCCGGGGGAATCATTGGCGGGACCGTAGATGCAGTTACTACAAATACTATTGGGAATGTTGCTCACAAGCTGTTTATTCAAGAGCAAAAATCTAAAAAAATGGATGAACCTGAAATTATTGATATGTTATAGCATTGGATGTCTGTATTTAAGACTTCGAATAATTAGAGGGTACCAAAAAGCAGAGGGACGTACCTTTCGTTTCCAAAAGATACGTCCCCATTTACCTTTACTCCACCCTCCTAGCCGCCTGCTGAACAGGATCCCACACCCCATTATACGGTGGTGCATACGCCAAATCCAAATCAAGCAGTTCTTCGGTCGTCATCGAATGAAAGATGGCCGTCGCTAGTACATCGATTCGTTTATCGACGCCATTTTCCCCAATAATTTGCCCGCCAAGAATCTTATGTGTCTCTTTATGATAGACAAGTTTCAATTTCATTTTTTTATCATCGGGATAATAACCAGCGATATCAGTTGCTGTAATGGTTACAGAGCCGCAGGGAATGTTCAGCGTGTTTGCCTCTTTTTCTGATAGCCCTGTTCTCCCGAGGGTTAAATCGAAAAACTTAATAATCGAAGTGCCTACGATTCCTTTAAAGGTTTTATGTACATCCACCATGTTCAATCCGGCGATTTGTCCTTGCTTATTGGCATGTGTTCCTAATGGGACATGGTCATCCTTTTCTTTTACCCGGTGATATTGTGTGGCACAATCTCCTGCCGCGTAGATATCCTCGATACTGGTTTGCATATAGGCATTTACCTGGATCGCACCATTCCCAATTGTTGTGATCCCTGTTCCTTCTATAAAGGAAGTATTGGGCTTCACACCTACAGCGACTAGCACCAAATCTGTTTTATACTCCCCTTTATTGGTTTTCACAGATTCCACATGGTCACTTCCGCCGAATGCTTCCACGGATTCACCCATTTTCAACACAATGTTTTGCTTTACTGCTTCTTCATGAATCAGTTCCGCCATGTCTGGATCAAATATTTTGGCTAATTGCTCATTTCTTTCAATGATGGTTACCTTCTTGCCGAGCTCTGCAAAACTTTCGGCCATTTCAAGCCCAATGTATCCGCCACCAATCACGGTCACATTATGTATATCTCTATCCAGATAATCCATTATCGCTTTTGCATCAGGAATGGTTTTTAGTGAGAAAATACCTGGAAGTGTCACACCTTCCCACTCTGGAACGACCGAGCTTACACCAGTCGCAATCAGAAGGCGGTCATATGGAAGGCTGAACGTTTCACCATTACTATGGTTTATTCCACTTACCATTTTATTTTCTACGTCTACCTTTTGGGCCTCATGAAATACACGTGCATCAATACCATATTTCTCTTTAAAAGTAGACGGAGTGCGCGCGATTAACTCATTTGTGGACTCAATCTTCCCGCTGATTACATAAGGCAGGCCACATTGTCCGTATGAATACACGCCACCCTTTTCCAACACAGTGATTTCATGTCCAGAGCTGTTCCGTACCATTTGCATTGCAGCACTCATACCCGCTGCATCTCCACCAATAATAAGTATCTTCATCTTCATCTTCATCCCTCCATTCCTTGTGTATCCATTTATGATTGAGTTTTAAACATTTATATCTATATATAGGTAACTTTAGAAAAATACTGATAAAGACACTATTTAATATTTGTTATAATCATCCCATCGATGTACCGGATTGGAGTTCTAGAATTCCGATATTACCAAGAATTAGACATCTGTTTAAAGCGTCATAATATCGGTTAGCACGCCTTTTAGGACTAGTAAAAAGCGACAACCTATACGAGAAAAACCTTCATAATTATCATGGTTTTTCCGTCCAACTTTATTAAAAAACACAGGGTACGCTCCCCGTGCTTCTAAAGGTTTTGTTCCCTAAACCTCACTTCATGTGTTTAACAAGTTCATAATCAGGTGGAAGTTCTTTAATATTCTTTTCCTTGAAGATCGCTTTCAGTTTTTGTTGATTTTTCATAAAATGAAATTCAACCTTTATCTGTTTAGGAATAGTTGGAGAGATTACCCCGTCTTTCACAAAAATATAAAAGTAAACAACGTTGCCTGAGCCAGGGTTTCTGCAAATCATATAAGACTCTATATCTCCCCAACCAATTTCAACGTTTCTTTTATCTTGAAAGACAATCACTCCTGTTTCAGTTACAGTTATAAGTAATTTTGGATTTATTAATTGTTTCAACGAATAAACTACCATATGCAAAAAAAGCATTTCAAATAATAAACTAAGTATCAGTCCTGCCCAATACAGCCAATCTTTTTCATAATCTAAACCAGAGTAAATAATCCACCCCATCATGATGAATAAAGGAACTGAAACAATAAATGATACAAACATATAAATTCTTGAAGTATAAAACTTTCTCTCTTCCAACTAATCACTTCCCTTCCTTTAAATTACGAAGCAATATGTAAGAAAGTTTCAAGTTTTACTTGAAAACAAAGGGACGGTTCCAATGTTTCATAAACTGTTAAAATACACAATTTACTGAAACAAAAGAACCGTCCCCATGCTTCTTCACTAATTGAAAATGACAGGAAACACGAAAATAACGAAAGCCGCCCAAAGTCCGTAGACCGGCAAATACTTGGTAATAGCCTCTTGGATACCTGAAGGTCCAGATTTGTTCTGCAGATAACGCAAATAGGAGAGCATGATCCAAATTAGATTGGCCCAGATGAGTATGTTTACTCCTAAGACAGCTACTCTATTAGGCGAAACCCCGAAAGTAGAAAGTCTGAAAACAATCGCTGACAACGCCACACTGTCAATGATGAGTGCAAGAGCAATTAAGGCGAAATTTATATAATGAGAAATGTTCTTTTTCTCGTCTGACTCACTTTCGGTAATGGAAAATATGGTAATGGCCAGTATACCAAGGAGTATTCCATTGAAGGCTATCAAGAAATTCCGATCCAGGAATGGATTTTTCCCGACCCATATAACCGTTATGAGATAGACTAACAATGTGGTCAGGACAAGAGGACTAAAAATCTTGGCTATGTATGGAGTAATATTCTTAGCAAGCTTAAGATTCATTGATACCAGGTATGTAGCCACAATAGCAAGAGCAGCAGCACCGAATAAAACGACATTACTAAAATAGAAGTCCTCTATATTCAGGCCAATAAAGCTAAATAACTGCATGGTTAGTGCCGCTAGAACCATTCCGCTAACTGCCATGCTGGTATAAAGAATGCCAAATTCCAAATTAAATTTAATATAGGCTAATCTTGTGCTTCCTTTAGAATATTCATTTCCTGTAAATGCAAGCCCTGCCAAGACCCATAAAAATACGGGAAAATGCAAATAAACAAGTATGATACTGTCTTTATAATCTAACGGAAGTGTATTAAGATAAATCCCGGAAATGAGGAACAACGCTGCAAGGATATAAATAATCCTTTTTCTGGGAGTATTATTGTAAACAAAATAAGCAGCTACAAAGGGGATCATACCAAAAGCCAGGTTAATTGGAGCAATGGCTTCCTGTTCGACAAAATGGAAAATGATCCGGGTGCTGATCCCGGCCAAAATTGCCAGCATGCACATAATGAAGAACCCTTTTTGAAGAAAGAGAGGTTTATCTGTATTTGCCGTCTCCCTGAAATGCAATCTTTCATACCAAACACGAAGAATATGAGAATCAGGATTTTGTTTCCATGCCTGTGTGAATGACTTTTTGAAGGCTTTCGGATCCTTTCTATACATTCTCTCCAGCTCATGAGGATCAGCCATGTTTTCAATGATCAAATTGTTATTGTCCATCTTTTTACCCTCCCCTAATAACCTACCTGTATAGCAAGTTTCCTCCGCATGGTTTAAACGTCTTCATCGCTTTTGTATTCCAAAATATCTCCCGGCTGACAATCCAAAGCCTTACAAATTGCCTCTAAGGTGGATAACCGAATGGCCTTTGCCTTTCCATTTTTCAATATAGAAAGGTTCGCCATTGTAATCCCAACCTTCTCCGACAGTTCCGTTACGCTCATTTTCCTTTTTGCAATCATTACGTCAATATTTATGATAATGGCCATTGTTTACACCTCACACCGTTAAATCATTTTCTGATTTAATCTCAATTGCTTCTTGTAAAAGTTTTTGAAGAACAGCAGCAAAGACGGCGATGACCATCGAAGCAAACGGGACAGCCAATCCGACCAAGATCACTCCTGGGGCATCGTCTATTTCCGCAAAGATATAGAAGAGCGGAAAAACGAGCACATGCAAAGTACTAATTGTGACTGCAGAGTATTTGATTTTTCTTAGAGCCTTTACAGATAAATCAGAAAAAGAAATATTTTTATCAATATAGCGTAAGAGTTTGAAAGCCTGATACAAAGCAAAGTAATAAGGTATTGCCGATCCATCAAAAATGATGAAAACAAAATATTTTATTAAAGGAAACTCCGGAAGCAATTCTGATGAAAGATTGGCCAGCTCAGGCACCAAAAAGATGCACAGACCGAGAACTGGAACTCCTAAAAGAATAACCGCCATTTTTAAAAACAACGTTTTAACCTTTTCCATAAAGCACCTCGCTACCATATTCTAATTTTGATTTTAATACACGATTTATTGATTTACAATAAATATTTATTAATTTTAATGATTTATTTATTATAATTCAACATAAATAAAAAGCGTTCCCCAGCCAAAGAAACGCTCAAGTACTTCATATTGAAACAAAGGGACGGTTCCGGCGTTTCATAAACTGTTAAAATATACAATTTATTGAAACAGAAGAACCGTCCCAATGTTTCTTTTTTTAACAGTTAAAGAGGAAATTTTCGAGGTGAATTTGCTGGATGGGCAAAAAAATACGATAAGCAGCATGACTGCTTATCGTTTTGTTTCAGGATTTTCATTGGACTTATTGGACCGTCCCTATGTCTCATAAAACTTCTAAAATCGTTTTATACAAGTAATTACATGCTTCATCTTCAGAGTGAAAATGCTTTAATTGAGATTTAACTCCACGTTCACTATAGTAAACTTCCCAAATTTCACCTTCTTTATTTAAACAAAAAGCTTCATTAGGTAGCCCGCCATTCAAGTTGTATAAATCCTTGGGAACATTTGCATTAATTAAAGACTCGTTCAATTTTTCTTTTTTCATTCTACTTTATCCATTGTATCTATACTCTCTTACCTTAAAATAAATCCTCTGCGTAAACCTAAATATTGATTTCCTGAATCTCTTCAAAAACTTCTACCATTTCTTTCGGTACCCATTTCTCGTAATAATATTTATCTGTTCGTTCCGCCCCTAAGTCTTTGGCTATATCTGCATTTGAGGTACCAACAAAATATTCATTGCCATTTTCATTCGATATGTTAACAATTTTTCCGTTTAACTTCCCCTTAGTGGATACCCTATAACATTTTGTTAATTCACTCGGGTTAACAACTTTACTATATACGCCACTATTGAAGTGGTCGATAAACCCATGTTTCTCTGGGAAAGTTGGATTCTCAGATAATATAATTAAATTATCATTCATATCTTCTGAGAGTTCATATTCTTTACCATTGTAGATGCAATAGTTACCGTTTCTGATCATTTTTATTCACCTTTTCAATTTTGATTAATATCTACGAACTTTTTGCCATCAAATATAGCTATTAATGTTTCTTGCCCATTCTCTACATGATATAATTCTGCTCCTGGCTTTGGCTTAAACCTTCCATTAAATGTCCATTCAGGAACGACCATTCCATTTCTGGCTGCAGTGAATCCATTTTGAGTACATGGTGGACCATCTTTGTTATTACCGCCAAACCTTTCACCATATGGAATCTCCACCATGTCTGATTGAGTTGTCTTAAATCTTATCATTCCGTAAGAAGTGCCATTCACAGGATATGGCCTAGTACCATCATTTAGTGTATAGTCCAACCTTGATGTCTCTATAACATCATCATACATTCTTACATTACTTACATCTTCTACTTTTGCAACATATCCACCAATTTCTGTATACTTGCCTGATAAATAATTTTCAATTTCCCCCACCGGAATGGTCTTTTGCAACAAAGTTTTATTATTAACCGGTGGTACAGCATCCCTAATATTTTTTATAATATTTACTTCTGAATCAGTTAATTTATCAACCGCTTTTAGACGTAAATCATGAAATCTTTCAATATTTATTCCATTCATCTCTAAATATGAAGGAAGCTTTTCACTAAACCCTTTCAACCCTTGAGTAGAATCAAAATCAAACTTTCCTTTTACAGTATTACTGATACCACTTATGCCTGCATCTTTATTATTTATTATATTAGGAGCCTGAGCAGTATCTTTTCTAACAACCCGAACTCCCCCAGCTTCCTCCACAACCTTAGCCCCTTTAGCCATCTTTATGGCCTTGTCAACGCCTTTGGTTCCGATGACTGCCAGAGCGACTTCTCCTATGGCGCGGCCAAACCACTGCGAACGGCTTTTCGCATCTCCATTTATAACGTCATTCTTCCAGGAATCGGAGATCGACTTCCAGATGCTTTTGGCTGTTTCAACGGGGTGGCTTACGGCATACACAATTCCCTTGGCAGTCTCGATTGGATGGGTGATGGCGTTCCAAATTCCTTCAACGGATGAAAAGACAGCTTCAGCTACCCCTTTGCGAAATCCTGATACAACATCATCAGCCGTTCCAAATATATCTTTCATTTTGTCCCAGACCGACTTCTTTTCAGGTTCCTTGAATCGGTCCGCTTTCTTATCGGCTTTCACATACAAATCCATGGATACATCAACAAACTGATGAATTTTCTTCAGTTTCTTTGCAGCCTCTCTTACCTTTGAAGCTGCTTCATTTAAATTCCTCCCTATGCTCCTTCGGGAGGCAATCCTGCCATCAACCTGTTGCCTGACGGACGAAATCTGGTTTCCAACCCCATTCACCCGGGAGGATAAGTTGACTAAATCCTTGTTGGCCGCCTTCACCTGCTTCACTTTTATATTAATCTTTGACACTCGGTAACCTCCTACTCAAACATCGTCCGCAATTCTTCCACTGGTTCACGGAAATAAAATGGCCTGGTGTCTTCAATAATGGAGCCGGTCAGCGGGATAGCCTCATCTAGAATCAATACTTCAACCTGCTGTTCTGCGTGTTGATTTATAGCTTCGAAAACTTCTTTAGTCAGGCCTTCTTCCAAGTCATCCACATCCAATGCTACTAGAGGAAAAGGAGGCCCAGCAGCCGATGGATTATATATATTAACCAGGTAAGCTTTTCTTACAGCTGAGAACTTCTTAAGGCATGAGCGCAGCCTTTCCATAACACCTTCGGGAAGCTCCACTATTTGTCCAGTCAGAAACCTTTCCTTCTCTTCGTCACTTAACTGTTCGAAAAAATAATACAGAATGCTGCCATCCTTCATCGTTTCCAGTTCTTCACTTATGACTTTCTTGCTCAAACCGGTAAAAGGATTCAACACCCACGGAATGTCCGTCCCCGCCATTTCCAACAAAAGATCCGTTGGGATTTTCACATATGGATACTCGGATGGATGATCTCATCGAACTTCTCCCAACTCGTAAAAACTGGCAAGACTAGCTCACCATCCTCTTCGATGTACTTTAAATTCAATGTCTCATCATCCGCAACCGTTCCAATCACGATCAGTTCAAGTTCAACCAACGCTTTATAAAATTGAAAACGGCTAGATGGCTCATCAATAGCCGCAGACAACAAATCATCAAAAGACTCATTCGTAAGATTATTCATAACCACTCCTGAAAATTAGACATAACCAATATATAATTCCACAAATATCCAATTATCCCTGTTAAAAAAATACGAGTCTAAAGACTCAAAAATAAAATAAAAAAGCTCGCTATCTCCAATAGAGTTAGCAAGCAATGAGGACTCCCACTTAAACTGGGGTCTCTCGTTAATATCTTAAAATGGTTGTAATTCCATACTCTCTCACTAAAGTCCGATGGGCAAGTTCTTCTACCCAATTCTTTTCTTTAAGCTTAAAGGTGCCGTACACATTCTCATATGTACAACTACCGATATTTATGGAAATAGGATGAGGATTATCCATCATCTTATCGAAAAAAATCCTTTACAATAATCCCTTAAGCTCTACTTCATATAGAAACTGAAGCTGCTTTTCCAGGACCCTATCTGGAATAAGCGGGAATAGTGTATCACGAAGAGCGACAGAAACGCGCTCATTCAACTGGGCCACCATTCCAATACGGTTCGACATTCTTGTAATTTGCCTGGTACGGCCGGTTCGTTTCTGTTCATATCTTTTTAAAGCTTCTTTAATGGGGGAATTCCGTTTCAAATGGCTTGCCAGGATGACTGCATCTTCAATAGATTGCCCGGCCCCTTGACCCAAGTTGGGTGTCATGGCATGAGCCGCGTCTCCGAGTAAAACAATGCGTCCGAATGCAAAGCGGCGGATTGGAGGCAGATCATAAATATCATGGTGTAGCAATTGGTGATTGGAGGTTTGCGCTAGTATTTGAGGAATCGGTTCATGATAGCCTTCAAAAATCTTCATCAAGTCCCGAGGTGTAAAGGCTTTTAATTGGGGATTCCGGGCTTTAGCATTCACGCATGCGAACCAATAGATCCGGTTGTCCGGCAAGGGAACCAATCCGAAGCGGCCCCTGCGGCCCCAAGTTTCTATAAATACATTCGGATCATAATCACGCAAATCCGGTCCGGCCTTCACAACCGCCCTCCAACAAGTGTATCCTGCATATCGTGGTTTTACATTCGGCAACAGGGTTTCGCGAATGGTGGAGTAAACACCGTCCGCGCCGATCAGTAAATCACCTTCCACCGTTGAACCATCTTCAAACCATACTTTGACCCCGTTGTCATTTTGTTCAAAACGATTACAAGTCTTTCCTGTGTGGACAATTTGCTCCGGACCTAGGGCGCCCATAAGCAGCTCCAGGAGCTTTCCTCGCTCAATCGTAACATTATTAGGTCCATACTTGTGGCTAATTAGGGCTGTGTCCGTCCGCTGCAGGATTTTCCCTGAAGGCGTAAGGATGCGAAGCTCATCCAACACCATCCCTTCCCGAAGGACTGAACCGCCTGTACCAAGCTGTTGCAAGGCTCGAACAGCATTTGCTCCAATTGCGAGTCCGGCACCTGCAAAACGCACTTCCTGCTTGCGTTCAAACACCTTCACATCCATCCCGATTTTGCGCAGGGCAATGGCTGTGCTCAGCCCCCCGATACCAGCGCCAATAATGATTGCTTTCATCGTATCACCGCTTTCCAATACATGTGATCCAGCCCTGAAATAGCTATAAATAGTGAGACGCCCCTCCGGAAATCTTCCACCATGGATATATTGTAAGTAAATGCTTTTAATAAGAATTACACTATGTTAATAAGATGTTTTATTATATGACTCCAGATTCGTAATCCGTCTTCATTTCTTAATAATATTTGGGTTCTTCCTAATACAACTACACAGCTTAACAAACCTTCAACTCATAAAGCTCCTCAAAATAAAGCTCCTGGAACTTCTTATTCAGGATCCCTGTAAAATAGGCAATAGGATTCCTCACTTCCACCTTCGATTTCAGCTTCCGGACGAGCTGTTTGAAGGAGGCAAGGGAAACCGATAACAGGAGATCTGTATCTTTTTCATAGTTGTTGCGGTAGGCAGCGACCTTGCTCATCCGCCAGAATTCTTCAATCGACTTTGCAGTTGGGTAAAAGTATTTTACAAGATTCACGAATTCCCTCGGAACACGGTCACTGGCAAAAAGATAATCTTCTGGTGCTTGTTCAGTAACAGGTTTTACCTCTATGAATTCGGATAATTGTTCTCCAGTAGCCTTTTCTTCACGTTTATTATTCTTTTTAATATTTGTTTCAGAAGGAATGATAGTTTTATATTGGTGGCTCAATTGATCGCCATCAGGTAGTTCATTCATCGGGAAACGATTGAATACATACAGGTTGCTAGACTGTGAGCCGTTCTTGCGCGCAGTTTCATATACAGTGAAAATACCAATCTCACTAGCCTTCAGGATCATTCTTTTAAAAGTAGAACGGGAAATCCCCATCTCCCCATACTCCTCATAGATCGCCTTCAGGACCGTGCCGATTTTGGCATTCGCCACCCCAGGAACCTTCGCAGCAAAACGAGCCAGCCGCTTCAGACCAATCAACTCACTCTTACTGAAAAAACGCTTCTTATCCGCCATCCACATCTCAAAATGATTGTTAAACTCCTTCAACGAACCAAACTGTGAATACTCCGCAAAACTCTCAACAACCGCCGATTTAATTGTCATGCTAATGCACCACCCTTTCACCCTTTATATATGGATGAAAGGGTGGAAAGGACAGGATGGGTAGCGGTGGATTGTGGCGGTTTTGTGAACAATTAAATAGAAACTTTTATAGGAGAGATGGCTCTTTGCCAAAAAATACCATAAGCAGTGCGGACTGCTTATCTCCCTCATTAGATTTCTGAATAAAACCCCAGGAACGGTTCAGCGTTTCGTAAATTGTTAACATATGCAATTTACTGAAACAGAAGAATCGTCCCCACGTTTCTCGAGGTGCTGCCTAAGCAAAATACAAATATTTTGCCCTAAAAACCCTAGCTATCGGAATATTGATTAAATTTGTTAGTGAGACCATCATGATGGCAGGTCCAACGCTGCGCAAAGAACATAAAGTAAGACTCCTTTTTAATAAACTATACGGATAATATAAATTTAACGAATTGTAGACTAAGAGAATACATGTTTGTTATAATATAACATTAAAGGTAAATTTTGATTTAAACGATTCTATAAACGATTGGGGAATGAAAATGATTGGAGTAGTAATCTTTTTTATACTTATTGTTGTACTAGTTGCAATGCCTATGAAACGTTTTGTATTCGGAAAAGGAAAAGTCCTATCAGAAATTGAAGAAGAAAAAAGAGCTAAAAGAGTACTCTTTTCTTGTTTCATTGCTTTAGCTGTTTTAATATTTGGGATTCCGCTTTTTTATCCAGAATTCCCCTCCTGGACTGTTGGTGAGGAAGAATGGCCGAATTATGAGAGCGCATTTTACGGTGGATTATTTTTTATTGGTTCACTGTTTGCGGCATTAATGATTACCTCTTTGCAAGAACTATCAGGGATAAAAACTAAAAGAGATATTAGACTGTATATAAATTCGACTAAGGAAGAAAAAGTGACACATGTTGAAAACTCTTACAAGAAACTATTGGAATTAAAAAAGGCTTGCGCTAAGGAGCCCATTATTAGTATTCCTATACTGGAAGAAGCAATAACAGAGTTAGAAAGTTTTTTAGATGAGAACCCCAATGATAATAAGTGAAATCGTTTTTAGAGGCGATAAGTTTCATTTATAAAAGGAGGAAAAACAAAGTTACTCCTGTTTAACAGGATTACCATGATGCACGCCATATTTTTAAAGATTAAAATTTATCCACAAAGTTTACATTACGGAGGTGCTTATATGAGTAAAAGATATGATTTTTTCATTAGTTATAATCATAGAGATGAAGCCTTTGCTAAATGGATCAGTTGGATTCTTGAGGAAGCTGGATATAATGTGTTTGTCCAGGCATGGGATTTTAGACCTGGCCATAACATTGTTTTAAAAATGCAAGAAGGTGCTGCAGATGCTGATTGTACTATTGCGTTATTATCAAATAATTATATGTTATCTCAATTTACACAGCCTGAATGGGCAGCTGCTTTCGGTGCAGATCCAACAGGAAAAACAAGAAAACTAATCCCAATCTTAATTGAGGATTTTAAACTAGAAGGTTTGTTGCCACAAATTAGTTATATTAGCTTGGTTGGTAAAGAACAAGAAGAAGCTAAACAAGCTATATTAACTGGAGTTCAGTTAGAGAGAGCAAAACCAGTTGACCCTCCAGCGTTTCCTGGAATGGTACAAAAAAAACAAACAGAATCTGAGGATATTCCTACAGGATGGTACAATCCGTGGCTGGATAAACGTGTTAAGGAATTAGAAAACGGTCAGTTTAACGACAGAATTCGGGAAGGCGCAAAGATCGTCCTCCATCTCTTACCAATAGAGTCTATTTCAACTAATAAAAGATATGAAATAAAGGAAATTAACAATCCTTCAAATCTAAAACCCTTTTTCACTACAGGTTGGGACTACAAAGTAAATAAAGACGGTTATCTAACTTTTGCAAAATGGCCAAGCGATAATTCCCCACACTCCTATGTTCAGTTCTATAGAAATGGAATAATCGAATCTGTTGATATGGGAATGCTGATGGAACGTAGTGGAGAGAAGTATATTCCAATCGCTAAGTTGGAAAAAGATATAATAGAAAGCATCAGACATCACTATTTAAAAGCCCTTAAGGCGATAAATGTAAAACTACCTATTGCTGTTAGTATCACTCTTTTATATATAAGAGATTATTATCTAGCGGGTAATTTTGGACGTTCAAGAGAAACTATCGACCAAACAACATTAAGACTTCCAACTGTCCTTATTAATTCATGGGATGATGACATCGCAAAAACTTTAAAGCCGAGTTTTGATTTATTATGGAATCATTTCGGCTATGAACAATCGCTTAACTATTCCGAGGATGGAACATGGAGAGAAACTAGAGGGTTTTAAATAAATAATTCGTAAAAATTGTATTACACAAATACTAATTCTCTTTTGTGAGGTGTAACTATGAGACGAGGGACGGTTCCACTGTCTCATAGTTACATATTTTCACAATTCATTAGACATTCAAAACCTTCCCCTTGTCCCTCGAAAAAAACTCTTTGGCTTACTTCACCCAACCTGCTTCATATTATAAAGCTCCTCAAAATAAAGCTCCTGAAACTTCTTATTCAGAATCCCGGTAAAATAAGCAATCGGATTCTTCACTTCCACCTTCAATTTTAGCTTCCGGACGAGCTGCTTGAAGGAATCAAGGGACAGTGATAACAGGAGGTCTGTTTCCTGTTCATAGTTGTTACGGTATGCAGCGACCTTGCTCATCCGCCAGAATTCCTCGATCGACTTTTCAGCTGGGTAAAAGTATTTTACAAGATTAACGAAATCACTTGGAATCCTGTCACTCACAAAAAGATGCTCTTCCGGTGTTTTTTCAGCAATGGGTTTTACCTCTGTGAGTTCGGATGATTGTTCTTCAGCAGCCTTTTCTTCACGTTTATTATTCTTTTTAATATTAGTTTCAGAAGGAATGATAGTTTTATATGGGTGGCTCAATTGATCGCCATCCGGTAGTTCATTCATCGGGAAACGATTGAACACATACGGGTTGCTGGATTGTGATCCGTTCTTGCGCCCAGTTTCATACACAGTGAAAATACCAATTTCACTAGCCTTCAGGAACATCCTTTTAAAAGTAGAGCGGGAAATCCCCATCTCCCCATACTCCTCATATATTGCCTTCAGCACCGTCCCAATCTTGGCATTGGCCACACCAGGAACCTTCGCAGCAAAACGAGCCAGCCGCTTCAACCCAATCAACTCACCCTTACTGAAAAAACGCTTCTTATCCGCCATCCACATCTCAAAATGATTGTTAAACTCCTTCAACGAACCAAACTGTGAATACTCCGCAAAACTCTCAATAACCGCCGATTTAATTGTCATGCTAATGCACCACCCTTCACTCTTTATATATGGATGAAAGGGCGGAAAGGACAGGGTGGGAAGCAGAGGATTGTGGCCGTTTTGTGAACAAATTAGATAGGAGATTTCATAAGAAAGTTTGCTGCCTTATATAAAAAAATACGATTAGAAACGTGACTGCTTATCGTGTTTTATGGATTTCTCAATTAATCGTGCACGTATACTACAATTAACAATGCCTAGTTGGATTACCGCCATAAGCATGTACTACTTCTTTCATGTTTTCATAAGCGGTTTTTGCATATATAACCACTTTTTACCAACCTGAGTATCAAAGAAGTAATATCAAAAAATAAATTTATTACGTTTAGGACTTTGAAAAAATCTAATTCTCCACATTAATCGAGGAATTAGACTAACGATCGCACCCAATCGTAGAAGATCAATTAATTATTAAAATCCTTTTCGTGGTTTTTAAAGGAATTAAAATCAATAATTTTGATTTTATGGTCTTTGAATAAATTAGGATCTTTTTCTCCATAATACTTTTCAGCAGATAGACATATGTACTCACACAATTTATCGATATTTACTCTGACTGTTCTTTTCTTTAATATTTTCAAGTTATTTTTAGTAGGAGTTACCCAAGATATACCATTTTTATCTGCTCCACCTATTGCTAATTCAAATTCGTAGGAATAATAAAAATTCGCGTCTTCTTCTTCGCCCCATTTCTTTATATCCGAATTTCCAGCATGTAAGAAAGAACAACGGAGAGAATAACACATCTCTCCCGTAAAATAGGGATTACTTGCCTTTGATCCATCTTTTGTCCAACCTGTGTTATCTGCAAAATATTGGTTTACCCAATCATCAAACCATGCTACATATTGTTTTCTTATATTTCGTTCTCCATTTTTTTTCTTCAAATCTGGATATTCAATTTGCCCACAAATATCAGGTATAGTTAAAGATAGTGCAAGCGCTGATAAATAACTTTTATTAGTAAGAGCAAGGTTAATGTCCTTTATTTTCTCTAACAATTGTATCTCCCCAATATATAAGTCAATTTAATTCTAATTTTAACATAAATATCCAAATGGATAGATAGAGATGTTTTAGGCTTTTTTTCTCGATATATCATGACATGCCACTTCTCAATTCACTTCCATCTTTAGATCACTTAGAATATTGGAATAGCATTTGTTTGGTTAACGAAATACTTTATGATTTAATCAAAAGTATACCAACACTAAAATGGATTGCGAGGGGATGAAATTAAAAAGGACGGTCTAATGCTCTCGAAACATTAGACCGTCCCCTATTATATCGCTCTACTCGTCGCCTTGTTCAAAATAGTATTTCCAACTCTCTCCATTTGTTCCTGGTCAAACATCTCATCGAATTCCAATTTCCTTTTGCCATATTGGATCCTTAATCCTCTTTCAAGGAAGCCGTCTTTGAACCAGTTGACGTTGATGATTGTCTGATATCTGAACTTATCCATGAAGGTAAGGTTTTTGGTTACAAATAAAACCCTTTTATTTGTTGGTATGAGATATCCTTTTATCTCTTTCTTACTTGATTTATCAAATTCACAAAAAATAAAAGCAAGAGCTTTTTCATTGGTATCAAATACTCTTTGTACGAGATTTAGGAAAAACTGTTTATTGTTCTTAATCTCGTTAACTTCATATTGTGAAGCACCATTAACTCCATTCTCCAACACTTTTAATAGCAAAGCCTCAACTTCTTTTCTCTGAGTCTCTTCCTTCTCTTTACGCTGCTTTTCTTGGGCTTCATATCTTTGTTTGTTTAGTTTCGTCTGTTCTGCTCTTTTCTTTTCCTTCTCAAGCTTTTTCGCTTGCAGCTTTTGATCTGCTTCTGTCCTGTACTTTGCAACCTTTTCCTTTACTACTTCAGGGTCTTGCTTCCCTGCTAAAATTTTTACAAATACATCTTCAACCTTACGACTGACAGTTCGGTAAATTCCCATAGCGGCCTCCCCTTAACCAATCATTTTCTTTGCCACATAGAATCGTCTTCCCAACCATGCAAGTGCAGCTATACCTAATCCCCCAGCAGTTGTCTGTTGATTAGCCTCTTGTTCAGCTTCATATTCTTTAAAGCCCTCTTCGTAGTAAAATTTATAGACTACTTCTCCCTTTTTATATTCTTTAGAGATTGCCAGCTCTGCCCCTTCCTTCCCTTGTGCAAGTGCCGCATCTCTAATTTTCAATACCTCTTTGTTAGACTCAAAACCTTCTTTATACCAATCTATGAACTTCTCATTTTTCAAGTCAGGCCTCTTATATTCCACTAAGCTAAAAGCAGCTTCATAACCCTGCTTCACGTAAAGGTCTTTTAATTCCTTTTGACCCTTTTCGTACCCTTCTTGATAAGCTTCAACAAAGTCTTTTTCTTTTGGTGGATTATTCACATCATTTTTTCCATCTTTTAGACCTAAAGCAAAGTACTCTTCTTTCTTAGCTTCTATTCGTTCTTTAACAGCTTTATTAAAACCTTCTTCAAACGCTGCCTTTAATTGAGCGTTAGCTGCATATGTTTCAGGAATTGAGATTTTATCTTGTTTCTTCCCTAATGAATAACCTTCTTCATTAGCTTTTTCCTTTTCAGTTTCTAACTTTGCTTTTCCTTCTTCAAATCCCTTGTCATAACCAGTTTTATAGCCATTCTTGAAAGCATCACTTTCACTCTCAGCTACATTGTTACTAGTGTTCCCCTGATATCCATCCTTCTGACCTTGAGCATATCCTTGCTGCTCACCGTTTTTACTATCTTGTTGATCTTTCTTAAATTGTACCTGCTCAGGGCTGTTGTTTATTTTGGTTTTGTCATAGCCACCTGGGGCCTCACAAGGTATTCCATCATCAACCGCATTTCCCCATCCATCCAATCCTTCAGGATCATATGTAGCGGAATATCCTTTTGAATTCCAGTATTCAACTACTTCATCATAGGTTGCAAAATCAGAACAATCTTTATCATTTCTAGTTGCTGCCGGAGCAGTCCCCGAAGTGCTGCCACCAGACGAACTTCCCCCAGAAGATCCTCCATTATGGGAGTGATACCCTGTGCAAAGGCCCTTTGCTTTAGATTTCTCACTGCAATTATGTCCTCCACTAGAATCTGTTCTACCAGAGTGTGCAAAAGAAACAGTCCCAAATACAAAAGTAAATAACAACGTTAAGATGGCGATTTTCTTATACATGTTTCTCCCCCTCAAAATAACTAAGGCGCTATTTTTATGTTGCCAATGCTGTTTTCAAGTTATATCTTAAGGTAGATTCCACATATTTACAATACACTTTTGAACTATCTCCTATTTTTTTCTCAATAAAAAAACTCAGTCGTTTTCAGACTGAGTTTCTAGTTAATTGTCTTTTTGTATTATTTATACTTGGTCTTATCTTCCGCCACTTGTGGCATCTCCCTAAAAAACTCATTCTCCTCATAACTCTGCTGAATATCACTAACCCGCTCAATCAAATAACCCTCTAATTCCTTATCGGTACAATAAACAAAGCATCCCTTCTGCCCTCGTGTCATCAATGTACGATAAGTATTTCGGATAATCTCATCCGCAAGCTGCTTAGCTTCTTCAGGTTTTTCCTTCAGCATTTTCTTCAAGCCTTTTAATGAGTTGTCAGTTTTAGCGCGTTTGGTATAATCGGTGATTACTTCTCCATCCTTATATACGAGGTCATCTCCTATAACAACACCAACATAGTCAAACTCAAGTCCCTGGCAGGTGTGAATACAGCCAATTTCATTTACTGAGCTTTCGTCAATCGCCCATGTGGCGGAGTTATCGAGATTCCAGCTCATACTAAACTTATGTTCTGGTAACTCAATATCATGAAAATTGGTGTTAGACTTTCCTTCCTTAATCCAGTTCCAGCAATAGCCAGCCACCATCCGCGACTTGTTGTTCTTTTTATTCAGCTTTTCAATTTTCTGACGCATTTCGTTAGGATCTTTAAAGATACGGAAATCATAATTTGTCCCAATGTAATTCGAGTTAGCTGTCTCCCGAATCTGCAGCACGTCGTCAATCCAGCTCAGATAACCATCCGAGCCATTGCAGCGAAACTGTGATTCAAGCTTGACCGTCGACACCTCTGCTCCGAGTTCTCCAGCAAACTTCTTAATCATGCCAATACTTCCGATATCCTTCAGAGTCACCCGCTGGCGCTCATCAATAAAAAAGACAGCCAGTTTTGAAGCATTGATAATTTCCTTGACTTGATTTTCACCAAGGTTGCTGAAAAGTCCTGACTTCTCATTCAGCCGATGGGCTTCATCAACAACCAGAACATCAAATTCATTCGCCGGTGCATTAATATAGCTGCCTGAACCAACAAATAAGTTATCGATATGGCCTTTACGGAAATTCTGCTTCAGCTTGGTCGCATAGATGTTTCTCGGTGCCGCATTTTTAGTGACATATTGAGCGACTAAACTGCGGTTCGTAGCCTCTACCAACAAGTTAATCGCCAATACAGACTTCCCAGTACCCGGTCCGCCCTCAACAACTAATACCTGCTTCGTGTTTGTCCGTAAGGCTTCACTCGCCAGATGCAACGCAGTCTCATAAACCACTTTCTGGTCATCAATCATAACAAACTCTCTATTCCCCTGGAGCATGCTGTTCAGAGAATCTTGCAGCGATTTGGACGGCCTAATCCTTCCTTTATCAATCGTATATAAAATCTCTTTATTATCACCGTGCTTGATATACCTTTTTATAAAGTCGCGAAGCTTACCAGAATCCCCTTTTACAAAAACCGGCGCTTCCTCAATATAATAATCATATACAGGATCAGTCAGCGGATCCTGTTCACCCTGGTTTATGTAATTATGAAGGTATGCACACGGATAAAGTTGAATTTCCTCTTTTTGCGCATTCTCATTATAATCCTTGATCAATGCAGCATAGGACCAGGCCTGATAGGATGGATGTGTCGTCTCCCGCACTCCCCTGTTAATCACCGTTTTTACAATCGCCTCTTTGCCTTCAATCTTCTCAACACTTTCCCACTGCTTCAACTCAACAATGACAATCGATTGCTTGGCATCCAGATCCGATCCAGAGATGAGGAAATCCACACGCTTCGAGGTGTGAGGAATCTTGAACTCAATCGCAACACCTGCATCCTTAGGAATCTCACTGTCACTTAACACTCTATACATATATTGCATCGAGTTGTCCCACGACCGAACCTCCCGCTCATTAATTCGGCCAATTTTGCTGTTATAATTGCTGACAATATTATTTACCAGCTCATCATCAAAAACATCCTTCAAAAACTCATCCTTCGTCGCCTCATATACGATCAACTACCCTCACCCCTTCTGTACGGGATACTTCAGCGCATTCTTCTTCATCTTCTCCAAAACTTCTTCTTCAGGATCAATATCCAACTTATCCGCCAACTGAACAAGATAAATCAAAATATCAGCCATTTCCTCTTTAATATTCTGTTGCGAATCCCTGACAGCTTCCTCACTGCTTTTCCATTGGAAGTTCTCCAGTAGTTCGTTTGCTTCAAGAGAAATCGAAATTGCTAGGTCCTTTTCGTTGTGATACGGCTTCCAGTTGCGTTCGTCACGGAAGTTTAGGATTGTTTGGCGGATTTTATTCATTTTATGTTCACCTCAGGTGTTTTACTTAATTTGTAAATTAATTCTTTTTTATTTTATCACTAGTGCAGAGAATTAGGATAGGAATATAGATTTATACAAAAAAGCATAATCTTTTAAAGATTCGACTTTATTGTTACAGCATTATAGGTTTATTTATATTTATATTATTAAGGTAGAACCATACTTTCTTTTAGGTTACCTCTAGAAAAGAACCACAAGGTACGTCCCTATACCCCTTGAAAAAATCACCGTCTAATTTCCTCATTAATTGAAATACGGTTCACGGCGAATAACTGGCATGAAGTATAATTTTACTAGTTCAAAAGAAAAAGACCCCAATCTTAGGAGTCTTGATATACCCTTCTATGGAGATGAACAGTAACAATTATTCATCAAGCAAGAATTATTTCATATTTTAATAAGGTGAAATCGTAACAAAGTAGCAATATTGGCAGGTATGGCTGGTTCTTATCCATTTAAAAGACTATTAGCCAAATCATTAAAGTTGCATACTTTAAGACCGTTCAAAGCAGGGACGTATTTCATCCTCTGCTTCTTATGAAAATTCCCTCCACCAATTCAGTTGTTATCTTATCTGGTATTCACTTTTTATAATGTTGATTTCTTCATTGGATAGATCACCAGATTTTCGTTCTCCTTTAAAGTCCCTATCCATCCCAAAATTCTTGGCCAGTTTTAATACAATTATTTTCATATCATTATTAACACTCTTGAAGAGTCTTAATAATTCTACATAAACCACAGTTTTTGATTTATTAAATCTGTAGTTATTAAAGTATTTAACGGAGATTTCGTAAACGTCTGATACTTCGTCTTGCACAAGAGAGTTTAGGACATAAGAATATGCTTCAGCTACTAATTTTATAGATAAAACTTCTTTAAATGACCCAATTACTTCCAGCAACTTAACTTTTAGACTATTATCTTTGTCTCTCATTCCTGCTATTAAATCAGTTAGAAATACTTCCTTATCATTTACGTGTTCTAAGAGAATATTCTTTAATACATCAAACTTAACCTCTTCAAGTATGTCAAAAAAGAACTCGGCTTTTTCCTCTGTATTTAAGTGTTTGAAAAGATTCCCCACCGTTCTTATAGAGACCTTAAGAGTGTTTTGGTCCAGTGGCGTTGGTAAATTACTTATTGATTTCATTAAAGTAACGAATCTAGAATTACCGATTATTGAGAACCAATGTAAATCATTTATAAAAAGTTCAGGATTTATTTCAATATTGTCAACTAAAAACTGTGCATAACCGCCAAGGTTTCCTTTTTCACTACTAATATTTTTACCTCTTACAGCTCTAAAGAATTCTAAAGCGTCAAGTTTTGCAGTATCACTGTCAGCTTTATTAAGAATTACAGGGATGGCATCTTCTTTAATTTTATCCGGAAGAACATCACCGAGATAGGAAAGACTCTTAATTAATAAATCTATGAAATTGCTATTATTTATACTTACTTCTTGTATCTTTTTTACCATAGAACTTTGGAGATTTACATCAATTATGTCCCTTGTTATTCTTAGTATTTTCACAAAATTCTCAGTCCAAACTGGTGCACTGGTAAAATGATTGTTACTAAAATAAGCAAAGTTAGGAACAATTGAATTGACTATTTTTTCTTCATTAGACTTATTTTTTAATAGTAGTGAGAATAATGTGTATGTCCTGTTAAATAGTCCTATATCAACATTAGCATAGGTGATGCCTGGTTTTAATGTGTCAATCAATTGGATGCGCTGGCCATCCCCAAAGAAATCGTTGTTTAAGTCCAAAATATCATCGTATATTGAAGTTTTCATAATCTCCTTTAGAATATAAGCGAATAATTCAGGAAAATTGCTGAAACCTTCATCCAACATTGATACTATACTATTAAGAAATCTATTAAATAGCTGTAATTCCTCTGTTTTATCTTGGCCTTTAACAGGTAAGATCGAGTGCATAAATTTGTCAAAATTAGTTAACAATTCTTCATTTCCTTTAATTCCCATTAAGTTCAATTTTTCTAAAAAATTAAGTACCTCCAAAACCTCATCCTCATGATCAAATTCATTTTCTATTATGGCTTCTAATAATTTTGTACTTAAATCCTCAGTGAAATCACTTATGTCATGTAACATTGTGGTTATTATCATAAGAGAAGTTTCCTTATTAATACTTAACAAAGAAGGTAAAAAATCTAAAAAGTCTTGTTTATATTTCTTCTTAACTTTTTTAAGAATAGAATACAATGACGCCTTAAAATCCTTAAATGCATTTTTGTCCTTTGAATTATCGATAACATGGTTTGCCAGTTGATAAAAAAAAGGAAGTCCAAAGTATTTTTCAAACAAACTTTCATGGTCATTATACAATTGTTGTATTTCGTAGATTGGGAAAAAGTCATATTTCTCATTTGAATTTGTAATAAATTCTTCTATCGTTTTGCTTATATCAGCATCATTAATTTCTTCATCTTTTGATAAAAGAATATCTAAAATTTCATAGGATGAGACTACATAATCCTCACTGTCCATCTCTTTGTTGTCTTTAGTTTTCCATTTATCATTTTCAAAAAGGTTTTCCATTACATAAAGAAGGGCTTTTTTTACACCTGTTTTATTTTCGGCAAACAAATAAACATCTATTAAATTTTTATAATCAACTTGCCAAAGTAAAGTCTTTTCAAGGGGAATCTCCTGAATTCTATATGATATGGTATCCGCAAAATTTTCTTTAACATTCTCCGGAACAAAACTTATTACTTGATACGCAGCTTTAAGAACATACAATAAATCTTCAATGGATGTTATTTTTATTTGTTCAATAATAGCCTTCGCCATTGTTTCAGCATGACTTGATTGCAAATATGGAATAATGCCTCTTTCGTTGGCACCTAATAAATTTTTACGTAAATGGCGTTCTTTTTCGTCACCTGCTAATAAACCAACAGAACCTTGTCCTAAATACAAGAATGGACCGATGTTTTCAGTAGTAATATGTTGAGTCCTAAGTAAGAAATTAATTAACCCCTCATACTCATCTTTTATTTTGTTATTTTTTTTGTAGAAATAGCTTAAGGTAACTTCATTGGTTACTTCTTCACCATTGTAGAAATCTAAAATCTCATCAAGCAGTTTATAGTTACTAACTAACCCATTATAAACATCACTATAATCAGACTGTAAAACTGATAATTTGGCTAAAATTCTAATTCCATTGTCACCAGTTAAAAGGTCATTCTCAAGTTTTCTTCCTTCTCTCCTTTTTGCAATGAGTAAATTATTAGCAAAAGTATTCAATAGTTTCTTTACTTGACGAGGGGTTGTAGCTGCTGGATGAATTAATATATTAATTATTTCGTTAAATTTACCATTACACATATTAACCAAGTCAGGTACCTCTTGCATAGCTAAATTCCTAGAGTATTCTTTCATGTCGCTTTCAATTATAGGTGGTAACGGTATCCTAAACTGAAATAACTTATCTAAAAATAACTCTCCGTCAATCTCTTCAAACGTTTTTGAAAGTCTTTGTTTTTCTAAGGCTTTCTTTAGTATTTGTTCATCGCACGAAACTATAAATATACATTCTTCAACATCAACAAATGCCTTTATTGCATCTAATGCATCTACAACTTTCTTTGGACTTAATCTATCGAGATCATCTATAATTACTACCAGTTTTTTGAAATTCGGATTCTCAATTTTATATTTTTTTATCTCTTTCTTAAATAGTTCCTCATATTCATCGGGAGTCTCAATAGGTCTGTTCATCTGGATTACAGTAGACTTTTTTTGTATAGAACTATTAATATAATTCATAAATAATGCAAAAAAAGGCGGGATGGCTAAAGGTATCCAAATTTTGTCTTTAAAGTAATCAATAGATTTATAAAATTCAAAACTGAAATCCTTGTTTAATATGAAATAAGTTCCTACATCAACTAAAAAAAATGCTAATAAAAAAGCTACACTGGATAGTAACCATAAAGTAGTCAACATCAGTATATAAGGCTTAAAGTTAGTAAAAGCTTCCTTAAGCGAAATTTTTTCTTCTTTAGGTGTTACCTCAACTATCAGTTGTTTAATTGCATTTGTTATTCGGTTATAAACAGTTATATCCTGCTCATTATTAAAGGTTTTCCATAGGTTCTTAAGGAATGATTTTCTTAAAGAATCATTTTCATATTTCCAGGCATTTATTTCATGAATCTTATATTCATCTCTTCCTTGGAATTCCCTTTTTAACAAATTTATTATTGAGGATTTACCTACACCCCACTTTCCTATTAATGCAATATTATAAGGTGGTGTATGTTCTTCTATTATTGTTTTAACATTTTTAACATAATCTATGTGATGAAAAGCATCTTTATTTTTATCTATTAAAGCAGTGTCTTTTAAAAAGTATTTTTCATTCAATATATGATCCTCCCATTCACCCATTTCAACAATTTTCACCAAAATAAACCATATTTCTAGTTTACTCCAATTAACAAGATAAGGAAATACTCAATGAGTTCTTATATATATGGCATTTGAAAAAGAATTTAAGCTCGTAAATAGAAGTGAGCCACAGGGACTGTTTTCGCGTCTCATTCGGGAATCGAAATAGCAAGGCATTTAGAATCTTTTGGATGAAGTTTCAATTAGTTGAGCTATAAGGAGGATGAACTTAAGTTACTGTTCTTAAGGCGAAATATTTCAGTCTGAAGTGGTTGCTCTGTCAGCAAAAAATTAATGTTTCAGATTTTAAAAAACATCTAAATAAAAAGGGGACGTGAAATCCGTCCTCATTTCCCTTAAACCCTTCTCCTTATCCTACAAATATATCTCCTCACCCTTATCCATTTCCCCCGCCTTCTCAAAAACCCCCTTAGCCACAGCCAGATCAAAATGCGCCGCTCCAACTGATTTAAAAATAGTAATATCATCAACACCACGTTCCACTGGATTCACATGAAGTTCAGCCAATGTCCCAGAAAGCTGATCAAACGACCATTTCCCTCGTTCCGCAGCATCAATGAATTCTCCAGCTTCTGCTTTCATCCCGTCATAATCATCTGCATAAATCAATGCTGCTTTTTCAATCGCGCCTAGTGGGATTTCACGCATTTCGGGTAAGTAACTGCCTACGCCGATGATATGTGTCCCTGCTTTTACATAATGTGCATCAAATACTTCTTTGGTTGATCGTGTCGCACAGCAAATGACATCGGACTGGGCGACGGCTTCGTTCCGGTCGACTCCGGTATGAATTTTAGCGGTAATACCCGCCTCTTTGAGCTTTTCGCCGAATGTGTATGTTTTATCGATAGAACGGTTTATTAGATAAATGTCTTGGATCGGCAGCACGTTCACGATTCCCAGTACTTGCTCGAACGCCATTCCGCCTGTGCCGATGACGGTCAGCACTTGGCTGTCTGGCCTTGCGAGGTGGCGGGCTGAAATGGCACTTAATGCGCCGGTTCTCAAGCGTGTCAGATAGGAAGCGGACAGTAAGCTTATATGTCTTCCTGTTTGGAGTTCTGTGAGTAAAATGGCTCCTTGTGTGGTCGGAAGATTGGCTGAGCTGTTATCAGGAAAAATCGAGACAATTTTGGTCGCTGCCATTGATGTTCCATCTGAACTTGGCATATAGAGAACCGATCCGTTTCGTTCAGGGACATTCAGTACCGTCCGGTGAGGATTTTCAACACGTCCTTCATGAATGGCCACCAACATGGCTTCGACGTCTCGTATGGCATCTTCGATTTTATAAATGGATTGGATCTGTTGTTCGTTCAATATAAGCATTTAGAATCTCTCCTTCGTATGTAAAAACTCGGCCAAATTATTTGGCCGAGCTCATTTTACCAGTGATTACGGTTGGTTCAACGCGGCTTTTCACTGCCCAGATGGCAATCAGTGACACCACTGCAGTGAACATGATGTAGAGTGCAACCGGGACGTAGGAATTATCGAATGATGCGAGCAGCGCTGTGGCAACGAGCGGCGCTGTTCCCCCGGCGACTGCGGCCCCGATTTGGTAACCTAGTGAGACCCCGGTATAGCGAACCTTTGCATCAAATATTTCCGAGAACATGGTTCCAAGTACTGCCGTAATCGGAGCCCAAATGATCCCCAGGCCGATGATCGTCGCCAACACCAGCATGAGTACACTGCCTTGATGGATCATCCAGAAGTATGGGAAAGCGAAAGCCATCATCGCTAATGTGCCGGCGATATACATTTTCTTGCGGCCAACGCGGTCTGACAGACTTCCCATGATTGGAATAAGGATCGTCGTAATGACGGTTGAAACCATGACCGAACCTAACACAGCGGAGCGGCTGAATCCTAGCGTGCTTGTCGCATAGGATACAATGAATGTACTGAAAATATAGAATGGAGCCGTCTCCACCACTTTCGCACCGATGGTAATCAGCACTTCTTTCCAGTAATAGCGAAGGGTATCGACGATTGGCAGCTTTGGAATTTCACCTTTTTGCTGAACTTCCTTGAATTCTGGTGTCTCATCGATTCCTTTTCGGATCCATAAACCGAAGACCACGAGCAATGCACTAAAGATGAATGGCACGCGCCAGCCCCATGACATGAATTGCTGCTCTGGCAATAAGCTCATGAGCCAAAGAGCGAGTGTACCCATCACCATCCCGATCGTCACACCCATTTGCGGAATCGAACCGAAGAATCCTCTGCGTTCTGCTGGAGCATACTCAGTCGCAAGCAACAGAGCTCCTCCCCATTCCCCGCCGATTCCAAGCCCCTGGATCAGACGAAGGGTAATCAAAATGATTGGTGCAGCTACACCGATGGCTTGATATGTAGGCAGAATACCCATTGCGAATGTCGCGGCACCCATCAAGCTCAATGTTAAAACGAGTGTCTTTTTCCGGCCGATTCGATCCCCGATATGACTGAAAATGATTCCTCCAAATGGCCGGATGAAAAACGAAAGGGCAAATGATGCATACGCTAAAAGCAAGCCTACTGTTGGATCCTCGTTGACAAAGAATAATTGGTTAAATACAAGTGCGGCCATCGTTCCATATAGAAAATAGTCAAACCATTCAATGGAACTGCCAACAAGGCTGGCGATCAATACACGATAAGTCGTTTTCTTATCCAATTGCATTTTTCCTTCCCCCTTTTTTAAAATTGAAGTAGTACTTCAATTAAATTTTAGATAATGGTTAATTTTCTGTCAACTTTGTTCAGATTGACACAATCCATATATAAGGGAAAAATAGGAATTAGGAAGGTGAGATTTATGATCGGTGTACGACTGAAAGAAATCCGTAAAGAGAAAAATATGACCTTAAAAGAACTTGCCGAAGGGGCAGGTGTATCTATAAGCTTTTTATCACAAGTAGAGCGCGGAAAGTCCAGCGTCACACTGGAGTCCCTGCGAAAAATATCTGAAGTTCTGGGCGTCAATCCAAGTACCTTTTTTCCAAGTAACAATGAGCCAGTGAGTGGACCATCATTTCATTATAAAGACCTGACACAGCAAGTCCCAAACCCAGACTTCCATCCAATACTCGTCACTCTCCCAGCAAACCAAAGCGATGGACAACCCTTTGCACATAGCGGACATGAATTTGTATATGTAATAGAAGGAACATTGACACTGCAAATAGGTACCAAGATGATTGAACTACACCAAGGAGACTCCTGGTTTTTTTCAGCCAGCGAAACGCATTATTGGTATAACCATACAGATGAGACGATCCGATTCCTTGTCGTGTCTTCAAGGTAAAAAGGTTCAGTGCTTAAAGACGGAATAATATGGCGGGAAGAAGGTTTCCCTATATTTTTATTTTTGCTTTCCTCAGTTCTCCTATTTGTCCGGTCTTCCTACAGGCAATGATTACCTCGTTAATTAAGATGGGAGCAAAGAATCTTCCTTTGCTCCCAAACTGAATATATAAATTATAATAAACTCGTTTCCAAGGCATTACTAATCATAGAATTAAAATCTTGGAATGAGTCCATGATCGTACCTGAAGGCTTATCAAGCTCATAATATATTTTCTCGTCACTATCAAAACAATACCATGCTGTATCAGAGTCTCCAAAAAAGAGGTATTTTCTTTGCCAATTATTCTCATGCCAAAGATCATTCAACTCGATAAAACCCTGTATTTCTTCCTCAGCCTCACCGTCTAGTAAATCTTGGTCTACTCCATAGATGACCAATCCATTAAAATCCAAACCATTAACAATCCTCAAAAACTCGATATATTGTTTAGGTAAATCCACTTCATCAAACTTATCCTTGAAGGTTTGGCAAAGTTTCATTATTTCTCCTTCTGATGAGGGTTTTCTCAAGGAGCTCCCATATCTCTGCTCCACTTTCTCAATTTCATTTAAAAGTTCTCTCAAATTGGACATAATAAACCTCCTCATTCTTTAATAGCCTTTGGAGGATACAATTCCTCCTTAATTATTGGCCATTTAATAATTTTGCTTTCTCCAGGTAATAATCCTCTTGTTAATGAATTTTGTTCATTTGTAATAGCTTTATGAAATGGATCATTTTTAATTAAGACCAAGTTAGTGAATTCATTTGTTCCCCCATCATCCAAGGGTAAATTATGATGTACTTGCCAACCTTTGGGGTTACTATAAATCCTTTTTAAATTTAAAAAACCTTGAAAGGCATATAGCCGATCAAGGTGTAGTTTTACAAATTAGTTTTTTCTACTTCATGGAACCAAGAATCAAAAATATCATCAGGTAATAGTTCACCATCATTCGAATAAACTAAATCATATCTATAGTTTCCTTTTAAACTGTTTTGTTTTACATTATAATAAAATTTAATTTCTGCAGGCATTTCTTTACTGAACTCTTCACATTTTTTATGGATGAGCTTTAAATTTTGATTACCAATTCGCAGTGCCGCCTTCTGTCTTTCTCTCGAAATATCATAAACTGGTTTTTGACTATCCAATTCATTTACAGCCTTGTTTAGTTGATGTTTATGGACAACCTTTCCATTAATTCTATAGAAAAAATCAAAAACATACATTGTGGGTTCATACGAACAATAAATAAAGATTTCATCTGCTTTATTTTCGACATACTCTAAACAAATAGCCACCATGTCCGTTTGTAATTCTGAAAAATAATCCTCAAATACTTTCACATAATCACCCTAGTTGTATATATCATCTCGGCATTTCAAGTAAAAGAAAAGAAGCTTCTTCATAGTAATATTTTACTGTAGATATTCCGCTTCCCATTTATCCTGTTTTTCCACAGGGCTAAGTTCAGAAATATCTTGATAGCCATAATCAATCTTCATTTTACCGGTGTTTTCTAATATAAAAGTTAAATTTGTCCACCGTTCTTGTTCTTGCTCCCTGAATTCCACCCATAATCTAGAAAAATGATCATACAGTTCATTATCTAATTCATCAAATGCATCTTCATCTATATTATATAAATCTGGTATATCCAGGCTATATACCGGTTTTGCTCCCTCTTGAGGATAGTAGTAGAAAAAAACCTTTCTATAGCCTTCTCTATATTCAGCGTATAAAAATATTTTTACCCAATCTTCTTGAATTAGGTTCACTAACGTATTTGCTATTTGCTGATAAATTTGTTCCATCTTTTTAGTCTCCATGTCAGAGACCTCCTAGATTATCTATTAGTATATCTGTATATTTTCTTTATCGTCTATAAAACACACCAGGCACGGTTCTCGCTCCTTATTCGGAAACCTTAGTTCCAGTTATCAACAGCCTCTTGGAAATTATCAAGTAAAAATTCATCAAAGCTAGTATATCTAACAACTTCTCTTTTACTTAAATCATCCCATCGAACAACGTTATAGCCTTCTACCGTGTTTAAGCAATACACAAACTCATCCACATTCTCTAAAACGATATATTTTTTTGGTAATCCTAATTTCCTATATCGCTCCGTACCTTCCACTACAGATGCATATTCTTCTCCTTCAACACCTAAAATGTCAACTCCACAAATTCCTCCTGAGCCATAATTTTTAACAAACTCCTTATATTGTAGGGGAAAAGCAACTTCTAATGTGTTCTCAGCCTTTGTTATGGCCTCATTTGAAACTTCTCCTATAAAATCTCCATTTTCAAGATATTCATTAATCATTTCTAAAAGTTTTTCATTCATGGATCAGTCCCCTTATGGAATTAGAATTAACTTTTATATACTAGAAGTCTGCCTTAAGGATTAATTATGGCTTGGTTAAGAATCCGGAAAATCGGAATTAATATTGAATATATGGTCCATTTAAAAAAGAAGCAAAGGTGTGTGCCCATGCTTCTATTACTCCTGATTAAATGCCTAATATTTATATGTCTTGTAGCCCTATAACAATCCATTCATCTACAATATCCCAAAAATCCACATTGTATTCAGGCTTATCATTCGAAAACCATAATGTTGCTATACCATGGAAACAGTTGTTTAAATCTATAGCTACATACCCTCCCATACCATTTTCAAAGAAACCATAAGTTGTAGCCATATTAATTCCTAATGGTTCATCTAATTCTTCAAGTACTCCCCATTCAAGCTCCTCAAAGTGTGTAATAGTTTCCACGGGTACAAGCCCCATAGCTCTACTTGGCAGATAATAAAACCCATTGTGTAGCTTTTCATAAAATTCCTTGATAGAATGGGGAACAGTTGACCACTCTTGTTGCATTTCTGAAATATAAATAGATTTGTCCGGTATACCACCTTCATAATAAAGAATTTCGTCATTTTCACTTTTTATGCTGTACAGTACTGCATATTGTCCATTATCTATTATTAATTCAATTTTTACTAAATTCTCTATTAAGTATGAAATAGTATTACTTAATTCCTTTCCGCACACACTATTCCATAAGCCTATTAATTTCTCTTTCCTTCTCGTTTTATCCGTCTCTTTAAAAATCTCTATCCATTGGCCAGGTATTTTTTCATTGTCCATACTAAGTAAGTCTTTGTATGGTACAAACTCGATATTTCTTCTGTATTGTTTTAAAAAAGATAATTTATCCACCCGATAATCTCTCCTTTTTATTTATCCCATTATATCCATCTATAATTTTTTGTATCTCAATTTCTAGTTCTTTTTCCTTTAATATCATTTTTTCTCTAAATATAGGATTTACCGGAATATTTTCTTTTTTATAGATGTACCAATCTGCAAATGATTTTGATCCTTTAGAAGTATTTGCTGCTTCACTTAAACCTATAAAGTTCTCTATAAAATTCGCAATTTCCTTTTGTTGATAGTAAGTTAACTTCTCAAAACCTTCCAACCGAGCTATTTTATCTAGAGGAACAATATGGTCTGCATGCAGTTTTTTATCAATTATTTTTCCAGGTAAAGCAAAATCTTCAGTTCCAATAATATCATCAATATTTTTATTAATTTCTCTTTGTATTTTAGAAGATGGGGAAGCTCTTCTTAATTTAGCATATGTCTCATCGGAAATTTTCCTTTCGCCGTATCTGGCACCTTGCGAGACAATTTTATCTGGGCCTCTAACAACCCCATCCCCCTTCCCAACCACAATCCTCGAAATCTGTTCCTTCGCTTCCTGGAATGCTTCGCGGACTGTCTTTTGGTAGGCTCCGACTCCAGCGAGCTGGACTTGCAGATTCATTGGGATTGGCAGGTCACCTAATTTCTTGATGACACTGTCGAACCAAACCTTGGTTGCTGCTAGTGGGCCGACGACGACATCGTTGTATACCTTCTTGAACGCCTGCAGTACGTTCCCTGTGTCGAGAACGTTCCTGATCGATGTGAATATTTTCGGGTCCTTTGCGAACATCAGGAAATCAACCCTGGCCCCTGCCTTACCTGCTTTGGCTCCTGCGACGGCTACTTTCCCGCCTATCCCGACTGCTTTTGCTGGTGGGAAAATCGACAGACCTAGCATGATTGCGGCGAGAGCCTTGTCCCCGGCTGAGAGTTTCTCACCTGTCACCGGGTCGTATTCTCCGGCAAGTCGCTGGAGATCGTACCAGCCAACCAGCTCTAGCAGGAAGTTGCCGACTTTCCCGGACATCTTCCTGTCTGCCTCTTCCATCTTCGCTGCTGTCAGCTTGACCAGGCGCTGGGCATCGTCAAGTTTGCTTTTATACCGTTTGATCGAATACTTGAAGTCTGCCTCGAGGTTATGTATATGGCCAGGCACAGCACCGGGAAAATTGGCGAGCAGGGAGTTGAAATGCCAGTTGATTGCATCCAAGGCCTGGTCGCATTCCTGTTCCGCCTTTCCAATTTGCCGGGCAAACGCCTCCAGTTCATTGACCTTAATCTGTGTGCGGCTCATCTGAGTGCCTCCGCCTGGTCCTGGAGTCTGCGAATCTCCCGGGTGATGGCATTCATTAAGTCATTACCTACAGTATAGGATTTGTTACCCGCAGCATTCAACTCTCCTGCAATGTGTTCATAGGCCTGTCGTGTCTCTCCTTGCCAGGAAGGGACATAGCACCCATGAGCTGATCTATAAAGGCTTTTGGCATCCTCCAGCCGCTCGATTGCCTGACGGATATTTCGCCTGTATCCCTCCAGTACATGAACCTGCATCAGCAGCTTTTGCCTTTTCGCTTTGCGTTCAAGCTCCTCAACCAACTTTAACTCCACTATATCTCCTCCCAATCCGACATTAATCACATCATACAATACCAATATTTGGTTTTTAGGTAATCCTACGAAAGCACCAAAAATGCTGCATTTTGTTCGACAAAGCTTTAGAAACAGGAGGGAAACGGGTCACAGGGGCGATGGTGTGACTCCCTGTAAGTAAAAGTTGAGTTAGAAGAGTTTCATGTGACTCCATATGAAAAAGGGCTTGTCACCAGCTCTATATCCAGAATTAGTGACAAGCCCTTTTGGTTCTATCGGTCTCTTGTTCTCGTAAGCTTCCTATTGCCTAAAAAGGAATGAGAAAAGCTTATACATTAAGAATGGGCCTGCTGTAAAAAAGACTAAAAATATAATAGCCATCAGTAGTTTTTGTTGTAAAGAATAATTATCACTGGCAAAGGTTGATGATAATGTAATGAGTAACCCTAATATACTGAATAGCAGAAAGAAATATTTTATAAAAATTAAAGGTTTGGTCATTATCTTACTTTTCTCCCCTTATTCACTTTTGGTGCTGGTGTCTTCTTTGTACTTGGCATGTTTGCATCGAAAAAAGAAGGAAACTTCCACTTCCCATACGCAAGGAAGAAAAATTCCGGATAGGCGTAGCTCAGGCCGAGAACCATCGGCATGACTATCGCCAAATACCAGCCATTTCCGATCCCTCCAAAGAAAAACAATGTCAGTACTGCTAGAAGGAGGACATACATCAGTACAGGAAGCCATGGCCATAACTTAAAGTGGCCCGAATAAAGGATGCCCTTCCCCTCAATAGTCCCTTCTCCTTTTTCAATGTTTATTTTAGCTCTCTGAATGGACCATAGTAGAAAGGCAATCGTGAAAGAGATGTAAGCAATGCCAAGTCCTATTAAATAGGGATGCTCTCCTTTTACACTGAGAAAATAACCGCCAAACCCTTCCACAATCAACTTCACATAAAAGATGTTAACCAGTATCACTAGCCAATTCTGATATCGATACGCCCTTTCAATTGACATGAATACAATAATCGTGATTCCTTGCAGTACCCAGAGGATAAAAAGAATTGTCAAAAAAGCGGTGATCCAGGGTACTTGGAAGTTGTTCGTCTTATCTGCAAAAAAAGGAATCAATGTAAACCATAAACTTAGGATAAATGATACAACCAAGAAGGTGCGGAGACCATCCGGACTCAAGCGGTTGAATCCGACGTCTCTCACTTTCTGCAGTTGTTGTTCAGGAATCCTCTTCACATTCTTTTTCCCCTAACAAAGTCGAATTTTATGTTATACCCGATCGTCACTACTCTTCTCCCGGCAACTGCTCGTCGAGTACCGCATCTAGAACCTGTATATCTTTTATTTCATGTATCTCCTCAAGCATAAGGAAATCAACCGCATCGCCACACGGAAAACTCTAACTCTTTGGCAGATCTGCCCTCTAGACCTTGAAACTGCTCCTCCCTCCATTGTTTTCGTTAATCAGTGATCTTGAAATAATCTTGACTTTAAAATTGTACTTATAAATATAATCCTTAAGATCCTGGTCACTCACTGAACAGCCTGTTAGAGACAGAATAACCAGAGTAAAAGCAATTAACATAAAGTTTTTTTCAGATGTATCTCCTAAAAATAAGTATAGGAAGATTATAAACAACTATTTCACCAATTTCAAAAAATTTCCACAGGCTGTTTTTAAATATTCAAGGACATTGGAGGTCCACTGTTGTCAAAGGAGTGCTTGTAAGTGTGGCGGGAATAGTCTTTAAATCCTACTCACCTATAAAGCTACAAATTGGGTGTCCTACTTTCCAACGCACTGCCGAAGTAAATATTCGGGCTTTTTAGTTTTGTTGATTCCATCGCTAGGACGAATCAGTACTTTCAATACACCTTCTTCACTTTACTAATTATATAATTTATCTGGCTTGTAAAAATAGGATGGAGAAACAAGAATATTTAAACCATGATAAGATGGTGCTAAACAGAACTTTTTTTGAAATGGGGTATGGAACTTGCTTGTATTCGAGACAGAACGTTTAAATGTCCGCTGGCTAGAAGTCAGTGATCAAGGGTTTATTTTTAAATTACTTAATGAACCAGGATGGCTGAAATATATAGGAGATAAAGGCATTCGGTACCTTGAGGATGCTAAGAATTATATTTTGACAGGGCCAAGAAAGATGTACGAACGAGTGGGGTTCGGGCTTTTTGTGGTTGAACTAAAAGAGAGCCAACTGCCGGTTGGTTTATGCGGTTTGATTAAACGGGATGGGCTGGAGGACGTCGATATTGGATATGCCTTTCTCGCCGAATATCGATCAAGAGGATATGCCTTTGAATCTGCAAAAGGAACATTGGAATATGCCCGCAAACTAGGTTTGGACCGGATCGTTGCCATTACAACCAAAGACAATGCTTCCTCCTCGAAACTCCTTGAAAAGCTTGGTATGGCTTTTGAAGGATACGTGACCCTTCCTCAAGACGATGAGGAGCTTAAACTCTATACTCTAAACACAGCAAAATAATAGTTTTTGGGGAGTACTTTTGCTTCCGAAAAAAATTAGGAAGCAAAAGGTCCGTCCCTTTGCCCCCATGAATATAAACATGAGGAAGAGGATGATGTAACTTACCGATTCTTAGTATAAGGATAATATTTTTAAAGTTTTTTGCTCCGCAGAGAGGATCTGTCACCTCCGCTACACTAAACCTCCATCCTCCACCCCGACACCGCGAGCCAGCGCTCATACCGTTCAAAGAAACACCGGGACGGTTCTGGCGTTTCATAAATTGTTAATATTTGCTATCCACTGAAACGGAAGAACCGTCCCCACGTTTCCAAGAGCAGTTCTTCTCGGGGCGTGCGGTGGGCCTCCTCGTCGCTTTGCTCCTACGGGGTAAAATGGCCCCTCCTTCTTGGGCCATTTCTACCTGGGTCTCACCTGACCGCTTCATCCCGAAGGAGTCTACGCGTCTTCCACTACAATCAACAGGGTTAAAAATCAACATTCACCTTTAACACAGCCATTTTTTTAAAAGTTCACCGCAATTTTTAATCGGCGGTTTGCATTTATTTTAGCCCATTTAGAACAATGTTCATTGGATATTCAGTGAAAATGCAATCCGTTATTTTGTTTATGCTCCTCTTCATATCACTTAATGATGCTTTCCAATTTCATTGGCTGTTTCGCACTTCATTCCCAGTTCCTTCAATGGTCTTGTCAAAAACGAATACAGTCATTGCAATATCTTCTTTAATATTAATATCAGAAAACAACCGCAGTACTTTTGCCCCTATTAAGTTTTCAAATCTTAAAAGGACTTCTGGCTTTTTGTATATTTCCTTCACAAATCTTGTTCTCGTTTCATGGACCATTTCTTCACCATGGCTTGAAGTAAGCATGAACTTCTCCACATTTGTGAGGTTTCCTTTCATTTCAGTGACCGCCCAGGAACCGATAATTTTGGTGGTGATTTCTTTTGGGCCATTTCCTACATATTCTTTTCTAATTTCGCGAACAAGCATACTAAATTGATGCTCCATATTTTTTGCCATTTCATGATCCTCCTTATCCACTTATTTTGATTCTAAAGAGGAAACCCATTCATTACGTGAACGAATGGGTTTGCATTTTGTCTTTGTATTTACTATTTTAAACCTTCGCCCATACCTTTTAAAAGATTAAACCCAAATCCTATCGCACGATTTATATCAGGATCCTTTAAAGCCTTCATTAGGTCAAAAAGTCCAACCTTGGCATCTTCATCTAACCCCTGCTGGGCCTTTTGCAATCCATTCGTCAAGCCTTTAGCGAGCTTACCCGTTGTTTCAGGGTCCAGTTCAGTCAGTATACCGCCTGCAGCCATCGCATTATTGATCATGTTAGTGACTGGCTGGCGTGAAAGCTGCCCGACAGCAATTGTTGCTGCCTTCTCTTTTGATTTTAACAGACTTCCTATAGCATCCATAATCCCGCTATCGTGTAATTCCTGCAGCAAAGCTAACGTCTCGAGCAGAGAATCCTTATTATCGGCAACCCCGGAGAGAAGATTCTCCAGGGATTGCGTCTTCTTTTGTTCTTCTGTCAGTTCTGTCTTTTGAACGACCTTTATCGGCTTTGCCATTACACATTCCTCCTGTCATAGACACCAGGCTCGACATGCTCATTGATACTAGCAATCGGAACGTAATCACCGCGTTCCCACTTGCGGTATATTTCCAGCCCCTTTTGCGGAGTACGAGTGGCATAGCGCGGATTGTACCTTGGCAGCGGATTTTCTCCGTTGAGTGTAAGGATTTCCATCCGCACTTTCGTTTGTTTGTATGCTGGTGTATGTGTCACGACATCCACTGCCCCGCCGGTTAGAAGGTTAACCGCACTCTCGTGGCTTGAGGAGTGCATTGGAACATAGACCGTTTTTCCTTCCACACGATCCGTTACGAGAACTGGCAGCTTAATTGCTCCATACGGTGAGACAAGACGAACGAGTGAACCGTCTTTTATGCCGCGTTCATTCGCCAGTTCCGGCGATGTTTCCACGAACACTTTTGGGAATTTGTAGTTAAGTCCTTCTGATTTCTGAGTTAAGTTTCCTTCATGGAAGTGCTCCAACAATCGTCCATTATCTAACGCGAGATCGAATTCCTGTGGGAACTCCATTGGCGGAATATAATCAAACAAACCGAAACGTGCTTTTTTATCTGGAAAATTGAAGCCGTCTTTGAAAAGGAGCGGCGTGTCGGATCCATCAAGTGAACCCCAGTGGAAACTGTTCCACCCTTCTAGAACATCATAATTACACTGGCTGAAGAAAGGAGTTAAACTTGCCATTTCTTCAAAAATCTCACTCGGATGTGAATAGTTCCATTCAAAGCCCATCTTTTTAGCCAGCTGTGTCAAAATCCACCAGTCTGGTTTACTATTGCCTAGAGGCTGTAATGCTTGGTATAAACGCTGCACACGGCGCTCGGTATTGGTAAACGTTCCATCCTTTTCAAGAGACGGAGCACCTGGCAAGATAACATCTGCAAATCGAGCGGTTGTCGTTAAGAAGATTTCTTGAACAACAAGGAAATCTAACTTCGCAAGCATCGCCTGTGTATGGTTCGAGTCCGCATCGACCCATGCCATATCCTCACCAGCTATGAACATCGCCTTCATCTCGTCTTTATCGACAGCACCGAGCATTTCGATATTATCAAGCCCAGGATTTTCAGGAATTTTCACTCCATAAGCCTTTTCAAATTTTTCACGTAATTCAACATTTGTTACGGATTGATAGCCTGGGAAGATATTTGGCATTGTTCCCATGTCTGCGGCACCCTGGACATTATTATGTCCGCGTAATGGGTAAGCACCAGCGTTTGGTCGCATCATGTTTCCTGTTGCAAGAAGCAAATTCGCAATGGCCACAGAAGTGTGTGATCCCGCGATATTTTGTGTTACACCCATTCCCCAGCAAATCACGGTTCCATCCGCATCACGGATCATTTCTGCCATTTGCATCAGGGTTTCCACCGGAATTCCAGTGACATTCTCAGCCTCTTCCAAACTATAAGGCTCCATCATTTCCAAAAATTCATCATATTGATTCACATGTTCTCTGATGAATTTCTCATCATGCCAGCCTTGGTCAATCATATACTTCGTTATAGCAGAAAGCCATACATAGTCCGTTCCTTGTTTTGGACGAACGAACAAGTCAGCACGGTCACCCATTTCATGTCTGCGCACATCCACGGTGATTAATTTCTGACCGTGAAGTTTCTGCGCCCGCTTAATCCGCGTGGCAAGTACAGGATGTCCTTCTGCAGGTGCGCATCCCACGAGCATGACAAGCCCTGCACCTGCAATATCCTGAATCGTTCCTGAGTCCCCGCCAATGCCTCCAGTTTGCTGCAGCCCCCATGAAGCAGGTGACTGGCAATAGCGAGAGCAATTGTCCACATTATTCGTACCGAATACTTGCCGTGCCAGCTTTTGGATGAGGTAATTTTCCTCGTTCGTAATTTTGGATGAAGAAATAAAACCAATGGCATCACTGCCGTATGTTTCTTTAATACCGCCAAGCCTCTCAGCCACTAAAGAAAGAGCCTCATCCCAGCTTGCTTCTACAAACACATCACCTTTACGGATTAAAGGAGATGTAATTCGTTCTTGAGAATTGACAAAATCCCAGCCGAATTTTCCTTTTACACAGGTTGAAACACTGTTCACAGGAGCGTTTTCAGATGGTTCAATTTTAAGGATTTCACGGTCTTTAGTCCAAACTTCAAAGGAACAGCCAACACCGCAGAACGTACAAACCGTTTTTGTTTTCTCTATTTTCGTTTCACGCATGGCTGCTTCTACTTCTGAAACGGCCATGATTGTTTGGTAGTCAGGCTCTACTGCTTTGACGATGTCAATCATTGGAGTAAGCAAGTCATCGGAAATCCCGGTCATGAATCCTGCATTTCCAAGCATCGATTTTTCCATCAATGCGTTACAAGGACAAACCGTCACACATTGTCCGCAGGATACACAAGAGGACTCATTAATGCTTTTTCCTCCATCCCATAATACGCGCGGCTGCCCGCTTTCCCAATCGATGGTCAGCGTTTCATTCACTTGAAGATCCTGGCAGGTTTCTACACATCGCCCGCACAAGATACACTGATCAGGATCGTAACGATAAAACGGATGAGAGATATCTACTCCATAGCCCTTAGAACGATGGGGCCGTGTCTGGTGTTCAATCCCCATTAGTTCTGCTGTATTATGTACACGACAATTGCCATTGTTATTGTCACATACCGTACAATATAATAAGTGGTTTTCCAGTATACGATCCATTGCTTCCTCTTGGGCATTCTTTGCAAGCTCAGATGAAGTCAAAATATCCATACCGTCTTCGATTTCAGTGGAACATGCACGCATAATGCTGCCATTTACTTCACACATACATGTATCACAGCTCTGTACCGGTCCAAGAACATCAGAATAGCAAATGTGCGGATGCTCCATATCTTGTTTTAGTAAATAATCTATAATACGAGTCCCTTTTTCCACTTGGTGTGCTGTTCCGTTAATAAGAACACTCACTTTTTCCTTCACAGTAAATCCTCCTTAGTAAAAAACAAAGAAATCTATCGTACTTCAAAAAAATTATTACTATTTTCTAATAGTTAACTTGCTTTCTTAATCCTTGAGTTTGCTTTTGAAAGTGATTGAAGGGAATCCTTGTGAACCATCCAATAGATTAAAGCTACAAAAACACCGCCGCCAATCACATTGCCAATTAAAACAGGAACAAAGTTAGCTACATAATCACCCCATGTCAAGTGCCCCGCAAAGATTGCTGCAGGGATGACAAACATATTAGCCACAACGTGCTGAAAACCAATCGCTACAAACGCCATAATCGGGAACCAAATAGCAAGTATTTTCCCGCCGATATCATCGGCACCAAAAGCCAGCCAAATGCCTAAACAAACGAGCCAGTTACAGCCAATAGCGGAAATTAAGGTTTTAATAAATGTTTCATCGACTTTTGCTTCTGCTATCTCAACGGTTTTGGTAAGGAATACTCCTGTTTCCGTTAATCCAACTATGTGTCCAAAAAAATAAGCAACAAAGATTGCTCCAATAAAATTACTTACTAAAACTAACAGCCAATTTTTACCCAGTTGCGTTAGTGTGGCACGCTTAGCCAGAACAGTTATCGGAAGTGCCATCATATTTCCCGTTAACAATTCTCCACCCGCAATAATGATTAACATTAGACCCACCGGAAAAACTGCTCCACCTAAAAGTGAGCTGAAGGAACCCCATTCCTGTGGTAAGTCTGCAATAACTCGAATGTCTAATAAGAAACCAAATGATATAAAGGCTCCACCTAAAAACCCTAATAATAGTGTATGAGCAGGCCGCATTGTGGCCTTCTTGAATCCAGCTTCAACCGCTAATTCCGCGATTTGCTGAGAACTGTGAAACGCCATATTCATCTCCTCCAAAAATTGATTTTGTAGTGTTCCTCATAACATAAGGACTATAATCCACCTCTTTGATCCTAGTTTTAGAATTAGATGTGAGTAGAAATTCGCGGAAGAAAAAGAACGCAAAAAAGCCCACTATAAACCGGTTCACATGCTAATACATGTACCGTTTTACAGTGGGCTGACAGCTGAGCATTTTCTTATACTAGCAATCCTTCCCGCAATAAACAATGGAGAAACAGGATGTACAGTCAATCTCATTAACCTACATCAATGAACTTTCCATTCTCTACAAATCCTTTTAATTTTAACATAGATTCATTGTGTTGTGAACATTTTATGAACTTTCTTAAGTGTTATAAAAATTATAGGGATTTTCACAGAATTCGCCTCTTCATTTAATCAATCCTATACAGGAGGAAGGGGATGAGGTAACTTACCGATTCCAACAGAAAAGAATGCTCATCTATCCCTTTTTAGGATAAGGATAGAATTATTGAAGTTTTTTGCTCCGCTGAGAGGATGTGACCCCCGCTACACTAAACCTCCATCCTCCACCCCGACACCGCGAGCCAGCGCTCATACCGTTCATATTCAGGCATGATTTTTCCGACAAGCCGCCAAAATGAACGGTCGTGATTCATATGGACCATATGGCACATTTCATGGACGACAACATAATCAATCACTTCCATTGGTGCCATGGACAGCTTCCAATTGAATGTCAAATTCCTCATCGAATCACACGTTCCCCAGTTCGTCTTACTGTCCGTGATTCGAATCGAGCGCGGCTTTATTTTGAATTCGCTTTGATAAAATTTAACCCGTTTTTCGACTAATGCCTTGCACTGCTGATAGTAAAATCGCTTCAAAGCCTGTTTGATGCTCTCTTCATTTTGCTCTTTCACGTATACGTGGAGCTTGTCAGCCTCGAACACGGCATTGTCTTTTTTGATATCTTCATCCTGGGAAATTAGAATGTGATAAAGGCTGCCCAAATATAGAAATTGTCCGCCTGGTCCGTACTCTTTTTCCCTACCGGCTGAGGCCCGCTCTTTCATTTCCTTCGCCCTTTGCAGGATCAAGTCCCATTGGCCTTCTAGGGTTTGAAGCACACTTGCATCTGAGGTCCCCTTAGGAGCGTGGACTTCGACATGGCCGTACAAATCCATAAAAATGCCGATTGTTTTCCGATTTTTAAAAATCACATCATACCCGATTGTTTCACCCAAAAAAGTATGAAGCATGTCATCACCTTCATTTTATTCTATAAATACGCCCCAGCCATCAGAATGGCCGCCGTAAGGCCTGCTTATTTTATCCAGCTTTTCCTGCACTTTTTTTAATTCACTATGGTTAAGGAGCATCCTTTTCGAGCAGCAGCAAGCCCACTCATCTGTCTCATCATCCTGATCGAGTAAGCCATGAAAGCCTTCTTCCTTCAATACTGGTAGAAGCTTCTCGCCAGTTGCCTTATCCGGCACAGCTATAAAAAACTCGACTGGCTGCGGCTTTTTAAAACTGACACCTTCATTAAACAAACTGCGCAATGCTTCTCCATCCGCGTCGTTTGGAAATTTCATCATCCATTCCTCCATTTGTATGCCTTCTATGTTGTCATTATCATGCACTTGCTAAATTTCTGCTAATCATTTGATCAAAAAAAATTAGGGGCGCAAATTCCATATTGAATCTACGATTTAGGTGGAGATAGCCCCTCTTTTTACGCTTCCGGTTGGCTTGTTCTTCTATATACTGCTTTATTATTTCAACTGTAGCCCCTCCAGTGCTGATAATAGAGTAGCTGCGATTCCAGAAATAGGGTTTCCAATAGTATGGTTTTAAATGTTCTTCGAACTCTTTTCGAATATAACGGGAGCTGACAGTTTTAAAGTTATTTATTGCTTTAGAGAGCTCTATCTGCGGGTGAGCCTCGAACAAGATATGAATAGGATCCGACTCTCCGCTTATTTCAATTACCTCGCAACCCCACTTTTCGAACAAATTGTGTGCAATCTCTATGGCGGATTAATATGTCTTTATTAATGCACTTTTTCCGAGTCACTACAACTAAATGATATTGAAGGTTATAAACCGCATGTCTATTCCTTTTAAATTGCATTGTTTAATCATACCTTTCTGTTTTACGACTAATACCGTGTATGCTATACTATATTACAGAACACACGTTTGGCAAGGGAGGGTTATTCGTGAAGATTGCTAAAACTTTAAGGTGCAAGGTTACAAATCATTCTAGCATCTTTGAAGCTACGGTTGCTGTGTATAACGAGGCTTTATCTTTTGTGATTGACGTTATTGAACAAGAATATGACCATCTCAGCCACCTATCCACGAAGTTTGTTGTGCCTTCAGTTGAAAAGCTAATACATATAACGAAATCAAACCCTTCTCCAAAGTACAAGGAGTTTAATCAACGCCTTTACAAGTTCCCTTCTTATTTCAGAAGAGGAGCCATTAATGCTGCTTTCGGTAAAGTGAAAAGCTATCGCTCCAATTATCAAAACTGGTTAAATGAGAAGGAGGTCGCTCTTGCCGAAGGTAAGAAGTTCAATAAGAATCCTCCGAGGTTGCAACTCGAACACAAGGAGTTTCCTGTTTTCTATAAAAGCAATATGTTCGAGCGTACATGGGCAACGTCTGCCCAAATCAAAGTCTTCCATAACAACGATTGGGTGTGGATGGATATCGAGTTCAAAGAACAAAATCTATACAAACGTGATGTTTGGGATTGGAAAGAACATAATCCTAAGCTTGTTAAAGTCGGAAAGAAATATTTCCTTAATTTCACTTACACTCACAAAGTTAAACTTAGTGAGACAAAAATAAAAGATCAGAAAGTGTGCGCTATAGACCTGGGGATCACCAACTCTGCAGTTTGTTCTGTCATGGATGCGAAAGGAACTGTCTTGGCACGGAAATTTATCAATCAGCCAAAAGAAAAAGACCGATTGTATCGCATGACGAACAAACTACGGAAAGTTCAGCGAGTATCCGGCTGGGTGTCTGCGCCTAACTATTGGCGACAAATTAATGGTCTACAGAAACACATTGTTCATATTACCTCACATGAGATTGTGAAATTCGCAAAAGAACATAACTGTGATGTTGTTGTCTTTGAATACCTCGATAAAATGAAGGTACCAAAGGGTTTTTGGGGCGCAAAGAAACTTCGTTTCAAATTGCGCTATTGGCGTAAAACAGCCATCCAAAACAAAGTAACAGAAATGGCCCACTATGCCGGAATGCGAATTTCAAGAATCAATGCTCGTAACACAAGCGCCTTAGCTTATGATGGTTCAGGCGAAGTAGAGCGTAACTACAAAAAAGACCTTGCCACATTTACAACGGGCAAGGTGTATCACGCTGATCTTTCGGCCAGTTACAATATAGCTGCTCGATATTTCATTCGAGCTTACCAAAAATCCATGTCTGAAAAGTCGTGGTTGTCCTTGCAGGCAAAGGTCCCTGTGTTGGCAAAAAGAGCATATCAAACCTTGTCTTCATTAATTAGTCTTACCCAGGCACTAGGGGCACCGAAGGTGGCTTAAGCTCGGTTTGTACTGTATTTAAGATAAGGGAAGCACCATCTATAATCTCTGATTTGGGTGGTGAGGTTCACTATGAGATTGTTGTGTTATAATGTAAATAACCTTTTGCTTTAAATTTTTTACTTTACCGGTTCCATGCCCCTACTCGTTCGTTGAGTAGGGTTTTTTATTGCTGTTATTTTTGGAAAATAAAAAAAACAGACCCTTTTGGAGTCTGTTTCGGTATGCTATATCAAAATTAAGCTTTTTGAACGTTAGCAGCTTGAGGTCCACGTGCACCTTGCTCAACGTCGAAAGTAACTTTTTGACCTTCGTCTAATGATTTGAAGCCTTCAGATTGGATTGCAGAGAAATGAACGAATACATCTTCTCCACCTTCGCGCTCGATGAATCCGAAACCTTTTTCTGCGTTAAACCATTTAACTGTACCTTGTTCCATGTTTGTTGCCTCCTAGTGCTAATGCACATTGTATTACTATCCTTGCCCAAAGTGATCATTAGAACGAAGAGTCGAACTTTACACCGAACAAAAATAATTCTACCTAAGAATAACAAGAATTAGGAAAAATTGCAAGGGACTTTAGTAGGATGAGAATGTTACGGTTCAACTGCGATGAAATTCGATCACAAGAACAAAAAGCGCAAGCGCCTTGGTCAGCCCCGACAAGCGCTGGAGGGCCGACCGGTGAAGTCGTTCTTTGACTTCATTGGGCGGACCGAAGCGTCTCGAGGGGCTAGGCGCTGGAGCTGGATTAAGAAAACCATATATAGTTATCAACAATCAGGGTAATTTATAATTTCCTAAACAATAAAAGAAGCAGCGGATTCAAAAACTGAATCCCTCTGCTTTTAGGGTGATATCACTATTTATTAAAAAGAATGTTCTCCTCTGACTCACCTATTCGAATGGATGCTTCACTCGGTTTAGTCTCGGCAATTATTTTCCCTTCACGAATCGAGTACCTTACTGCTGCCTGCTTACGGATTGCTTCGTATTCGTTTTCAGCGGCTAGTACAATGAAATTGGCAGGTTTGCCTGTTTCGATTCCATAGTTCTCCTCGATGTTCAAGGTTTTGGCGCTGTTTGTTGTGATTAAATCGATCGAGTTCATGATTTGCTCATAGCCCATCAATTGGGAAACATGGATGCCCATATGCAGAACCTGAAGCATATTGCCTGTTCCAAGTGGATACCACGGATCAAAAATGTCATCATGGCCGAAGCTTACATTCAGTCCTGCTTCAAGCAATTCTTTTACCCGTGTGATTCCCCTGCGCTTTGGATACGTATCGAATCTGCCTTGAAGATGGATGTTCACTAACGGGTTTGCAACAAAATTGATGTTGGACATCTTCAATAATCTGAACAATTTGTACGTATAGGCGTCATTATAAGAGCCCATTGCTGTTGTGTGGCTGGCTGTGACCCGGTTGTTCAGTCCACGTTCATAAGCCTCGGCCGCCACTACTTCAACGAATCGAGATTGTTCATCATCGATTTCATCGCAATGGATATCTACAAGGCGGTCATATTTCTCGGCCAGGTCAAACGCTGTTTTCATGGAAGAAACGCCATATTCCCTTGTGAACTCAAAATGAGGAATTCCGCCGACGACATCGGCCCCCATTTTCAAAGCTTCCTCAAGCAGCTCTGCTCCGCTTGGGAAAGAGTTGATTCCTTCCTGAGGGAAAGCTACAAGCTGTAAGTCTACATAAGAGGCCATTTCTTCTTTTACCTCAAGCAGCGCTTTTAAAGCTGTCAACTTCGGGTCCGTCACATCTACATGTGTACGGACATGCTGGATCCCCTGGGCAATTTGCCATTTCAATGCTGTTTTAGCTCTTGTTTTTACATCATTCTCTGTTAATGTTTCTTTTCGCTGTGACCATCTCTGGATGCCTTCAAACAATGTTCCGCTCTGGTTCCATTCCGGCTCGCCTGCCGTCAAAGTGGTGTCAAGATGGATATGCGGCTCGATGAAAGGAGGCAGCACAAGTGAACCTTCAGCATCAAGCACTTCCTGCCCTGTTTCATCTATTACATTCTGTGTGATTTCTTCGAACTTCCCTGCTTTTATAGCTATATTCCAAAGTCCGTCTCTTCCTCTGAGTTTTGCATTTTTAATAATCACTTTTTAAGCCACCTTCTTCAGTTCTGTCATAGAAGCCTTTCTTGCCTGCACTAAATCCGCAAGCTTTGAAACGATTACGAATGTTAAGACTGATCCCAATAGAGCATTGATTGGCGCGATGCCTGGAACAAAGTTCGCTCCTGCAATACCAACGCCCCATGCAAGTATTGCAATCCAGTTAACTGCTTTAAATTCCATTTCTTCAAATCGCTTGTATTTTCCGCGATTAACGATGAAGTAATCCGCTAAAATAATCGCTCCGATTGATGGCAGAGCAGTACCTAAAATCGTCAGCCAGCCAACAAAGTTATTGTAAAGCCACATTGCTGCAATCGTACCGACAATTCCGTTGAAGATGACGACCTTGCTTTTCGCGATTTTAGTAATATTGGAAAACCCAAGACCTGATGCGTATAATGCATTATCATTTGTTGTCCAGATATTTAAGCCAAGCACGATGATTGCTGGGATGATCAATTTTTGAAGGAACATAACCTCTGAGATATCAGACTGTCCTGTCGCAATCGCACCGATTGCTCCAAACACGAACATGAGGGAATTTCCGATAAAGAAGGCCACGACTGTTGTGATGACTGCTGACTTTTTCGTATGGGCAAAGCGGGCAAAGTCTGGTGTCAATGTACCTGCACTGATGAATGATCCGACAGTAATGGTTAACGCTGCCGCCAGTCCAATCGCTTCTGTTGGCTGATATTGCATTAATCCTTCCAAACCGCCAACTGTTTCGGTTGCTTTGAAAACCGAGAAGCTACCTAATACAGTGATTAGCGGCACGGCTATGAAACTAAGAATTGCGAGTGCCTTCATTCCGAAGAATGCGGTGGCTGTCATTAAAATACCTGCCACTGCTATGAGCAAAGTAGTATCCATTCCAGTCACTTTTTGGACCGGAAGAGCGAACATCGCTACCCCAACTCCAAACCAGCCTACCTGTGTAGCTGCCAGTAAAAACGAGGAAAGATAGGAGCCTTTTTCCCCAAAAGCGTAGCGTGCAAGCAAGTGTGTTGATAACCCAGTTTTTGCTGCGATATAAGCAAGGGCTCCTGTATAAGCCCCAAGAATCAAGTTTCCAGCCAGGACAATTCCGATGAACTGGATAAATGTCAAACCAGTTCCTAATGTTCCTCCAGACCACATACTAGCTGAGAAGAAAGTAAGCCCCAGCATCACAACAAGCATTTTCCAGAATCCACTTCGGTTGCCTTGTGGCACGGCCTGTAACGGAAAATCTAAATCTACTTTTTTCATTTCAATTCCTCCAATGTCTAATGTTTTGTTTCTGGTACCGAAGAGATCTTCGATTTTAGACATTTGGAAACGAAAAAAGGCCACTTGCCGTTTTCCGACAAGTAGCCATTTTCGCCATGATGAACCAAAGAGCATGGGCATACCTCACCCAATGGCCATCATTACATCCGCTGTCCTTGTCAGCCTCACGGGACTGAATTAAAGGTACCAGTATTTAATTGTTCTTAGTATTACAAAAAGTCTGCTAGATGTCAATAAGTATATTTTGATAGGATGATTTCTTAAGAAGTGAAATTTTGAGACACCGGGACGGTCCTGACGTCTCAGTCTGGAATCAAACTAGTTAAGAAAACCCTAATTAATCTTGGCTGAATCTATGCCGTACCAGATAAAAAAGAAGTAAGACAAACCTCATTTCAGACTGGACCCTAATTAAATGGTTAGATCCTTTCATTAACGAGACGCCGGAACCGTTCCCTTGTCGTATTGTTATTGTTATTTAAATAAGGCTCTTTTCTCAAACTTTGTTGCTTTTGAATACAAAATGGTTTGAATTGGCTGTATTCCTTCGTATAGTAGACACTTTTTATGAGAAAAGAGCATGCAAACTTGATAAGGACCTCCAAAATAGGGGTCTATTACGTTAAAATCGGCTTTAGGATTTTAACAACAATTCTTACGAAAACAGCCTTAAATAAAAAAAGGTTTCCTCGTCTGGGAACCCTTTTTGTAGTGGACCATATAGTGATACCAATTCGTTTTTCTCTTTTACGTAAGGAAGCTAAACAATTACTATTCCCCGTCTCAGTAGATGCAAGAAATCCTTAAAGATAGAGGTGAGATTGATTGTTTTTTCTGCTTAAAATAATGACTTAAATACTATATTGTATACCTAAAACAATGAAAGCCCTACCTCTCTTTCATCCTTACGGCTCCTAGTCCGTGCCAGTGTGAATCAGGATTGCAAAAATCAAGCAACTATTTTATCGAGTTATTTGATGAAACTTTAAACATTCGTATAGGAAATTCAAGTAATAGAAATGGATTAGATTGTAGAAAAAACAAAAGTGGTTAATACTCTAATGGTGAGTTGAAGAAGTTGAATGTCTTTGAAAAGATTATTTTAATAATAAAGGTTATTTTCTGGAGATGTATTAAAGAAAATTTAACAGAAACTGTTTATTTGATTTTCAGTTATCCCTTTAATTAATCCCAGTTCACTAATCAAAAATTTATGTGCGTTATCTAACATTTGCTTTTCGCTTGTATTAAGTGCCTTTTCTTTCTTTATACGCATTAAATCACGTACAACTTCAGTACATTCTTGTATTTTACCTGTTTTTATTTTGTCCGTGTTCACTTTATACCTTTGTTTCCACGACAGTAAACGATCAGATTCTCCATGATGAAAAATGTTAATGATGTGTTTTAATGCAGTTATGTCAGTAACAGGTCGAATATTCGAACTCGATATTTTACCCGCAGGAATCATGACTTGCATATTACCGATTAACATTTTAATGACATAATACTGTTGTTTTTTCCCTGAGATTTCCTTTTCTTCTATAGCTTTAATTATACCTACTCCGTGCATTGGATAAACAATGGTATCGTCAATTTAAAACAAATAATCCACCTCCATATATGATAACCTTCTTAACCTTAACACACATATATATTTTTAGCAAATTTATAATAATATCATAAATTTATTTTCAGTGTCAACTACTTTTTCTTTAAAATCAGAAAAAATAAACACAGAGACACAGAGACGGTTCTCTCGTCTCAATCGTGAACCGAAATAATCATAGAAGTGCCTTGAGTATTCTTGTTTGAGTCCATGCCGTACGAGACTGTGCCAGAGATTACATGGTTATATTTTTTCCATTCACGAGACGCCGGAACCGTCCTCTTGTCGCGCAGAGCCAAAACAAAAAAAACACTTAGAGAATCGACTCTAGGTGTTTTCTGAAATCTATATCAATCATCATTACTCGTCTTGGAACCATCTGTGTGTTTTACGCCTTTACTTTTGTAAGGTTTAGCACTTTTTGCTTTGTTTGCACTAGCTTGCCAGCGGTTCCAACCTTTCTTGCCTGTTCCTCTGCCTGTTCCGCTTTTACCCTTGGTTTTACTCATTGAATCAACTCCATTATTCTTTACGTTGTTGTGCCGCTCATTGAATAGTCTTAACCATTTTACATTGGTAAAACCAAAAAGCAATGAAATATAAGCATATTACATTAGATAGTATTTTACCATCACACAATTATTAAAAACTGATCCCAGCAAAGGAATGTTTCCTTTGCTTCTATCTTGAGCATAGGTGATGGGGGCATGGGGTACCTCCTCTTGCTCCCAGTTAAACGCCTGGTTTCATCAACCAGGCGTTATCTTCATAATGATCATTTTAATTGCTGATATTAACGAACTTCCCCTCCAAAGCCTCAATATACCTCTTAGCGGATTTTTGAACAGATTGATGGGCATCTTCCTTAATGACCCGATGAAATGCATTATATAGTCTGTCAAACTTCAGGACGCTAACTTTAGCTGCCATCTTTTGAACCTTGTTAGCTGGCAATGGAATAAGGTTTGGATAACTATACATGAAACTGACCCATTGTCGATCGGCCACTATTTGAATAATATCACCAGTAAGAAGTACCCCTTGCTTGTTTATATCATTTTCCCAGTGTAAAACACTTCCCCCATTAAAATGACCACCCAAACGATGCAATGTTACACCCGCATCAAGCTCAAGGGAATCACCAGACCAGAAAATGATCCTGTCACTCGGCCTAGTGACCCACTGCCGGTCTGCTTCGTGGATATAAATGCTTGCTCCGAATCGTTCAGCCCATTCAACCTGTGTCGAATAATAATGCGGATGCGATAATGCGATGGCATCGATTCCTCCTAGGGAATGTATTTCCTTTTCTGTTTTTTCGTCCAGGTAGGTGATGCAGTCCCATAACAAGTTGAACCCTTCATTCCGAACTAAATAAGCTGTCTGCCCAATAGCAAACGAAGGGGCAGTGGTAAGGCTGTACAGTCCTTCCTCTTCTTGAACAATGGCATTTTTATATTCCCCTGAGTCTACAAGCTGTTGAAGCGTTGTCCATGACTGTCCATCTGGATGGACGTACTGCCTTTCGTCAGCGCAAATCAAGCAGCTTTCAGGAGCATGAGCAGAATCGGAATATTGGACACCGCAAGTATTGCATATATAATGGTTCATCTTGAACACCTTCCTATGATTTTTCTTATCTTAATTATAAGTAAACCATTAAACGAACTCTTCGGAAGAACGGTGTAACGTATCTACAACTTTTGGCTGAGGTTTTGAAGAAGCACAGGACGTACCTTTTGCTCCCATAACTAATCAAGGTACGTCCCCGTGCACCCTTGTCTCAGCAATAATTAAAAAGGTTTTTACAGGCATTTAGCGAATTCTTAATCTAATGGAAAGGAGATGGAAAAAGGTATGGTTAAAGACAGTAAGGCTACGGAAGTGAAGCGGTACACAATACAGCAGTTTTATGGGTCAGAGTCGATTACAGGTAACTCGATTTCGGCTGACGGAAAGAAAGTTTTGTTTTCAGGAGACAAGACGGGGATTTACAACGCGTATTGTGTGTCGGTTGAAGACGGTGTGAGGACACAGCTGACGCATTCTGAGGATAATGCAGTTCTTGTTTCGGGCTACTTTCCCGATGATCACCGCTTTTTATTTTTAAGCGATAAGGGCGGGAATGAAATCCTACATATTTATGTGAAAAATGAGAATGGCGAAGAGGTTGACCTCACTCCAGGGGAGCATGAGCGTGCGGAATTTTACGGCTGGAGCCAGGACGGGAAAAGCTTTTTCTACGGATCCAATAAGCGGAATCCTAGTTACATGGACGTCTATGAAATGGATATTGCTACTTTTGAACCTACATGTATTTTTACGAACGATGAAGGATATGAATTTGGGTCCATCTCTCCGGATAAGCGATTTATTTCCCTAGGAAAAGTGAACAACTCCAATGATTCCAATGTTTACATTTTTGACCGGCAACCGGAGAAGCTTAAGCATGCCACACCGCATGAAGGGAATATCCAGAACATCCCGCAGGCATTCTGCAAGAATTCCGAGAACCTTTATTTCCTTACGGATGAAAATGAGGAATTCCTCTATCTGAAAAAGTATCATATCGCTACGGGTGTAACAGAGGATATTGTGAAGGAAAATTGGGATATCATGTTCACGCGCTTCTCCAAACAGAATACCTATATGGTTTATGGGGTTAATCAGGATGCCAGTACTGTCGTTAAGGTCCTTCATATGGGCAGTGGGGATTATCTGGACCTGCCGCAACTTCCGGAAGGACAAATTTTGGACTTGAAATTTTCAGCGGATGAGAGTCTAATGACCTTCTTGTTTAATGGCCCGAATTCGCCTACGAACTTATATAGCTACGAGCTTGGGACATCTCAATTAAAACAGCTCACACATACCCTTAACCCAGAGATCAGCCAGGTTGACTTGGCCGACGCGGAAGTCATCCGCTACCCTTCCTTTGATGGCTTGGAGATCCCGGCAATTTATTACCATCCAAATGTGAAGGCAGACGAAAAGGCTCCAGCACTTGTCTTTGTCCATGGAGGTCCCGGCGGGCAGTCAAGAACGGATTACAATCCGCTTTTGCAATACCTGGCCAATAATGGCTATGCTGTTTTGGCAGTCAATAACCGCGGCAGTTCAGGATACGGTAAAACGTTCTTTAGCGCAGCTGATCTCAAGCACGGGGAAATTGACCTTGAGGATTGCATCCAGGCGAAGAAGTTTTTGCAGGGGCAGGCTGATATTGATGGAGAAAAGATCGGCATCATTGGCGGAAGCTACGGCGGCTATATGGTTCTTGCCGCGCTCGCTTTCAGACCTGATGAGTTCAATGTCGGAGTGGATATCTTTGGAGTCTCGAATTGGGAACGCACGCTGAAAAGCATTCCTGCCTGGTGGGAGAGCTTCCGAGATGCCCTCTACAAAAAAATCGGCAACCCATTTACGCAGACCGAATACATCCGGAGCATCTCTCCATTGTTCCATGCTGACAAAATCAACAAGCCGATGATTGTTTTACAGGGAGCAAACGACCCGCGTGTCCTGAAGGTCGAGTCCGACGAAATCGTGGCCGCATTAGAAAAGAACAACGTACCGGTGGAATATATCGTCTTCCCTGATGAGGGACACGGCTTTATGAAAAAAGAAAACAGGATAAAAGGCTATCAGGCCGTCCTGGATTTCTTGGAACAATATTTAAAACGATAATACAAAAAAATCGTCTGGAGTTTCTTCCAGGCGATTTTTTAGTGGGACACCAGAACGGTTTTCGCGTTCCATTCGGTAATCGAAATTAAATTAGTGTCTTTTTCCGAATAAACACAGCTCACTCTCTCCTACCGCCCCAAAAAACCGCAAATTTGGAAAAGAAATCATCTCACTCGCTCTCTATAATCTGGGTAGGCGTCGAGCTTTGTTATAATTACCCATTGGAAGATAAATGATATACTTATAAAAACATTATATATTAGGAGACTACTATTATGGTCATTCAGCCAAATATGTCCTCAAAATCTATCATTGATACTTGGGACAGCACCAAAGATGTCTTTAAAAAGCACAACATGACAATTTCAGAATCCCCTTTAGAAAAAGTAGTTGATGGAGATATTCTGGATTCACTTATCAAAGAACTAAATAATATTGTAGGAAGCTCTTCCGCAACCTGTGTCGAAGGTGGCTGACAACTACCATCCAAAAAGGAGTAGGTTACTCCTTTTATTTTTTTGGATGCTCAGGATCGGTACTTGTGGCTCATCCGCAAGTTGAATAATTAATAGAGAAGGCCAGGGTACATTATCTATTTTATACGATCAAAAATCTCTAAAAATTCATTAGGGAGAAATATGCTCCAAACGGTTCAACGAGATCTGCTTTTATTGATTCCCCACTACCCTGCTTCTTCTTTCCAATATGATCGTATCACGCCATACCCCATCCATTTTACCTATGCGCTCCCGCCGGCCCATTTCTCTGAAGCCATGCTTTTTATGTAATCTGATACTGCCTGCGTTTTCAGGAAAAATGCTAGATTGCAAGGTCCAAAAGCCATTCTGCTCACTTAATTCAATCAAGGATTTTAAAAGCAAGCTGCCAATCCCTTTTCCATTATGCTTTTGACTGACATACACACTCACTTCTCCGACACCTGCGTATACTCTCCTGCTCGATACAGGACTTAACGCGGCCCAACCCGCGACTTCTCCCTCTAAATGCGCAACAATCCGACATTCCGCATCATGACCGAGATCCCATTCCTCCCAGGAGGGTGCCTCCTTTTGGAAAGTTGCATGGCCAGTAGCAATCCCGTCAAGGTAGATTGCTCGTACCGCTTCCCAATCATCTGAACGCATTTTTTCTATATTAATAGAACCTTCCATATTGGCCACCTTGTCTTTCTTATTAAAGTAAGCTTTACCTTTTCAGGCGCAAAGGGACGTACCCTTTGTTTCCCTATACCCTGCTTGCTGAGCCTGGATCAATGTTTCGATTGTTGTTGAAAGACTTGTCTAAAGAAGTGATGAATGATCAATTTTGTCACTGATCACGAAATTAACGGCCATCATAAAATTGCTGTCTTTCATTCCACATTGCTTTTAACCGACTCCTTTTTAGGATGAAGAATAATTATTGAACCATTTTTGCAAGTTGTTCACAAGCTCAGGTTCGGATTCAGCAGAAACTTTTTTGGGCTTGAACCCTCCCAACTCCACCACTTCAATATGCTCTTCCCCTTCAATCTGCACGACGCAATAATCTTCATAGGGGGAAGCCTTAATTTCCCTGACATTTTTGTCTTGATAGAGTTCTAGAATGGCTTCAAGATCCTGAGGCGATGGGTGCCAATTCTTTTGTTCTCCACCCTTTGGGACGTTGCTTGATGATGAAGCGGATGTCTCGAACCTGTCCTGATGGAGTCGATTATAGATTTTTTGAAGCAAAGCAATGACTTCAGAAAACCCAACGAAAAGCATCCCTGTGGTAAAACCGGAAAACAGAACAGTCAAGGCGCTGCTCCAAAATAGACCACCCTCGGGTGCACTGGAACCAATGATGATCGCAAAGAAAAAACCGCCGATCATGATCGCAATCCCAATGACTCGTAACACTTTAGCAACTGAATTTTGTTTCTCCACTTGTTCTCCCCCGTTTTACACCTGGAGATTTCGAGCATTCCAGGAATATTATTAAATCTTTTTGCTAGTTTCAAAGAGAGCTTTCTATAATAGCCCCAACAACCCCGAATTTTACATTTTATTACATTATTAATAGTATTCGATTTCGACATATAAAATCCTTCCACACATTTCTATTCATCTATTTGTTTCAGTAACTTAAGCATACCCCTTTAGAAAATTACAAATATTGTCTAATATTGTGATAAAATGTATTGGAAAATATTAACTTTAAAGGAGAGTTAGGTAATGTACAATGCAGGTATACTAGGGATCGGAGCAAACATTCCGGAAACAGTCATTACAAACGAAGTGATCGCCAAAAGGTTTGGTATTACGGAAGAAGAGATTTACAGGAAGACAGGCATTTTGGAAAGACGCTATGAATCTACCGATGCTTCGCTTGCGGACATGTGTGAAGTTGCTGGAATACGGGCTATCAAAGATGCCGGAATTGATCCAACGGACATCGACATGGTCATTATTGGAACCAACACTCATGACACCCATATCACAGCTGCACTGGTACAAGACAGAATTGGGGCTGTCCAATGCGCAGGCCTGGACCTGCATTCTGGATGTTCCAGCTTTATTACCGCATTGGCAACAGGAGCCCAGTTTGTCCAGACCGGATTATACAAAAACGTGCTGGTCATTGCCGTCGATAAATGCTCTTCCCTCTTGAATCCCATGGATAAAAAGACTGCGCTGCTATTTTCTGATGGTGCTGCAGCTGTCGTTGTCGGGCAAGTTGGAGAAAACAAAGGGATCCTGGGAATCAATATGCAGATGGACGGAAGCGGAGGAAAATACCTTCATCTTGATGAAAATAAGAATATCAAGATGGACGGAAGGGCAGTCTTCGAATTCGCTGTCAACAAGTTTCCGGAGGCGGTTCACAGTGTATTGGAAATTTCAGGACTGAATCTATCGGATGTCGATTTCATCGTCCCGCACCAATCAAATCTGCGAATTATCGAAAAAGGAGTTGAGACTCTGGGATATCCAATGGAAAAAGTACATACAAAAACCATCCAATATTACGGGAATTCATCAGCACCAACAGTTGCACTTGGCCTTCATGAGGAAGTGAAGCAAGGAAAGATCAAGGAAGGAGATTTGGTAGTTTTAGTCGGGTACGGAGCAGGTCTCGGCTGGGGAGCCATCACCCTTCGCTGGGGGAAATAATTGCTTAAACTGAAGTGCGAGAGACACATAGACTGCGGAGTCACCGGGCATTCGACGATTTTAATCAAACGTTTGATTAACAGATACAAGAATCATAGATATTAGTGGACAGGCGTGGTTCTAGCGTCTCGCGCGGGAACCACCTGAATCCACTTTTTCAAGCTACTTCAAAATAGCTAACACCGTCTCCTTAAAACTATCATAGACATCAGACCAAAGTGCTGTTTCCTCCGTATACCTTTTTCTTAACGAACCAAAGGCTTCTTTTTGTTTTTCCGCAAAGGAAGGATCCTCTTTTGGCGGCAACGACGCACGGACTTCATCTACGATTTGCTGAGATTTGGGTGCACGAGGTCCCCACTTTCCAAGTAATTGTCCTTGATTATCCAAGATTAAAATCATAGGAATTGCCCGTCCGCCGTTTGTTAAGTGACGATCAATCAAATCTGTATCTGCATCCCGTAATGCCACGCGCACTTCAATATCTGCAGCTTCTGCTAGTTTGCGAATAATGGGATTAATCATCATCGCATCTCCACACCAATCCTCGGTAATCGTCAGGAAATGAAGTTGATGTTGTTTCAACTCTTCAGCAAATCCATCTGCTGGAAGCTGGAATTGTTCATACACAGCAAAGCTTTCCTCTTTTAACATGCTCATTTCATTCATATAAGTTTGTATTGATTTTCCCTCTTCGAAATACTGTTGTTCTGTTTTCATCTAAATTCCTCCCGCATTTCTATGGGCGTCGTGACGACACCCTTCTTTCACCTGATCTGGACTATCTAATAATACTTAATTCTATCTAGTCGAAACAGTAATCTTATTTTATAAAGTTTTTCTAAATGAATAGCACCATTTATCATAATCTAATTTCTCTTCATAAAAACGATGAGCTTTGTCTCGCTGAATTCCCGATTCTAATGCCACATATTCAGCTCCATTTTCTTTTGCCCAATTATGTATATAGCTTAATAATTTCTCTCCAAACCCAGATGATCGATAAGCAGGATCCGTTACCAGATCATAGATAAAAACGTGTCGTTTATTATAGAAGTTCACTCTCCAGCTTAAACCAGCTAAGGATACAATCCGATTATCTCTATATAAAGCATATAAAGTATATCCATCTTTCCTCATTTCCTCTAGTAACTCCAGGTATGTCTCTTGGGTCAACTCAGTACGTAACTGCTTCATAATTGGAAAAGCCTCTAACCATTGTTCTTTATCCGTTAATTCCTGTATTGTTTCTGCCGCAGAATTCATATTTACGCCCCTAAAAATTTTATTCATGATGATAAAGGTACTATCGTATTACCGATAAAACTGTATGTTCAATCCCCCTGCTGTCCTGCAACTTTTGCAACTGAGGAACAACAAATTCAGGTACAATCTTGTACTTATCGAGCTCATCGATCTCAATCCACTTGTGAACATATCCTTCTTCCATACCTTTGAACTCATTTTCATAGTTAACTAATTTATGGTCTTCCGGAATTTCCACAAGATAATGCATACCCAATTCCTGAATTTTTTTATTCTCTGTCTCTAAAAAATATTCCACTACCCAACAGAGGTTCATATGGTCAACTTTTAAGTTGAACTCTTCTATTAACTCTCTTTTTAACGTCTCCTCTGTTGATTCAAAATGCTCAACTCTTCCCCCTGGTAAAAACCAATTTTCACTATTAACTGGCCTTTGAAATAAGACCTTTCCATTTTGTTTGATAATCGCAGCAGATCTTAAGTGAAAGCTTCTATCATTTTTTATTGAGAACTTGATCATCATTTTGGTTCTCCTCCAAATTGCTATCCGCTACTTTCCCTTTTGCACAAAGGAAAATGTCACCGATGACGGGGACACTTTGTTCTATGCTCTTCTCTTTTCAACTGGTATAAATAAATCAACCCGGCACTTCCCTTCAGGATCTTCGGAAGGGTTATTCATATTGAATTCCAGATTATATCTTTGGTAATCGGCTGCATAATCGCTATTTGGCAGCCATTCGCCAAACATATATTGATAGGCAGAATGAAGTTTTTCAGGTTTTTCATAAAAGGAATACAAAGCATATTGCCCGCCATCCAATTTCCTGAATTCCATCTCTTTATGGTTTTCTTTAATAAATCCCTCTGGTATTGTAACGCAGGCATCGTGACGGCAATCCTTGCTTTCTACTTGGTCCGGATTATCTAAAGATACACCGATGAATGACTGCTGGGGAGGATATAGTCCATTGCTGACCGCCCAATTGATCAGCTTTACCCAGTGTTCCTGGGGTTCAAAATAACTCCCCGTCCGTCTTATATAGGCTATTTCCATTTCAGGTAAGTTCTTGATTAAGATATTCATTTTTTACATCCTCTTAAAAAAGATTTGGTCTGCCGCTAGTTTTGCGGTTTCCCATCCTTATTCATTATTCATAAAGTTTTGTCTCTCCAAGTAGTTGAGCACTGTTTGTGAAAATTCCTGATGCGATTCCTTCGTATACTTAGCTATCGTATAAATTTGGGCAAGGTTCTTTAATCCCAATTGCTCTGTCATTTCTTTTAGTTTTGGGACAGCCATATAGCGGTTCCAGCCTTTTTCATTACGATCTTTATAGATTTCCTGAATATCCTCATCTGAATAGTCGTGATACTGATCGTAGTGAACAAGTCCATGCAATGGCAGCCGGTCCCGCGGGGCAGGGTTTTCCGCCGGATACCCTAATGAATAGCCAACAATGGGAACGACATTTAGCGGTAGGTTCAGCAATTCACCAATTTGATCACAATTTGCAAGCGTAGAACCCATATAGCAAATGCCCAGTCCCTCATTTTCAGCTGCTAAAGCGCAGTTTTGTGCCGCCAAAGCTGCATCAATGGCCCCAATCATAAAGCTCATGTAATTATCAAAATGTACAGGTGCATCGTTGAGTACAAGCCATTTCCTCATCCTATTAAAATCCGCACAAAAGGTTAAAAGGATCGGCGCATCAACAACCATCGATTGCTCCATATGAGCATGGTATAACTTTTCCTTCAGCTCCTTGTCTTTCGTGACGATGATCGAATACGTTTGCATATTGCCACTTGATGAAGCACGAATACCCGCCTGTAAAATTCGGTCTAGCAGCTCTTGGCTGATTTCCCTATCTTCATATTCTCGGATAGACCGGTGCCCGTGAATCACATCATTCAATTCCAAAACAAATCACTCCTAATGATCAGCCTTTTGTTTCTATTATTCTAGTTCCACCAAATATTCCTTCAATCGTTCTTTTGTTTCTGGTAAAAGAGGCGCCGACTTCCTGGTGTGCTCGTCCATTTGCACGATGACGGTTTCTGCCACCGCAGCAAGCTTTCCATTTTGATAGATTCCTTGGAATAATGAAAAGGAACTATTGCCAACTCTTGTAATGGCACTGCCAATCTCCACTGTTCCAGGCCACCGTATTTCCGAAAGTAAATCCAGCTTTAGATTCGCTATGACAAAGGAAGCATTATCCGCATGCAGCGGCTCCTTTGCATATATTAGCTCCGTTCTTCCCGTTTCCAGGAAGGTTGAAAACAATGCGTTATTTACATGTCCCTGCCGATCCGTATCTGCATACCTGATCTTGTCATATGCCTTTAATGGGAAATCCTCATATTTAGGTCTCATCTGCATCACCCTCATTCCTCCTGCAACTATGCCTATAGATACATTGTTCAACACTTTTAGCCATAAATCCTGCTTCAACAAGAGACACAGAGACGGTTCTTGTGCTCACACGGGAGCCGAAGTATTTTTTAATTTGGCCAAGAATAACTCATTACAGACTGTACCTGAGATTATTTGGCTAGATTCATTAAATTCACAAGGACCGGAACCACCCCCTTGTTATTCCCCCATTCCCACCGAAAACTTTATCTATCAGGAAGTATAAAATTAAGTTTCAACAAACCACTTTTTAGGTATAAGTATCTAAAACTTTAATCACAGGAGGCGTCTTAATTGCCAAATGAGGAATTAGTCATTTATCAAGGAAAAGAATATATTATTGTGCATCAATATGATTCAGGCTATGTGGAAATCAGAAAGCTAAAAAGCAGAAGTATTGAACTGGTACACGAGTCGGAACTAAAACACTTAAGTAATTCTGATTCCTAGGAAAATGGTAATTTCGCAAAAATAAGACGCAGAATAAGGCAAAACAGAAGCTGGAACAAAGCTCATTTTATGGAGGTTAGATTCTTACAAATTATAGGACGCCGGACCCCTCCCATGTCTCCTTTTATAGGGGAAAGATGCCCTTATGTGAGCTTGACATCCTCCATAAGGGTATCTTTATGGGGAAAAGATGCCCTTATGTGACCTCGATGCCGTGTATAAGGGTATCTTTACGAGCGAAAGATGACCTTATGAGACCTCGATACTGTGCATAAGGGTGTCTTTTTACGCGAAAGGTGACCTTATGAGGCCTTGAAACCCTACATAAGGGTATCTTTATGGGCGAAAGGTGACCTTATGTGACCTCGATGCCGTGCATAAGGGTATCTTTATAGGAGAATGATGCCCTTATGAGACCTCGTTACTGTGCATAAGGGTATCTTTTTACGCGAAAGGTGACCTTATGAGGCCTTGAAACCCTACATAAGGGTATCTTTATGGGCGAAAGGTGACCTTATGTGACCTCGATGCCGTGCATAAGGGTATCTTTATAGGAGAATGATGCCCTTATGAGACCTCGATACTGTGCATAAGGGTATCTTTTTACGCGAAAGATGACCTTATGTGACCTTGATACCGTGCATAAGGGTATCTTTATAGATGAAAGATGCCCTTATGAAGCCTTGAAACCACGCATAAGGGTATCTTTTTAAGAGAATGATGCCCTTATGTAGCCTTGAAACCGTGCATAAGGGTATCTTTTTAGACGAAAGATGTCCTTATGAAGCCTCGATGCTGTGCCTAGGGGTATCGAAAGGTGCTCTTATGAGACCACAAATCCCCGGAACCATCCCCTAGTCCCATAATTAATCGAAAAAAAAACCAGCAGAGCTCCCCCGCTGGTTTAACTATCACTTTGTCTTATAAAACCTGTCCCTTACTCTTTTTAACCGTGCATGATACTTCAAAATATCAAGCCTTGCTTTTTCAGCTTCTGGTGCGATCGGGCGCAGTTTTTCAACTTCCCAGTAGTCTACAATGACATCAAGGACCTGATCGAAATACTCCAGCGGGCCGTAATTGGCTTCCTTGGCAATGATGGACATCCGGTCTTCAAAGTCAGGCATGACGGCACCCGGCATTTTGAAATTCATGATCACATGCCCAAGGTAGTAGCAGTAATTCGGCTCCAATTGCAGATGATATTTTATGACATCCCGGTAAAAAGCATAATGCAAGGTCTCGTCCTTTGCCAGGCGCCGCAGCAGGCTGGACAAATCACGATCGTGTGGACCCGCTACTTTTGCCACATTGTTATAAAAGACCATGGTGGCAAGCTCCTGCAGTGAGGTATAAACCATCGTCTCAAATGGTGTATGGAAGTCAGGGTTCCAGCCATTTTCAACGGTTTGCTTATGTAGCTGATGAAGCCGGTCTGGATTGACATTCCGCGTAATTAATAGATACGTTTCCAGCAAGTTTGAATGCTGATCCTCTTCTGCTGTCCAGGTATGAACGAAATCCTTGATGACCGTTAATGACCCTTTGAAGGTCTGATCAAGATACGAAGTAAACCACGGGAGATTCACTTCCGTTAAGAGAGCTGTTTCAACAGCGGTGACGACGGATCCAGGCAGGGTCACCTGGCTTTCGTCCCATGGAACACGCCTGAAATCCTGCGCCTTATCCCATGGCAGGAATTCATGATAGCCCCAGTCTATTTTCTCAGCCCTCTTCTTATGTTCTTCATATAACTCTCTGACCTTTGGTTCAAGTCTGAAATCTAAATGGTTAGTTAGCAAAGTACACCCTCCATGACGAATAAAGTTTGTTTAATAAAACCGAAATCCAATCCTGAAAACCTTTTACAACTAACTTATAGGACCTGTTACTAAAATTACTATATCACATTAACACTATAGAAAACTAAAATATGATTCCCATCTATATTATTTTGAGTCTTTTAACCTCTTTTGCTAAATGAGATTTAGGATGGTGGACACAGGGACCGTTCACCTCCCCCTATGCCTCACACGCTTCCCAAGCAGCTTAATTAGCTGGTAAACTAAACATAAACCTTTTTACGGACGGAAGGAGCAACACTTTGAAAAAGCATGGGATTATATCACTGGGCGAAGTAATCGTTGATTTGATTGCAACCGATTCCTCCAATACCACATTTCAGCGATTATTAGGGGGAGCCACTGTCAATGTCGCAGTCGGGGTTAGCAGACATGGCATTCCATCGTATTATTTATGCAAATTGGGAAGGGATGAAAGCAGTAAATTTGTTGATGGCGAATTAAAGAAGGAAGGGGTTGATCTTTCTTTTTGTTCTTATAATATGAATAAACAAATCTGCTCAGTTTACATCCATTTAAATGAGCTGGGAGAACGGTATTTCCATTCGTATGTAAACGAAACTCCTGATGAGTGGATCACTGCGGAGGAACTTGATCGTGGCCCGTTCCTGAAAAGCAAGCTGTTTTACTTTGGATCTGGCACTCTTTTTCACCCAATTGCCAGAAAAACAACTAAACAAGCTATCCACAATGCCAGAGAAGAGAATATGCAAATTGCATTCGATACCAATATCCGGTTGAAACGATGGAAAAGTGAGCACCAGTGCAGAGAAACGATTCTCTCCTTTGTGCAGAAGGCCGATATCGTAAAAATGACGGAAGAAGAAATGCAGTTTTTAACAGAAACAGAAACTCTAGAATCCGCGTTAGATCAGATTGCAAAACTGGAGATCCCTTTCCTATTTGTCACGAAAGGAAAGGACGGAGCATATGCCATTCATGAAAATAGGATTGTGCATGTCCCTGGAATTCCGGTAAAAGCGATTGACACAACAGGTGCCGGAGACGCGTTCATGGCTGCCATTCTATCCCGCTTCCATGACAACGGGATCCCTCACAACGAAGCTGAATTAAGGGAGTATACTGAGTTTGCCAATAAAGCCGGAGCACTGTCTGCCACTAAATTGGGATCTTTATAAAGAGCAAAAGGGACCATTCTCCTGTCTCCTCCCTCCCCAAAAACCGCAAATTCGGAAAAGAAATCGTCTTCCTAGATGCCGAACCAAAGGGTATCTTTATCACCGAAAGATACCCTTATGTGACCCCGAACTCTTTCCAAAGGGTATCTTTATCACCCAAAGATAACCTTATGTGACCCCGAACTCTTTCCAAAGGGTATCTTTATCGGCGAAAGGTACCCTTATGTGACCTCGAACCCCACCCAAAGGGTATCTTTATCCACCAAAGGTACCCTTATGTAACCCCGAACCCCATCCAAAGGGTATCTTTATCACCGAAAGGTACCCTTATGTAACCCCAAACTCCACCCAAAGGGTATCTTTATCACTGAAAGATACCCTTATGTGACGCCGAACCCTATCCAAAGGGTATCTTTATCACCGAAAGATACCCTTATGTAGCCTGGAAGCCTCCCCAAAGGGTATCTTTATCCACCAAAGATACCCTTATGAGGACCCGAACTACTTCCAAAGGGTATCTTTATCGAAAAAACTGCCCCTAAAAATGCGGTTATAGCCTCCGTCCTCAAAAAAAGGCTCTCCTAGTCAAAAATGATCAAGGAGAGCCTTTATTTTTTCACTTAAGCGATTTTCACTTTCAGTAACCTTTCCATAGCCATATGCACGCTAGAGGTTACTGGGATGTCCGATACATTAACGCCTAGGTTAACCATTGTTTGCGCGATTTCTGGGCGTATACCTGAGAGGATCGTATTAACCCCTAAGAGCGACAACGCCCTTACTACTTTAAAGATCCGATCAGCAACCATCGTATCAATAATAGGAACACCAGAGAGGTCAATGATTAAATGTTCCAATGATAATTCACTGCTTTTCATTAGAGCTTTGTTCATTAATTCTTGAGCTCTTTGGGTATCTATATCCCCGATGATCGGTAGTACCCCAATTTGATTTGATATCTTAATGACTGGAATGGACAATTCTAACGCAGAGGCTTCAGCTACCATTATTCGAGTGTAGAACATTCGTGTGTAAGAGATGCTTAACCAATGAACAGCGCGGTCAACCACGGAATCAAAATCTGATAATAAATCGTAAAATTCCGCTATTGGCAGATTAAGCTCTACAGCTTCTTCCTTGATGATATGTCCTATTAGATTTCTATAATCTCTGACTTCATCAAGAGCGATTTCCAAAGGCAGGTTGTAGTTTACTAAAGTGTCAACTGCTTCCTGCCCCCATTCCTTTAATACTTGAAAAGAAGTTTCTAAATCACTCGTAACAGAAAGTGCATATATATTAATGATATTCTCACGCCACTCTTGTAGCTGAGAGTCAATTTTAAACGATGTTTGGTGGGAATCTAGCTGAGTTTTATGTTCAATGAGCCTTTGTTTTTCTAAAAGAATCTTATCCGATATACTCTGAAGATAATCAATTTCCGTTTGCTCGTTCACAGTTTCTCCCTCCCTAAAACGTCATGGTCTTTTTCAGCTTAACACATCAACTGAACAGAATGTCCACTTGGATTATTGTACCAATTCCCCGCCTTCATTCCATAAAAAAACAATGGTTACACTATGAATTATTCACCTGGAATTGGTGGGTTTTAGTCGCTTTATCGTCCTCCCACTGCTGGTCTGGATTTTAGTGGTTGACCGAAGGAGAATGTTGGAGCTCCTCTTAGTCTGGACATTAGCCATCATTCCAACTATTTACCTGGATTCTGCCGGTTATGACCTTCAATTTGGGCTGTACCCGGTTAAATTTATACCGATCATTCCAAATGCAACACCTTTCAACATTTTCATGGTCGGAATTACCTTTATGCTGTTATATCAATATCTCAGCAGTTGGAAAACTTACATTAAAGGCCTAATCATTATGGCGTCCACCTTTGCTTTTATCGGCGAACCACTCAGTCACTACCTAAACTTGGTGTATTACATAAAGTGGAAGTATCACTATTCGTTTATGTATTATATTGTGCTGGGTATTACCGTTAAAGCCATTGTGAACAAATGCAAAAATGCGTATTTAAGGTAAACACATAGTTTTCAGCCAGGAACTCCTGGCTGCATTTAATAGTGAAAATTAGTAAAGTGGCTAATGTCAATTCTAAAGACAAAGGGCCGGCTTTTCAGTCCGCATATTTTCCTGGAACCCTAGACCCTCCCCTTGTCCCCCAATTCACGCAAGGTCTGCCTTAAGCACTAGCTGCGATCTCCCCGAGTTTTCTATACTCACCGAGAAAGACCAAAAATGCACCGATCACCAGAATCGCCGTACCAAGAACAATGATACTTTGGGTAGCATAGCTCTCCATTCCGCACCTCCAAAAATCATTCGCCCAATATCGTATTCTCTTTTTATTCAATGGTGCAGGTCTGCTCATGCAACACAGGATTCACGCATTTACATGAGTCCTTCTAAATTGGACCCGATTTCCCTACTCCCTCCCTTTTCCCCGGAAGTATGACACGATGTCACATTGACATATGACACCATGTCATATACTATTTACTTATAATATGACACAGTGTCACATCACTTAAATGAGGTGATCATTTTGCCTAAGCAAACATTTTTTAATTTGCCAGAGCAGAAAATGAAAACGCTTCTTAAAGCAGCAGAAATCGAGTTCACAAGGGTTCCGTTTTTCGAAGCTTCAATCGCGAATATTGTAAAAACTGCGAGTATATCGAGGGGCAGCTTTTATCAATATTTCGAGGATAAGGACGATTTATATTTCTATTTATTAGAAGATAAATTGAAAATGGCCAAAATCTATTTCAGCGCCTTATTGGAAAAACATCAGGGGGATTTAATCGAAGCTCTGATTGAACTGCAAAATTACTTTTTACATGCATTATCTGATGAAGAAGAGAAGCAATTTTTAAAAAATGCCCTGCTCTACACCACACATAGAGTGGAAAGCTCTTTCACTAGCATCTGGGATACCTATCTGGAAAAAGAGGAATTCAAAAAGGTCGGGAAACTGATTGATCGAAATTTTTTGAATATCCATGCAGAAAAAGAGTTGCTGCAAATCTTCAAAATCGTCTCTGCATTGGCCTTTAACAACCTGATTGAAAAAACAGTAAAGGGCTTATCGGATGAAGAGGCTATCGAATCGTTCAAACTTAGTATGAATTTGCTAAAACACGGAATCTACAATTCGGAGGTGCAGGATAAATGACTGTAACAATCTATGGATTAGGATGCAGGTCCACAAAGAAAGCAAGAAAATGGATGATAAACAACGAAGTCCCTTTCGTCGAAAGGAATATGATGGAGGAGCCTTTAACCGTTCATGAACTTCAGGAGCTGCTGCGCATGACAACGGATGGTACCGATGACATTATCTCTAAAAGATCCCTTCCCTACAGGACCCTAAATATCGATTTTGACAAACTTTCTTTAATTGAGTTACTGGAAATCGTCCATCAACATCCGCGTTTGTTGAAAAGCCCGCTAATCGTGGATAACAAGAAGCTTCAAGTTGGTTATAACGAGGAAGAAATCCGCCAGTTCCTTCCGAGGAAGGTTCGCAAGTTTCAGTGGCTGCAATGGAAAATGGAACACTTATACCCTCTGGAAGGGTAAGCTTCCAGAAATGAATTTTAACTTCAAGGAGCAGCGTACAGATGGAAGAATTCACTCAGCAGTATACAATCAATCCTAAAAAAATGAGAAACGAACTTAAGAGGTTTTCTTTGATCTATAAATTCGCACTGGATGAAATGAATACCAAGATCAATATTTTAAAAGAAGAATTCATCCATATCCATGACTACAATCCCATCGAACATTGCAATTCCAGGATTAAGTCACCCGAGAGCATCATGAAAAAACTGCACAGGAAGAACCTTGATTTTTCCATTGGCTCAATCAGGGAAAATATTAAAGACATTGCCGGGATCCGGATCATTTGTCCCTTCATTACGGATGTTTATAAAATCAGCCAGATGATTGAGAACCAACAGGATATCGAGCTGGTTGAACGAAAGGATTATATCAAAAATCCAAAACCAAACGGTTATCAAAGCCTGCATCTTATCATTAAAATCCCGGTTTTCATGTCTGACCGAGTCGAAATGGTCTTTGTTGAATTGCAGATCCGCACGATTGCCATGGATTTCTGGGCCAGTCTGGAACATAAAATCTACTATAAGTACGATAAGGAAGTACCGGAAAGAATTAAAAAAGACCTGAAAGACGCAGCCCTTTCCGCTGCTGAGCTGGATTTGAAAATGGAGAATATCAATAATGAAGTGGCCAATTTAAAAGGGCAAGAAAATGCAAATGAAGACCTCCTTATTTTTCCGGAGACTTTGAATTTAGAAAAGACCCATTTTCGGTCTCTCCTTAATGGGTTTCTTGTGGGTGTACCCAAAGACTTAAAAAATTAGGCAGTCTCATCTCTCACGAAGCACTTTGCTTCTTTTTACCGTGGTCACACGGTCTGCTATCCCCTCCCTAAAACACAGAAGCATAAGATTCATCCCTTTGCTTTAACCACAAAAAAGCCAATATAAAAGGTATCTCAACCTTTTATATTGGCTTTTCCCATTGATCAAATTAAGTTGAATTCTTATTAATATGTTAATTATTCAATCAATATGTTTGTTACATACAACACAGGAATAATCAATGCTGGTTTGGAAGATCGTGAAGTGGCTCAATATCGTGAGACTTAATTGTTACTTGCCCATTAATAGTTACAGCAGCCAATAGTCCCATTGCAAGAATCATGCTAACAATCTTTTTCATAGAATTTCACTCCTTGATAATTTCTAATACCATCATATATCATTGGTAAAGTTTCCGAATTTCCAGTTTCATAGGGAATAATATCGAATATTAACGAAAAAACGTCAAATTTTGTAACTTTATTGGTAAAATATAATCATAGTTATAACATAGGAGGAGTAGTTTGTGAACAGAGCAGATATAATCGGAAAACAAATTAAATACCTTCGAAATCAAGTTCAGATAACCCAAAGCCAGTTGGCTGAGGGAATCGGTACCCAAGCCCAAATAAGTAAAATTGAGAGCGGTGAAGTCATTCCTTTGTGCACGACCTTATATGAAATCGCTCATAAGTTAGGTGTAGATGTTAACTACTTTTTTAATCAAGCCTATTACCCAAGGTTTGATTATGTAAAAGAAATAATATTTCAAATCAGGAAAGCAATCAGAGAACGCAATTATGAAGAAGTTGAGCATATTATCAAAGCTGAGGAAGGACACATAGCTTTTAAGATCCCAATTAACCATCAATTCATGCTCTGGCATAAGGGAGTAGTAGAGTACTATATAAGAAAGGATGTTAATAAATCTTTAGACCTTTTAGAAACAGCCTTTATGGTGGGAAAAGGTAAGAATAACAGTCTTCCTGTTTCCATCCAGGACATTGAGATCCTAAACAGTCAAGCCATTATCTATAATGAAATTTCCGATTTCACTCATTCTGTGGAAATTTATAAGAACGCCCTGAATTATTTAAAAAACATGCCGGAAATACCGGATAAAAGAGTAGTCATCCGTCTTTATTATGGAATCGCTAAATCCCTTTTTAAATCAAACTTGTTCAAAGAATCCATATTATATTGTAATAAAGGGATTAAACTCTGCTTGAATGAAGAGCTCCTTTACTTATTAGGAGAACTGCATTATGAAGCAGGACAGAACCATCAGGCTTTAAATAACCACATCAAAGCCTTGGATCATTATTCCCGGGCCAAAGAAACATTTCATATTTCCAAAAACAAAGATTTTTTTGATGCTACGGAAAGAAAGCTTTCGCAGCTCCCAAAACAAAACTATTAATGGCTCCATTATGATTCTATTATTTTCAATACATAATAAGAGACAGCAAAACGAATTGCTGTCTCTCTAAATATATTCGAAGTGCCTAATAGCCCTCCACAGTACCTGAGTATCTTGTTGATTTCGCTCTGTATAGAGGTGGCTTATCATACCCTGTCGGCACCGAAACTTCTGTTACTACAATTCTCCAGTCACCACTTCCTGCACTGCTGTTTAAGGTTACCTGAGAAGTAGAGGTTACTGTTTTACTTACCTTAGTTGACCACCACAACCCATTATCTCTTTGTAATTTTACTACTACGCCCTGTTTACCTGCAGTTTGAATGAACTCATCAACCTTAAATTTTACACTTACACCCTCTTTCATGGAGTAAAAGTGATGGTAATTGGAAGGTACGGAAGTCGTACTTGGTGTTGTAGTCCCTCCGAAATTTGTAATAAAAACATTAGCAGATGCTGGAGTTACAACTGCAAAGATTACTAAAATTGCTAAAAGCAAAGAAGATAGTTTAATATAAACTTTTTTTACCATTTATGCCAGCTCCTTACTGTAAATTAAGAGGTAATTTTAGCAGTTGTAATTCTGTACTCTCGATTAGGAGCATTAACTTCAACTACTAATGTCGTGTAATAGCTAATAGGGGTGTATTTAAGAGCCGTGAATTTGCCATTACTGGTAACTCTCGCCACTTTGGCTGATGATCCATTGATAAGACCATCTAATCCTTCCACTTTAGTAGACTCGGACCTGGAATACATAATACCGGTTGTTTCTGCACGGGCGGTAACCGCTGTTAAATAACTACCATTCCAGGAAAAGGTCCCACCGACAGCGTGAGAAAAATTCCATCCGTTGGTATTTGCAACATAAGCTTGATACTCTTTTGAGCCAACCGCTGCTATTGCGATTGAGGAATAATGTAATTGACCTTCTTCCAAACTAGAAGGAGCACTATTTTTTTCCTTAAATCCCACTTTTAAGTTTTTTCCTTTTAATTCGAAATTTTTTTCACCATTAGCCAGTTTTACGTTTGCTTTTTCTACCAGTTCGTTAAGCTCTAAGTTCAGAGCATCAATCTCTTTGGCCGTTGGATAATGGCCTTTCTCAGCCGCGCTTGCTCCATTGGCAGAAATGAATAATATAAATCCAAATGCCAAGAGAAACAGAATCTTCTTCACTAGTATTCCTCCCTTTTCTTTTCAAAGGTATACCTTTATTAAGTTTTGAGCTCATTACCATTATCTAGGTTATTCTATTAATTTGTCACCGTAATTCCATCGAGGAAACCCGCCATATTTTGAAGTGGAAATATCTACTTTATGATGAATTCACAATATAAATATAGTTATATTTATATTGCCTATTTGGTGAAAAACGATTTTTTTTGGTCTGAATTTAAGATACAGAGGACAATTGTCTGAATTTACGGATTTCACGAAAATCAATTACTCCTATAAAATTAACATTAGAGAAGGGACTTAAAACTTTGATTAAGGGGGTGTGAAGAATGACGAGGGTATTGATCATTAATGAAAACGAACTCTTCGGATTAGGAATAAAACAGCTATTGGAAAAAGAATCAGACTTTAAAGTTACCTTTTTACATCCATTATCCAAGGACTGTAAAAACACAAACATCATTTCCGCTTATGATGTTTACCTATTAGAATCCACTCCCATTAGCTTTAAACTGGCAAAGCAAATTTTCGAAATGAATGTAAAAGCTCGAATCGTAATGTTTTATGATCGATATATCTCTCACCTTAAGCAACTTGTTAGCGCAGGCATAAGTGGATTCATAAAAACAACAACATCCATTACTGAACTCATATTAACATTGCGTCTTGTTAATCATGGACATGCTTCATTTCCATTGCCATTACTGAATCAGTTAATTACAGCCAAACAAGATTCCAGCTCCGATAGCATGATTCAGGATAACGTCTTATCAAAAAAAGAATTGGAAATACTACATTGTATTGCAGCTGGTAAAAACAATCGGAAAATCTCCGAAGAATTATTTTTAAGTGTCCGCTCTGTTGAATACCATTTAACAAAAATATTTAGAAAGTTGGATGTTGAATCTCGTTTAGAAGCTCTCTCTAAAGCTATAAGTCTTAATATAATACAAATTAATAACTAAAACCCAGCTAACGAAACGAATATATTAGGAGGAATCACCAATGGAATTATATATGATTATATTTGTATTTTTTGTATGCTTTATCATCAGTGCAGTTTTAAATATCCTCTTCAAAATGACCCAGAGAGTTAATTGGATCATGTCCTTGCTATTAAGTTTATTTCTGTCGATCGTCTTTGTTGCAGTACTAGGCGTCAAGTAGTTGTTAAGGTGAAATGTTCAATAATTAAAAACCTCGCTATGCTTACATAATTCAAGCATGGCGAGGCTTTATAAACTTGTTAACAGTTCTTAGCTTATTTCTTCCGTGAGGACGCCCCCTCTTCTATCCCCTCCTAAAAAACAGAAGCATATGATTCATCCCTTTGTTTTAAGATATAAGTGAATTGGCTCATCTATTTAAATCATTCTTTTTCCAGGATTAATCGTTTGACTTCATCTTTATTTCGTACTATATTAGTTGACGTATCAATAATTGAGCTATCAATTAATAAAGGCGGTGGTTGCATATGGAGAACGGCAGCATGGACAATGAACTCATCATCCAAAGGTTGTCCGAGATTAACAAAAGGGCGATGGCGAAGTTTGAGCGCTGTGCTGGCATTAGCCCATCTCGGCTTGAGATTCTGCGTGAAATTTATGAATCAGAGGAAATCACTCAGAGAGCACTTCAGAAAAAGGTCAATATTGATCATGCGGCGGTCACCAGACATCTGAAGCAGCTTGAAGAAAATGGGATGGTCGTCCGCAGGAAAAACCCTGAAGATCAACGTTTTACTTATGTCCAGCTATCTGAAGAGGGAAAACGGAAAGTGAGCGCCTACTGCGAAGAAAAACAGCGGTTCATTTCCAGCTTCCTCAAAGGTTTTACAGACGAGGAAACTGAAGCTCTTCTCCAAATGCTTACACGCCTCCAAAAGAATATAGAAGAGATTTAACCTTACACCAAGACAAACATAAGGAGAGTGCAACATGACCACACTTAAGCAGAACGACTTCAAAGAAATTATCACAGGACGCCGCTCCATCAGGAACTATGATCCTGAGGTGAAAATCAGCAAAGAAGAAATGGCGCAAATCCTTGAGGAAGCGACTCTTGCTCCATCCTCCGTGAACCTGCAGCCATGGCGTTTTGTCGTGATTGATTCGAAGGAAGGAAAAGAAACCCTAGCACCGTTAGCTAAATTCAATCAGAGACAAGTCGCATCCTCAGCAGCTATGATCGCAGTGTTTGTCGACATGAAGAGTGAAGAGTACCTGGAAACAATTTATAATACTGCAGTGGAAAAAGGGTTCATGCCTGCTGAAGTCAGAGACCAACAGGTTCCTGCAATCGCAGGACTCGTAGAAACTATGACAACCGAGCAAAAGAAAGAAATGTTCCTTATCGATGCTGGACTCGTTTCCATGCAGCTGATGCTCGCCGCTCGCGCGCATGGCTATGATACAAACCCAATCGGCGGATACGAAAAAGGCCAAATCGCAGAAGCATTTGATCTGGACAAGGATCGTTTTTACCCTGTCATGCTCGTTTCAATCGGGAAAGCCGCCGACCAAGGCTACCAATCAGTTCGCTTGCCTGTAGATGTCATCGCACAGTGGAAATAATATAAAAAAGGAGAAATGACTTATGATTATCATTCATGCCGGTTTTCAAGTAAAAACAGACGTAGAACAGGAATTTTTAAAAGAAATAAAGCCATTAATCGAAGCATCAAGAGCCGAAAAAGGCAATGTCTCCTATGACCTTTTAAAAGACACCGAAAAAGCCGGAGCCTACACAATGGTTGAATTATGGAAAGACATGGAGGCCGTTCAGACCCATAACCAGGCAGACCATTTCACCGCCTTCATGGCCAAAGCACCACAATTCATGGCCGCACCAACAGAAGTAAAGCTATTTAATGCCGAGCCGATTTCAAAATAGAAAAAAGCAAAGCAAATAACAAAGCGTTTCATATATGAATTAGCAAACCAAATCGCATATTATTTAGCAATAAAGAAGGAGCTAGATCCGAAAAATCCTAGCTCCTTACTTTTGTATTCTTTTTAAAGTATAGCACCCGTTTGTTGAAGAAAACAAAAGGAATAATCACTTTTGCAGTTGGTTTAAAATCTGTTTCAATACATCATTTTGCGACATATCATTAGTAAATAGTGTTTCTCCCTGCACTCCAAGGTAATCGTTTGAATTCCACCAGGCACGCAAAGAGCTTTCTCCAAATTCCATCTTTTGGGCACGAGTGTTATGACGTATGACTGTTTCCTCAAAGGATAAATCAAAATAATAAGTATATGCCTCTTGGTTATAGAATTGGATTAAGTCTTTCAGCATTTCACCATAACGGCTTTTATTTAAGATTCCCTCCACAATAACAACTCCACACTTACCTCTACCATATTCTGCAATTTGGCGAATCAAACCAATAGAAGGATTTCCATCTCTATCGTTAACCTTCAACATATCACGACGAACGACATCCTGTGAAACCAAAAGCGTTCCGTGACCTAAATGATTTTGAAGGCTTTTTGCAGTCGTAGTTTTTCCACTTCCCGAATTGCCTCGTAAGATAATTAGCTTAGATTCCATAATCTCTCCCTATCTATTGTCCCTTTTTTAAAATCTTACTTTTAATACTTCAATCTAATAATCAATTTTTGCTTATTGAACATAACTGCTTCTTTACTTCGATAAGAAGTTCAACAAAAAAGAGCTTTAATCCTTCCTGGATCAAAGCACTCGTAAGTTGAACTACAGAATAGAATCTCACTAAGATATAGCCAGAATGGAAAGATATATACATAGAACTGATGAAGATAATAAGATGACAGAAGTTAAACGGTTACTCCTAAATTTAATTCCATATGCACAAAAAAAGATAGCGGCGGCCAATTTGGAGAAACTTTGATAATAAGCATTATTTGCAAAAGATGCACTGCTAAAAATTATTGAAATAAGCAAAGTTATAGAGATTAGGATTTTAAACCATAAAGGCTCTTTTAGGAATTGTTTAATCATAAATTTAACCCGCAGCATGCTTATAACTCCTCTTGAAGGAACTTTTGATATTAGTTAAGATATGGTGAATTTCACAAAATAGAACTTCCCTTGATGTAAGGTCGAACATTGAAAGGAGTTTAACAGAAATGTTCCTCCACTAAACTGCGTCGTTTGTTTAATAAGGAATTCAACAAGAAAGGTGCTTAATCCTTCCTGGATCAACGCACCCTATGTTTAATATGAAAATTTATTTTTCTCCATCTGTTCAATATCGCATCCAGTAGCAATCTGTTACTCAGACCCTAAGTTAAGTGAAATAGGTACATTCAGTATACTCACATCCAAAAAGGAATCACTTACAATTTAACTTCAATATTCTTAAACATAATGTATGATTGTTTGTTAATAAACAAATATATCTATAAAATGTTTATTTATATTTGACTTCATTTAAACTTTAATATAAAATGTTTACAAATACGCAAACGAAATTATCATACGTTTGTTTTTCCTCAGAAAATGATAGGAAGTGTTTATAACAATGGAAATATCAAATGTTTTTTGGAGTGCCTCTTTGGAAGAATTGAAAAGTGGATATATTCAAGACAGTGATTTTATTACTTGTCTTTTATGTGGAGAGAGAGTAGAAAAAGGGATTGTTTATCCTTACGAAAATCGACTTTACGAAGCCGAAAGGTATATGCGTATTCATATTGAGAGTACCCACCTTTCCGTATTTGATTATTTACTTGCCATGGACAAGAAGCTCACGGGCCTTACTGAACATCAAAAGAAACTATTATCTCTTTTTTATCAGGGGAAAAATGATAAAGAAATTCAAAAAGAACTTGGCATTGGAAGCGCCTCTACTATTCGTCATCATCGTTTTGCATTAAAAGAAAAGGAACGTCAGGCAAAGACTTTTTTAGCAATTATGGAATTACTGAAAGAAAAAGATGAACATGCACCAGCTTTCGTACCCGTGCATAAAACAGCCACAATGGTAGATGAAAGATACAACATTACTCAAGAGGAACAGGAGCTATTGATTCATAAATACTTCTCTCAAGGAGTATTGACTAAGTTTCCCAATAAAGAAAAACAAAGACTCGTTGTCCTGAGGGAAATTTCGAAACATTTAAAAACGGATTACCATTATGATGAAAAAGAATTAAATCAGATTTTAAAAGAGTTATATGAGGATTATGTTTTAGTCAGAAGATATTTAGTGGATTACGGATTTTTACAACGGACATCTGACGGGAGCAGTTATTGGTTAAAAAAATAAATGGATAACAGTAGGTGAAAAAACATGGATCGCAAAAAAGAGTTGAAACAACAATATAAGGAAACATCTGTTGAAGCAGGCGTTTATCAGATTAAAAATACGATTAACAATAAAATACTGGTTGGAAGCACCAAAAACTTTAAAACTCTAAACGGAATAAAGTTCATGCTCGAAACGAATGGATATACAACTAACAAAGAACTGCAAAAGGAATGGAACCAGTACGGAAAAGCCGCTTTTATGATTGACATACTAGAAAAAATGGAAAAGAAGGATGACCCATATTTTAACGAAAAAGAGGCACTACTCGCTCTTGAAGAAAAATGGCTAGAAAAGTTACAACCATTTGGAGAACGTGGTTATAACTAAAAATAGTCTAAAGAAGGAGACAGAACTGTGGAACAGAGAAGACATTCAGTAACACCTCAAGATAGAATGAATTATATATTAGGTCTTTATTCTGCAGATCAACAAATTAATGCGGTTCTTTACTTTCCTTTGAACAATCAGTAAGGATTACGCAACAATTGCAGCCAGTTTTGAACAGCTATTTAGTCGATTCCTTAATCTAAGGTATCGACCTTTTGTATTTAAAGCAAGTTAAGCGTGACTGTATAAGTCTTTGTTTCACAAACCTGCTCTTTTACACAACAGGAGCTGCCGCATCGACAACTCCTTGTTCCACAAACGCATCCCGGTTGTTTAACAATTAAGTATTACTTACTTTCATTAATAGTGGAGATATTAATAGAAAACTCCTCAAAACTCAATTGCCCTAAAGCAAACTTTGTACTTTGGACAAATATACGTTCATTTTTAGTTAGTTCACGTTTTGCTGCCTTTTCAATCCACTCATGCTCTAAATCTAAAACATCTAAAACATGCCTTTGTTTTGAAAAAGCTTCATAGTATCTTAATCCAAATTTTCTCTGGGACATAGCATCAATATGTATGCCATCTGGATTTGCAGTTAAGCCTTTTGATGTTGCAAAATAGGTATCTTTTTCGGTGTGAGCAACTTTAGATAAAATCTTGTTTATATGTTTATATTCTACAGCGCTTTTTCCAAATCCAACCTCACCAAGGTAATGTCCCAACTCACCGATAATAATCGGGATATCTGGTGCATTCAATTCTATTCTCAAGTGTTTCAATAATGAAAGTAATTTATCTTCATACATCTTATAACGTTCTCCGTAACTGTCACTTTCACCTTGATGCCACAGAATTCCTATTAGTTCACTTGATTCCATCGCAAATTTCGCTTCAGAAATCGCATGTCTTGTTAAAAGTCCATCAATTGCCCAATCATCAATAGAGCTCCCTCCCTCGGCACATGGTATGACCCCAATGGACTCACCCGGATGATCCTCTGTCCAAGCATGAGCAAAAGATGCTGCAGGTCCAACACCAGATATGTGACGATCAAAATTAAGCGGCTCCGCCATCATTTGCCATCTACCGTTTCGCAACATATATATGTGCTCATTATAAATCGGAGATACCTCCTCAATAAATCCTCTGCCTGCCATATTTGATTGTCCAATTAATAATATAGATTTCATAAAAAAACCTTCTTTCTTTTTTTACTAAAGGGCAATTAGACTGGATAAAACCAAAATTATACTTTTTTTTACTTTAATTTTATCCTTATTAGCATGCCTTTTGTGTTGTTTTTTCACGTTTTGCACTCCTAAAGAGAACCCATTATCCAGCAAAGGGGAGTTCTCTTGCTTTTACCTCAGGCGTCCCAATGCTTTAGTTGCTCAGTTCGACTAAGGCTGCAGAACCGTCCCTATATCCATTAAAAAGAGGATAGACAAATGTCTATCCCCCATTTAAAAATCCGAGGCGGGAACCGTCTTACGCCTTACGGATTTTCACTTTATCTTCATTGTCTTTGCGGATCTTTTCCACAATCTTGGTGACTTTTTCATCTTTCTTTTGTGCAAGAACTTGCTGCTCAAGCTGTGGTTTGATTTTATCCAGTTCTTCCGGCTTTTGCTTTTGGCCTTCAGCTTGTTGCTTGTATTGATCATACAATGCCTGGATTTCTTCATCGGATGCTTCTACCTTACCGATCTTGCTGTCCAGATATTGTGTGACGGTCATTTGCTTTTTCAGCTGGGCCTTCAGTTCTTTCTCGGTCAATTTGTTCTTTTTCAATGCTTCTTCATACTGTTTTTCATCTTCGAAATTGGTTTTGATTTTTTCCAACTCTGCATCAATTTCTTTTTGTTCAATGGAGATGCCGTCTTTCTCAGCTGTCTGGAGAAGCAGCTCCGCATTGATCATTTGGTCCAGAACAGACTTTTCAAGCTGTTCCTTCATCTTTTTATCCATCTGGTCCGCCGGCATGCCCTGCTGTTCGTAAGTTGCTTTCATGGCATCCAGTTCTTTGTTATATTCTTTTTTTGAAATATCTTTTCCATCAACTGTTGCAACCACATCTTCTTTATTTTCTTTCTCAGCATTCCCTTTTGAGCTATCTTTGCTGCATGCGCCAAGAACAAGGACGGCGATGCTCAACAAAAGAACGCCAGTAAAAATTCGCTTCATCATAAACAAACTCCCCTTTCACCCAACATGTCCGTCATACTATCATATTTCTCAAATGAATAGGAGGTTTTAAGGGAAATGTTATCATATTGTAATATAGTTAATGATAAAAAAGACCCATAAATTATTCATCCAAGCTATCCCATTATAACATAATCAATCATTCACCATTCAAAGGCAATAAAGGATATTCCCACTGATGCGTACACTCTTCCAGCATATAATAGCCTCGCTCTTCATTCGGCACAATGCGGGTGCACTGCTGTCTTGGAATGGGCCCCGTTTCGCCTTCGCTTGTTACATCAATCCAACTCTCACCGGTTGCTTCGTCATAACGCGACGTCAGCCGGGTTCCATTGACGACAATGGTATGGCCATTCTCTTTCATCTCGGCTTTCTTCATGAAAGACTCGATATCACCAGTGATATCAGCTACACTATGCCCCGGCTTGGACTGTCCAAGATGAACTTCCTTCATTCCCTTCCAGGCAGGAAAACGGATCGTGCTTTCCGTCACCCATTCAGCCCTGTCCATACCAAGAATTCCTTCCGCATCCAAACCTGGATGTTCCGTTCCCTGTACAACCAAGGTGATCGATTGGTCATCAAGCCGTTTGCCAATCAAGCCAAACATCGTCTTGTAAAAATGGTATTGGTACGTCGTTTCGCCTAGCGAAAAGAATAAGTTTTATTCCCTCCCCTGGAGGCTAAAAGTAGTTATGCACCTAATCAAAGTGGAATAGTATGAAAAAAACTAAACTGAAAGCTGGGATGAGGATGGGACGGTTTTTCTTGAATCTGATTGCCACGTTACTCGTGGTTGCGGTCAATGCGTTTGCGAATATCCTGCCGATCAACGGGCAGACCACCGGGGAAATATCAAATAGACTGGATGTATTGTTTACTCCGGCAGGATATGTTTTTGGCATCTGGGGATTGATTTATGTTTTATTGTTTATTTGGACAATCAGGCAGTTTCCTGCTTCACGAAGGAATTTGCCAGTCTACCAAAAGTCCACCCCGCTTTATGTGCTAAGCTCTGTCCTCAATATCGCCTGGATTCTTTTATGGCATTACGAGTTTTTCCTATTGACGGTGTTTGTGATGATTGGTTTGCTGCTGACTCTCATCAGGCTTTATCAGCTTATCAGAAATGAAGACCATTCTTTTTGGGACCTGCTCCCTTTTTCTGTCTACCTCGGCTGGATCAGCGTCGCCACTATCGCGAATATCAGCTACTACTTGAAATATATCGACTGGAACGGCTTTGGTCTATCCGATGTTGTCTGGACACTGATCATGCTTGTGATCGCAACACTTCTGGCGATTTATTTTCAATATAAAAATGAGGATCGCATCTATCCCCTGGTTTTTATCTGGGCGTTTATCGGAATCGGTGTTAAAAACGCTGCAGACCATCCGGTGATAAGCACCACTTCCTATGTATTATCTGCCATTATTCTAATGACGATTTTATTCGGACTGTTCAGGAAGCGTTGATACATTAAGGCACCAGCCTTCGTTGCCAGAAGCACATAAGTACCTGCTAGGGTGCTGATCGTAAAAATTCATCTATAAAATCCATGATGATGGCATAGCTGAAAAGACTAATAGGCACAAGATTGACAATCAATACAAAAATCCTTTTCAATAAACTCTCTTTGCTGAACATTGAAATGATGCTGAAAGGAATGCCAACCAAGGTAAGGATAAATGCCAATGCTCCTAGCTCTCTTGGTATAGAGGTGAAAATGGATAGAGGGATCACAATAATCACAGCTATAGCGATAAAGAATGCCATGTTCGTGAAAATTTTCAGCTCTTTCCTATCCAATTCATTCACCTCTCAGTTTATTTAACAAAATCTTAAACTATCATCTCATATAGAATGAAATTTTTTAAAATAAAACCTTCGATGTGTCAGACAAAGTATTCTTCAAAAATGGTAAAATAGTGCAAAGCCATAAGGGGGACTTTTTATGATCAAATATCCGTTTTTAGAAGAAGGGGCAACAATAGGCGTGACCGCACCCTCATCAGGTGTGCCAAAAGAATTGCACGGACTTGTGGAAGCTGCCTCTAACCGTTTGAAATCAAAGGGTTTTGATGTTGTTTGCGGCAATACAGTCTGGACTCAAAACAAAGTAAGATCTGCGCCAGCTAAACTTCGGGCCGAGGAGTTTAATAAAATGATGCAGGATGAAGACATTCACCTTATTATCCCTCCATGGGGCGGCGAACTCCTGGTTGAGATGCTTGAATATATTGACTTCGGAAAAATACAAAACAAGTGGATATTAGGCTATTCTGATATCAGTTTATTATTATTTGCTATTACTTTAAAAACAGGAATTGCTACTGCACACGGAACAAACTTAGTAGACTTAAGGGGAGACTACTCAGACGACACAACAGCGATGTGGCAGTCTGTTTTATCCACTAAAAAAGGCGAGTCAACCCAACAACATTCATCAGAAAAATACCAAAAAGAATGGCAGCATGACCAGCCTACTCCCTATGTTTTCAATTTAACCGAACAAACCTATTGGAAGACCATATCAAACACTGAAGTAAAGATTCAAGGACGTTTACTTGGTGGGTGTATTGATGTGATCAGGCATGTAATCGGAACACCATATGGAGATGTAGCTACCTTCAGGAAAAAGTATATTCAAGAGGAACCAGTCATTTGGTTTCTTGAAAATTGCGAGTTATCCACAACCGATTTACGCCGGTCTCTAATTCAGATGAAATTGGCTGGTTGGTTCGATCATTGCTCAGGGATTATGTTCGGCAGAAGCCCAGCTAACACGCCTGTCAATGAATATACAGCTGAAGATGTATATAAGGAAATTTCAGAAGAGCTGCAAATCCCAATCATCTACGACATCGATTGCGGCCACGTTCCACCTCAAATTACTTTTATAAACGGTGCATATGCAGAAATAGAAACAAAAGATGGAACAGGCACAGTAATCCAACATTTCCGATGAGATAATAAATCATACTAACCGATGCTCAGAGCTAATTGCTCCGGGCGTTTTTTAATGGATATTTTATGGAATTGGCGTGATCAAGTTACGATTCACTACTAATTCTAACTCACGTACCCCGTTTAGAAGGATAATCAAAGTTGGTATTGAATAGAGATAGAAAGAATAAGACTCGTCGGCAGTTTTATGGTTGTGAAAATAAAGGGGGAATTACATATGATCTCATTAAATGAAGTGAAGGAAGCACGGGAACGAATTAGCGACATCATTCATGTAACACCTATCCTAAAATCTGAGCAACTATCGAGGATATGCGGCAACCAGTTTTTTTTCAAATCAGAGCACTTGCAAAAGACTGGCTCATTCAAAATCCGCGGCGCCAGCAATAAAGTCAAACAAGCTGTCGAAAATGGTGCAAAGTATGTAACGGCAGCCTCCTCGGGTAATCATGGCCAGGCAGTGTCCTATGTGGCGAATAAATATGGAGTGCCCGCAACCATCGTCGTTCCGGAGGATATCAGCCAATGTAAAATGAACGCCATTCAAGCATATAATGGCAAGATTGAAATGTGCGGCACGACTTCTGCGGAGCGGCTACCAAGAGCCAAAGAAATCGCTGAGCAAGAAAATGGCGTATTCATTCCCCCGTATGATGACCCATATATCATAGCTGGTCAAGGAACGGTGGGATTGGAGATTCTTGATCAGATCCTGGATGTTGATGCGGTGATTGTCCCTGTCGGCGGTGGCGGCCTTCTATCGGGAATACTCACTGCCATAAAAGAGACCAACCCAAAGATCAAGGTAATCGGTGTAGAACCCGAGATTGCCAATGATACTTATCTGTCCCTTAAAAACAAGGAAATCACCTCGATCCCAGCCACCTCAACGATCGCTGATGGCCTGAGGAGCAGCCAGCCCGGGGACCTGACCTTCCCTGTCCTGATGAAATACCTCGATGACCTTGTCCTGGTCAGTGAAGAAGAAATCCGCCATGCCTTCAGCTTTGTTTTGGAACGAATGAAACAGCTGATCGAACCATCCAGCGCAACAACAGTCGCAGCTGCCATGCATAACAAATTGCCTTTTATGGATAAAAAAGTGGTGACCGTCATTTCCGGTGGGAACGTGGATTTGAGGAAGATATCTGGACTGATCAGTTAAAGAATGCAAAATGGGGACGGTTCTCCCGTCCCCAAAGTTACTTTTTAATCTTATTTCTCGCGTCCCCCGTACCACTGTGCCGCCGCTTCGACTTCCTCACGGGTCAACTGATGGCCTCTATTCTCCCAATGAAGTTCCACATCAGCACCAGCTTTCTCCAGCAGGGATTGCAGTTCTTCAGATTCACTCGGCGGGCAGATTGGATCATTCGTTCCTGCCGCAATGAATACCGGCGTTCCTGTCAGGTCAGGCAATTCAATGCCTTTTCTCGGTACCATTGGATGGTGGAGGATTGCTCCCTTCAAGGCATTTTGATAGTGGAACATCAGGCTTGCTGCGATATTCGCTCCGTTTGAATAACCGACTGCAACCACATTGTTACGGTCAAAGCCATATTTTTCAGCTGCTTCAGCAAGGAATTCATTCAATTCCTTTGTTCGGAAAATGAGATCCTCTTCGTCAAACACGCCTTCTGCCAGCCTTTTGAAAAATCTTGGCATTCCGTTTTCCAATACGTTTCCGCGGACACTTAAGACAGAGGCTTCATCATCGATCATTCCGGCCAGAGGCAGCAGGTCCAATTCATTGCCTCCTGTGCCGTGAAGCATTAATAATGTTGGTTTTGTTGATACCTTACCCTTGTTGAATATATGTTTCATTATTTATCTCCCTCCAAAACACGTGCCTCCACCTGTGGAAGCTTGTGCTCTAATTCTTCCCTTTTTGACTCGAGCCATGACGGCAGCATCAGTTTTTTTCCAAGTGCATCCGCTGGTTCATCCACCGCGAAGCCTGGTGCATCGGTCGCAATCTCAAAAAGAATGCCCCCGCCCTCGTGAAAATACAAGGCCTTAAAGTAGTTGCGGTCGAGAATCTCTGTTGGGTAAAATCCCTTCTCTTCCAGTTGCTCTCTCCACCTTTTATGGTCCTCTTCATCTCTTGCTCTCCAGGCGATATGATGGACAGTCCCTGCTCCCATCAATCCGCGCACTGAAGGAGTGAGCTTGATGTCAATCGTGTTGCCAACCTCTGATTTGAACCTGAGGAAGCTTTCCTCCTGGCCAACAGGCTCAAGACCAAGAATATCTTCAAGTACCTCTGCGGTTTTATGCGGCTGAGCTGAAATCAAGGTCGCTCCGCCAAACCCTTTGATTGCCACATCAGATGAAACGCCTCCATAGCTCCAGGGATTCATTGCCCCATCATGTCGTTCGACCAGTTCAATTTCAAGCCCGTCAGGATCCTGGAACTGCAAATAGGTTTCGCCATAACGGACATTCTGAATGAACCTGACTCCAAACCGCTTCAATCGATCCTTCCAAAAAGGCATGGATCCGGCGGGAATGACATAGCTGGTCACACCGACCTGTCCGGTGCCAATCCGCCCTTTCATCTGGTTTTCCCATGGGAAGAAGGTGATGACGGTTCCAGGATCCCCGGCTTCGTTGCCAAAATAAAGATGATACACTTCTGGCCGGTCAAAGTTAATCGTCTTTTTCACAAGCCTGAGCCCTAACACGCCTGCGTAAAAGTCAATATTCCGCTGCGCATCATTGACCATGGCGGTAATATGGTGGATACCTGTTGTCTTTTGCATTCCTTTTCACCCTTTCTCCCATCGGAAACTACTTGTGCCTTTCGATTTCAAAAATTCCTCCGACTAGCCTGCTTACTGCCATCAATCCAACTCTCTCACTTCAATCGGGATGAGCCTTCTCTCAAGCTGCCCGCGATACTGTTCATATTGCTCCGGCAGCATCAACTTTTCACCCATTGTTTCCTGTGATTCATCATGTGCGAATCCCGGTGGGTCAGTCGCAATTTCGAACAGAATTTCTCCATGCTCCCTAAAATAGATCGCATTGAAGTAGTTTCTGTCCCTAACAGGGGTTACACCATAGCCATTAGCTGACACGTACTGCTGCCAATCCAGCTGGTCCTCATCATCGACAGCCCTCCACGCAATGTGGTGAACCGTTCCTACACCCATTTCCCCGCGGCCAATAGGTGTCAATTTCAGGTCGATCACATTTCCGATGTCTGCAGAAGAACGGAAGCGGATGAAGTCTCCCTCTTTACCGACAAGCTCAAGCCCCATCACTTTTTCCAAAAGATCTGCTGTTTTTTCCGGCTGGGTCGATAACAGTGTCGCTCCGCCAAATCCTTTGACCGCAACATCAGGCGTTACCTCTCCGAAGCTCCATTCATTGATTTCCCCTTCTTCTCTTTCCACAATCTCCAGGTGAAGACCATGAGGGTCATCAAACTCTAAATATTGTTCACCGAAGCGCTCCATGATTGTATATGGAACCTTGAATTTTTCAAGACGGTTTTTCCAAAAATCCATTGAGCCCTTCGGTACCACATAGGAAGTCACTCCTACCTGTCCGTCGCCAATGACTCCCTGGCGAGCGCCTGCCCATGGAAAGAAAGTGATGATCGTTCCCGTCTTGCCGCCTTCATCCCCAAAATAAAGATGATACGTTTCCGGGTCATCGAAATTGACGGTTTTCTTTACCAATCGCAGCCCCAATACGCCACTGTAAAAATCAACGTTTTCCTGCGGATGGCCCACGATTGCGGTAATATGGTGAATGCCCATTGTTTTTTTGGTCATTAATAACACTCCCATTTATAATCTAATATAATTTAGAATAAAATAGCATCTATAGCGTATCGGCCAGGGCCAATCAGTGCTAATCCAATCGTGACAGCAACCAACGTCAAGTTATATTCATAGCCATTTGAAGTGGACCACAAGCCATTTGCGCCATGCACTTTTACAATGGCCATCAGCATGGTACCAGCAATCATTAAAGCTGCGAGTGGCGTCAAAAGCCCTGCTGCCAATAATATTCCCCCGACAAGCTCTGCTAACCCTGCGAAAAGTGCCATCGTCACTCCAGGCTTCATGCCGATCGATTCAAACCAGCCGCCCGTTCCCTTCAAACCATAGCCCCCAAACCAGCCAAACAGCTTTTGTGCACCATGGCCAATAAATAAAATGCCAATTACCAATCGTATGATTAACAAACCTAAATCCATCATTATTATACTCCTCCTAGATTATTATCTTGAATTCGAGATATATGAGTAAAAAAATTCATCTATAAGTCTTTTGCCCGATAGCCGATTCGCTTTAATAAACAGATCGTCTGATTGACTTCATCGGCATCCAAATCAGCAAAAATCCTGCTCATTTCCATTTCATGCTGAGGGAAAATATTATCCATCAGCTCTTTTCCTTCATCAGTCAAAACCGCATAAGTGACGCGGCGATCTTCGGGGCATCCCCGTCGTCTCACATATTTTTTCTCCACGAGCTTGTCAATGACATAGGTAATGCTGCCGCTCGAAATCAGCACCTTTTTTCCAATCATTTGGGTAGGCTGCTCTCCTCGGTGATAAAGCAGCTCCATCACGGAAAATTCCGTAGGATTCAATCCATGCTGCGCTGCGTCTTTCCTGATCACATCGTGAATAGCCTGCGCCGCACGAATAATAACGGTTACTGCTTTTAACTCTTCTCTTGGCTTTTCCATTTTTCCAACTCCTTTACATTATGCTGGATTTTCATGTCATCCAGCATAATGTCCAAAGGTTTTAAGCTGCAGGGTTTACTTCTAATTCAACTTTGATCTTGATATCTTTTCCCACTAAAACGCCGCCTGTTTCAAGTGCTGCATTCCATGTTAGACCAAATTCTTCACGGTTGATTTTTGTTTCTGCTTCAAAGCCGTACACTTCAACGCCCCATGGGTTTGTGCCTTTGCCGCCAAATTCCACATCGAATGTGACTGGTTTCGTTACATCTTTGATAGTCAAACCACCCGTTACCTTGTAGTCATCGCCATCTCTTGTAATGCTTGTAGATTTGAAATCAATCGTTGGATACTTCTCAACATCAAAGAAGTCAGCTGATTTCAAGTGATTTTCACGATCTTCATTACGAGTGTCAATGCTAGCTACATCAATTTTGAATGCAATTGATGCAGTGGTTAAATCTGTAAGATCTGCTGCCTCAACATCTGCAGTATAAGAATCGAAATGACCCTTCACCTTTGATACCATCATGTGTTTCACTTCAAATCCAATTGCTGAGTGTGCCTGATCAACTGTCCATTTTGCCATTTTAAAATTCCTCCTAGTATTGTTTTATCTCGAATTCGAGATATAGTTTTAAAAAAAATCTTGAATTAATTTATTTTTAATTTGAGATAAATTTATCATATATTCCTCTTGGGTGTCAATAGATAATTTTTCTTCTTACAAAAAAAAGGAACCCGATTACATTCGAGTTCCTTTTCCCTTTAAGTTTTTTAAAGGCATTCCCTAAACCAAGAACCCTTTAAAAAGCAGCGGTCCAGCCACCATCCACAGTAATCACCGCTCCATTGACAAAGCTGGAGTCGTCTGATGCAAGGAACATTGCGGCCTGCGCAATTTCTTCTGGCTTACCGGCACGCGGCGATAATGAGTGAGTCAAGCCTGCACGTGACATGCCAAACTCATTGATGCCTTTCATGCTTGATCCGATGTTAGTTTCGACCGCTCCCGGTGCGATCGCATTACAGCGAATCCCTTTTTGCGCGTACATGAAGCCGGTGTTCTTTGTCAGGCCAATCACGGCATGCTTGGACGCACCGTATGCTGCGCCGGCATGAGCGCCGCTGAAACCGCCGGTTGATGCTACATTAATGATGATTCCTTTTTCTTTTTCAAGAAAAAGCGGAATTGCTTTTCGCATGGCGCGCATTACACCTTTGGTATTCACATCAAAAATCTGGTCCCATCTCTCGTCGGTGATATCGCCAACTGGTTCAAAGCCATCCATGATCCCGGCGTTATTCACCAAAATATCCAAGGTGCCAAACTCACTAACTGCTGTATCGATCATATTATCTACATCCGCGAGTTCCGCCACATTCACTTTAAGCGCCTTTGCAGTTCCACCGGTTGCGGCAATCCCTTTCGCAACAACCTCAGCACCTTCAAAATTATAATCAGCCAGTAAAACCTTCGCCCCCTCCTGGGCATATAATTCCGCAATCGCCTTTCCCATCCCCGACGCAGCACCCGTCACAACCGCTACTTTTCCTTCTAATTTCATCACGATTCCCTCCAGTCTATTATTTTCTATCAACTCTATTTTAAGCTACTGCTTGGCACACCCACCATTTTTTTGTGAATAATTAGTTAATTTACTTTGGACAAAGCGATCGGCTTTGGCCTGAGTTTTGTCCGAACCTGACTCTACTTCAGATAAAGTATTATTTTGACAGGTTTTCATCAATACAACCCGAAGCTGTCAAGAAACCCTCGTTATTTTGACAACTTTTCATCGACCGAACCTAAACCTGTCAAGAAACCACCTTTATTTTGACAGCTTTCCATCAATCCAACCCAAACCTGTCAAGAAACCATCTTTATTTTGACAGCTTTCCATCAATCCAACCCAAACCTGTCAAGAAACCATCTTTATTTTGACAGCTTTCCACCAACCGAACCCAAACCTGTCAAGAAAACACCTTTATTTTGACAGCTTTCCATCAATACAACCCGAAGCTGTCAAGAAACCCTCGTTATTTTGACAGCTTTCCACCAACCGAACCTAAACCTGTCAAGAAACCCTCGTTATTTTGACAGCTTTCCATCAACAAGACCTAAACCTGTCAAGAATCCATCGTTATTTTGATAGCTTTCCATCAATCCAACCCAAACCTGTCAAGATTCCATCGTTATTTTGACAGCTTTCCATCAACGGAACCTAAAGCTGTCAAGAATCCATCGTTATTTTGACAGCTTTCCATGAACCGAACCCAATCCTGTCAAGATAATCAAACAGGGTGACGATTCCTATTTTTCAGGAACGTCACCCTGTATTTTTACGATAAATCTTCCCTTTTTCACGATTTACTAATTTCTCTTTTTCTTTCCGTCTCCGCTACAATCACGGCACAGGCGGCATCGCCGGTGATGTTTACGGCCGTGCGGGTCATGTCAAGCAGGCGGTCGATTCCGATAATCAGAGCGATCCCCTCCACCGGCAGGTTAACGGATTGGAGGACCATCGCCAGCATGATCAGCCCCACTCCCGGTACACCCGCGGTCCCGATGCTGGCCAGAACAGCAGTCAGGACAACCGTGATCAGTTGGGTGATGGTTAGGTCCACATTAAATACCTGTGCGATAAAAATTGTCGCTACCCCTTGCATGATGGCTGTACCGTCCATGTTGATGGTCGCACCTAGCGGTTGAACGAAACTGCTGATTGACTCAGGGACTTTTAGATTTTTCTGTGCGGTGCTCATGGAAATCGGCAGGGTAGCATTGCTGCTCGAAGTACTGAAAGCAACGCCCATTGCCGGAGCAAACCCTTTAAAGAACCAAACTGGGCTTTTCTTTGCCAACAGTGCCACCGAAGATCCGTAAACGAAAAGGGAATGAATCAAAAGAGCCAGCAGGACAACAGACATGTAAAGACCCATGGCTTTGATGGCATCGAGTCCCTGGCTGCCCACGGCGGAAACAATTAACCCGAACGTCCCATATGGTGCAAACTTCATCACCAGGTTGACTAGATACATTAACAGGTCATTCCCTTGTTCAACGAGGTTCAGTATCCCTTTCGTTTTGTCGCCAAGCATGGTAAGGGCGAAGCCGACAAAGACGGAGAAGGTGATGATTTGGAGCATGTTTCCTTCTGTAAAGGCTTGGAAAGGATTTGTAGGAATAATATTTAACAGCGTTTCAGAGACCGGCGGAGCTTCCTTTGACTCGAACTCGGCATTGGCGGTATCAAAGGTGCCGACATTACCAGGCTGGAAAACATAGCTCAGCGAGATGCCGATGATGATGGCCAAAGAAGTAGTCACAAGGAAAAAGGAAATGGTTTTAAGCCCGATCCTGCCAAGCTTCTTCGGATCGCCAAGCCCCGCGGTTCCAAGTGTAATCGAAAAGAAGACAATAGGTACAACGAGCATATTAATAAGGTTTAGAAAGATTTTTCCCAGCGGCGTGAATACAAACTGATCGAGCTGTGGAAAAATGCCCGGTGCGAACAGATTGATCAGCAGTCCAGTGATTCCGCCGGCTATCAGGGCTATGATAATTTTGGTAGACAGTTTCATAAAGATGACCTCCAACTTTTAAATATTTTTCTAAAAAAGGCAATAAAAAATACACAGAGGCAAAAACCACTGTGCATGAATGCAGTGTTTTCCTCTCAACACGCCTACGAGGTTAGCTGTCGGGTTCGGGTTTTGAGAGTACCCTACCTGTTAAGGATTCACCCCAATTACTTTTTAAAAAAGTAACAATTGGTTCCCCCGCTCAAAGGATTAAGCGATCGTGTATTATTTTTCTAATATAATATCAGGATTGTCCGGTTTTGGGAACAAAAAAATCACCTGATTTATCCCGCGGGCAATCTTTCACCGCGAAAACTTAATCTAAATAACCAACTTATCCAATCATAATTCTTTCTTCGGCATGTTTAACTGACTGTTTTTTGTTAACTTTAGCTAATGCAAAAGCAAGTGTCAATGGCCCTACTCTTCCGATAAACATCATTATGGAAATGAGCACTTTACCGATTGTACTTAATTCAGGAGTAAGTCCCAATGACATACCAACCGTTCCAAAAGCAGATATAACCTCAAATAATAATACGTTTAATGGAACATCGTTTTCAGTAATCGTTAAAATGAATAATATTAAGAGCACAATAAAAGCAGAATAAAGTGTAATAGAAAAGGCTCTAAATATTAATTCTTTTGGTATTCTTCTTCCCATTACATCCACATCATCTCTGCCTCTGACTAACGTCCAGACCGCCAGTATTATCACGATAAATGTAGTAACCTTTATCCCTCCTGCAGTTCCACCTGAACCTCCACCTATAAACATTAGCAGCATGGTTACAAATTGTGAGCTTAAGGTCAAATCAGCCGTATTCAATGAGTTAAATCCAGCTGTACGAGGTACAACACCATGGAAATACGCACCTAGAACTTTTTCCTTGAATGATAAGTCTCCTAATGTACCAGGATTGTTATATTCTAATAAAAAGATGAAGATCGAGCCAGTAACATTTAAGATTAATGTGATTAATAAGACTAACTTTGTATGTAATGACAACTTCCTGATGGACTTCTTTTTTATCAAATCCATTATAACTGTGTATCCAATCCCGCCAATTATGAATAATGAGCTCAGGGTCAATATGATTGTTACATCACCTGCATAACCTGTTACACTATTGAAATTTCCCATGATATCAAAACCGGCATTGTTGAAGGATGATATAGAATGAAAGATCCCATAATAGATGGATTTCGGAAAACCAAAGTCAGAGGCCCAGCGAATAGATAATACTAAGGCTCCGATACTTTCGATTAACAAGGTAAACCCTAAAACAAACTTCACGAGTTTAACCATACCCTCTAAGGATATTTGATTTAACGACTCTTGTATCATCAGACGTCCCTTTAATCCGATATTTTTTCCAAGGAACATTGCAATGAGTATTCCAAAGACCATAAATCCGAGACCTCCGATTTGAATGAGCGCCATTAGGACAATTTGTCCGAAAAGTGTAAAGGTTGTCTGAGTATCAACGACCACCAATCCCGTCACACAAACTGCAGAGGTTGCTTCAAACAAAGCATCAATAAACGATAAATGATGGCGATCCTTTGTAGCTCCAGGCAACATCAATAAAATGGTCCCAATAAAAATAAGGCATAAGAAACCAAGTGCCAGCGTCTGGGCAGGATTTACTTTAATTAGCCGGTTTAACCTTTGAATCCTTATAAAGGATTTGAATTGTTTATCCATTGTAAATATCTCCTAATGTAGTTATAGAAATGCACCTGGAACACTTCATTGGTTTCAATAGAATATTCATAAACCTTATCGATTTTTTCAGTTAGCATTTAAAAGTCTTTTACCAAGTCCAGGTAATAAGACTGCTCCCTGCTTTAGTTCTTTTTCAATTTATTTAAAAGCAAAAAAGAGACCATTCCAAAAACGAATAGCCTGTACTATTTCAATACATCCACTCTCAATAACGCTTACGAGGTTAGCTGACGGATTAGGAGTTGAGAGTCTCCTTCTACATGAATAGATTCACCCCAAAAATTGGTTCCCCCGCTCAAAAATGATTAAGCATATTATTTTCATCTTGTATTAAAATTACTCTTGACTCCTTTTCTTGTCAATACAACCGGATTACGCTCACCTAAGCAGATGGATGAGAGAGGAGTTTTACACGAAAAAGAGGTGGGGATCGAACGATTGCAGGTCCTGGTTGACGGATTAGCCCTTCATAACATGCTTTCTCCAGGAAAATACACAGAAGAAAAACTGACACGCATTTTGAAGACACATCCCAACGAAATCTTAACAGCTCCGTTCTTGAACGAATTGGACTAATGCACTAAAAGAGACAGAGAAAATGCCCTCTGTCTCTTTTAATTTTATATTCAGAGACCTTGAATCAGCCCTATGTTCCATTAGATAAACGCGCTTAGTAACAACCCTACTCTTCCCCTTTAATCAACTTTTCCCGATCCACAAACATCGGAGGCTGTTCCAGCCAGCCTCTCTCAATGATCATCTGGGCTCCGTCTTCGGAATAGGCTAAAGCTCTTAGAATAAAACCGCTATACATCGCTCCAACATCCCTTCTCATGCTCAGGGATAAGGCGAATCCGTAAGCAGCAACGCCCAATTGAGAAAGGATTGCCACCACAAATAGCATCAGCTGGTCAGAGTATGGCGCATCGGTTGAATCACTGACGATTGCATCCCAAGTCATCGAGTTGGGGACATTGCTTTCCATCAAAACATGATGGCTCTCCCTCAAGATTTTGTCGCAAAGCTGGACGCCTGAATAAAAATAAGATTTCAAATCTGGATCCTGGGTTACCTGAGCAAAACCTAATAGTGTGGATTTTCCAAGCTCATTATGAAGGGAGGTCAAATAGAGATGATTCACCTCGTTCCCTAAAAGCGGCCGTTTTTTTCCGAACCAGCCTGTCAGGAAATATTGTTTATCCACAAAGTCTATCTTCTTGGGATAGTTCATGTATGGAGGTCGGATGTAAACCCCTTTCTTCTTCATCAGTGTGGTAATCTCGCGGTTAAGTTCCGTTGCCTGTTTGTGGAATTTTTCAAAAAGAGCACGGATATCATCCCTGGATGAAGTGGCAATGGCACTGGAATGGCTCGTCAAACCAAACTTGCTCATATGCTGCATGTACTCCATGTAAAAAACATCTGAAAAGAGCCGTGGAGCAGAGAGATTTACATGTTTTTCAACCGGAAACCCCTCTGGCCTAGGGATGCCCTCCTGTTTATAAATTTCACTAATGTCCTTCAAATGAGAGTCCGCTATTTCGATCGTGAACTCAAGAAGCGGTTTTACTTCCGGATCATCAACCATTTGAAGGAAGTGAGTCAAAATGCATTTGACGACACTGTCGTTTATATATGTATCCCATAAATTCGAGATCTCCGCACAGGTTAAATGAACCTTTGGATTTGGTTCTTCCATACATACCCCTCCAGAAAAACAACAAGATGTTATCGATAGCTTTTCCTGTTCTATCCAAATAATGTATTAGAATTCTTAAGGTCCCTTTGTAAAAAGATTAAAACGTGTAAACAAGTTTCACAAATGCCTATTTCCTATAAACTAAACTGTAGATTTTATTGCAATCGGGGAGTGAAAAAAATGAATGAGGAACTTCAAAGCTTGTTTAATGATTTGATTCAACTGGAGCATGTTTCTTCAACCTTATACCTCGCGATGTCCGCTGCCATGGCCAGGCAGAATTATACTGGGATCGCCCATTGGTTGAGGCTCCAATCTGAAGAAGAGAGAACCCATATGCTGACCTTAGTTGATTTTGTGGTGGACCGGGATGGTACTGTCCAAATCAACAGCATCCCTGCCCAACCTACTGACTTCGGCACTCCGCTTGAGACCTTTCAAAAGGTATTGAGCCATGAACAATTTGTTACCAATACTTACCGCCAGGCCTATAACTATGTGAATCCAATTGACCCTCAGGCTGCTTTGATCGTCCAGGATCTTTTACGCGAACAAATAGATGAAGAAGCACAGGCCAAAACAATCATTGACCGCTTAAAACTTGCTGGAAATAACCCTTCCGCGATTTTACTGATTGATCAAGAATTGGGGGCAAGAGCCGCTGCCCCGGCAGCAGGCTGACTGCTGACCTAAACAGGTACTTCCAAGGGGACGGACATGGGGTTCGTCCTTTTGGCTAAAAACAAAAAAGAGACAAGCTTGATCGCTCATCTCAAAATATCTTCTCCCCCGGATGTGATTTCTCCGCTCTTAATCAAACGTTTGATTAAATGCCTGTCAGCCTTAGAGGGACGTGGTTTTTTCATATGGTGGACGGTAAATCTAGCCGATCAGTCCGCACCAGCCCCGCCTCCATCGCTGCCGCCTCCGCTATCTCCCCCGCCTGAATACCCGCCGCTGTCCCCAGACACAGATGATGAAGAACTGCTTCCTGGAGGGATGCTCCATTTCCATGTATTTGTAAGGAATTCCACCGGTTCCTGTCCTGATGCAACCAGATAGGTTAAAGGTGCTGCCGCTCGATCATCATGGATGTATTCTTCTTTTGATATTCTGGATTTTCGTGATGGCTTCAATAAAAGAGTTCGAATTGTCCATTGATCCGATTGGCCGGCCATTTTATCATGGAATCGTCCGCTCTTGATCTGTTTGATAAAAGATTGTATTTCTGACTGTACGACGCTTGCTTCTTCTGATAAGGTCATTCTTGGCGTCACCAAGTATAGCAATCCTGAAAGGACAACCGTCACGATCAGTACCGTGAGTATATCCGTATCATAAAGCATTAACCCTGCAATGAAAGATACCAGGTAAAATAGCAGGATGAATAATCTCCGCGCAGGCTTGAGCCATCCTCTGGTCAACAGGAAGCCTGCAAAGACTGAATAGATCACGATCGCTGTTGTTGAAAGCGAGTCCAGGTAATAGGCATAGATTACCGCTAAAAAGTTGATCAGCATAAGGCCTCTTCCGGCCAGACCAATCATTTTATCACTCATCATGCCTGCTTCCTTCATCTCATTCACCACACAGGCAAACCATTGCTTCTCATACTCCTTAAACAGTTTATATTTTGAATGGAAATTGTGCAGATGCTGTGGATTATTCCTCAGCTGGCTTGACGCCCCTGCTACATCACTCATGAAGAAAACCGGACTTCCGTTTTTCGATTTTCTTCTGAACAGCCAGGATACCAACTTTTGCTCACAGGTCGATAAGCTGGTTTCAGAGGCTGTTAATGTAAAATAGAGCGATTGGTCAGCGGAGGATTCATCTTTCAGGAATCTCCCGGCATTCTGTTCCGTTCTGACCGTTGCCTTCCCTTTTTCAACAAGTGAATAGACGCCTGCAAGAAAAGCGTATGGATTCTGCTTCCCTCGCCGGTGAATCATGTACAGGGTAAGCGGATCGGTCCGCAAAAGTTCATCAGGACGATCAGCGGTCCTCAGCTTCCTCAGGAAACGCGTGAAAAATACAGCCATCACCACGAATGCCAGAAGAGCGGCAAATCCAGTCAACACATTCCTCAGCATGTTTAGCTGCTTTTTCAAGGCAGCATTCTTGTCAGCCAATTTTTCTTCCTCTGCAATGGCTTCCTTTAACGACATCGGTGGCCTGGTCTTGGTTTGTTCCGACATCAAAGAAGATGGAAACAGCAGGCGAGTTTCCGTCAGCGAGTACATTTGTGACACAGGTGTAGTAAAGCGGACAACCCACGGTCCTTTTTCCTCTACCTTGCCCTGCCGATCATGGAAAAAAGCCACATAGCTATTTGGCCGGATTTCCTCAGGAAAAACAAAGTCAATCGTCACTTTTGGCAAATCTTCATCATGGTTGGTATCTGTCCCAAAGAAAGGAACGGTTAGATCACTGTAGGATTCATACGACTTCACCGCGCCTTTTAATTCATAGATATAGAAAACGGATTTCTTTTCATCCTTCGCCGGCAGCACCGCATGATAAGTATTTTCTTCTTGTTCAACCTCAAGCGGACGCAGGTCATCCATCTTCACATAGCCTAGCTCCACCTTAGGATTGACCAATTCATACGCTTCGAAAAGCTCAACACCCTTATGATTCTCCTTATGTACAGTCCGGTTGACGCGATCATACTCACCATCAAACTCATATGTAAAAATCTCATTCACAAGCAAATCACCATCAGGCTGAATCCAAGCCCTTATCTTAACCTCCTCCATGGAATAAGACCGCGCAAACGCAGGCGGCGCAAGCGATAAAAGAAATACAAAAAGAATCATGACCTTTTTTAACACTTTGACAACTCCTTAGAAAATGTGATCATTTCTGTAATAGAATGATAGGAATATAGAATTACAGGTTTTAAAAGTAATCAACCATATAAATAAACATAGGAAAATTATAAATAACCAATCAATGTTTTTCAAAATTTTTCCACCCCATGAAACAGAGATGGTTCTTTTGTCCTATCATGAAATGAGGTTATGTCTCAAACATAATAAAGAAGCTAATCCAGATTAATTCAAGCGCAAAATAAAAAGCATCCCGAAGGATACTCAAACATAGATTTTAAGCGGTTCAACGCTGATTTTTAAAACAACGGTCGATGGGTCATGGACCATATTTATTTTCTCCACCATATATTCTTTCTTGTTGATCGTTACCGTATTGCTCGCCCGAAGTGCTGCAATATAGTGCTCCCAGTGCTTTACATTGGCACTTAAAAGACATTTCTCTTTCAGATAATAATCCACCCTGTTAGGTACGCGGTTCAACTCTACACCCCCTTTTGATAGAGTCTATGAACAACCGTTGTTAATCATGACAAGCTGTTTGCCTATGTTTTCGTTATTTAGAATGGTTAGATTGCGATATAATCGGATTAAGACACTGTTAAGAAAGGAAGTTGGATGATGGCAATCCGTTACAAGTTAATTCCTGATGAGCAAATGGTTACCGTGAAAAATCTTTGCAATGAGTTGATGGCCTACCAAAAATCACTCGCCACTATACGTCCGGAGCTTTTTGATGGCATGAGCTTTGAAACCAGAATGGTTCCTTCGTTTAAAAACGCGAAGGCCAACCAGATCATTGCTGCGATGGATGGTGATGAGATGGTCGGATACGTGTATAGCAATGTTTCCCCGAAAGAAGTTTATTCGAATGATTTCGCTACTTTTTTCGATATGGACTCAGTAAAAGGAACTGAGGTCGGCTGCCTTTCACAATTTTATATTAAAGAAGGATATCGCAGCATGGGGATCGGGTCTGTCCTGTTTGAAAAATCAAAGAGCTGGCTGGATTCATTTAACGGCATTGACGACCAGTTCATCTATGTATCAAACGGGAATGATGCGGCTCTAAACTTTTACCAAAGTAAAGGCTTTAAAACAAGCCATCAGATTCTCGATGGATTCATTACCGTTCTTCGGAATACAGAACAAAAAGCGCAAGCGCCTCGTTCAGCCCCGACAAGCGCTGGAGGGCTGACCAGTGAAGTCGTTCTTTGACTTCATTGGGCGGACCGAAACCGAAATGTGTAGCCGACTGCCCAGAAACGCAGAAACTGGAGACTCCGACAAAGAAGCGCTTTTTGCTTCTGCAGGCGGAGTTGAAGTTTCGGAGTTTCTAGGAGGCGAAACTAGACAAGCGACTCGAGGGGCTAGGCGCTGGAGCTGGATTAAGACATCCACACTAGTCATCCTCACCTAATAGGTTTTTATAATTCCCTATACAAATAATGAAAAGATCCCTGATAAGGAGCTTTATTCGTGATTAGAGAATATGGATACAGTTCGACGGTTATGCTGTCTTCAGGCTATGATATCTCTAATCCACTTACTTTTTTTGAAAAATTCTGGAGGTTCAAAATGGAGATTAGAGTCGACGATTTAACAAGTCCTGAAGTGATCGCTTTAATTGGGGAGCATTTGCAAGGAATGACACTTCACTCCCCTCCCGAGAGCATCCACGCCCTCGGACTCGAGGCATTGAAAAAACCGGAGATCACGTTCTGGACGGTCTGGGATGGGAACCAGTTGATGGGCTGTGGTGCATTGAAGGAGCTGGATCCCCAGCATGGTGAATTGAAATCGATGAGAACGGCAGCTGCCCATCTTCGTAAAGGTGTCGCGCAGGCCATGCTTGAGCACATAATCTCTGAAGCCAAACGCCGTGGCTATAAAAAACTGAGCCTGGAAACAGGTTCAATGGAAGCGTTCGTACCCGCTAGAAAGCTTTATGAGAAATACGGCTTCGATTATTGCCCGCCTTTTGCAGATTATACCGAGGACCCGAATAGCTTATTTATGACGAGAGAATTGTAATGTAAGGCGGAGGAAAATAACAAAGGGGCGGTTTCCCCGTCCCCATGTCCCACCTTATCCGTTCAAATACAGGTATACAATTAAAAAGATGATCAAACCAATCATAAAGACTGAGCCAAGACTTGCACTAAACACGACATAGACCTTTGTGTGGAGTATGACATGAACAATTAAAACGATAAGCAAACCTAAAAGTAAATAGATGGTTAGTTGCAAATTCTTGTTTCTATTCAAACGATCAGCACCTTATAGTTCCAATTTATCATCCAGCAGTAGTTGTCCATATATATATTTGACCGTGACAAATTTTATACCTATCGACACAAAAAAAAAGAAAGAACCGTTATCCCGTCCTTTCTAAATTACTTCTTATTCGCTTTCTTCAAATGCTAGAACCTTTTCCAATTCACTATATTGTTCGGATGGGACAAGCTCATCCTCCATCAGAACATAAGGATGTGTTTCCATCAAGATTTTTTTGAGGTGATCTGGCATCTTTAGGCCTTCATAAGCGCAAATCAACGGGAAGTATAGTTGATTTACAGCTTCGTCCACTATTCTCTCAAAATCTTCAATAATATTCAGCGGCTCTTTCATAGAAGCCCACTCGACATGTGCCCATGACCGAAAAGAAATTTTATTTTCCACATATGGCTGGACTGTTTTCTCAAAGTACTCCGTAATCGCAGGAGGATGATAACTTCCACTTGAATAATAAAAATCGAAGTTGTTGACCCAGTGAACCATTTCCATTTGGACCTCAGTTAACCGTTTTTCCAATTCTGTATGCAGGATTCTGTAGTTACGATCATTTTCAATCAGGATTACATAATCACCTGACAGAACGCCTTCTTCTATATATCTTACGGCCTGTTCTATGTAATTCCCCATACCATCATATGAGTATAGTATATGAACATTCTTTTGGTCCTCTAACAACTGAGCCATTTTATATTTCAAGTGACCACTCCTTTTTTGTATTGCTTTCATTCTACGCTTTATATTTGGAAAGTACTATTCGTTTTTTGCTAAACAAGAAAAAGGGACGGTTCTCCCGTCCCACAGTCCGACTTATTCTCCTTTTTCCTGGGACAGCTGAACTGGCGACAGATCCCAGACTTCCTCTACATACTTCAAAGCATTATACCCCGTAATATTAAGTTTCATATCGTTTTTTTCGAGGCCTTCGATTCCCAGCGTCTGTTCTGTGACATAGTAACGCGGTTGATCCAGTTTTTCGTAATCGACAGGTCCTTTGTGCGGATCGTATTCGACACCAGCTTTGTCTAGAAGCACTCCTTTAGAGTCCATATGCGTGATGCTTGGTTGGTCTGCAGATCCGTCTTGAAAATCGAACTGAAGCGATTCGAATTCCCGATTTTTGAATTCTTTATTGGTTATCATGACATTGGTCATCTGCCCATTTTCAACCTTATCGATGGTGAGGTTACTGCCTGCATATTCAATTTTCTGAGGGAATGTCTGGGTAGCGCCCAGATCGATGGTTTTAGGTTTGACGACGGATAAATACACCGATTCTAACTGGGCTTTCACCTCTTTTGGATTTTCCCCATAAAGTGGATCGAAGTATGTTTGATAAGCCGTCCATTCATTTTCCTGCTGAAAATCCATAAAGTGGCTGCTGCCATACATGTCAGCCTCCACTTCTTTCTTGTTGACTTCCAGAGTACGGAAATTCACCATATCGATTCGCGTCTCCAGTTTTTCTGTGTTGATTGCATATTGCAAAACTGTGGTTGTTGGAGCAATTGTCAGTTTATTAATCCGAATCGGGACTCCCTCGATTTCCTTCTGTTGATTGACTGTGTATTCCATGGAAGGCTGTTTTGTTGCCGGGAATTCAAAGGACCAATTGCCTGTTTTGTTTTCACCGGGCATAAAACCAAATCTGAGCGCTGGGTCGTTCGTCAATTCCTGAATCCTGTTGATCCTCAGCTTGATCAGCCCCTCAGCCTCTTCAAGCGGCCTGAGGGAAACTTTTCCGTAAAACACATTCTTCGCATTTTTGTTCATTTCTGCTTCAGCATCAGGAAAAGAATACAGTGGATAGCTTTGAGTTTTCATAATGTCAGATTCGTTCTCAACGGAAACTCCATCATCAAAACCCATGAAATATTGCTTGTCTTCCTCTAAAGAGTGAATTTCATAAAAAACCAACGTCTGGAAGTCATCAGCAACCACACCCTTGATTTTCACCAACACGCCGTCACTTTCCGCTTCCAGGCTCAGCCTTTCACCAAGTCCTTGCTGCAAATAGGAGCGTAATTGTTCATCATCTTCCGCCCAGGCATAGTAGACCTTCGGCAGTAAACCCGTCATGAAACCCAGCGCCAATACGAATGCAAACGCACTTGCAAAAATAAGGGCCCATTTTTGACGCTTTTTGTTCCTCTTTTGTCGGTGATCCTTTTTTTCTGCCAGCCTCTTCCTGACATTTTCCATGAGTTGAGACGGTACAGTAAGCCCTTGCACCTCCTCAACCCGATTCAACCTGGTCGCCGCTATTTCCTGAAAGCTGGCCAAATCTGCCTGACATTCCGGGCAGTTATAAAGATGGATCTCAAACTCGACTTTTGCCGGTCGATCCATGGATTTCTCCAAATAATCGATATAATGTGTATGATACTCTTCACAGCCATGAAAATCAGTTCCATACAGCTGGTTCCGGACCGCCTGAATCCCCGAGAACAGATAGCTCTTCATCTTATCCACGGTATTACCAAGGATTTGCGATGCTTCCTCAAGGGAAAATCCTGCTGCATAGGTAAGGATCAGCGCCTCCTTTTCATCCATTTCCAGGTGGTCAATCGCTTTGTATAGATCCTGACGCGTTTCCTCAGAAACCTTTAATCCAGAAAACCCACGGGCGTTCTGAACAAAAATGGTTGTCACCCACATTTTGAAGGAGACATCCCCTTTATATCTAGGCCACTCCTTATGCACCTTCACAATACACTGGTAAAAAAGCTCCTCCAACTGCTGCTGATTTTGAACGGAGAACCAGCCCAGCGTATAGAAATACTCCTTATACCGCTCAAACCAATCGACGACAGGTTCAATTCCTTTCTCCTGGATCGCTGCTTTCGAAATCGGCTCTATTTTTTCCAGTATCATATGTATCCCCCCACGGACAGAGAGACGAATCCGCTGTCCTGATCTCACTTTTTGAATAATCAGTCATTTTTGAAAATACTTTGTCCTCAAGAACAGCATGCCGCGACTTTCTTCAAATCCTTCTCCCTGACCCAAATCTCGCCATCTCTGACCTCATATTTAATCTTCGCTTCATCCAGACGCTGAATCTGATTTTCTGTACTGTCTGTCCAATATGTTAACGGTTCTTCAGCATTACAAGCAGTTAAAGTGATCAATAGGAAAATGGTTATTTTCTTCAAAACGACCACCCCTTTTCTGATATCTGTATATCACTTCCACAATACCACAAAATGGCAAATAGAGACATAGGAACTAGACAGGATTTTGAGTTCTTTCAGCAGCCAGGAATGATTTTACATAAGACTCCTTCCTTTCTAAATGGGCGACAGAAATTATCTCAGCCAGTTTCTCTTTATCCAAATTTACAGCAATTTTCCATTTAACCCTTGCATTACAAGATACCGGAATGTATAGTAAAAGTATATCTTGTAATACAAGGTACTGTTCTTCACATCCAATACCTTGCAATACAAGTTACTGAAAGGAGCCTTTTAAATGGCTGATACGACACAAATGCTTAAAGGGATCCTTGATGGATGCCTTTTATCCATCATCAAAGAGGGCGAGATCTATGGATATGAATTGGCCGCCAAGCTAGAGTCCTATGGCTTCCATTCTTTTAGCGAAGGGACGATCTATCCCCTGCTGCTGAGGATGCAAAAGGAAGGCCTGGTGAGCACAACGCTAAGGAAATCCACTGCAGGGCCCAAACGTAAATATTACTCATTGACGGAAAAAGGCGAGCAGGAATTGGAGCAATTCATCATCCGATGGACGCAGCTGAGCACATCGGTGAACAATGTATTGAATAAAGGCTATTTTCGTAATGATAGTTGTTAAAATCCTAAAGCCGATTTTAACGTTATACAAATCTATTTTGTAGGTCGGTATTAAGTTGGTATGCTCTTTTCTCATAGCCAGAATCTCCTTAGAGAAGAAGCATAGTTCATTCACTTCTATGGTGTAGCCAATAGCAAAGAAGTTTGAGAAAAGAGCCTAAGCAAAAGGGGGAAATGATGGGATGGTTTCGAAAAAAGCGGAACAATTTTTAGTGGAACTTCGGCTGTATTTGATTTCAAAGGGTAAAAACGATAAGGAAATCAATGAAATCACCGAAGAACTTGAGGTGCATTTGATAGAGGCGGAAGCAGCCGGCAAAGATGTCAGCCATATTATCGGGGACAGCCCGAAGAATTATATGAAGAGCATTGGTGAATCCATGAAGACCGACTACCGTCAGCTAGCCGCCCTTTTTCCATTGATGATCCTGCTGCTCGCAGCATACTTAAGCATCGGACCGGCAATCGAAGGAACGTTTTCCATATCTCAAGGAACCATCTGGTTTGCGATGATCATCAGCACTATGAGCATCCTGATTTACGGCTTGTTCTTATTCAAGGTAATGCCGAAATTCTTTCATTCTAAATGGGGCTATGTCCTGTTTACCGGCATCTCGATGACAGTAACCGGTTTAATCGTGGTATTCCTGCTCTGGTACAAAACTCAGGAATTCGAACCCACCTTTGTAGCAACCCCAGCGCAAAACAACTGGATCATTGTCCTGTGCGCCGTGATTTTCATCGGTGCTGCACTGTACACCAAAACCTGGTTCACCGTACTGATCCCTTTATTCATATCCATCGGACCAATTGCCATCCGATTCATCCCAGAAGAAGCAAACAATAATTCTCTGTACATCACGATCACCGTCCTTACCTTTATACTTGCATCAGCTGTATTAATCGCCATCTTTTTTTACCAGAGAAAAAAAGAGCAGAAGAAGATTTAAGATTGAAAAAGGAGCTCAACTAAGTTAAGCTCCTTTCTATATTTTACTCAATCACATGATCAGGATAAATCAGTTCATGGTCGACAAAAATCCTGCACTCTACGGTAACGGCACCGCCGAGGCTAACTTTAATATTCTGGTTTGCACCGTCATTATTTTTGATCACCCCATTCAAAGTGGCTCGATCAAAGGCAAACCCCAGATTCTGATCCTGTAATTTGCCGTCCACTAATAGCTTCTCCCCATTAAACCATGTATTCTCCACTTGTATATGATGACCCTTATATGTAACTTCAAATACCTTTTTCATTTTCCATCCTCCGATCCCTTATTTTATATACGAATATGGAGACTGGAAGTTACAAGAAAAATTGGATGTACCTGGTCACATTCGAGTTGGAAAAAATCAACGAAAATTTCCAAGTCGCCAATAAAAATCGATTTTCGCCAATAAACACGTAAAAATCGCCAATAAAAAATTTTTTTCGCCAATAAACATGGCAAACAGATACGACAATGCCTTTCAAACAACGAATTGAAAGGCAGATTCAATATAAGGTACCAAAAAGATGTTAAAAATACTGTTAATCACCCCTTTTCATGGTGACACTGCAGATAACGATTAACACTAAACAGGGTTTCACCAATTGCGGGACCTGAACCTTGAAAAAGGACTTTGTGAACAAATGTCGTATATTTATAAAGCTAGAATTTATTTAAGAGGGTGGAAGGTATGGGGCTGAGCTTTAAAGTGGCTTCCGAAACGGAGATCCACGAAATCTATGAATATGCTGGGATAAACCGTAAAGAAGCAACGAATCACGAATCAGATGATAATCAGCAAAAAATGATTGAAGCATATGAGCATTCCGCCAAATATGATGCTTATTTTGTTTGCTTGATGGATGACGACACACTTGTTGGATGGGTTCAAATTGATAAGGCATTTGATTACTTAACGGGTGATGAAATCGGCTGGATCAATGACCTTTATGTAAAAGCGCCATACAGAGGCAAAGGCTACTCCAAATTGTTGATGGAGGAAGCTTTAAATGAGTTTCGTAAAAATGGATATAGTGATGTAAGGCTGAATGTTTATTCACACAATGAAACAGCAATGAAATTATATGAAAAAATGGGTTTTAAGGATGTCAGCAAATTCATGAAGATATCGTTATAAAATACAAACGCTGTTGATCCTGTGATCAACAGCGTTTGTTTTATTCAAATTTCTAGCCAACAATCAATCTTTCTTTTGGATAATGGCACTTCGGCTCTGCTTTTCCACGGTTGAACAAGAAAATGAAGGAAAGGATCCCGATTCTTCCAATGAACATCATGGCAATGATGACGACCTTCCCTGCGTAACTCAGATCAGGCGTAATCCCCATTGATAAACCAGTTGTCCCAAATGCGGAACTGACCTCGAACATGATTTCCATCATCGAGAACTTCTCTGTTGCATTCAAAATGACCACCGCCGCAAAACACAGAATGATCGCCAAAAAGCTTACGACCACTGACTTCCGGACATCTTCTTCATGCAATTCACGGCCAAATACCTTGATCGAGTTATGCCCTCTTGCAAAGTTAACGATGACCAATAGAATCACGGCAAAAGTGGTCGTCCTTATTCCCCCGCCCACCGAACTTGGTGATGCCCCAATAAACATCAAAAAGCACAGCAGCAGCAATGTCGGGTCAGAAAAATCACTGACATTCATTGTAGCAAGGCCGCCATTCCTGGTGGAAGATGATTGAAACCAGGCAAAGAAGAAGGACTCATGCCAATTGTAATCCTTAAAAAAGTGATTATACTCAAAAAGCAAGATGGCGAATGCACCGAAGAACATCAGTGCAAAAAAGGTCAAACTCGTCACCTTGGTATACAAAGAAAAATGGGCTCGTTTGTGTTTTTTACGATTCAGGAGAAACTCCTTCAATTCGATCAGGACTGGGAATCCTATCGCTCCCAGGGTCAGAAGAATGATGTTCACGGTTTGCACGAAGTAATCATGCGCAAATGGAATCATGGAGCTTCCCGTAATATCAAACCCTGCATTTGTTGTTGCACTGACAGCCGCAAACGTTCCCTGAAGATACGCTTCCTCCCATGTCGGAAAATAACCTAGAAAATAAGTCCCTAATATCAATGCTCCCAGCGCCTCGATCAACAGGATGATGGTCAATATCTGCCTCATCAGTTTGACCAGGCCCGACATTTGGGACTGGTTCTGGTCCGTCATGATTAACTGCCGGTCTTTAAGGCCGATCTTTTTTCTCAGCACCAGCCAAAAAAATGTACCCAGCGTCATGATCCCGATTCCGCCGAACTGGAGGATAAACATCAGGATAAAAATGCCGGTTGTGCTGAAGGTATCCGGTGTGGATACAACCCCAAGACCTGTTACACTCACCGCACTCACTGCGGTAAACAAGACATCAATAAATTCCCAGCTAACCCCCGGCTTCAACGCGACTGGCAAACTAAGCAGCGCGGCTGAGATCAAAACAGCGAAAACATAAAACAAAACAATGATTTGAGCCGGTTTCAAACGATTCTTTTTCAATATATTGACCAAATATACCCCTTCTTTACTTTTCAACTTATAATGGGAATCCCCATCCCTAAAAATCACAAAAAGACCATCTCAAATAAAGAATGGCCATAAGACCCTTCTCTCAACCGCGCTTACGGAGTTAGCTGTCGGATTAGGGATTGAGAGCATCCCCTTTTAGCATCATGCGCTAAAATTCACCCCAAGATAAAATCGATTTATCCAAAAATGGTTCCCCCGCTCATAGGATTCAGCAAAAAGGTTTCGTTATTAAAAAATGAATACATATAAATTACTCCTATATTATATTGGTGTCAATGCCCATTTTACAATTTAGACCAGATTCAGAGTCGACGGACAGCTCTTCCGTGGGGCCCCGTCTCCCTAGCATATATTGATATTACTTCAGTAAATACTAATACTGATAAAACGATAACTGAGGAGGAAACCATAATATGCAACAGGATCAACAAAACGCGAAAAGCGACAATGCCACAACTCCCGGATTTGCCGGCACAGATGCACAGCAAGTAAAACAGCAAATCCAAAAAGATGTACAGGCAGGCCAAGGCGCCATGACCTCCCGAGAAGCAGGAGCCATGCGGGATTAAAAACCACTTTAGAGTGGTTTTTTGTTTATAGTTACTCGTCTTGTACAGTTATGTATTTCACCTTGCATCAATTTTCCCAGGCTACCTTCTTAACACCCTCAGGCCTGATTAATCCCAGGACTTTTTCTGACAGCTTTCCCTCTAACATCGCAAACCTGTCTGAATCACGGGCTTTTTTTTGACAGCTTTTACTCCTATCACCGCAAACCTGTCTGAATCACGGGCTTTTTCTGACAGCTTTTCCCCTAAACACCGCAAACCTGTCTAAATCACGGGCTTTTTCTGACAGCTTTTCCTCCTAGCACCTCAAACCTGTCAAGATCACGAGCTTTTTCTGACAGCTTTTCCTCTTAACACCCCAAACCTGTCTAAATCACGAGTTTTTTCTGACAGCTTTTCCTCCTAACACCTCAAACCTGTCTAAATCACGAGCTTTTTTTGACAGCTTTTCCTCTTAACACCTCAAACTTGTCTAAATCACGAGCTTTTTTTGACAGCTTTTCCTCTTAACACCTCAAACTTGTCTGAATGCAGGTCTTTTTTTGACAACTTCCCCTCCTAGTACTTCAAACCTGTCAAGATCACGAGCTTTTTCTGACAGCTTTTACCCTTAACACCTTAAACCTGTCTAAATCCAGGGGTTATTTTGACAGCTTTTACTCCTAACAGCGCAAACTTGTCTGAATCCAGGGGATATTCTGACAGCTTTTCACCTAAACACCTCAAACCTGTCTAAATCCAGGGGTTATTTTGACAGCTTTTACTCCTAACAGCGCAAACCTGTCTGAATCCAGGGGTTATTCTGACAGCTTTTCACCTAACACCTCAAACCTGTCAAAACCACGAGCTTTTTATTTCCCTTCCTAAATATTAAAGGACACGAGAACTCCCCCGTGTCCCAAGCACATCCAAAGCCACAACTACATATTCTTACTCTGCTGAAGGAGTTTGGACTGCCCTGTACGTTCCCATTCTTCTACTGTCTCATATGCTTTTTCAGGTGTGTATCCTTTGCCGACAAGCACGCCCATTAGAATGAATTCCTGGAGGATGTGGGTGGCGTTGATGCCTCTTTTCACGTCCTCCAGTCCTTCCTGCACCAAAAATTCGGTATGTTTCACCCATTCGTCCGGGGTCTTTCCAAAAACCTCTGGTGTTCCATTGCTCGCTACTGGTCTTTCCATTGCATCTGCATGGGTCACATGCACCGTACCAAATGGATGGTTCGGCGGAGCATAGATCGAGTATAGCTTCAGCGGAGTATTGCCTGTGTTGGTCACGTTATGCCATGTTCCTGCAGGAATCATGATGGCGGAATCATCGGCGACATTGGTTTGAAAGGTCAGGTTATTCCTGCTCTTGCCCATCTGGACAACCCCCTGGCCTTTTTCAATCCGCAAAAATTGATCGACCTCCGGATGTATTTCCAAACCGATATCATCGCCAACATCGATGCTCATCAAGGTGACCTGCAAATGTTTCCCTGTCCACAAGGCTGTCCGATAATTCTGGTTTTGAATCGATGCTTCATTGATATTCACCACATACGGGTTGGGACCATAATCCTTTAAAACAATATTCCTGTAAGGATAGTGATAAGAATAACCATTCGCCTGGCCCCAGTTCACACATTGTCGTCCATTATTGTAATACATCTGCCCATTGACATAATTAGGGTACGGACTTGAATATCCATAGTACATTTTTGCTCAATCCCTTCACAATTTCTCAGGATATCCTATGCACTTGTGACGGGAATGTACTTAGCAGGAAATAGGACTGCCTGTATTGTTTAACTAAGGAATGACCCTAATACTTGGCTAAAGTTACATCCTTTTATGGATTTGATGTTATATTTAAACTCGCCCCCGCCATTCCGGTTTCCCCTATAGCCTGTACTTCCAAATGGTTCAGCAACGGACCTGACACCTTCCAGGTTAATGAAAAAAAGTTATCCCCGTCATCCTTAATGTCATAGCCAATCAGTATCCTTTCATTCCAGGTTTCAGTACCAGTCGGGATCAACCAGAATAGGACTGTCTCAGTATTTAGGGCTTCAACAGTGATGGTTATTTCTTTTGTGCCTTCTGGAACCGTTACCCAGTTATTTTTTTCAGGAATATTTGTATAAAACTTTACTATCTCAGGGGATGGAGGAATAGTTTTAGAAGCAGAGTTAAACGGAGCGATTGACAATAGTCCCATTGCGAAAACCAGTTTCAATATCATAGTTACCACCTCCCTGACAGTGTCCTCTTAAATGATGATCATATGCAAAAGATTCCGAGCGTCTCTTTGACAGCCTTTCCGCCTTCACCAGCAAACCTGCAAAAATCCGATAAGACTTCCCCAAAAACAGAAAAAAGCTGCCAAATGACAGCTTTTACCCCATTACTCCTGGTCTTCGAGTTCAACGAAATACTGATCTTTCCGGTAAGCAACAGCTTCCATGGTAGCGACGGGATTTTCTCCGTGAAAAATCTCGATTCTGTAGAATCCTGTGCGGAAGTTCCGCCTTGTTTCTGTGGCCCTTGCCACGATTTTCTCTCCCGGTTTCACTGCTTCGATGAACTGAATGGTAGTGGACAGTCCTACCGACGTTTTTCCATAGGCATTGCAGGCTACTGAAAAAACATGATCGGCCAGAGCATAAATCACCGCGCCATGGACGGTTCCGTGAGCGTTGACCATATGGCTTTGCACATCGAGCACTGCTTCCGCGAAGCCAGCTTCGAATTTTGTTAACTGAATGCCTAATGACTGCGCGTACGGATCGTTTTTTACCCGCTCCAAAATTTCCTTATAGTGCTTGTCATGGATTTGGTATTCATCAATTCTCTTCTTCACAATGGCCTCCTCTTAAATCAGTCTCTCTCTCTTGCTCTTTGCGTGTCCCTGATATTCTTCTGAACCGTGATTGCCGCAAAAAGGCTAAGCACGAATGACATGCCGTAGAATCCTTTTTCGCTAAGGACGATGCTTCCTGCATTATACAAGCCAATGGCCATCAATGAAATCGAGACGATCAGAGCAAACCAGCTAATGCCATAATAGATGCTGGTAACCGGTATTCCTTCTTCCTTGTCCCGGACCGCTTTTTGCAATGACACCGATGCATAAAGTCCAAATATCAAAACTGCAAAATAATAGCCCTTTTCATTCAGCTGCATTGCTGCATTGAACAATCCGATCAAATAAGCGGACACACCGACTACGAGCGCCGCCCAGGAAGCCCCCTTGAACGCCGATGTCGGCTCTCCTTCTTTCCTCTCCACTCTCACCTTCGGCTTGCTTTGCTCGCCTTTATCCAATAGTATCTCCTGATCATTAGACATTGTTGTTCTCCCCCTCTTTTACCTATAAAAATAGTGCTAATGTATAAATTTATTATATAGAAATTTATGACAAATAATAGATAAAATTCTAAAATTTGTGATTTTACAGTTGGATAGAAAAAATCATATTTTTTCCACACGAGGGGATAATACGTTGCGAGGTGAGATTATGGATCATGACAAGTTAAGGCTAACTTCGTCTGAAATAGGTTCCTTGTGGGGCGAGTATGTAAACGGGACAATGATTGATTCAGTAAACAGATATATGGTCACCATTATTGAAGACGTGGCAATAAAGGCCATCTTTGAGGACGCGATCAGTACATTTGCACGGCAAAAGGCTCAGCTTGCCACTTTCATTAAAAATGAAGGGTTTCCTGTTCCCATCGGATTTGGTGAAAATGACATCAATATCGGAGCTGGCAGGCTGTTCTCCGACATTTTCTGCTTGAATTATTTACATATCATGACTTTGCACGGATTGATTGGTCACGTCACCGCACTAAGCGTATCAGTCAGAAAGGATTTACGGGATTTCTATGATTCGTGTGATAATGATGCCAAGAAAATGTATCACCAGACAATTGAACTATTGCTTGAAAAAGGCAATTTTCAAAGAGATCCTCTATTTTATCCTGATAAAAACCCTAGCTTTATCGAGAGCGAGGATTTTACCGATGGAATTTTCGGAAAAGGAAGATGTTTAACAGCCACGGAAGTGATCAGTATTTCTTTCAACATCAAGAAGAATATCATGGCCAAAACACTTTCAATCGCCTTTAGCCAAGTGGCTCAATCAAAGGAAGTCAGGAAGTTTCTAGTGGAATCTGAGAAGACGGCGGACCAACACATCCAAAAGTTTACCCACATTATGCATCATGATAACTTGCCAGTTCCCCGTTCATGGGAAACAGAAGTGACAACTTCTACCGATTCCCCATTTTCAGACAAGCTCATGATGTATCACACAGGATTCCTGTTCCAAGCCTCGCAAGTCTACTACGGAACAGGCCTGGCATCAGCCATGCGGTCTGATTTAGTTACAACGTACGAAAGCATCATTCTAAAAAATATAATGGTGACAAAAAAGTGGTTTGATATCATGAAAAAGCACAAATGGCTGGAACAACCCCCACTTGCGCCAAATCGAAGAGAACTCTCGGGTGATAACTAACGATCAAATGTCCTTCCGTACCGGTTGGACATTTTTTCATCACCCAAATTCACTAAGGTTCAACCCCTGCCCTGACCTCTATCGCTGAATTGTTACATGCGGCTTACTAAAGTGGCTCGTTCCACCACTCCCTACCAGAATGTACCCATTTTTCGGGAAAAGCGCCAGCCTGTTTGAACCATCAGAAAGCATCAGCTCAACCGAAGCCTTATTTTTCAGCGCGATATATTTAACATAGCCAGTCTCCGTGATCGTCGTCTCCCAGTTGTCATCAAATTCCGCCCTCAACACACGGTTGGAATAAGTTTGATTCGTAATCTCCCTGTCCATTTACTTCACCACTCCTTTGCAAAAAATGCTCTCAATATTTTATTCGTGATTGTAGAATTTGAATAGACATATACACACTTCAGCCCTCAAAAATTAAAAGGAAGCCACCTTTTTAAGGCAGCTTCCCTTCCAGTCATATTTCATCTTCACTATTTCATCTTAGCCAGCTTGCTGTTGATTTCCGAAATCTCTTTTTCCACTTCATAAAGATTCTTCTGCATTCGATCCCTGCGAGCCGTCAGCACACTCAACTGCTGCTTCAGCTCCTCTTTCGTTTCACTCATTCCACACAGACCTCCAATGCCTCCGAAAATAGAACCAGCACACTCCACACGCGATTCAAAAAAGGACCCCCTTTTCACGAGAAATCCTTCTATATTATTTACAATAGGTAGTGATGATAAAGCTGAAAAAATTAGCATGGATAAAACAAATTTGAAGGAGCTTTGAAATTCAAGCCGAATAGTTTATGGTAACCCACTGATGGTTTGGAGGTTGCTGCTTTGTTATTATACTTTTGATTTTTATCCTCTCTTATAAAACAATGAGGAGTTGATATACGATGATTTATAAAGATAGTCTTGATGGCATCACACCTGATATGTTGAGCGGTTTCTTTGTGGATTGGCCCAATCCGCCGAGTCCCCAAACACATCTGAAATTGCTGGAAAACAGCAGTAAAGTGATCATGGCAGTAGACCCTGACGTTAATCGTGTTGTCGGGTTCATAACTGCAATAAGCGATGGTGTGCTATCTGCTTACATACCGCTCCTGGAAGTCCTGCCCCATTATCAGCATAAAGGTATTGGCAAGAATTTAGTTAACACCATGTTAAAAGAACTTGATGATATATACATGATCGATTTGTGTTGTGACGATAGCTTGGTCCCTTTTTACAAGAAAATGGGAATGGTAAAATCCAATGGAATGCTTAAGAGGAATTTTGGCAGGCAGTCTGGCACTATTTAAGTAAACGCCTGGAGAAATCCAGGCGTTTTTGGATGAAACTTCACTTACCTTTTAAACATTCCTCTCATGGTTTCCTCATTAAGAGAAAAATCCCCCAGGAATCCCGATGCTTTAAGCTCTAAATGATAGGATGGATCCTCCTGATTCCTATAGGTTTTATGTACTCTAGACACAAAGATCCCTGGTGAGTAACCGCCTTGCACGGATTGCAGGACCACTTGCTCTGCGCCTGATTCTAATTGAAAAACATCACACGTCTCATCAAGACACTGAATTTCATATGTCTCTTCCATCCAGCTTGCAAAATCTTCCTCACCGGGTTTCTGCAGCACAACTGCAGCCAATGCGGCCACTATTAAAGCCAGCCTAACTATTTTTTTCATTCGCTCCCCAGCCTTTCAGGATAAGCTGTCTTTGTTACGCGGCACGATTTTTAAAAAACCAATGACGCAAAGGGCACCAATCCCTTTTACGATGCTATTTCCGATCAATGAATTCTCCACCGTTACACCAATAAGCAGACCTCCAATGATCAACAATATAAAACTGACTAAGGCTCTCAAACATTACTCCCCTTTATTGTGAACACGCTCGGATTAATAAAACCACACCCAAAACCATCAATATCGAAATGATATTAACCAGACAACCACTGCCGGGCGAGCCTGTAACCGCTCGTGCCAAGGTATTGTTCAGGGCGGCCCCCGGATTTTTCTGCTGCTCCTTTAATTTCAACCGCTCTCTATTTTCCTCTGACATAAAGGGCCTCCCCTATAAGTAATAAAAAAGCGATAGCAGCTAAAACACAGCCCTATCGCCCAATGAACAGCATCAATTTATATCTACAGAAATACTTGCTCTTTTTCTCGCCCGCAAAAATCTGACGAGATTCAGAACGATTGTTTTTATGACAGCATATGTCGGCACAGCCAGCACCATTCCGAGGACACCGGCGAGATTACCGGCAGCCAGTAAAATAATGATGATCGTGGCCGGATGGGTATCCAGCGTTTTACCAAGGATCAGCGGAGAAAGCAGGTTCCCTTCAATCTGCTGAGCCACCAGGATGACCACCACAACGAGCAAAGCCTTCGTCGGAGAATCGAAGAAACCAACCAGCACAGCCGGCGCGCCGCCGATAATCGGCCCGACATAAGGGATAATATTTGTAAAAGCAACGATCAACGCCATGATCAGCGCATAGCGCAAATCAATGATCATATAGCCGATAAATGCCAGAATCCCTACTGCGGAGGCGACAGTCACTTGTCCCTGAATATAAGCTGCAAGTGTTTCACCTGTTTCCTTCAGGATTTTCAGGCCTTCTTCCCGGTATTCTTTCGGAATGAACCTCGATACAGCCTGAGGGAATCTGTGCCCATCCTTGAACATGTAAAATAATAAAAACGGTACGGTCACAAGGATGATCGCTATGTTGGTGATGACACCGAGGAATCCCTTCAGGCCATTCGTCAGCTTGTTCGGCAAAGTATTCGCATACTCAATCAGGCGCCCCTGCACAGTATCAATCATTTCCCGCTGCTCATCCCTGAAGCTTTTAAACTCAGAAGAACGAACTACATCATAGAAATAATCAGTCGTCTTGTTGGCGAATTCGGGAAGATCATTAGCAAGCTCGGTTGCCTGCTTAGATACCGCTGGAACCAGATTGCCGATCGCCAGGACAAGAAGTGCCCCGAACACCACATAAATGATCAAGATCGCAAGCACCCGCGGAACCTTTTTTCGCTGCAGAAAGTCAACCACTGGATTCAGCAGGAAATAGAGAAAACCCGTAATCAGAATCGGAAAAAATATCGTCGAGATAAAAATCCCAATCGGTTCAAACATAAACGAAATCTTTGTTGAAACATAAATGATGGACGTGATAAGCAAAATTTGAATCAGCCAAAACTGCACTTTCGATTTATTCAATGTATGTCCCTCTTGCCTTAGATTATTTTGGTAAAATTATACCAAGTTTTAGCTCTAAAGTATATCGGTGTTTCGAATATTAGCGTCAATCTCCACACTCAATTTCTTCCTTAGCATCGAAATGCAAATTGGCGTAATGATTGTCATGACGCCAATCGTCGTGAATGCAATCCCCCAATTAAAATAATCGAGCAGGATTCCAAAAATCATTGGTGAAAAAATCGTTGCGCTAAACCCGAGAACAGATTGGATGCCCAGGGCAATCCCTGTGATTTCCGGGTCGGATATTTCTGTAATCATCGTATTGTAGATTGGGGAATCGGCGATGATGGTAAATCCATAGACGAAGACAACCGGAAGCAAAATCCACATGCTTGCGGGTGTCAGCCAGCCAATCGACAACGAACAGGCAATGCTGATATAAATGAACAACTTGATCGATTTTAACCGGCCAAACGAATCGGACATCCTGCCGCCAATGAAACTGGCAACCCCTCCAATCATCACCACAAACGCTCCGATAAAATTGCCAACGGAAATCGCGTTCGCGACACTATGGGTCTGAAAGTAATACACCATAAAAGGCCCAATCCACGCCCACATCGCATAAAGCTCCCAGCAATGTCCCGTGTAGCTGATATTCACCAGCAAGTTTCTCCTGGTGAGCACCCGTTTTAACAGCGCCATGTTCAAACGCTGATTATGTATACGGATATTTTCCGGAATCTTTGAAAAGTAAATGAGTGAAGCAGCAAGAATGGCAGAACACGAAGTAATGAAAATAACACCCTTCCACCCCACCAAGTTAATGAACAAACCAGAAACCAGCAGGGAAAATCCCGAGCCGACCACAAGTGAGCCAACAAAAAGCCCCAGCGCTGCCCCACGCGCCCGGTCGCTCGAAGTCTGCGCGACAATCTTCATTCCCGGCACATAAATCCCCGCAATCCCAACCCCCGAAATGAATCGCAACAATAAAGCCGACCAAAACCCTTGCGCCAAAATGCTAAAAAAAATACCCGACACCCCGGCAATGAGCGCCCCGTACATAAACGAATACTTCGGATTATAACGATCACTCAAGAAGCTGTAAAAAAACACCGCCGCCACATAGCCAATATGAAAAAACGCAACAATTATCCCCGATTGCGTCGAGGACAAACCCCACTCCCTCTCCACAACCGGCATCACCGCAGAAAAATTAAACCACACCTGCATCGCCAGAAATTGCGCAATCGATAAAGTCCATAACAGACGAGTCACTCCCTCCACCGCCCCTAGAAGCATTCTTTATCATTAAAATACCGAATTTTCCGAATTTAAACAAGGTAAGATTTTACTTAGGGCAGGAAGTTAGGGACTTTTGATTGTTATGACCGCATTCTACCTTTACTTCAGACAACTTTTCTTCTTTTCACGCCAAACCTGTCCGAACCTGGACTTACTTCGGACAGCTTTTCCTCATTTCCCGCCAAACCTATCCGAACCTGGACTTACTTCGGACAGCTTTTCCTCATTTCCCGCCAAACCTGTCCGAACCTGGACTTACTTCGGACAGCTTTTCTTCTTTTCACGCCAAACCTGTCCGAACTCCGGCTTACTTCAGACAGCTTTTCCTCATTTCCCGTCAAACCTGTCCGAACCTGGACTTACTTCGGACAGCTTTTCTTCGTTTCCCGCCAAACCTGTCCGAACCTGGACTTACTTCGGACAGCTTTTCTTCGTTTCCCGCCAAACCTGTCCGAACTCGGACCTACTTCAGACAGCTTTTCTTCGTTTTCCACCAAACCTGTCCGAACTCGGACTTACTTCAGACAGCTTTTCAACTCCAGCACCCAAACCTGTCAAGATTCCCTCGTTTTCTAGACAGCTTTTCACCCCAAGCACCCCAACCTGTCAAAATTACCTCGCTTTCTTGACAGCTTTTCACCTCCAGCACCCGAACCTGTCAAAATCACCTTGTTTTCTTGACAGCTTTTCTCCCCCAGCACCCAAACCTGTCAAGATTACCTCGCTTTCTTGTCAGCTTTTCTCCCCCAGCACCCAAACCTGTCAAGATTACCTCGTTTTCATGACAGCTTTTCAAGCTCAGAACCCAAACCTGTCAAAATCACCTTGTTTTCTTGACAGCATTTCTCCCCCAGCACCCAAACCTGTCAAGATCCCCCAACCCCACATCAAAAGCAAAACAAAAAAAACGTCCAGAGATCATCTAATCCCTGAACGGTTTTCCAAATCGAAATTATGCTGCTGGGTTTACTTCTAGTTCTACTTTAATCTTGATGTCTTTACCAACCAGGACGCCGCCTGTTTCTAGTGCAGCATTCCATGTAAGACCGAAGTCTTCGCGGTTTACTTTTGCTTCTGCTTCGAAACCGTAAACTTCGACGCCCCATGGATTTGTGCCTTTGCCGCCGTATTCAACATCGAATGTGACTGGCTTTGTTACGTCTTTGATTGTTAGGTCGCCAGTTACTTTGTAATCGTCGCCATCGCGAGTGATGTTTGTTGATTTGAAATCGATTGTTGGATAGTTTTCAACATCAAAGAAATCTGCTGATTTCAGGTGGTTCTCGCGGTCCTCGCTGCGTGTGTCGATGCTTGCAACATCAATTTTGAATGCGATTGAAGCTGTTGTTAAGTCTGTCAGGTCTGCTGCTTCAACGTCAGCTGTATAAGAGCCGAATTGTCCTTTTACTTTTGATACCATCATGTGTTTCACTTCAAATCCGATTGCTGAGTGCGCCTGGTCTACTACAAATTTAGCCATTATAAATTCCCCCTGTTTTGTTTTTATCTCGAATTCGAGATATGATTCTAAAAAAATATCTCAAAACTAATTATTTTTAATTCGAGATAAATTTATCATAAAATGAACTTGATTGTCAATACCATTTTGCAAAAATAATTGCTTATAGACTAAACCCAATTTTATAACGCCTTCTCCTCCTTCCCTTTAAGCCTAATCTCCTCGATCCTCCACTTTTCCGTCATATCGTAAAAGCCCTCACCTTTTGACATGACGAATTGATAATTGTTTTCCAAATCGTCAACGGTAAGAAAAGTAAGGACGATTTTTCCTTTTTCAATATTAAACTCGCTAAGATCCAGGACTACACCGGGGTTCCATTCATGATTACGATATTTAAAAGTAATAGTGCATGGACAATTGCCAGCACCATCAAAAGTGCCATAACCTATGAAATTTTGAAGCATTATAAATTCCATCGCTTCTTCAATATTCCCCGCCGCTTTATAGCCTTCAACAACTTCGATTGCGTCCAAAAAGTCCTGATAGGAAACAGAGGATTGCGCTGCGGCCATTTCTTCCTCCAGGTTTGAAAGATTCACAGCCAGAGTATCATTCTCATTCTTCAAATCATCCGCCATCCTCAACCGGTTTCCGGCCTCTTCTTCCAACCTGGCCACTTTAATTTCTAGCCGTCTGTTATCCTCCTCAAGCTTCGATACAGAATCTGCCGACCTTGCATTATCCAAAAGAGCAATCACCGTAATGACCAATAAAATAACCAGTACTGAGGTTCCAAAATTTTTCTTCCCGCCCACCACTTTCACCTCAATTACCTTTTTAAAATTTCACACTGACTTCTTCTTCATCTTCCCAATTCGGCTCAACATTAGGAATGTATTTTTTCAATTCATCAGAGTAGTCTTCAGGCTCTACCATGTTAAAAAGTTCTATATCCACTTCGGTATCATCTTTTTTCAATAATCCAAGATAGCTCGATGATCCTCTCCAAAAATGGTAAAAGCCTTTAAGTGACTCAATCTCCGCTGATTGCAGGTCTGATTTGATCCATCCATCCTCAACTACAAAAACCACTTTTGGCTTGATCAAATAAATCGCCGCACGAAAGAAAATCGGGACAAAGAACATACATCCGATTCCCAATGCTATCAAAATCCAATTAATATTCAGGACGCCAAACAGCAATGCCAGCAAACCCGGAACCGCGAAAACCGCTGACCCTAAAAATTTCACGAACAGCCTTCTCCGCCTCATCACTACCTTCATACTTTTGCCACCTTCCCATAGACATTTATAGGAAAATTATAAGCTTTCAATCTCTCTTTTTCAAAAATTTACCACAAGAGATTATATAAACCTACCTCCTGAAATATACTGCAAAAAAACCCGCCCTCATCTCGAAGGCGGATGCTTTTACGATCTCAGTTCGAAATAATCCATTGTGGATGTCTCTTCAAAACCGCATGATTTATAGAGATTGAGCGCATTGGAATTGTCTGCCGCTACCTGCAGCATGATTTCCTGCGCGTTCGCTTCTTTTAATTTTTCAATCGCCAGCAACAATAGTGACCGCCCGTATCCTTTGCGACGGTGCTCCGGCAGTACGCCAAGGCCAAAAATCGCTCCAAGCTTCGAGGTCAGCTGCAGATTCACTTTCCCGATGATTTGCCCGTCTTTTTCAACAAGGTACGAAGTCATCCCCCGCTTTTCCTCTTCCTCGGGAAGAATCATATCCTCGGCTTCGACACTTTCTCCGATATCGTTAAAATAAATCACATTCTGCCTGGCGATTTCCTGCGCATCCGCATTTGTCGCTTTCCTGAATGTCAGACCTTCCAGCTTCTCTGTCGCAAAAGCAGGCGCTACTTTTTTCAAAAACATCTCATATTCCGTGTGCTTATATTGTGCTCCACTCCCAGCAATAAACCCTTGCCCGGCAGCCGAATTGCGATCACTTAACAGCAGCATGCTCCCTGAATCCCTGCGTTTCCACTCATCGACAACAAGCTTAAACAACTTTGAAAAAATCCCCTGGCGCCGATACTCCGGATCGACCATCCCATTAACTTCCCATGGTCCGCCAAAGCTGCAAATGCCAATATAGCCAATCAGGCTTTCCCCATCGAAGTACATGAATTCATTCACCGCCTGAATGCCCTTGTCATTTCCGCTTACGCCCAGTTTATAATCAAGCTCCAGCTTTAAAGCAGTGCGGTCATGTTCGCTGCATCGCTCCTGGAGCTGGCCGATGATTTCATAATCTTCTCCATCAATACCCTCTTTTAATTTGATCCACGGTTTCCCGATTTTCCTCACGGGCAGCACCCCATCTGTATAAAATCCCCATAATAAAGGACGTAACCATGATAACAAGCGGAGCCACCACACTGCGGTCCAGCCCTTCCATGATTCCAGCCACCATGATCCCCACCAGCATGAAACCTGATAGGATACAATAGAGTAAAGACTGGTCCTTCTTCTGTTTGGTCGTATATTTTATTCGCTTAACCAGCGGTTCACACCTCTTTGTTCTAAGAAAAATATCGCACTTACCTGCCACCAATAAAAAATGGCTCCCTGTCATACCGGAGGCCATTTCTATATAAAAGGGGGATGTTACAAAGGTTAAGCAGCGTTGCGTTCGACGGCTTCTCCGCGTTTGAATACTGTTTTGCGGATGAATGGAACAACCCAGCGGTCAAGGCCGTATTTTCCAGCGTTGAAACCAGCAGCCAGGATGATAAAGCCGAAGAAGATGTCAGTTGGGTTGTGAGATACAGTTCCGGCAAGGAAGAAGCTGAAGTTCATCACAAGGCCGAAGAACATTGCGGCAGTTGTCAGTGTTCCAAGCAGCAATCCAAGTCCAACTAGGAATTCCCCAAGCGGCACGATTGTGTTGAAAATATCCACATTCGGGATCGCGAAGTTTTCAAGGAAGTTCACGTACCAGCCGTACACCATATGTCCGTCTGGACCTTTAACAGGGTTTGCGACCGCTCCTTTTAAAAATCCGCTAGCGTCAAATCCAGGGCCAGTCAATTTACCCCATCCAGCAGTCATCCAGTTGTATCCAAGCCATACCCTAATGACAGTCAATATACCAGCAGCAACATTGTTTTCTCTTAACCATTTTGCAAACATGTTCCTCACTCCATTAAGTTAATTAGTATTATTACACTTATAAGATATCAAATTAATCTTGAAAATAGTGGGTTTTGTGAATGAATTCACAATTCCGTTGAAATCTTTTGAACGAATGGTGACAATGACGTTTTTAGGGGGCTCTTTTTAAAAAGGGGGTCTTTCCTTGACTGTTGCTGACCGTCTTTCATTTGCGTTTTATCAGAATCCGGTCTTGCACCTCAGCAAAAATTCCTTCCTCCCTCCTGCATATCGCTCCAACTTCTAGACATCATAAGGATGACTAAACCAACTAGGAGTGATCAGGATGAAAAAATCAATCATCATCGCTGGATGCGCTGTTTTTACAATGGGCTTGGCCGGATGCGGAGCGAATAACAATGCAGCCGATAACAATCGTGACCAGCAGGTAGAAATCAACCAGGTCAGACGAGGTCCTGTTACTAACGAAGGAAACGGACTTCAGCTTGCTGATCGCACGGAACGCCAAATTGAACAGATGCCAGAGGTTGATGATGCACGGGTCATCATCTCCGACAACAATGCGTATGTTGGTGTGAGACTTTCGGACAATAACATCGACAACGATGGAAATGCACGGGTTAATGACGCAATGGATGGCAACGGCAGGACTTTCGCCGAAAATGGCCGCGTTGACCAGGATGACACCTCAGCCGGGAATGATGGCATCATTGACGGCCAGGGCGATGCTGGGAAAGACCGCAGGCATGCCGGCAATGACGGTGCCAATATATCGGGCAATGACATGAATGGAACGGCCCGCAATAATGGCGAGGACTTCACTTTATTGGAAAAGCAGATTGAGCAGAGAGTCCGCCAGACCAACAAAGGGATCGACAGAGTTTACGTTTCCGTTGACCGCAACGCTTATAACAGAATGGGAACATTCGCCGATGATATCCGCACCGACAGAAATAGGGATGGCCTATTCGAAGACTTCCGCAATTCGATGGACGATCTCTTCGGTAGATAAAATCAAAAGCATAGGATTTGCTTCCTATGCTTTTTTGTTGCCCATAAAACTGGATTTGCTTCCTATGTTTTTTTTTGTTGCCCAGTAAAACAGGAATTCCTCCCTTTCCTCGCGAAATATAGCTTAGATCTATACTAAGGGAGATGAACATGGTCGTTGAAACTGAGATAAAAGAAGAAATCTTTGAAGCGGTCACTCGTCTGTTTGGAATCGAAATTCAGGAATGGAATCAAATCCACTTAGGATACAGGAACTTAAAATGGCGAGTCAAAACAGCTGCCGGCGATTTGTTTGTGAAGCAATATAACAAGGATCGATACCCGGAGGCAAGGGTGCCAGGCCTGGAAAAAGCGTTGCAGATCCAAAACACGTTATTCCTGGAGGGCCTGCCCTGTCCTGAGCTTTTTTCCTATAAAGGAAATTTCGTCTTGAATACGGAGAACGGTGAACGCTTCGTTCTCATGGGTTTTAATAAGGGATTCACCCTCCGCCCTGGAACCGCGAACCCCTCGCAAATGCACATTCTGGGGAAGGTTATTGGCAGAATGCATGTACTGCTTGAAAAAAATATCGCTAGGGAACCGCTGCATTGGGACATTCTCTCCAAACCTGAAATGCTGGAAAACTGGAATGAGAGATATGACGAAACCATTGCTCTTGATTGCAGCAAAACTCTTCATCAGTTGGAGAAACAAAGAAGGATTCTCGCGGAAAACGATACATCCTTATTTGCTCAATGCGAAAAAGGGTGGGCACATTGGGACTTGTTTGCGGATAATATTTTATTCAGCGAAAATGAGGTTTCTTCGATTCTTGATTTTGATCGTATGAATGTTGTCTATACCGATTTTGATATTTCAAGGCCCATCTTGTCATGCTGCATTCATGAAAATCAAATAAGCGTTGACGGCGTTTCGGCGTTTGTCAGCGGTTACCGCGAATTCAAACCGTTGCCGCTTGAAAAACTGGTACGTTCGATAAAACTAACCTGGTGGAGAGAGGCCGAATGGATTCGGGTTGAAAAGCCAGGAGATTCCACTCCCATCAAACGGTTCCGCGAAGAGAATATATGGATAGCAGAAAATTGGGATTGCCTGGAGGACTTGTTTTCAGGAATATAAAAATGCTGCCGGGGATTTCCCGGCAGCACTATTTATGAATATGGGGGAGTTAACTCAGGTTAAGCAGCGTTTCGGACACCATCTTCTCCGCGTTTGAAAACTGTTTTGCGGATGAATGGAACAACCCAGCGGTCAAGTCCGTATTTACCAGCGTTGAAGCCAGCAGCTAGGATGATGAATCCGAAGAAGATGTCAGTTGGGTTGTGAGATACAGTTCCAGCAAGGAAGAAGCTAAAGTTCATCACTAAGCCGAAGAACATTGCGGCAGTTGTCAGTGTTCCAAGCAGCAATCCAAGTCCAACAAGGAATTCCCCTAGCGGCACGATTGTGTTGAAGATATCCACATTCGGGATCGCGAAATTTTCAAGGAAGTTCACGTACCAGCCGTACACCATATGTCCATCCGGACCTTTTACCGGGTTGGCGACCGCTCCTTTTAAAAATCCACTAGCGTCGAATCCAGGGCCAGTCAGTTTACCCCATCCAGCAGTCATCCAGTTGTATCCAAGCCATACCCTAATGACAGTCAATATACCAGCAGCAACATTGTTTTCTCTTAACCATTTTGCAAACATGTTCCTCACTCCAATAATTTAATTAGTATTATTACACTCTTAAGATATCAAATATATCTCGAAAATAGGGGGATTTGTGAAACTGTTCACATTTCTGTTGAAATGTTTTGACCGAATGGTGACAGCCTCTCACCGACTGGTCATGTTCTCCTCTAAATGCCCCCTTATAATCACATTTCGGGCAGCCAGAAGAAAAGGATAATGTGCATTTTAGGAAGAGCGGCCCTGATTCGGACAGCTTTTCGCCTGGGAGCACCATACTTGTCCGAAGTCGCCCCCAGTTCGGACAGCTTTTCGGCTGGGAGCACCAAACTTGTCCGAAGTTGACACTAGTTCGGACAGCTTTCCGCATAGAAGCACTAAACTTGTCCGAAGTTGACCCTAGTTCGGACAGCTTTTCGCCTGGGAGCGCCAAACTTGTCCGAAGTCGACACTAGTTCGGACAGCTTTTCGCCTGGGAGCGCCAAACTTGTCCGAAGTTGCCCCTGATTCAGACAGCTTTTCGTCTAGGAGCACCAAACCTGTCCGAAGTTGGCCCTGATTCAGACAGCTTTTCGTCTAGGAGCACCAAACCTGTCCGAAGTTGACCCTGATTCAGACAGCTTTTCGTCTGGGAGCTCCAAACCTGTCCGAAGTTGACACTAGTTCGGACAGCTTTCCGCTTAGAAGCACTAAACTTGTCCGAAGTTGACCCTAGTTCGGACAGCTTTTCGACTGGGAGTACCAAACTTGTCCGAAGTCGACCCTAGTTCGGACAGCTTTTCGACTGGGAGCTCCAAACCTGTCCGAAGTTGACCCTGATTCAGACAGCTTTTCGTCTGGGAGCGCCAAACTTGTCCGAAGTTGCCCCTGGTTCGGACAGCTTTTCGCCTGGATGCACCAAACTTGTCCGAAGTCGCCCCCAGTTCGGACAGCTTTTCGACTGGGAGCACCATACTTGTCCGAAGTTGACACTAGTTCGGACAGCTTTTCGTCTGGGAGCACCAAACCTGTCCGAAGTTGACCCTAGTTCGGACAGCTTTTCGTCTGGGAGCACCAAACTTGTCCGAAGTCGACCCTGGTTTGGACAGCTTTTCGCTTAGGAGCACTAAACTTGTCCGAAGTCGCCACTGGTTCCTCCCCTTTCCAGCCCTATACAAAGGATTTATACCAGCTGTTCTAGAAAGTACATATAAGGGTCAAGCTTAAACATAGAAGGAGGATTTTTCAGATGTACGAACTGAAGACGAAAGAAAACGATAATAGTGTCATCAGCTTTATCGAGAGTGTCGACAACTTAAAAAAACGTGAGGATGCCTACAGGTTATTGGATATTTTTACCGAAACGACAGGGTACCCAGCAAAAATGTGGGGACCGAGCATCATTGGATTTGGCTCGTATCATTATAAATATGACTCCGGTCACGAAGGGGATGCCCCGCTTGTCGGCTTTTCTCCGCGAAAAGCTAAGATCAGCTTGTATTTTGCCACTGGCGACACCGAAAGAGAGGCATTGTTGAAGGAGTTCGGCAAACACACCTCAGGAAAAGCATGTGTGTACATAAACAAAGTAGATGATATTGATATTGAAGTATTGAAGGCTCTGATCAAGCAGTCTGTTTCCTTTTTACAAGAAAAATATCCACATACATAAACCATCATCCCCCTCCTGCAACACAACTGTAAATAACTGGTCTTTTTAAAGTCATATAAAACGGGAATTAAAAGGGTAAGCGGAGTTATTTGCAAATGGAGGGAACGAAGATGAAAAAATCGACCAAAAATTTTGTACTGGCTTCCTTGCTCTCAGCAGGCGGCGCTGTACTTCTGACAGCTGCTTACCGCAAGAGCCAGCGGGACGTGATTCGTTTTCTTGAGGATACTGACATGAGGAACAGCGAGAAAATTGACCAGATGGAAAGTGTCGATGCGGGCATCGATCCTGCGGAAAGAGGGCTTACCCAGCTTGACTCCGCGATGCGTGCGGAGTGGCAGGCCAATGGTTTCCCACAGACCCATATGGAAATGGAAGAGTTAGAGAAGGAAACGGATGTTGAAAACAACACGAACTATGCACCGATGTAATAAATATGGAAAGAACCTCACCATTGTCCGGTGAGGTTCTTTTTATGCATCCAGCACAACCTTGTTTTCTTTTTTACCATGTAAAAAGTAATAAAGGACAAATCCAACAAGAATCACTGGCACCATGGCAAGATACAAGCCGTTATACCCATATTTCGGAACCATGAATCCGAGCATGAATGGCCCGACTCCTATGCCCATGTCCATCGCGATGAAAAACGTTGAAGTTGCCAGTCCCATGCGGTGCGGCGGAGTCATCTTGATGGCAACCGTCTGGGCGATGGATTGGAAGTTTCCATACCCCAAACCGATCAGCGCTGCCGCGGCAAGAAATAGTAGACTGGAACTGACCTGGCTCAGGGCATACATTCCGACCGCAAACACAATCAACGCGGGATATGCCACGCTGTTTGCGCCTCTGACATCCATCAGTTTGCCAGTGAACGGCCGGGAAAATAATACCGCGAGTGCGTAAACGAAGAAGTACAAACTCCCCACCTCCGCAAGGCCAGTCTCCTTCGCATATGACGCGATAAAAGAGAGCGTTCCGGAATACGCAAGCGCGATGATGAACATGACAATCGATACCGGAAGGGCATTTGGCTCAAAATAATTAGCAAGGCTGAATCTTCTGCTTTTCGTTTCGTCCGCCTGGTAGTCCACGACCGGTTCTTTGATCGTTAGGGCAATCGGCAAACACGCCGCACCGACAACCAGGGAGAAGATGAACATGCTCAGATAGCCAAACTCATTGATCATCGCCAGGCCGATCAGCGGACCAATCGCCGTAGATAAAATCACACTCAAGCTAAAATAGCTGATCCCTTCCCCTTTCCTGCTGGCAGGAACTACCTGCGCCACAATCGTACCGGTTGCTGTTGAGGCAAACCCGATCCCAATTCCGTGCAAGAAACGGATGGCAAGCAGAAAATAGATATTAGAAGGAATGAGATAAAGAGCAGATATAAGAACAAAAAACAGAATTCCTCCAAGCAACATCTTTTTGCTGCCAATTCGTGCAATTTCTTTGCCGCCATACAATCTGGCAAAAAGAACCCCGATGATGAAAATACTAGAGGCCAGTCCCGCCATGCTGCTGGACGCACCATAAGTATCGGTCGCGTACGAGGCCATCGTCACAATCAGCAAATACATCGACAGCATGATCACGAAGTTCACGACCGAGATCGAGATGAAATCCTTCGTCCATAATTTTTCTTTAGGCATCAAGCTTCCTCCTCGCTGTAATTTTTGAATGCAATAAACCATTTTGCTTGATATAATTATTTCGGAAAACGAATTAAATTATAACGCTTTAACATGGATGTGTCCAGAGCCATATGTACTTGCCTGCATGCACCATGCACTTTTAAAAGACTATTTTATTAGAGGTGAAGTTTTCAAGATGAAAATCATCACAGACAGCTCCGCTGATTTGCCTTCCGAGCTGATGGAGCGATATGACATAACCATTGTACCTTTAACCATTTCCATTAACGGCCAGGATTATTTGGAGAAAGAAGACCTGACACCACAGGAATTTTTTAATAAAATGTTTGCTGCTGACGAGCTGCCAAAGACGTCACAGCCCTCTCCCGCTGCCTTCGCGGATGCTTTCTCAAAATTCGCGCCAGATGATGAACTGCTGTGCCTGACGATTTCCTCTGGATTAAGCCGCACCTATCAATCCGCCTGCATGGGCAGGGATTTATCGACCGCCCATATAACTGTGTTTGATACACTTGCCGGATCAATGGGACATGGATTGCAAATACTCCGGGCCGCTGAACTGGCTGAACAGGGTAATACCATGGGAGAAATCGTAGAAAACCTGACTGCCTACCGGGAAAATATGAATATTCTTATTCTCCTGGATACGCTTGAGAATATCGTCAAAGGCGGGCGTTTGAGCAAATTCCAGGGTTCCCTTGCTAAGATCCTCAACATAAAAGTCATTTTAGAAAGAGTCGACGGCGGCAAAGTGGAAATCCTCGAAAAAGTCCGCGGCAGGAAAAAGTTCGAAAGAAGAGTCCTTGAAATCATTCAGGAACGCGGGAATGATTTTACCGATGTAACCTTTGGCATCACCCATACCGGAAATGCATTCGACGCCGAAGCACTAAAGCAGGAAATCATCACCCTGTTATCACCCAAGGAAGTCCTGATCAGTTATATGGGAGCGACAATGGGTACATATGCCGGGAAGAATGGGATGATAATATCTTTTTAGACGGGATAAAATAAGAATACTTCAGACATTTCCCCTACACGCCACAGTTTTGTTCCAATCATAAGTGGGTAGCTTTATTTATTATGAAAGGAGAGTACATATGTGGAATGCAGCACTTTGGGGGGCAGTGTCAGGATCTGCAGTATTGCTAGGTTCCCTGGCAGCAATGATTTTTTCCATTCCTAAAAAGGTCATTGGTTGGGTTATGGCCTTTGGCACAGGTGTCCTGATTGGCGCCGCTTCCTATGAACTGTTAGGAGATGCGGTTCAGGAAGGCGGAATTCTCGCAAGCAGCATCGGGTTTGTCGCAGGGGCTTCCATCTTCACTCTGCTAGATATACTGGTATCCAGAAAAGGTGCATCCGACCGGAAACGTTCCGGCAAGCAGGCAGATGAAAATGCCGGAATTGCGATCTTCATAGGTACCATAATGGATGCCATACCAGAGTCGATCATGATCGGTGCAAGCCTTCTTGAACAAAATACTGTCAGTTTCCTTCTCGTCATCGCCATTTTCGTCAGCAACATTCCTGAAGGACTATCCAGCACAGCAGGACTGAGGAAAAGCGGGTATTCACGCCTGAAAATTTCAGTAATGTGGATTTCCGTCCTGGTAATTGCCACTCTTTCTTCCTGGTCTGGCTACTTTTTTCTCCAGGATGCCTCGGAGGCTCTCATGGCCGGCATTTCAGGATTCGCCGGCGGTGGCATCATTGCCATGATCGCATCCACAATGATGCCAGAAGCCTACGAAGAAAGCGGCCCCGTCACCGGCCTGATCACCGCACTGGGTTTGCTGGCTTCATTGGTCCTGCATCATCTGTCATAAATTGTGCCGGGCGACAAGCCCGGTCTTTTTATTTGTAATTGTTCTTCTCCGGGTATGCTCTTTTATGGTCCCATATTCTCCTTTTATGTGACCGTACTCCCTCGATTCTCCCTTTCACGGGCACATATTCTCCTTTTATGTGACCGTACTCCCTCGGTTCTCTCTTTCACGGGCACATAGCATGCATTACCATCACCATTTCCTCATATTTCTTCCAAGTCAAAAACCCATGAAACTTCCCGCTTGTTCAAAACGTAAATTCAACTAGGAAAAGGTGTTTCCAGAAAGGATGAAACAAGTGAACTATGCGAAAGAATGTCCGAAATGCGGTGGAATGGAGATTGGAAGAGGTAAACAAGATGGATATGCTGTTATACGTCCCGAGAACAAGGTAATGAGCTTAGGTTCTGAAGTGTTGCATATTATTTGTACAGACTGCGGTTTCATCATTGAGAGCTATGTCAAGAAGCCGGAAAAATTCAAATAAAGGCTGCCAGCATCATACTGGCAGCCTTCACTCTTTTATTCAGACATAATGTTTTCCATTTCATTAAATTCTTCTTTTACCGCTTTGCCTGGTCCTGTTGTTATTTTACTTACAACGATCACGGCAATCAGGCTCAGGAAGAATCCTGGGATCATTTCATACATGAACTCGGATAGTCCATCGATGCTGATCCAGATGATGACGGTTAGCGCACCGACAAGGATTCCGGAAAGCGCGCCCCATCGATTCATGTTCTTCCAGTATAGGCTCAGGAGCATAACTGGTCCAAATGCAGCGCCGAATCCAGCCCATGCGTTACCGACCAATGAAAGTATTGTATCGTTTGGAGTGTATGAAAGCGCGATTCCGACTAATGCTACAAGCAGCACGGCTGCACGTCCAATAAATACTAATTCCTTGTCCGATGCTTCGCGGCGGAAGAACGCTTTGTAAAAGTCCTCCGTCAGCGCACTTGATGTAACAAGTAGCTGAGAAGAAATCGTACTCATAATCGCAGCTAAAATCGCAGCGAGCAAGAATCCCGTGATATATGGGTTGAACAGGATATTTGCGAACATGATAAATACTGTTTCAGGGTTATCAAGTGTCACATTGTTTACCTGAACATAAGCAATACCTACAAGACCAACTGCCAAAGCACCAATAATCGATACGATCATCCAGCCCATTGCAATTCTGCGTGCAGGCTTAAGCTCTTCTACAGAATTGATTGCCATAAAGCGCACAATGATATGAGGCTGGCCGAAGTAACCAAGACCCCATGCTAATAGTGAAATGATCCCAAGGAAAGTCGTCCCCTTGAAAAGGTCCATCATCGTAGGATCAATTGCACTTACTGTCTCCATAACATTTGTTGGTCCCCCAAGTTCTGTGAAAGCAACCACAGGCACCAGGACAAGCGCAAGGAACATGATGACACCTTGAACGAAGTCAGTCAAACTAACAGCAAGGAAGCCGCCGAATAGCGTATAAATGATGACAACACCAGCTGTCACGAACAAGCCCGTACGATAATCAAGCCCGAATGCCGACTCGAACAAAGTACCGCCCGAAACAAAACCCGCTGAGGTGTACAGCGTGAAGAAAATGATAATAACAACTGCGGAGACAGAACGCAGAATTTTAGTTTGATCCGAAAAGCGGTTTTCAAGGAAATCGGGGATTGTAATTGAATCATTTGCCAACTCCGTATAAGTTCGAAGTCTTGGAGCTAAAATGAGGTAGTTCAAATAGGCACCAATCGATAGACCAATTGCGATCCATGCACTGGAAATACCCGAGGTGTACATTGCCCCCGGCAAACCCATCATCATCCAGCCGCTCATATCAGAAGCACCTGCTGAAAGAGCTGTTACCGACGGTCCAAGACCTCGTCCGCCAAGCATATAGTCTGACAGATCAGACGTTTTGCGGTATGCATACAATCCAATCAGGATCATAGCGATAAAATAAATTGCTAAAGAAATAAATACTTCAAAAGACACCAAATCTCTCCTTTTCGTTTTCCCTAAACGAAATAATTAACATAGTGGTATTGTACTCAGGCATACAAAAAATTCAGCCGAACCACATAGAAAAATTCTTATGTTAATTATGCCGTCCAAGTTTTTCCTGCCCTCATGGGGCTTACGGTTATTTAACCTAACAAACATCCAAAATTGTTTCAAGGATGTTACACGTTACTGCGAACAAGCAAAAACCGCGCCCTGACTAGTCTGTTAGTAATGGTAACGCTTTCAAAATTTATCGAAGTAAATATATTGTGAAAATTCAGAAATAGTTATATAGTGACTGAGCAAGCAGTTTTTAGCAAATTAAAACTCCCTGAAAGCAGGGAGTTTTGTTCATATTCCTAATTGAACGGTTAACTGTAATCATTGCATTTTCCATCAAGACAGACCAACAAAAGGCTCTCAATGTGATGAATGACTAACAAGGTAAAACACCATCAACAAGCTGCTCACTCCAATCGCAACCAAACTAGCATAAAACACTTTTCTCCATATACCCCCGATGAAGTATACGTTCAGCAAAACATAATACATCAAGGCACTGCCGGCGATAAACAGCAAATATTCCTTGAGATAACCGGCTGGCATTGGGTTAGTGACACTTGTCAGTGCCAGCCCTCCAAATATGAATAGACCGATTATATTCAATACCTTTTTCAAATCTGCGTCCAGGTCCTTCTCACCCGTTGCATTTAGCTGAGTTTTCATCTTCTCCACCCCATTATTCAGACATACTTAGTTCTACGAGTTCAACCCTTAAATGTTCCCGTAAATATAGAAAAACCAAGACATGCACCCTGACCAATTCATTTCTCCCACATATCCTATAGGGAATGCCAATTAAAAAGGAGGAGGTTTGATGAAACTATATTTAGATCCCGGCCATGGCGGCTCGGATCCTGGCGCGCAGGGAAATGGTCTCCGCGAAAAGGATTTGACCCTGGATATTGCGCTTAAACTCCGTTCGATACTGGAAAATAACTATAAAAACATTGAAATCAAGATGAGCAGGACAGGCGATGTCACGAAAAGCCTGGCTCAGCGTACTGATGAAGCTAATTCCTGGGGTGCTGATTTTTACCTGTCGATCCACATCAATTCTGACAATGGTTCTGCCAGTGGATACGAGGATTATATCTATATCAACCTTTCAAATAATTCAGCAACCGCGAGATATCGGGACATCATCCACACTGAGGTGGTGAAGCTGAACAAACTCAATAACCGCGGCAAGAAGAAAGCTGATTTCCATGTACTACGGGAATCAACGATGGATGCGATGCTCTCAGAAAACGGCTTTATCGATAATGACCATGATGCCGCCCTTATGAAGCAGGAATCCTGGCGGCGCAGTGTTGCCCAGGGACACGCGAACGGCATTGCGAAAGCATTCAATCTTACACCGAAGGAAAGCGCCGATCGCGGAGAACCAGCGGACGGCAGCGGACAATCCCTACACAAAGTGATCGCCGGATCTTTTAAGGATAGAGCAAATGCTGAGCAGCAAGCCGCAGACCTGAAAGCAAAAGGGTTTGAAAGCTTCATTACGACAGCGGAGATCTCCGGCGAGACCTGGTACCGTGTACAAGCTGGTGCTTTTTCGAATCGTGAATCCGCTGAGGCTCGCGTCCGGGAAATAGAGGGCAAGGGAATCAATGCATTTATCACCACAGAGTAAGACAGACAAACAGCCGAATCCTGCCAAAGGATCCGGCTGTTTTTACTCCCGAAAAAATGCATCCTGTTCTCTGACTTAAATCTCCATACTCCATCTCTCTTCTTGCGTCTTTTTCAGCTGCTTTTCCGTCTCCTCTGGATAGACTGTCCGGAATTTATGATGGTCGGCAGGAATGATCTCCACCATTTTTGCGATCATGTCTTCAGGGTCAAACTGATTCTTCAATCCTTCTTCCTGCTTTTCCATATCCTCTTTCCTGGTAAAATTCTTCTCCTCATCGTACCATTTCCACTTTTCCTCAGCTGCTCGCTTATTGAAGCCTGTTTCAAACGCTCCAGGGTTAATCGTCGCCACTTTTACATTGAACTCCGCAAGCTCTGCCTTCAATGTTTGCGCGATTCCTTCGATTGCATGCTTGGTAGCCGTGTACGGGCCGACATATGGCGTGGCCGAAATCCCAGCCATCGAGCTCATGAAAATAATCTTTCCGCTGCCTTTCTCCACCAGTTTTTGCGCTGCAATTTGCACCGTTTCAAGCGTAGCAAACACGTTCACTTCAAAAAGCGCCCGGATTCGGTCCATCGGCACCTCAGCCAGCGGCCCGCCCTCATTAATCGCTGCATTCGCGACAAACACATCAAAATCATATTCAAGGATCTGTTCACGATCCCGCTCATTGGTTATATCAAGCTTGAACACTTCCATATCAAGCCCAAGATCCTCCGCTTCCCTCATCAAATCTGTTTTCTGCGAAGTCAGCTCAGTCGTCGCAATCACACGGTGCCCCTTTTTCGCAAGCCCAATCGACGCCCCTCTTCCTAGCCCGCTCCCGGCACCCGTGATAAAAATCGTTTTCGCCATGTCCGATTCCTCCAATCCTATCACTCTAATAGTTTCATCTTCCCACGAGAGTGTCCGATGAAACATAGAAGTCATCCATATAAAAAAGCCCAGAGCATTAACTCTGAGCCTGTTGCTGCTTGCAATCAATATAGTGACTTGAGTTTGGATACAGATCACTTTTAGAAAATCCAATAGAACAATAAAATAGATTACCTTGTTCCGTGTCAGTATGAAGCACGAGAATCTTAAAATGTTTTTCCGCTTCATCCATGATTCTTTTTACCAGAAGGCTTCCGATCCCGTGTCTCCTATACTCCTTCCTGACATAAAACCTTCTCAGCCTGCCAATTTCCTGTTCATTCGAAAACGGGTCTTGATTTAAGCCGCCAATCGCAACCAGAGTTCCTTCCTCACTGAAAACGCCAAACAAGCCTTCACCCGCAAGGCTGAACGTATTGCTGCCATTTTTATAGTCATTGATCAATCTTTTAACGAAACGAAAGCCCTCCTGCTTGCTTTCAGTGATCAGGTCATCCAGCTCCATATCCAGCAGGTTTTTTATTTGTTTTACCACATATTCGCCGATCATGTTCGCCTCTAGTTCCCTCTCCATGACCTCTTCTATTAATTCTTCCATACTACCGATACACTTATAAACTTCAGGCAAATGATAGAACGTACTGGTTGTTTCGAAATGATCCACTTCGCCATTTGGTGTGTATAGATAGATTATCTTCCCAAGTCCAATTGCAATCCCCATTTCGATATGGCTGCCTTTTCCTGCTGGCAAAAGAACGATCACGACATCGGACTCCATGACGGCGGCCTTTTCTTTTTGCCCTATTTCTTTCAAGTCTTTAAAAGTGGATGCTCTTTCATTCCTCGTCCAATCATATGTCTGGATAAATCCTCTATCGACCAGCTGCTTGCTGACATACCGAACTGCCTCGATGTTCTTGAAGCTCGAGGCAACATAAAACTTTGCCACTTTCCTTCCCCCTTAAAAAAAACGCCTTCCTATAGGCATCCTTCCTGAAAGACTCACTCCCAAACTTCCTCCAGCGTATCCCTAAAAAGCTGATCAAGCTTTGGAGTGAAATCTGGCAAATCGATCTGAAGTGTTTTTGTATATTCTTTTAGCCGCGTGATTTCCTCGTTCAGGAATTCATTGATGACATCAATTTTCGGTTCATAGTCCAATTCATCCCCGCTGACCTTCCTTTTCAGCAAGGTATCAATCTCGCTCTTCAATTCCCCTTCAGGCAACAGGTCCTCGAGCAGTTTTGGAAATTCCAATGGCGGGAACTCGTTGTACTTTTCAATCCACCTGGCAGCCAGGACTGGCCTGAGGACGTAAAAATACTTTTTGATTTTCACTTGATCTCCCTGCAAATACTCCCTGAAATTATTGCTCGCCATATTTAAATAATGGTGAAGGCAGGAATTCGGGGCGAAAATCTCTTTGCTTAGCTCCTTCATCTTGTCGACAGTCGAAAAAGCCTCATAGTATACGATTCCTGAACGCAGCCATTCCATTAACGGCGGATTCGATTTTCTGAATAACTTCAGAGCCTTGGTCAGTTCCCATCCGGTGATATCCAGCAAATCATTGATTGGCAGTTCGATCACATCTCTTTTATTGCCGATGCCCATCTGGTCAATCGTCAAATAGTCTTCTTTTTTATGAACATAGATGAAACGGACATCATAATCGCTATCCTTTGACGGAAATTCCCACGCCCTGCTGCCGGATTCAACCGCATACAGAATTTTCACATTAAAATCTTCTTCTATTTTTGCAAGGGATTTTAAAATGGTCTCTTTCAAAACGATTCTCTCCATTCACTTTACTGATTTCACAGCCCATCTTACGGCCAAAGACAGATACAGAAGTGCGGCATACATAACCACGCTGATCATATAAAATACTGGACTATCATATTCTCTGTTAATTCCGTGCAGCCTGTCATACTCCTCAGCTGATAGAAAATATGATCTGATGCTCATTACAGTAAGCACTAACAGCAGGAATGCAAGAATAGCCTTTTTATGTAAAATCACTCTCTTTAAACCCAGCCTGAAGGCTTTAGGAAAAGTCATCTTACTCTCCAACCTAAACCGTTCGTTAAAAGGCGTCAAAAAATAGACTATCAGCCCGCCCCAGACCATCGCAAAGACCGCTATTGCTGTGAATTCCATTCAGATCCCTCACTCGTCCCCTAATTCAATAAAATGAAATTCCCACGAAACTCTCTCTCATTGACCGAAATCCTCGTCGTCAAATCTTTCGTGCGCAGCACATACTCTTTGACACCGATGAATTCGGAATCGGCAATCAAATAGAATTGCGTTCCTTTTTTCAATCCCCTGAAATTCTTTTTCAGCATATATCTCTTCATTCTCGTTGCTCCTGTAGTTTCTCTTCGTTTATTTCAACAAAAACAAGCGTGAATCCTGCTGATTGACGCTTCTTCAGGTAATATTCACTTTCTCAAAAAGAAAAATGCTGCCAGGATTGGCAGCATTCATCCTATTCGGTCATCGCGAAGCTTTCGGCGGCTGGCACACTTCACATTTGCGCTGATGATTATCCTTGAACTTCTTGAATGTTTTTTCGAAGTTGTTGCCGCATTCGCATTTAAAAAGTAGTTTTTGCGAAAAACCATGGTATTCAGTCGTCAAAAGCTTACTCTCCGAATTTTTCTCCACAAACTCCTTAATCTTATCGATCGTCCATCGCTTGTTCATCTTTCTACCTCCATATTTGAATCGCCAGGCGGAGGCTTATCAAGCATCCGTGCAATTTTGGGTAAAATTCATATAAACCTAAGTTCCTCATTATAACATGTGCAGACAGACAATTATATAAACGGATTATCCCTTATGATTCTTTTCAAGCAGTTCAATGATTCGATCCAGTTTTTGTTCTATTCTCTCCTGCTTGTCAGGCCCCTTGCCTACAAGTGACCGGACTGCATAGAAAACCGCAGCGAACAATCCGATTAAAAAAATAAAAAATATAAGCTGGAATAACAGATCCCCCATATTCATCGTAACCCACCCTTTTTTGTTCAATTGTACTATACTTTGTTGCTTCTCAGTTTTGTTTTGGATTCCGTTCACGAGAAGAGCCTAATTCATTTACATTCCTCCCCTGCTGGATTTACTATTAAACTAGATTCTGGACAGGGGTGGTAATTTTGGAAAAGTTTAGAGTAGGAATCATTGGAACAGGTTTTGGCGCCAAAGTCCATGCGCCAATGATGGATCATCATGAAGGCTTCGAGGTTGCGGCTTTATCTAGTGTATCGAGGGGCAATATTGAGGAAGCACGGAAAGCCAGCGGAATTGAAAATATTTATACCGATTGGCGCCAGATGCTTAAACAGGAGACACTCGATGTAGTGGTTGTCGCTTCTGCAGTCCATTTGCATAAGGAAATGGTTGAAGCTGCTTTCAAAAAAGGCGTCCATGTCGTGTGTGAAAAGCCAATGGCTCTGGATGTTGCCGAAACAGAAGAAATGATTACGGAGCGAGACAAGGCGGGGAAACTCGGGCTGATCAACCATGAATTCCGCTTCCTGCCGGCTCGTACAAAGGTAAAAGAAATCCTGGAGAGCGGAAAACTCGGGAATGTTTTACATGTTCGTTACCTGTGCTCTTTTGCAAGCTATACGGGCCTGATTTCAAAACCCCGCGGATGGCTGGGACAGCAAGAAAAAGGCGGCGGCATGCTTGGAGCGATCGGCTCCCATATGACAGATTCCCTTCAATGGTGGCTGGACAGCACCTTTAAAGAAGTGTTTGCGCAGCTTCCAACCCATGTTCCCACACAGACGGATGATAACGGGAATACAGAACACCGGACTGCCGACGATGCTTTCCAAATCATCGGTTCTCTGGAAAACGGCGCGACAGTAACGCTGGAACTCATTTCTGCGGCGCGCAAAACCGAGAACACATGGCGTCTTGAACTATTCGGTACGGAAGGTACACTTGTGATGCTGGATGACAATAAGGTCTTGCTCTCCGCCGGAGATTCTCCACTAGAAGAAGTTGAGCTAGTGCAGGATATAGAAGCTCCTTCAGGTATGCCAGAGGTGGCAGCGCGTTACTATAACGGCTTCCAAAGAGCGTTGGATGCGCTTCATGAAACGCTGGTTTCCGGAGAGAAGCACCCCTATCTCGCAGATTTCGAGCATGGACATTCTACCCAAAAAGTATTGGACGCAGTCAGGGCCTCTGCTCGCGAAGGCAGGAAAGCAGAAGTGAAATAAACAATTCCAAATTGGCATTACGACCATAGGATTGGGAGGAAAAGGCTGCTACCAAAATATTAATCAAACGTTTGATTAAAAATGCCTAACTCCCTATGCCACATATTTTTACAAATTCAAGCATGAGTCCATTTCGAACGGACTCATGCATTTTTTATCCCCCAAAAAACTAATCCAGGATTAGGCTTGTCATTCTACAGGTCACGAAGCATGGTATTCAATGCACTTAATTCCTCTTCAATCGCGGCAAGACGCTTTTCCAGCGGATGGAGATTGCCTTTTACAGATTCCAATTTTTCGAGATTATGCTGGAGCTGCAGATACTCATCCTTCAGTTCGACGATTTTATATTCAATTTCTTTTTTATCCATTTCCATTCCCCCTGCTTTGGCGTTTTCTTCTATAGAATAGCATTCCGCAAGCATTTGGGCACACAAAAAGGCGTACAGCTTTGTACGCCTTTCCATCTGATTATTTATTCACTTTTGATAAAAGCGTGATGCTGTAGATGGCTGCGAGACCAACAAGGATGTAGACTACCTTCGCGATTGGACTGTCCATGCCGCCGAAGATTCCACCGACTAGATCCCATTCAAATAATCCAACTAATAGCCAATTCAAACCGCCGACAATAAGCAATACTAATGATAACAGATTTAAAGTTTTCAAGTTAACACCCCTAATGTATAATTTTTGTATAACCTTTCGAAATTAATTATACAAAACCTATACAAATAAAGCAAACATTTTATACAATATTTTCAGAAAGTTGATTTAACAGCATTTAGGCTGTGTAATTTTTGTATAACTTATCTATAATGAGGAGTGGAGGTGAAAAGTTTGTATAGCATTAAACAGGTTTCTGAACGATTGGATATTCCTGCCGTCACGATCAGGGCGTGGGAAAACCGCTACAATGTCGTCACGCCCAAAAGGACCGAGGGCGGCCACCGATTATATAGCGAGAAAGATGTGGAAACACTCAAATGGATCAAGAAACAGGTGCATGAAAAAGACATGAAAATCAGTGACGCAGTCCGGCTTTTGCAGGAAGCTGCCCCCGCACCTGCCACACCTCCATCTGAAAATAGTAAATTCAGCGAGTTGAAGGATCAGCTCTACCATGCCCTTGTCAATCTAGATTCCCAGAAAGCGAATCAACATACGGACCTCGCTTTTTCTTTATATGACTATGAAGAGGTATTCCAGCATATCCTGGTTCACGTTTTGTATAAGGTCGGGGATGAATGGGAGAAAGGCGTCATCAGTGTTGCTCAGGAGCATTTCGCTTCGCAGTTCATCCTTAACCGCTGCAGCCAATTTTTGCGGGTCCTCCCTGTTAACCCGGCACTCCCAAAAGTGCTGGCCTTTTGTCCAGAGGGGGAACATCACCAAATCGGACTGATGGTCTTCAGCTTATTTTTGAAAAAGAAAGGCCATGACGTCATTTACTTGGGCCCGAATACCCCTCTTGAGGGATTATCCGATTTGATCAAAATGAAAGACATCAGCGTCGTTGCCATTTCGATGACCAACCCGGACCCGATTGGCAAGGTAGAGGATTGGATTCGTTCTAGTCTTAAAATGGATTCATCCCTGAAGTTCATCGTTGGCGGAAGCTGCGTCAAAGACTGTCCAAAGCTAGAATCCAAATCGGTCACGTACTCGCTCGGTTCCGACTGGGATGAATGGTATGCCTCGTATTTGAGATGATCTAACGGGTTATCTTTTGAGGTGCAAACATTGCTAATCACATCTGACCCTAATATCAATGAAATTCTAAATGGAATTCTCTGAGTAAATAACATTAATTAACGCAAAGAAGGGATAGCTTAATGACTATCCCTTAAATTCTCTATTGACTCCCGTTAAATAAATTTGTTGTCTGTTTTTTCATTTGTAATACCTCTTTTTTATTTTTCATCCAGGAAACTTTTTAATGGCTTTTGAAGTACGTCCACAACAGCTATGATAATGCTTGTTGCTAAAATACTAATCAGACTTACCGATATAGGACCTGCTGAATCATCTCCTGAGATACTAGAAATCACCTTTAAGCTTATTATCATTAACATAATGAAGAAAATGGCTGTAAAAGCACATTTTTTTATAACCTTTAAAGATTTAAGAGATGACTCCGAGAAAGCATTGTTCCTTTCGATAAAGGTTAATAGTTTATATACTTGAAACAACGCAAAAGAAAATGCAATACAGATTCCATACACACATACTAAAAGTGGGAATATCGAGTAATCCCCACCTGGATGTGCTTTTATATCTCTAATGGTTAACATAGGCATCCAATAAATACACAAAGTAAGCACTGCAAATCCAACCAGAAAAATAATTACCTTTAAGAAAATGGCTGAACCTCTTTTACCATTCATTTAATGCACCTCATTCATTTAAATGTTAACGTGATTTTAGCACTATATTTATTGATTTACAATAAATTAATATTGTTTTTAATTATATTATTATTGTTATTTATTTATCCTTTTTAGTTAAGAAAAGGATTAATGCAATAATTATAATGGATGGAATAAACTAAACCTTTTGGCTCCAAATCCTTGCGAGTCACCAAACTTCAGTTCTTATTTTCACACCTGTTTTAGCACTTAAATTCGTATGCCTCCAATTGAAATTTCAATCTTACGTGTTGGCATGCGGAATTAAATACATACGGATTATGGATTAATATTGGCTATAATACTGGTATAACAACAAAAAAAGACATACGAAATTATTGACGATTTCGTGTGTCTTTTTTAGTGTTTTTTAATTGTTGGTACTCCAAAAGTGAACCACTTAGAATATATATCGCACTGCATGATAGTGAACTAGGGCTGTTAGTTTCTCGATCCTGATGACGGACACTTTTCCACCATTTCCTCGGGTTTCTGTCCGTCGTAACCATAAAGCACATCAACTCAACTCAAGTTCCGCAAAACGTCCGATATGGCCCAGCAGATGGTGGTGCGGGCTGGCAGAATTCCTCTTGCTCCGGTGAATGCTCATATGGGTTTGCCAGGATTTCAAGCAATTTCAGCATGACGCTCATGTCACCTTTTACCGCGGCATCCAGTGCTTCCTCTACCCTGTGATTACGCGGGATGACTGCTGGATTGTTATTGCGCATCAGTTCATGGACATCTTCTTTTGATTGCTCCTGGCGTCCGAGCCTTTCCTGCCATTTTTTATGCCACTGGGTAAATTCGTCTGCTTTAAACAACTCGGATCCTTCAAGCTTCTCGAAAGTCAGAGCCTTGAATGTATTCGTATAGTCAGCTCCATTCTTATTCATGAGGTTAAGGAGACCGGAAATTAGTTCTTTATCTTCTTTTTCCTCATGAAAAAGCCCTAGCTTCAACCTCATACCTGCCAGGAACTCCGTTTCAAAAGCTCCTGGATATTCAGAGAGAGCTGCCTCCGCCAGGCTTACGGCTTCATCTTCATCCTCATGAAGCAATGGCAATAAAGCCTCTGCAAACCGAGAAAGATTCCAGCCGCCAATATACGGCTGATTTCCATAGGCATAGCGTCCTTCCCGATCAATCGAACTGAAGACAGTTGCCGGGTCATAGGTGTCCATAAAGGCACATGGACCGTAGTCGATCGTCTCGCCGCTGATTGTCATATTATCCGTGTTCATGACTCCGTGGATAAAACCGACATGCTGCCATCTCGCAATCAGGGCTGCCTGTTTGTGTATCACTTTTTTCAAGAATGAGAGGTATATGTCCTCCTCTCCTTGAAGTTCAGGATAGTGGCGCTTGATTGTATAATCAGCCAGCTCCCGGAGGTCTTCTTTCTTTCCCCAGTTGGCAGCGAATTGGAACGTCCCCACCCTGAGATGGCTTGCGGCCACACGGGTTAAAACCGCTCCGGTCTGCATCGTTTCCCGGATGATTTCCTCTCCCGTCGCAGCCACGGCCAGGCTTCTAGTTGTCGGGATTCCTAAACCTGCCATCGCTTCACTGATGATGAACTCGCGCAGCATTGGCCCTAGTCCTGCCCGGCCATCTCCGCCTCGGGAATATGGCGTCCGGCCTGAGCCCTTCAGCTGGATGTCAAACCTGTTGCCATCAGGGGTGATCTGCTCACCAAGCAGCACAGCCCGGCCATCCCCCAGCATCGTGAAATGCCCAAACTGGTGTCCCGCATATGCCTGGGCAAGGGGAGTACCTCCTTCTGGGACCTCATTCCCGCCAAATACCGCGGCTCCTTCTTCGCTTTGAAGCACCTCGCTGTTCAATCCCAGTTCTTCCGCCAGTGACTCATTGAAAATCACCACTTCCGGCGCTTTCACTGGAGTCGGTGTTTGCAGTGTATAAAATAGATTCGGCAGCCGCGAATAGCTGTTATCCATTTTCCAGCCAGCATTGTTGTCCGTCATTGGATTACCTCCTTTTTTTATACTGTTTTAGCTTTAATATACCCTCGCCCGAAAAAGGAAAGCGGTGTTTTGGCGTAAAGGAATATATAACCAGTACGTTCCATATATTTATTTTACCATCCTCAAGGGAGTGATGATCATATGGCAGCTTCATCAAACTGCAGGGAAAGCCAGCTTCGCTTTTCCGCTACCGCAGCGGTTATTGGTGGTTTTCTTATGGGTGCTAACTGGATTTGGCAAGGCTATCTTGACTTGACCGCTGGCGCTGACGCAATCCTTCATGATACCAATCACATCGCCTATTATTTGAATAACCTCATGTTACTGTTATCCTCCTGGTTTCTATTGCATGGCCTGTTCGCCTTCAGATACCAGAACCCTTCTGCGGGAGGCTGGGTATGGAAGATTGGCTTCTTTCTAACTGCGCTAGGACTTGGCTTGTTTGGGATCGGCACAGCCGGATTTCTGTTCCATGGTTTGATTGGCTTCGGATCTTTAATCGACATCATCAACATCAGTACCGGAATTGGAAGTCTTGCCATCCATCTCGGAGCACTGCCACTAGGGTTCACCATCCTTCACCACACCAGCACACCTCGATACAGCTCCCTACTCTTCATCCTTCAAACACCCATTGTGATTGTTTACCTTTTCGGAATCATGGCTATCAACCCACTGCTCGCTGGCATCCTGATTGGCGGGATGTATGGGGGCGCCTGGGTGATTATTGGATTTTATTTACGGAGATATGCTTAAAAGGTTGAATGGACTTCATTGAAAAAAGCCTAACTCCCGGAGGAATTAGGCTTTTGCTATTGCTTATTGATTCCCGTTCTTTACCCATCCGGCTACGGTCACAGTGCGTTTTGCCTGGTATTTTACCGCTGCTTCTACATCCTCGACCATATTGCCGTCCTGGTCGACGGTGACGCTTGTGCCGTATGGGTTACCGCCAGCTCCGAAAGTGACTGGATCGGTATAGCCAGGTGCTGCCACGATGGCGCCCCAGTGGTACATCGTTGTGTAAAGTGACAGAATGGTAGCCTCTTGTCCGCCATGCGGGTTCTGCGCAGAGGACATCGCGCTTACGACTTTGTTCACGAGCTTGCCCTGTGCCCACAGACCGCCTGTCGTATCAAGGAATTGTTTCATTTGCGATGGCATGTTCCCGAATCGTGTCGGGACACTGAAGATGATGGCATCGGCCCACTCAAGATCATCCGGCGTCACTTCAGGGATATCCTTTGTTGCCTCAACAGTCGCTTTCCATGCTTCATTGCCTTCGATTGCTGACTCAGGAGCTAATTCTTTCACCTTAAAAACTTTTACTTCAGCTCCTGCTTCTTTCGCGCCTTCCGCAGCCCATTTGGATAGCTGCACATTCGTTCCGCCCATGCTGTAAAAAATCACTGCTAATTTCACCATTTTATCTGCCTCCTTTTGTAGTATGTTTCCACAAAGGTCCAGTCTGCAAACTCGGCTTACAGGTATTCTTTTTCGATATTGCGCGTGCTGCGGACCGTATCAATCGGCCGCACGAAGTCCTCGATCTGCTCCCGCTTTGGTTCAAGGAACGGCGGAAGGGACAATTTTTCACCAAGCGTTTCATATGGTTCATCACCCATGAATCCCGGTCCATCAGTTGCCCATTCGAATAAAATTCCAGGTGCCACTCGTGCATAGAGGGATTCAAAGAAGAATCGGTCGACATATCCTGATGTGCCAAAACCGGCTGCATTCATATGATCGATCCACTCATAAAGAACCGATGTGTCAGCAACACGGAATGCTGCATGGTGCACAGTCCCGAATCCCTGGCGCCCAGCCGGCAGCACTTTATTGTCCTCAACGATGACCTGCGCGCCGTTCCCGCCTTCGCCCATTTCAAATAGGTGCAGGGAACCCTCTTTTCCGATTTCACGCATATGCATCACTTTTTCCAGTACTTCTTTAAAATAATCGAAACGTGAAATGCGGACATGAATCTGCCCCAGACCGGTAATCGCGTACTCCAGCGGTACAGGCCCATTTTGCCATGGCGTACCCGATGCCACCCCTTCATTTTGCTCATCAGATACCAGCATATATTGCTGATCGTCAAAGTCGACGAATGAAATTGTCTTCTTGCCGAATAACTCCCTGATGCCAGTATGTTTGACTTCGTACTTATCAAAGCGTTTGACCCAGTAGTCCAGCGCGGCATCTGTCGGCACCCGGAACCCGGTTTTGTAAATCTCGTCTGTTCCATGTGACCCTTTAGGAATCCCAGGGAAATCAAAGAATGTCATATCCGTGCCCGCAGACCCTTTATCATCCGCAAAAAATAAATGATATGTCCGGATATCATCCTGGTTGACCGTTTTCTTCACAAGTCTCATTCCGAGTACATAGGTGAAAAACTCGTAGTTCTTTTCAGCGCTGCTCGTGATCGCTGTTACATGATGTATTCCTCTTAATTCGTTCATGGTCTCTCTCCTTTATCTTGAAATCGAGATATAATCCCAAAAAAATATCTATCCTTACTATAACCTGTTTTCATCTCGAAAAAACAAATTATCTTGAATTCGAGATAATTTTATCACGTAGCAGCACAAAGTGCAAGAAAGAAGATTCCAAATCAAAAAAGCCCTTGGGACATCCCAAAGACTCAATTCTTTAAAACTCCGCTGTATTCAGGCTTCCTCTCCAGTTCTTTTTTCGCATAAGAACAAACAGGATCAATCTTCAAGCCCTCATTCTTCGCTTTTTCAGCAACATGGCGGACCAGATCTTCCGCTATGCCTTTGCCTCGATAGTCCGGATCTACTCCAGTGTGGTTGACCACGAGAAAATCATCGCCATCCCTCGTAAACGTGACTTCCCCAACCTCAAGCCCATCTGCATCCTTCGCGACAAAACGGCCGTCCTCTTCAGAAAATTCGAATGCCATCCTTACACCTCCGCAGTTTCATTCAAGATACCTAATTATACCCTCATAACCAGCAATCATGCATATATCAAGCTTCAAGTCGGCAATCTAAGATAAAAACAGAACGGATGATACCAGTGGAAAAAGTAAGGATAAGTGAGTTTGACAAGATCGTTGAGTTGGGGAAACAAGGTCAAAAGGCCTTGAACCAATATTGGCTGGACTACTCCCTTTACTCTTCCGTTGAATATTGGCTAATGGTCTTATTCCTAGTCGGCCCTCTCATTTTATTGTTTTTTAAAATCGATCGAACCAAAATTTTCAGGATCGCTTTTTACGGTTACAGTGTCCATGTAGTCTTTGGGTATGAAGATCTTTTTGGAAGGAATATGGGCTTCTGGAATTATCCCTTTCCTGTTCTCCCGGTGTTACCAGGAATCTCGCTCGACTCAAGTCTGATCCCTGTAGCTTTTATGCTCGTGTATCAATGGACTATCAACCATAAAAGGAACTATTATCTTTATGCAATCCTTACTGCAGTCATCCTTTCATTTATATTTAAGCCAATGCTAGTTGGGATGGGTCTTTTTAAAATGTATGGAAACACCCATTATGTCCACTTATTTTTGAGTTATTTATCTGTACTCATTTTGGCAAAATTAATGACAAATTTTTTTGTGTGGATGAGGTCACTGCCGAAAGCAGGACACGGCCGGAGTACCTCTTAATCAGAACTGAAAGAAGACCCGATTCCACATAGGGTTCGGGCCGTCATCGGAAAACAGTTCCAGGCACATCAAACTGATTCCATAAAAACAAAATAAACACCGCGGAGGCGATCCAGGCAAACAGAGGATTGTGAAAATGAAGCTTTAAAATAAGGAACATAACTGAATTGAACAGCGCAGACCACCACAGGTTCCAGCCATTGAAATATTTAATCAGATGAAAATGAATGTCTATCAGCTCATTCATAAAATAAACAATCACCCATGCCAGATAATAAAGGATTTTTTTTATGAGCCCATGCCTCGGAAAATGAGCCAAATAGGCCAGGCATGTTGCCGGATACTTGATTGCCATGATCGAAAAAGAAATATGCGTATTCGTGATTCCAGCATGATCGTCCCCTGGTGAGGGAATATACTTCCACATTGGATAAAGATCGGATAATAAGTACATGTAGAGAAAATCGCCCAGGATAAAGAAGAGAACGGTTGGATAGTACTTTCTCCAGTTCTTCCAGTCTCCCCATTTCACTAATATGCCTGCCCAAATGAGCCCATAAATTGTATTTACCATAAATTCGCCTCTTTTTTACAAATAAAGGAAAGCGATTTTAGTATAACCAACAGGCCCGTTTGACAATCATCGAATAATTAACGGGAAAGAAGACAAGATACAAAATAGTTGTGATCTGGTTGAACAAAAATCACTTTGGAGGTGACCGCTTTGAAGAGGAAAGCAGAACAGAACACACTTAGGGCCCTGTTGGCCATTGGCATCCTTGCTTTTTACAGGCTGATGCGAAAACCGCCTGTAAAAGACTGGCTGCTGATCTTCTTTTTAAAAAGCTATATGGCTTCCATCCTTGATAACCTGCTCGTAAAAAAAGGCTACCTTAAGTATCCTGTATCCCTATTCAGGACCTTTGATATCAGTGTGATCTTCAGCTATCTTATTTTTCCGGTTGTCTGTATATACTTTAATCAAGTCACCAGGCAAGCTGGTTTACTATCGATTTTACTAAAGGCCATTCTGTTCAGTGCACCGTCCGCCATGGTCGAGCATTGGCTCGAACGAAACACGAAGCTGATCAAATACAAGAGAAACTGGACGTCCTTCCATAGCTTCGCCTCCATCGCCTCAACCTTCCTCGCGGTCAGACTGATCATGGGAGGAATCCGGAAAATTGCCAGTAAGCAAGGATTGAAGATTTGATGAAAAATTAATAAAATCCCGGGATTCTCTTAACATTCATCCTTTAAACTCGAATCAAAGCGAGGAAGGAGATGAACGAATGAGAGAAGTCCTGACTGCGAATGAAAAACAGAAATTGGCCGAACTTAAATTGAGGCTGCTTAATGCAAAGAATGATGAGGAAAGAGGTTCCTTACTCTCATCCATCGAACGACTGCTCAATAACGCAAAAAAGCGCCATAAACTCATGGCGACATTGGATCGTCAATAACAGTGGACTTCACTGTTATTTTTTTTGCATTGTTTCTGTTAAATTCGGTCGTTCCAGGTTATAAAACAATCGGACTTAACTGAGCAAAACCATTAAAAAGAAGAACAGGGATGCCCCCATTCTTCTTTCAGTACTTATTTCAGTTCTTCCAGTTCAGACAATGTTCCCTGGATGTCTTCATCAGTCAATGGTGCGAAGCCAGTTTCCGATGCAACTTCCTGTGCGTTTTTCATCGTGTAGATTGCGTAGTCAAGTACTTGTGCATTTTCTTTTGCCTTGTTTACATTCAGGTAGGTGAACACCGGGCGTGTGAATGGTCCGTAGTCTCCATCTTCCTTAATCGTTGATAGAGACGGTTCAACAGGACCGTTGCCGAAATCGACGTTCACTGCCGCCAATTTATCTTTGTTGTTCGCATAATAACCATAGCCGAAGAAGCCGATGCCGTTCTTATCCTTGGAAACAAGGTCAACCAGGGTAGAGTAATCCTGCTGCAGGTTGATGCCTTCAACCAGGTCTTTTTCTTCTAAAATATTTTCAAACATGAATTCGTATGTTCCATGGTTTTCGTTCGGTCCATATGTGTTGATCTCTTCATCCGGAAAGTCAGGGCGTACATCAGACCATTTCTTCTTGCCGCCTTCAGCAAGGAAAATATCGATGACTTCTTCTTTCGTCAGTTCCTTCGCCCATTCATTGTCCTTATTGATGACAATCGTCAAGCCATCCAAAGCGACCTTCATTTCTTTTACATCAATGCCAAGCTCTTCAGCTTTTGCCTTTTCTTCGTCTTTGATCTGGCGAGATGCATCATTGTAGTCCGTACCGTTTTCAACGAGGAATTTCTTGAAACCAGCCGAAGTCCCGGAGCGGCTTACTTCCACAGAAACATCTTCCTGCTTGCCCATATAGTTCTCAGCCATTTTCGCCATGAACGGATAGACCGTACCAGAACCATCAATCACGACGCTGCCTTCAAGTTGAGTTTCATTTCCATTAGAACCATCCTTTGCTTCAGCGCTGCTTTCCCCATCAGAACAAGCTGTTCCGAAAGCCATTACACCAGCAAGCATTGTAAACATCGCTAACTTTTTAAAACTCTTCATTCCTTAATTCCCCCTAATATGATGTCCGTTGCTACAAGTACAAGATTACTAGAGAGTTATGAATGAGGTTTTAAGGAGTTGTAAATGTATTGAAAAGGATTGTTAAGTATTGTGAAGCTCTTTGATCATCCATACCTGTTCTTCCCATTGCTTGAATCCACTGGCACCTAATAGTTCCAATAACTCGGTATCCTCCTCAGGCGTGTTGACCGTCGTCCTTTGGAACGCCAGATCGAGCGGCGCGAAAGAATGCTTCAGAAGCGTTTTCATCATATCAACCCGGTCTTCGCGGCCTGATGCGACTTCCAGCTGCAGCAGCCCAATGTTTGCAACTTCTTCTTCTTTATAAAACTTTTTAAAAAGAGAGTAACCGACAACCTCATTCTGCTCATCACGCAGGATGACCGCATTTCCACCGTTGACATTGTCCTTATGATTTTGCCAGGAGGTTTTATGACGGTAAAAATGGACCTTTCCTAATTCGGCTGGTGACGCTAGCTCGATATGATAATTGGCGGCGGTGTCAAAAGTACCTTCGGGAAATGGCTCATTGAACTGAAGGAATTTCAGCTTTTTCACCAGCTTAAACCCGAGAGATTGATATAGTTGAATGGCACCTTCATTTCTGGAGATCGCTTCAAGAGTTGCATACTTCACCTGATTTTCCTTGTAGATATCCAGTGCAGCGTTCATCAGCTGCTTTCCGATTCCCTTTCCCCGCAGCTCCTTCGCGATCCCGGTCCCGCCATTCCAGGCAATCACTTCACCATTGATCTTTTTGATGCCGCTCAACACAATCCCGGCAGGCCTGCCTTCATAGTAAGCGATCAACGAGTGCTCCGGCGAAAGGCCATCAAGCCCAAAGCGGTTTGCAAATGTCTCTGTCGTTTTCGACTGATCGTAAAAATAACCCTCAAACCCTCGATTATAGGCTTCTACTCCATCTTTTAACGGACATTCACTCAGTCTTTTGATTTGAACTTTCATGAAAATCTCTCCTTTTATTTTTTAAAATAAACCGACTGTTTAGTTTATTTTATGCTTTATTTTCATAAAATTCCAAAAATATTTTTCGACAGCATCCAAACTTTTCATTACGAAGGGATTTCTATATGCTTTTACTAAAGGATGTGATTTGATGAATTATGTACTGGAAACCACCAATACTGAGCAAACCATCACATTAGAAGAAGCCATTCAAGGCCGGCCTACAATGGTCGTCTTCGTCCGCCACCTTGGCTGACCGATCTGCCGGGCATATCTCACGCAGTTGCGTGAGCGAATAAACGAAGTAGAATCAACAGGCTACCAGGTCATTGCCGTAGCCCCGTCCAAAGGAACTTTTATCAAACAGTTCGTTGACCAGTTCGGGCCATTTCCTTTCCCGATCCTCGGCGATCCTTCAAGAAAAGCGTACCGTGGCATGGGCCACAAGACGATGCCCAAATGGAAGCTGCTTGCGAAGGCCGGCGTAGGATTCGTAACTGGCCAGGTCAAAGACTTTATCCCTAAAAATGAAAAGCAGAAAGAATTTGTCATGAAATCGATGAAAACACAGGACGTCTACATTCAGGGGGGAACATGGCTTTACTCAGCCGAAGGGAAACTCTTGTGGAAGCATATCGATGAATCACCAGAAGACCACGCAAAAATCGATGAAGTATTAAAGCAAATGAAAAAACGCTGATCAGCCTGCTGCGATCAGCGTTTCTTCTCGTCTTTTTTATCAGTAGCTTGTTCAAATAGTTGAGAAAGATATCCCTTAAGCTCAAAACCTTCTTCATTCATAAACTCAGTAATTTGTTTCATTGTAATCTACCTCCGTTTTAATTTGTTGTTAGGAATAGTATTCCCACTCTAGCAAACTTTTAATCAGCCAAAGATTGGCAGTCTATTATTTTAGACGGATGATAGTTTGGAAAAGTTGCATAATTTTCAAAAAAAGAGGGCTGAATCATATGCCCTCGCACTTATTCAACTTCCACATGCTGTAATTAAGCTGCATCGCGTAGGACACCCAGGCAATATAAGGCAGCATCAACCGGCCAGCGATTTTATCCTTTTGATAGTATTGGTAGGTTGTCAAAGTAATCATACCGAGCAGCAATCCGATCTCCGAAAAAGCCGTCCCGCGCAGATTCCACTTGAAAAATAAGAAAGACCAGAGAAAGTTCAATCCGAGCTGGATATCATAAAGAGCCTCAGCCGTGGCAGTAGGATTCTTTTTCATCGAAACCCGGTAATTCGCAAGTCCCATCGTCGCGTACAATCCCGTCCACATAACCGGAAACACCCAAGACGGTGGCGCATAATCCGGCTGCTTCAGCTTCCTGTACTTCTCCTTCGCATTCCGCGTCGCCAGCATCCCCGTGACCATCCCGCCAACAACCGGAATCACTAACTCCTTCACCAATTTACCCTTGTCGACCCTTCCATTCACAGATAATACACTCATGTTTCTCACCTGCCTTTTTCTTACTTTTACCTAATGCGTGAGAAAAAAACATTTGAGTGTGCAAAAATGGATTGGGTTCTGGTGACTATTTTGACAGCTTTTCTCTTTGAGAGCTTAAACCTGTCATAATCACGGCTTTATCTTGACAGCTTTTGTCCTTGGGACCCCAAACCTGTCATAATCACGGCTTTTTTTTGACAGCTTTTCTCCTTGGGACCCCAAACCTGTCTTAATTACGGCTTTATTTTGACAGCTTTTCTCCTTGAGACCCCAAACCTGTCATAATCACGGCTTTTTTTTGACAGCTTTACTCCTTGGGACCTCAAACCTGTCATAATAACCACTTTATTTTGACAGCTTTTCTGTTTGAGACCTCAAACCTGTCATAATTACGGCTTTTTCTTGACAGCTTTACTGCTTGAGACCTCAAACCTGTCATAATAACCGCTTTTTTTTGACAGCTTTTCCCCTTGGGACCCTAAAGCTGTCTTAATTACCGCTTTTTTTTGACAGCTTTTCAACTTGAGACCCTAAACCTGTCATAATAATTGCTTTATCTTGACAGCTTTACTACTTGAGACCTCAAACCTGTCATAATAACCACTTTATTTTGACAGCTTTTCTGTTTGAGACCTCAAACCTGTCATAATTACGGCTTTTTCTTGACAGCTTTACTGCTTGAGACCTCAAACCTGTCATAATTACCGCTTTTTCTTGACAGCTTTTCGCCTTGGGACCCAAAACCTGTCTTAATTACAGATTTATTTTGACAGCTTTTCCCCTCGAGACCTTAAACCTGTCTTAATTACCGCTTTATTTTGACAGCTTTGCGCTTGATACCCTTAAACCTGTCATAATTACGGCTTTATTTTGACAGCTTTTCTCCTTGGAACCCTAAACCTGTCATAATAACAGCTTTATTTTGACAGCTTTTCGCTTGCCGCCTCCAAACCTGTCCGAACCTCACCTTACTTCTGACCGCTTTTCTCCTCAAACTCCAGAACTTGTCCGAACTCGCGATTACTTCCGCCAGCTTTTCTCCATCCACCCCCGAACCTGCCTAAAAAAACAAAAAAAGCGCCAGCCAAATTGGCTAGCACTTTCTCTCACTCTTCCTATTTCACAAACACATAAGGGTTTCCGCTGATCGATTTTCTTGCCTCTGCAGTAATAGAGACTCTTTCTCCCTGCGGCTGGGCAGCACTAGTAACCTGTTTTGTTTCTCCATTTCCATCATAGTAAACCGGCTTTACATGCATCATAAATTCCCCCTAAAATGGTTTTGTTGACATGAGTACGATGAGCAGGACGGCTGCGACATGTGCGATGCCGTTGAGCTTTGCTGCTTTTTTATCCAGCTGATGATACTCGGCTGGCAGTTCGCCGTCACTGCTGTTCATGACAATAGCGACTTGCTTTTCGATTGTTTTTGGCAGCATGGCTGCGACGACTGGCTGAATCAGAACGTATATAATCAAAGAACCGATGAACCACCCCTGCGACCACAAGGACGGATTGGCGATGGCCATCAGGATTCCGCTGGCTAACAAAGTAAGCGATCCGATCTTCACAAGCATCTCTATTTTTTTATTAATCTCGAAACATACTTTTGCGTTCGTTACTGACTTAGCACCAAACTTGGCTACCACCGGCATTCCAAAGCTCGCTCCTAAACCAACAACGGCCGCGATGACATGGACTAAAACCAATCCTCCATACAATGTCATGCACAATCCCCCTAGAACTTTTTACCTATATCCTTTATACCATATATATTCAATTAAAGGGTAGAAAATTCTTACTTTTCCAACTTATTTATAGTACTTTCCACACTAACCACCTATAAAAAAAGGAAGCATGAACGAATATCCATGCTTCCTCTCCATTACTCCCCGGCACTCAGCCACATTTCCATCGCCAGCTCGAGTTCGTTATTCAATTGCTGCTTCCTGCTAAACAGCTGATCCAACTCCACATAATCCTGTTGAACACCCATCACCAGATCAAGCTCTGTAATTTCTTTTTCCAGGATTTCGATTTTCTTTAAAAGCTTTGAATCCGGCTCTGATTTCCCAGGCTCCGGCTCCTTCTCCTTCTTCTCCTTTAAAACCGGCACCGGCTCGACCGCAGCTCTCTCCCTTTTATAATCATCATAATTCCCCTCATAGCTCTTCAAACCAAAGTCCTCCACCGCAATCACGCGTTCGCCGATTTTATTGATAAAATAGCGGTCGTGTGAGATGAAGAATATCGTCCCTTTGAAATCCTCAAGAGCAGCCTCAAGGGTTTCAATCGAATCAATATCCAGATGGTTCGTCGGCTCATCGAGAATCAGCAAATTGATATCCTGGAACATCAGCATTGCCAGCTTCAGCCTGATCCGCTCGCCCCCGGAGAGGAATTTCACCTTCTTAAAGACACTTTTTTTATAAAACATGAACTTCGCCAGGTACTCACGCGCTTTCCCCTCGACAATCGAGATATCCTCCCGGAAGCATTCAAGCACGGTCAGCTCTTCGTTCGCAAACACAATCTTCTGCGGAAGATAGGCGGCCAGCACATTCGCGCCCAATTCAACCACACCTGCATCAGGCTGTTCCTCACCAAGAAGCATTTTCAGGAACGTCGTCTTGCCGCTGCCATTCGGACCAACAAGGCCGACCCGCTCACCATAATGAACCATCAAATCAGCGCCATCAAAAATGACCTTATCCTCATAGCGCTTAGAAACACCAACCGCCTTGATCGTTTCATTCCCGGACCTCATTGTTTCGTTAAAATGGAGCCTCATGTTCCGTCGCTCAAAAACCGGCTTATCGATGCGCTCTAGCTTATCGAGCTTCTTCTGGATGCTTGCCGCGCGCCTGAAAAATTTGTTATTGTCCGCCCTCAGCGCCCAGTCACGCAGGCTCGTCACCTGCTTCTCCATATTATTGACCTTTTTCTGCTGCTCGCGGAACTGCTCATATTGCACCCGCATATTTTCTTCCTTTTGGCTGATAAAACTTGAATAGTTTCCCCTGTAGCTAATGGTTTCCATATCTTCAATCTCGACGATTTTGTTCACGACATTATCAAGGAAATACCGGTCATGCGAGACAATCAGCACGATGCCCTTATAATTTTTCAAAAAGGCTTCGAGCCATTCGATCGATTCCATATCCAGATGGTTGGTCGGCTCATCGAGCAGCAGGATATCCGGCTGGTGGATCAGGATTTTCCCGAGGCCAACTGTCGTCTTCTCGCCGCCGCTCAGCAAATCAAAATCCCTCTGCAAAAAGTACTCGGTAAACTTAAGGCCGGTACAAACCTTGCTTAGCTTCTCCTCCTGTTCATACCCACCCTTTGTTTCATACAAATTCACCAGGTCACTATACTTATTCAACGCTTTTTCCAAAGCATCATCCTGTAAAATCTGCATCTGCGCTTCAAGCTCACGCATCTGTTTTTCCACTTCATGAACCTCTTCAAAAGCGAGATTCAAAACATCAATCACTTTTAAACCTGCAGGGTATGAAGGCATTTGCTCCAAGTAAGCGAACGATGCACCGCGCGGCCGGTGGATCAGCCCCTCATCATATCCCGGGCTCGAGGTCTGTGGATAGCCAGGATAGTAGTGCATTGGCTCGATTCCGGCAATCACCTTAAGAATTGTGCTTTTCCCGCTGCCGTTCGCCCCCACAATCCCGATTTTATCCCCTTCAAATGCCTCCAATGTAAAACTGTTCACGACCAGTGTCGCTTCCATATATTTTTTAATTCCATGCACTTTCAGTTCTAACATATCTATTCCTTCTTTCATCCATAATGAAGCTACGCTTTTTATGGACAGCACAAAGAAGAACTTATCTACTATTCATTTTTTGACTCTTTCCGACTCAGCTTTCCCGCTGCCAAAATAAAAAAGACTGCAGAAATCCCTACAGTCTTGAATCAACATCTTCAGCAGGCCAACATAAGCCATGCGAAAATATACATATCCCGATTCAGTAAAGTAAGTTTTCTTCTAATTGCCGATTTCCATAAAGAGCATAACGAAATAAACCTATGCAAATAGGCTTTTTACACTCAATACAAAATCCTTATTAATAAAATTAATAATTAGCAATTAGATGTTGGTTCCATAAACTTACTTTCCCTCCTAAACCATTTGCTTTATTATCTCAGCTTTACATTATTTTGTAAATATAATTGGATATTTTTTCATGATTCTTCTTTTTCAGGACAGGCATAGGATGGTAAAAACTTGTCCGTAAGAAAGGATTTCATGTCATGATTCCGTTTCGAACCAAGCTTACTGCTTCATTTTATGCCTTACTATCAATCAGCTTTTGGGGAGTTTCCTTTGTTTCTGCAAAAGCTGTTCTCGGAAAGCTTGACCCCTATTCCCTGTTGGTGCTTCGCTTTGGCATCGGCGCTTTGTTTCTGCTGATGGTTTTATTGCTCAACCGTTCACGGCTCCGTATTTCGATTGGCTACATCCCCCATCTGGTTGTCCTCGGTATCCTGGGTGTGTTCATTCACCAGGTACTGCAGGCAACGTCCTTGTTGACGATCAATGCCTCTTCTGCCGGATGGCTGATTTCATTCTCGCCGATTTTCACCGTCCTTCTTTCGGTGCTTTTTTTGCATGAAAAGATGGATGTGAAAAAGGCAGTTGGTATGCTGGTCGCGATCACAGGTGTTTTTATCGTCACGACCACCCGAAGCGGCCATACCTTCGAATTCGCCCTGAATATCGGCTTTATCCTGATGATCCTCAGCACGCTGAACTGGGCCGTTTATTCCATCCTTTTAAAAAAGCTGCAAATCCCCTATCCCGCTCACGTTGTTACATTTTATATGAGCTTGATCGGCTTTGTTCTCACGCTCCCTTTTATGATCCGGAACAGAGGCTGGGAGTCGCTCCCTCTGCTGACAAAGACAGAATGGGTCCATCTTTTGTTCCTTGGGATATTCGTATCTGGAATCGGGTATTGGTATTGGGGAAAGGCGCTTGAGGTTCTGGATGCATCAAGGGTATCAATTTTCATCTACCTGGAACCGCTGGTCACCCTGATGGCGGCCATCATTCTTTTACATGAAAAATTCATCCTCATAAGTGCGGTCGGCGGACTCATAATTATGATAGGAGTGGCCATTGTCAATGGCGGTCTTGCACGTTTAGTTGCAAGTGTCATTTTAAAAAAATGAAGAAGGTGGGAGTGCACATGACATTGAATCCTCAGGCAAGGAATGTGTTGGATACTCTAAAGAATCCTTCCAGGCAAGAGATGAAGGACGCGCTGGCTAAAATCAATATGACCGTTGAAGCGTTGGAGACTTTCCTTGAATCGCCATCCGGAAAGCCTTATTACCGCAAGCTTCTGTACAAAAGCGAGGATGTCGAGCTGCTGGTGATGAACTGGTCGGATTTAGAATGTGCCCCCCATGACCACGGCGATTCCCATGGATGGATCCACGTCCTGAACGGGACTTCCGTCAACTCCGTGTACGAGGTCAAGAACAGCAAGCTTCCAAAGGAGCTGTTCAAGGAGTACCATCATCAAGGACAGCTTTTTTTCGCACCTAAAAAAGGCGTCCATAAAATGCAGGGTGATGGTACAGAAGGACTGGTTACCCTTCATCTTTACTCACCGCCCATCAGCGGGATGAAAGTATACGACCTCGAAAAATGCGCAGCCTGTGTCGTTTCGGATGATTGCGGAGCATGGTGGCCAGATGAACAACGCCAGAAACTGAAAGAAATCAAGCTAAAAAAAGAAGCATGAGGGCGCTGAAATCAAGCGTCCCCATGCTATCCTATTCCCTGTACTTTAAGGTCAATCCTTTGAGGAAATTGCGGGCAAACTTATCGCCGCATTCACGGTAATTCTTGTGCCCTTCCTTCCGCAAAATCGCTCCCAGCTCCCCTTTGGAAACCCGGACACCGGCAAGGTCGAAAAGCTCCAGCATATCCTCGCTCGTGAGCGACAAAGCAATTTTCACCTTCTTCAACAGCTGATTGTTCACAGGCTCCCCGGTCACTGGCGGAGCACCCGTCTCCCCAGGCCGCTTCCCTCTTTTGAACGTCACCAGGCCATTCAAGAACTGCTCCATCATCGCATTGTTGACCCTTATGTAATCCTCAGGCAGCTCATCGTACTCATCTTCATCCACTTTCTTCAGCATCAGCTGCACGTCTTCTTTCCTCATGTCCACGCCGCCAAGCCTGAACATCTCCGCCATATCGGTATCCTTGATATCCAGAGAATAGCGCAGACGAATCAATAGATCATTGTTAAGCATGAAAAAATCCTCCTATTGAAAGCCATACCCATAGTATGGCCGTTTCACTATTGCAGTCTAACATTAAACAGGAAAAAAGCCTATTGTATTAGAATGATTTTAGCAAAGCGATTCCTTTTTTTCACCAGGCTGCCTTAAAGCTCATCAAATCCATTCTCATCGGATGTTTTCGTGTACTGTCTTGATTTTTGCTCAAAGAAGTCCGTTTTGCCAAGGTCGACTTCCTGATAGGCGATGATCCATCTTAACGGATTCGTGCGATATCCTTCGAACGGAGCAGTAAAGCCCAGCTGTTCTGCCCGTTTGTTGGCCATGAATTTTATATAGGCCTCCACATCTGACATCAGCAGGCCATCGATTTGGTTTCCGATTATATATTCAGCCCATTCAATCTCCAGTCGTGCTGCTTCCTGAAAGGCTGCGGTACCAAATTCCCTTAATGATTCTGTGTCATACTCGGGGTTTTCACGGAGTACCTCTTTGAAAATCTTCTCGAATAACCCTACATGCAGCTGTTCATCACGGTTGATGTAGTTAATCATCGTGCTGGTGCCGACCATTTTCTGATTCCGAGCCAGATTATAAAAGAAGGCGAAGCCCGAGTAGAAGAACAGGCCTTCAAGGATGACGTCATAAACGATGGAATGCAACAGATTTTCGACATCGGGATTTTCGGCAAAGTCTTTATACCCGTCTGTTATAAACTCATTCCGCTTGCGCAGGATTGGTTCAGTCCGCCAGTAGTCGAACACTTCCTGCTGCTTCGATTTGGATACGATGCTTGACAGCACATAGCTGTAGGAATGATTGTGAATCACTTCCTGCTGCGCCAGGATGATCATCAGAGCATTCAGGCTGGAGTCGGTTAAATAATCGGCCACCTTGCCGGCGTAGTCCGTTTGAATGCTGTCGAGCAGGGCCAAAAGCCCAATGATTTTTAAAAAGGCATCCTGTTCTTTTTCAGAAAGCATCGAAAATTGCTTGATATCCTTTGACATATTGATTTCAAAAGGGGTCCAGAAATTGCCCAGCATCCTCTTATATTTTGGATATGCCCACGGAAAGCGGACATCATCCCAATTCAGGATATTGGAACTTTGCCCATTTATAATCCCAGTCGAAGCATTTGGTGCACCGGCATCGACAAGTAATCTTTTCTTCAATAGTTTCATCGTGTTCCTTCCTTTCCCCTTAACTATGGCAGCTTTCACATTCGTCCCAATCACCGCTCGATGTTGAGCGGACGTAATAAGTTGTTTTCAGGCCCGATTTCCAGGCATCCATATGCAGATCCAGCAGCGCTTTTGCCTTGATTGTATTTTTTACATAAAAGTTAAATGAAACGGATTGGTCGATATGGCGCTGGCGCCGCGCATTCTGCTTGATGCTCCAATGCTGGTCAACATTGTAGGCCGTCTTGTAAAACCACATCGTATCAGGTGATAGATCAGGTGCAGTCACCGGAATCTTGTAATCTTTCTTTTCCTCGGAATATTCGAGCCTGAAAATCGGATCGATGCTTGCCGTTGAACCCGCAAGGATTGAGGTCGAGGAGTTAGGGGCTACCGCCATCAGATAACCGTTCCTGATGCCATGCTGCTTTACCTCTTCGGCTAGGGCCTCCCATCTTTCACCGTTGTACTGTCTCTTCTCGAAAAACTGTCCTGTCGACCAATCGGAATCTTCGAAATAAGGATATGCCCCTTTTTCTTTTGCCAGCTCAAGGCTTGCGCCAATGGTTAAGCAGGCGATCTCTTCATAGAGAGCATCACAATATTCTACCGACTCTTCGCTTTCCCATTTGATTCCTTTCAGAGCCAGCAGATGGTGCCAGCCGAACGTTCCCAATCCGATTCCCCGATAATTCTTGTTGGTTATTTGTGCCTGCAGCACAGGGATTTCATTGATCTCGATGACGTTATCCAGCATCCGGACCTGGATATTGATCACTCTGTCAAGTACATCATCCATTACACTTTTCGCCAACGAAATGGAAGACAAGTTGCAGACGACAAAATCACCCGGCTTTTTATAAATTAAAATCTTTCCGTCCTCAACTGTTTCTTCTTCAAGGAGGGTCGGGCTCATATTCTGGGTGATTTCCGTGCAAAGATTGCTGCAGTAAATCATCCCTTTATGATGGTTGGCATTCAGCCTGTTGACCTGATCCCTGTAAAACATGTAAGGTGTACCGGTTTCAAGCTGAGAGATCATGATGGATTTAAAGATTTCAATCGCGGGAACGTGCTCACGCGACAAACCTGGATGATTGACGCAGGCCCAATATTTTTCCCTGAACGACCCAGCTCCCTTTTCCTCATCAAAATGATCTTCAAGCGAAAATCCCATTACGCTCCTTACTTCGTGTGGATCAAACAGATACCATTCACCCCGTTTTTCTACCTGTTCCATAAATAAATCCGGAATGCAGATGCCTGTGAATAAATCATGTGTCCTCTGTCGCTCATCTCCATTATTGAGTTTTGCATCAAGGAACGGGAAGATGTCTTTATGCCAGACATCGAGGTAAACAGCAATCGCACCCTGCCGCTGCCCTAATTGATCGACCGAAACCGCGGTGTTATTCAGCTGCTTCATCCACGGGATCACACCGGAGCTGATTCCTTTGAAACCTTTGATATCACTGCCACGGCTTCTAATTTTGCCCAGATACACTCCAATGCCGCCGCCATTCTTGCTCAAGGTGGAGATATCTGTGTTGGAATCATAGATGCTTCTCAAATCGTCTGCTACCGTATCAATGAAGCAGCTCGATAACTGGCCATAGCTTTTACCCGCATTTGCAAGCGTCGGGGTCGCCACTGTCATATAAAGATTTGAGAGCGCCCAGTAAGCTTCCTCTACCAATCCAAGCCGCTTTTCCACCGGTTCTTCAGCCAGCAGGGTCATTGCGATGATCATGAACCGCTCTTGGGGAAGCTCAGCAACCTGCCCACTCTGTGTCCGCGCAAGATACCTTTCCGCCATCGTGACAAGCCCTATGTAGGTAAAAAATTGGTCTCTCTCGGGATCAATCACTTTTTCAAGATATTCGATTTCTTCCCGGGAATAGGAGATTACTAGACGACTGTCATATATCCCAATTTCTATTAATTTATTGATTAATTCGTAAAAAGAACCGTAACCAGCTGTATTTCTGAAGCTTTCACTAAGCTTGTACAATTTTTTCAAGTAAAAACGTGCAGCTGCGTACGTCCAGCCAGGTTCATTCCGGTCGATTCGTTCGACTGCTGTCAAAATCAGCATGTTTTCAATCTGGTCGTCTGACATATTCTTCGCCTCTAGAGCCCGAACCACTCGTTGTTTGAACGACTTAAAGTCCAGTTCAGGAAATGCCTGTTCAATATCCGTTATCAGTTTCGCTGTTTCCTCTTCCTTTACTTGAATACTCATCGATTACCCCTCCACTTGTTTTACTTTTGTCTCATTTCCAGCCTGCGCTGCCTTCTCATTTCAGCAGTGTTAAACAGCTCCCATTCCTCAATACTTTCCGGGACAATACCGGCGACCGGAACAGGCACCCCTTGTTCATCCTTTGCCACCATGGTTAAAATCGAGGTGGTTGTCAAAGTCTTTTTGCATGTCTTCAAGTTCTCGCTTTCCACTTTCACGAACACTTCCATTGATGTCCTGCCTGTTGAAATCACCACGGCTTCCAGAGTTAAAATATCGCCTACTACTGCCGATGACAGGAAATTCACTGAGTCAATTGAAGCCGTGACAACTGCCATCCTGCTGTGCTTCATCGCTGCAATCGCCGCGATTTCATCAATATAGGACAACACGGTGCCGCCAAAAATCGTACCAAGATGATTCGTGTCCGGAGGCAAAACCAGCCGGTTCTGCAAAGTCCTTGACACATTTGTAGATAATCCTTCCATTCCTGACCTCCTGTTTGAAAAATGCTCCCTGAAAATGAGAAAAACCCATCTCGAAAGATGGGTTTAAGTAACGTTGATCAATTAACACCTCATATGTATCCGCAAAACAACACGAGCCTATCAATTTATCCCCGTAATACCTTCCCAATTCCCGAAGAAGATAACACGCATAAATATGGCAGGTCTCCTGACTTGTGCTTCACCCTACTTTAAGGCCTTCCCATCCATTTTTTAGACAGTGGTTCTTCCTTATTTCGTCAGCACTTACAGTTGCGGGAACAGTTCTGGACTTTCACCAGATTCCCTATTAAGTCTTGTTCAGACACCATATTTACCGGTAAATACAATATTTAGTTGTATTTTTTTAAAGAAACACAATATATCGTGTTATGAATTGATAGTAAATCATCTGCCTCGTAATTTCAACTAATTTCATAAAGTACGAAATTATGGATGTGGTCGATATATTGCGAAAAGTGGTCGATATATCTTTATATGTGGTCGATAAAATCAAAAATCCGCTGATATATCCTTAAATGTGGTCGATATAATTTATTTTTCGCCAATAAAGTAATAACCCCCTCGTATGGTGACACTCCTTGGAGTTGTTTGTAGTTTTCTATCCACCCTTATATAGGGTATTTCCCCGGTTCCTTTTCAATCCACCAAGTCCTAACAAAACGCTTTGCATCAAGCTTTTATACCCCTATAAGCATTTTTATTATCCCTTAATTGCTTTCTTGTCAAAAAGTGTTCAAGACTTTTTGACAGAATTGTGATGGTGTCTCCAGATGTGAGGTTCGTCACAACTGATGTGTGATATAAATGGTTTATTAATCTTGTAAACACTCATATCACGTATGGAGGAATTAAAATGGCTCGCATAAATACATGGAACCCTGAAGACGATCGTTTCTGGCAATCTGAAGGAAAAAAGCATGCCCAACGTAACTTGTGGATTTCGGTACCTTCCTTGATGCTCGCATTCATTGTCTGGCAAATCTGGTCTGTGGTTGCAATTCGCCTTAATGATATTGGTTTTAATTTTACGGATCAACAGCTTTTCGCATTGGCTGCCATGCCTGGTCTTGTTGGTGCCACTTTACGGTTTGTGTACACATTTGGAGTAGGAATGATGGGGGGACGCAACTGGACAGTACTGACAACTGCCGTGCTCGCAATTCCGGCTGTCGGCATCGGCTTCGCGGTCCAGAATCCTGACACACCTTACTCAGTGATGCTTTTACTCGCTGCACTTTGCGGCCTGGGTGGCGGAAACTTTTCAAGTTCATCATCCAACATCAGCTTCTTTTTCCCGAAAAAAGCACGTGGAACGGCGCTCGGCATCAACGGCGGTTTAGGCAACATGGGTGTATCGGTCGTCCAATTCGTAACACCATTAATCATTACAACTGGAACGTTCGCTTTCATCGCTGGCGATGGACAGAAATTGTCTAACGGCCAGGAAGTATGGCTCCAAAACGCAGCATTCATCTGGCTGATCCCAATCGCAATCGTCACAATCGCTGCATGGTTCGGCATGGATAACCTGCCTGGCACAAAGCAATCGTTCTCGGATCAATTCGTTATAGTAAAAAGAAAGCACACTTGGATCATGACATGGCTTTACGTGGCAACATTCGGATCTTTCATCGGTTACTCCGCGGCATTCCCGCTTTTATTGAAAACGCAGTTCCCTGAATATATCTCACTTGCCTTCCTTGGTGCCTTCCTTGCTGCCGGTGCCCGCCCTATTGGCGGATGGATGGCTGATAAAATGGGCGGAGCCAAGCTGACATCCATCGTTCTGGTAGTGATGATGGCTGGTGCTGGAAGCGTCATTTACTTCCTTGGCACGAAACAATTCGGCGGCTTCCTGGCATCATTCATGGTACTGTTCATCGCTTCTGGCATCGGTTCTGGTTCAACATTCCAGATGATTCCTGGAATCTTTGTTCCGAAAGAAGCGGCTCCAGTCCTCGGCTTTACGGCAGCATTCGCAGCATATGGATCCTTCCTAATTCCAAAGCTGTTCGGCTGGTCCGTGAAAATTTCCGGAGGTTATGCTCCTGCATTTTTCATCTTCATCGGCTTCTACGTGCTGTCCATTGTTCTGAACTGGTATTATTACCAGAGGAAAGAGTCTGTAGCAGTGTTTGAAGCAAAGAAGACAATAGCGTAAGTTTGAAAGCCTCTCCGATTTAGCGGGGAGGCTTTTTACCATATTTTATGTTTTAAAGCTAGAAAATTTAAGGGAGGCTTTTACCATATTTTATGTTTTAAATACGGGTTTTTTGGGTATATAGAACTATACAGACAGAGAGAATGTTTATTTTTCCAAAGGGGGAGATAAAGCTGCTCACACTTTTTCTATTCCAACGGGAACTGAGTCAACTAAAAAATGACTATCAATCAAGTGCCGACACAGTCATCAAACAGCAAATTCTTAAGGACATTGCGCTGCTGACAGAGGCAATAAATGAAATGAAAGAGATGTTGGAAGCAAAACGCTCCATGCATTATGCCGATGATATATAGCAAAAAAACTTTGTGGTTCCTGTGACAAAAATTAATTATGTAAAACAATAGACCATCAATTTCGATGGTCTATTATTATTGTTAAGCATATGAGTTACCTTTTAATTAGACTCTATCCGGTAATATCCTCTGCAAAAAACTGTATTCCTTGGTTTAATGGCAATGAGCACTGAATTAATGAGATCTGAGGAAGAAATCAAGGTGTTGAACCAACCTACAAATAATAGAATTAATTTTATTTCCCCTAATACATAGAACGATATAATAACAGGAACAACTGATAATACAATAAAAGGCAAGCTCATAAAAAACCAGAATCTAACTTTGGAGAGGATTGCATTTGTATTTATCCAAAAAAATATCCCGCTAAAAGTGAGGCTAATATCACCTTTATTTCTTATGACCAAAAGGTGTAGACATTCATGAAGGATGAAGACGAAGATAGCAATTATGATGAGTAGAAATACATTTATATCAGAGAAACCAGTACTAAAGACATTTTGTAACAGAAAAATAGTTACCATAAGCAGATATACGAACTTCATATAATGTTTTCGATACCAATTATTCTGTATGAAAGGAGTCCATTCTAAAAAATCCATACTACTCGGCGGTAAGTGTCGAAACCAAATTATCATAGGCTTTCACCTTCTCAATTAAACTCAATCAGTTTCCAATAAGAAAAATTCAACATAAAGAGGCAGAAATCCTTTAAGCAAAACGCTTTTGAAAAATCAAGGACCAAATTGCCAGCATAGCAATTTGGTCTGCAAAACCCATTATTATTGGCATTTATAGGCATCCGAGGTCATGTACGTTTTTTTCCTCCTTCAACCTGGCTGCCAATTGGCGCGGGTTTGCCAAAAAAGTACCCCTGGAACAGCTGATATCCTTTCTCTTTAAGCCATTCAAAATCTTCCGCAGATTCAATTCCCTCCGCAAGCGGTACAGAACCCAGCCTCTTCGCTTCAGTTAAAAATGCAGAAGCAGTCTGCTGCTTTTGAAGATCTGCAGCTACTCCCTGGACATACTTCATATCCAATTTCATATAATGCGGCTGCAGATCGGATAGCAGCTCCAAGGTGCTGTACCCTTCACCAACATCATCAAGCGCGTAACGGAAACCCTTTTCTTTGTAAAAAGTGAGGATTCTTTTCAGGTGATCCGTATCCTCGACGTTTTCTGTTTCAACCACCTCAAACACAAGCCTGCCCGGGTCTACCCCCAGTCGGTCAGCCAGCATCGTGGTCGACTTAAGGCAGAATTCCGGGGAATAAATGGACGTCGGTATGAAATTGATAAAAGCTTTCTTGTCAGTAAAAGAAGCTGCCCTGACAGCTGCCATTCGGCAAATCCGATCGAGGGCATATAACCGGTCGCGCTTTTTGGCTGCGCCGAAAATTTCACCAGGATAAATTACCGAACCATCCTCTCGGTAAAATCTAGCCAGCATTTCATGGGCATAAATTTCGCCTCCAGCGTCAACAATCGGTTGAGCATGGCAAGTAACCAGCTCTTTGCCGATGACCTCGTCAATCCACTCACTTTCGAGGATTTCTTCGACTTCCGCGAGAATTCTCCAATTTTCTTCATCCAGCCGAAAAAAGACCTTGCCCGGCTCCATATGATCATGGCAAAAATCAAGGAAATCCCTCATCCCTGCTTCACTAACAACCAGTGAACCGGCTTCCACCCGAACCAGCTCACCATTACGCTCCATGTGGCGAACCACTTCAGGATAAATGGACACATTCTGCTCCCCTTCTACCCTTATCTCAAACTGTAAATTTCCAACCACGCATGCATTGCAACTCATAGTATATAGCGCCCTCTCAAGTTAGTTATTTATTACTATATCACTGTGTTAATGATAGGTAAAATGAACCAAATGATATTTAAAAATATATAAATATGCTACAAGTGAATCGGCAGGATAGGATTTTGAATGCCTAATTGGCCAAAAAAAGAGCGCTTATCCGTTTTATCGGAAAAAACGCTCTTTCGTTTTACAGTTCATCATTATTGTTTGTGCTCCTCAACCAGCTTCATCACAGCAAAAGCCGCTCGCTCCGCGGAAAGCAGCGCTCCCTCCAGATGCCCGCCATGTCCAGGCGCTGTCTCGGTACCTGCAAAAATAACCCTCTTATCCCACGAACTCGTTCCTGCCGGCAAGCCATAGTCCGGGAAACTGGTCAACGGAGGAAGATCATCTTCCACTGCTGTTTCAGAATCGCCTGCCCAATCTTTATACAGGAAAGCTATCGGTTTTTCAGCGGATGGTCCAAAAAGCCGCGTCAATTGGTCAATGACAAGATGATGTAACTGTTCTTCACCAAGTTCTTGCCTTAATTTTGCTGGTAAGCCGAAAAAGCCAAAGAGTGCGCCGCACCCTGTGTCAGGCGATGCATCATGGATTTCCTGCAAAGGACCGGACCAGCTGGTGGCCTGGCCGGAAAGACCGTCTTCCCTCCAGAATGGACGGTCATAAATCGCAACCGCTTTAGCCTGGCCTGCCATCCACGTCGGCTTGTCCTTCATGCTCGCCAAAATTCCATCGGGAAGAGAAGGTGAAAAGTCGATCCTTTCAGCGACAATCCGAGGCGGCAATGCCAGGATGACCGCTCGAGCACGAATGGTCTTCTTTTTCCCATCCAGTTCTTCTGCTTGGATTGTCACTTGATCATTGAGTTGGATTGCCGTAACACGTGTATTCAGCTCGATTGTGCCTGAAGGAAGTGTGGATGCGATAGCATCAATAAGCGACTGAATACCGCCATCAAGCCGCACAGACCTTTCAACAGCCCCTTCTGGCAAAACATGCCGCTGGATGGGACCGGTTTTCGATTGCTCGAAAAGTATTGCGCCCGAGGTATGCTGTTCCATAGTGGGCAACCCAAGTTCTTTGACCAAATTAGTGATGACAGGTTCATGATTCGGCCAGAACCACGTAGGACCCAGATCAAACCTCCCGAGCTCCGGCATGTCTTGGGCTGCCATGCTCAAAACCCTGCCCCCAATTCGATCACGCGCCTCCAACACCCGGCAGCTGATTCCATTTGCCTGAAGCAAAGCAGCAGCACGTAGCCCAGCCAAACCAGCCCCGACAATGACAACCGGTTCCTTCATAGTTGTTACCTCCAATTATTCACACTTGCTCTGATTATGGTTCGGGTTCAGACATTTCTTCCGCTCTTCCCGATGATTTTGTCCGAAGTTGACCCGCGTTCGGACATTTCTACAGCTCTTGCCGCTGGTTTTGTCTGAAGTTGACCCGCGTTCGGACATTTCAGCGGCTCTTCCCGTTCGTTTTGTCCGAAGTCAGACCAGGTTCGGACATTTCTCCTGCTCTTCACGTTGATTTTGTCCGAAGTTAACCCAGCTTCAGACATTTCACCAGCTTTTCCCGTTGATTTTGTCCGAAGTTAACCCAGGTTCGGACATTTCACCAGCTTTTCACGTTGATTTTGTCTGAAGTTGACCCAGGTTCAGACATTTCACCTGCTCTTTTCGATGATTTTGTCCGAAGTCGACCCAGGTTCAGACATTTCATCAGCTCTTCCCGTTGATTTTGTCCGAAGTAGCCCCTAGTTCGGACATTTTTCCTGCTCTTACCGTTGATTTTGTCCGAAGTAGCCCCAAGTTCAAACATTTAGCCTTGTCCGAAAACACCCCGAATCTTCCCCACAACAATCAGTCACGAATTCTTCCCGCTTACACCTCAATCTGTTTAAGCACTTTAGCCGGGTTGCCGCCAACTACGACATTATCCGGGACATCCTTCGTCACGACTGCCCCAGATGCGATCACTACATTGTCTCCAACGGTCACTCCTGGATTTATGATGGCACTCCCGCCAATCCATACATTGTTTCCAATCGTGATTGGCTTCGCATATTCCTTGCCAGAGTTGCGTTCAGTCGGATGAAGCGGGTGTGTGGCCGTATAGATTTGCACGCCAGGTGCGAGCATACAATTATCGCCAATGCGAACTTCACTCACATCGAGGATGGTACAGTCGAAATTGGCATAGAAGTTCTCTCCAACATGAGTGTTATAGCCATAATCAAATCGGATATTCGGCTCCATAAAAACAGCGTCTCCTGTGGAACCTAGCAATTCCTTTAAAAGCTTTGTCCGCTTTTCACCTTCTGTTTCCAGTGTCTGATTATAGATCCTGACCTTGCGTCTGGCTTCCTCACGATCCTTTACCAATACTGTGTCAGCAGGGTTGTACATTTCCCCGGCAACCATTTTCTCTTTTTCCGTTTTCATTTTATATGACCTTCTTTCACTTTTATCTAATTGCCTATTTCCCACAGCATTTCTTGTACTTTTTCCCACTGCCACGTGGGCAGGGATTATGACGTCCAACATTCTGTCTGGTGCTAAACTGCATATTCATGCTATGTAACGATGATTACAGGTTTTCTGCTTACACAGAAAAAGCGCACCTCAAATGATGTGCACTTTTATCTTATCTTAATACAAGCTCCAACTGGAAGCAAAGGGACTTCCCCTTGCCCACAAGTGGATCTGGTCGATATTTTGCCAAAAGTGGTTGATATATCTTTAAATCTGGTCGATAAAATCGATAATCCGCTGATATATCTGAGAATGTGGTTGATATATTTTCATTTTCGCCAATAAGTAAAAAGCGTACCTGACATCCAGCCAATTTATGAAGCTTTTTTGATGTCGATGACCTTTCCTTCCTGGCGCCATTTCTTGAATTCTACTGCAGCTGTGAATAGAACGTCTGTCGATGAGTTAAGCGCTGTTTCAAAAGAGTCCTGCAGAACGCCAATGATAAAACCTACTGCAACCACCTGCATCGCGACATCATTCGGAATGCCGAATAAGCTGGATGCAAGAGGAATCAGCAACAACGAACCGCCTGCAACTCCAGAGGCACCGGCAGCACTGATGGCGGCCATCACACTCAGAAGGATGGCAGTTGGAATATCCACCTGAATGTCAAGTGTATGGACTGCAGCAAGTGTCATGACGGAAATTGTCACAGCTGCTCCAGCCATATTAATCGTTGCGCCTAATGGAATCGAAACAGAATAGGAATCCTTATCAAGCCCTAATTCTTCACAAATTTTAATATTCACAGGGATATTTGAAGCTGAACTTCTTGTAAAGAAGGCTGTGATCCCACTTTCCTTCAAGCATTTAAACACAAGTGGATATGGATTTTGCCTGATCATCGTGAACACGATGAGCGGATTGACGACAAGGGCAACGACAAGCATGCAGCCAATCAGGACAGCAAGCAATTTACCATAGCCAAGCAAGGAGCTGAGACCGTTTGTCGTAATTGATTCAAACACTAGGCCCATGATGCCAAGCGGAGCAAATTTTATCACCCATGCGACGATTTTGGACATGGCATCAGCTAGATTCCCAATCACTGTTTTTGTTGAATCTGCTGCACTTTTCAGGGCAACACCAATCAGGACTGCCCAGGCTAAAATACCGATATAATTAGCATTTATAATAGCGTTAACCGGATTATCTACAATGTTGAGCAATAAAGTTTTGAGAACCTCGACGACACTTCCTGGAGGCGTCATGCCTTCTGCGCCAGCGGTAAGCTTTAAGCTGACCGGGAACATAAAGCTGGCAAGAACGGCAATAAGTCCTGCAGCAAACGTTCCTAAAAGATAAAGAAAAATGATCGTTTTCATGTTTGTTTTCTGCCCGCGTCTATGCTGGGCAATCGCCGACATAACCAGGAATAATACCAAAACTGGAGCAACTGCTTTCAGGGCCCCTACAAATAATGACCCAAAAATAGCAACCGGCTTTGCAGCTTCCGGAATCGTCAGTGCCAGGACCACACCAATTAATAGACCCGCAATGATCTGTTTTACCAGGCTTACTCGGTTCAACTTCTTCAGTAAATCGTTCATCGTCATCTCCCCCACAAGTAAGTTCTCTTTTTGAATGCATAAGGCCAGTTAAGGACAATCACTTACTGTCCTCTTTAAAAATACAACTGTCCGCGTACTAAGTATTATAGAGGCTGAAATATTATATTACAATATAAAGATTTTAACATATAAAAATCTCAACTTTCTAAATACTCAATCAATCATACCCTAACTATTAGCGGGTTGTTAATAGATAATTGTTCCCAGAAAATCAGGTTTCTTAACCATCGCGCTCATGCCATTTTAAATCTTCCACATGCTCCCCGATTCGAGCGCAGAAAAAATAGCAGACCATTTTACTGATCTGCCATCTGGTAAACTATTAATTTATCGCTAATTCCGATGTCTCACGAGCTTTTGCATGAAGGTCAAAACGGTCAGCGTTCATTACCTTGACCCATGCATTAATAAAGTCGCGAACAAACTTCTCTTTGTTATCGTCCTGGGCATACACTTCCGCAATCGCACGCAGCTGTGAGTTTGAACCGAAAGCGAGATCGACTCTGGTGGCTGTGCGTACAACATCACCCGTCTTACGGTCACGGCCCTCGTATACTCCACCGTCTGCTGGCTTCCATTGAACCCCCATATCCAGCAGGTTCACAAAGAAATCATTTGTGAGCGTGCCAACACGGTCGGTGAATACGCCATGGTTTGTACCGCCATGATTTGTACCGAGCACACGCATACCGCCAATCAGGACGGTCATTTCAGGTGCACTGAGGTTCAACAGCTGTGCTTTGTCCAGCAACAGCTCTTCCGGACTCACACCATACTGTTTTTTCTGATAGTTGCGGAAGCCATCGGCATAAGGTTCAAGCACTGCAAAGCCTTCTGCATCGGTTTGTTCTTCTGTTGCATCCCCGCGCCCTTGAGCAAACGGAACTGTTACATCAAAGCCTGCGTCACGTGCAGCTTTCTCAATCGCAGCACTGCCGCCAAGTACGATTAAATCGGCAAGGCTGACTTCCTGATCCAGCTGGCTTTGAATGTCTTCGAGTGTATTGAGTACCTTTGAAAGCTGCTCCGGCTGATTCACTTCCCAGTCTTTTTGCGGAGCCAATCGTATGCGTGCCCCATTCGCTCCTCCGCGGAAGTCTGATCCACGGAAGGTGCTTGCCGAAGCCCAGGCTGTTGTCACTAGCTCACTGATGGTAAGCCCTGAGTCAAGAATCAATTCTTTTATCTTTTCTACTTCCCCATCTGTTAAGTCATAATCAACAGCTGGAACAGGGTCTTGCCAGACAAAATCCTCTTTTGGAACTTCTGGACCGATATACCTTGATTTTGGGCCCATATCACGATGCAATAACTTGAACCACGCCCTAGCAAAAGCATCCGCAAACTCATCCGGATTCTGATGGAACCGGCGGGAAACTTTTTCATAATCCGGATCATGGCGCAATGCAATATCGGTTGTAAGCATCATCGTTGGAACTTTTACAGAAGGATCTTCTGCATCCGGAGCAAGGTCTTTCTCGGCAGGATCCACGGCCAGCCACTGATAGGCACCAGCCGGGCTCTTTGTCAGCCACCATTCATAGCCGAACAATAAATCAAAGTAGCCATTATCCCACTGTGTTGGATTTGCCGTCCAGGCTCCTTCAAGGCCGCTCGTTATGGTATCACGTCCCCTGCCGCTGCCATGGCCGTTTTTCCAGCCCAAGCCCATCTCTTCAATCGGAGCTGCTTCCGGTTCCGGACCAACTTTGGCTGCGTCTCCAGCACCATGGGCTTTTCCAAAAGTATGGCCGCCAGCGATCAACGCTACCGTTTCTTCATCGTTCATGCCCATCCGTGCAAAGGTTTCGCGGATGTCCCTGGCTGCTGCCAGTGGGTCCGGCTTGCCATTCGGTCCTTCAGGATTCACATAGATAAGGCCCATTTGCACTGCAGCAAGCGGATTCTCCAGCTCGCGATCGCCTGTGTACCGCTTATCGCCGAGCCACTCTGATTCAACGCCCCAATAAGTGTCCTCTTCCGGATGCCAGATATCCGGCCGGCCTGCGCCAAAGCCGATGGTCTTGCCGCCCATCGACTCAATCGCCACATTGCCTGCAAGTAAAATCAAGTCAGCCCAGGAAATCTTGTTGCCATACTTCTGCTTGACCGGCCAGAGCAGTCGGCGAGCTTTATCGAGGTTACCGTTATCAGGCCAGCTGTTCAAAGGTGCAAAACGCTGTGAACCAGTACCGCCGCCGCCCCGGCCATCGCCAATACGATACGTTCCTGCTGAGTGCCAGGCCATCCGAATGAACAATGGCCCATAATGGCCGTAGTCAGCCGGCCACCAGTCCTGACTTGTTGTCATGAGTTCTTGAAGATCCTGCTTAAGACCGTCATAGTCCAGCTTGTTAAATTCTTCCTTATAATTAAAATCTTCTCCCATAGGGTTGGATTTGCGATCATGCTGATGAAGGATATTCAATTGAAGCTGATTTGGCCACCAGTCTCTATTTGTCGTACCACTCGTTTTTTGACTAGTAACACCCCCGTGCACCACCGGGCATTTTCCAACCTTTGCAGTATCCTTGTCCATTTTCGTTCCCCTTTCGTCAAAATAAAAATAATTAAACTTTCAACATTAATAACTATGAAAGGGACAAGGGATTTAGTATCTATAATTGGAATCTTTTATGAATAGGGGCAGCTGAGGGGATTGGGGAGTTGATTTAGATGAAAGACTACTAACCAAAAAATACTTCCACGCTATCTTCTTTTTGTGCTGTTGCCAAGCAACTTTGGATAAACTTAAGGATTTGTTTTTGGTCCCAGGATGTACAATCACTTTCCGACGGCGAATCGCCCGTATTAAAAAACTTCTTGTAGTCGTTCATTGCCTGTTCTATTTGTTGTAACGAAAAAGTCGAGAACTTCCCTGATCCACTGACTCCAGCATAAAACTTCAGTTAGTCAAGTAAATTGTAAAGCAGCAGTGCATTACGATTCCCCATGCTAAAACGTGCATAAGCAATTTCTTCCCTTGCTTTATTCAAACCGTATATATCATGACCCATTCATAACCCTCCTTCAAAAATTAAAATGAAATGCTTAAGAAACCTTAATGAAACTGATGTACAGCTACATGGCTAATCACTCCTTTCACGCTTGAAGGAAATTATTTTGAAATTAATGCGAGAGAGTAAGAGATATTCAAAAGACGATCCGAGGGTTCATTCAAGAAGTATTCATGAAAGGTTAGAAATCAAAGATTTTAAATAAGGAGAAAATGGAGAGCGGCAAACGAAGAAATTGTGAAAGAAAGCTGTCTGCCTTCAGAAAAAATAATACCACATTACGTATTATTTTAATTCAGTTTTTTTCAAATTTATCAACAATTATGTGAACGCTTTCTTTGTATACGATCCTACAAGGGTTTAGTATGGTTATAATTAAAAATCCCTCAAACTCACAGTCTGAGGGATTTTTTCTAATTAATAGATTCCGACTGCGTCGAATCCAGCGTTGGCTGCCGCTTCTTCCTCGCTGCCTTCACCATAAAGATCGATTGCAGACTGGACGACCGCCTGTCTTGCATCGCTAAAATCGGAATTCGAGGTTAAGTAAACTGTTAATGCGCGATAATAAATCTTCCCTAATTTTTCTCTTCCAAGGTCCTGCGCGATCAGGTATGCCGCATGGTTCGTAATCGAAGAGTTAACATGGACTCCGCCGCCATCTACTGAAGTTGGCATATTATAAAACTCGTCCATGTGGTCTGGATAGACTCCGCCATTTGTGCTGTATGCCCTTCTTTGCTCGTTGCTCACGACAACACCGTTTGGATTGCTTAAGCTGCGCAACACAGTTGCTCCGCTAGCCTTAGCCTCCGGTGCCATAATATCCTCGCCCATTTCCCAATCGCTGTCGTCAATAAGTGCACCAAAGACGTCAGCGAAGGACTCGTTCAGAGCACCTGATTGATTTCGATACACCAGATTTGCAGAATGAGTGATGACGCCATGAGTCATCTCATGAGCAGCAACATCAAGGCCTGCCGATAGTGAAATCATGAATTTGCCATCCCCATCACCATAGGTCATCCAGCGCCCATTCCAGGAAGCATTGTTATAATTGTTGCCATAGTGGACTCTCGATACAATCGCCATTCCTTCTCCGTCAAGGGAATTACGCCCATGTTCATTTAAATAATACTCGTATACCTTTTCAGAATTATAATGTGCATCAACAGCCGCGCGGTCATAGTCACTAATAAAGGCTGCTGAATTCCCAACATAAACAGTATCGTTACTGAAGCTATTATCATTTTTGGCATCATAGGTGACAATGCCTCCAAGATTCTCATGAGAGTAATCTGCCAGTGCAAATTTAGTTCCGGCATTTGGCTCTTTTACCTGCGTAATATGCAGCTCCCTGTGCTCGCCATGTACCCCTTTCCCTGCACCTTTTTGCGTTTGCTCATCAGCATGCATCAAGCCATTGTACTGATCGATTACCTCTCCCGTTTTTGCATCCACAAAAACGAACCAGTTGCCAGGCTCATCTCCCATGAAATTGACATTCACTTTGTAAGCTGTATAATTTTTTCCCTCAAAAGGCAGGACAACAAGCTCCGAAGTAGGCTCGTATGTCAGCTCCTCTGGTGCATTGACAGCAGCCAACGCCGCGCTCAAAGCTTCATCGCTGCTCAATGACGCATTTGTGTCCACTGAATCCTCTGCAATTGTCTGATTGGTTCTTCCATTTACGGACACAATTTCATTATTCTTATTAAAATGGATAACAACTTCAGCCCCTTCAACTTTTACACCATTTACAGATTGGTTGAAACGAACGTGAGTCATGCCAAGTTCATCTTTTTGCGTGCTCTTTACCTTGAGGTTTTTGTCAGGATGAGGAATTCCCGTTTTATCTTGGTTCATCTTCAGATAATTTAACGCTTCAGAAGCTGTGCTGGAAGAAAATTTTTCCGCATACCGCTCCTTCACAAATAAAGGAACACTTGCTTTCTCATTCCATGCCTTGGAAGCTTGTCCACTGCTTGAATCAGCTGGCTGCGCGAACACACTGCTGACCGGGATCGAACCTACCAACATTGCCGACGACAGAACTACGGGTAAAATAAACTTCTTCTTCAAAACTCCATTCCTCCCATCAATTTCCATTCAATGGGTCTATTATATATTTCTATGCACGAAATATCATGAATAATTAGAATTATTTGAATAAATTAAATAACCGGATAAAATATCCTAAATATTCAAGTTCGGAACGGGCCTTATCCTTCTATTTACCTTTATTGGCCAGGGCTTTTGAATGATTACTTTTACCCTAAAGCCTTTTTGAGGGTTCTCCTTACAATATGCCTGTTTTTCTAGTTTTCTACTGTTTCGAAAGTGAAAACATAAATGAGAGACTGATAATTTTTTCAAAAAAAAATACGGAACCAGTTCACCTGATTCCGCCTGTGACGCCTTTATAAAATGGTTTATCGTTTTATTCGATTTACCCGTTCAACCATTCTTCTTTTTTTATCAATCTTCCTTCTTCTGAAGATTTTAGTGCCAGTTCAATTAACTTGGTCACTCTAAGTGCTTCTTCTAATGAAACGACAGGCTCCCTTCTTGCTAAGCTGTCTGCAAGTAATGAAAAGAAATGGTCGTATCCTCCTGATTCTATCATGACCTCTGCCGTATCTTCACAATAGATTGTACCCACTTCTTTTTCTTTTCCTTGATAGAAAGTACCATCTGCCAATTGAGGTTCCTGCTTGTCCAGTCCGTATTTTACGAAACTGCCTTTTGACCCATGTAGTTCAAAACGCGGATAGGCAGAATTAACAAATGAACTTGCGCGTAAATATACTCGTTTTTTTCCATAATGCAAAACGACGAGAAAGCCATCATCCGTTCGGCCATTTTCCCGTTGAGCCATTATTTCTGCATATAATGCATCTGGTTGACCGAATAAAACAAGTGCCTGATCAAGTAAGTGGGAACCTAAATCGTATAGGACGCCGGATCCTGCTCCGGGTTGCTCTCTCCAGCGATTTTGAACATGGGGTCTGAATCGATCAAACCGCGATTCAAGGACTTGCCAGTCTCCCAGCATTTCTTCTTTCAGAAGTTTTTGTATGGTTAAAAAGTCTCCATCCCAACGGCGGTTTTGGTGCACAGTCACGACAGACTCACTAGCTTGTTTAAGCTGTATGAGTTCTCTTCCTTCTTCTACTGTTAAAAACGCCGGCTTTTCAACCAGCACATCTTTTCCTGCAAGAATACATTGTTTTAACATGTCATAGTGCATGTCAGATGGTGTGGTAATGATATACAAAGTTGCCTCACTTTTTGAAAGTGCCTCTTCTACTGTTTCATACACCGGTACATTGCATACATCACTATGGTCTTTGGATGTTCCTGACCTTGAAATAATCCCGACCACCTCATATTTATCAGAATGTACCAGGTGCGGTAAATGGAACACCTTTGCAGCAAAACCAAACCCAACAATTATCGTTTTTATCATGTAAGAACCTCCACTAATTTCTTAGGCTGTTATTCCTCAGTCATTCCGTATACCTCATCTCGCTTATGAAACCCATCGGCAATAATAGTATCATCTATATTATCTTTATCCACTGCAATGGGTGAAAGGAGGAGGGATGGTATCTCCAATTTTCCGTTATTCATTTTTCTATTCGTTGCAACCGTTTCTCCGCCCGCCATTTTGATAGCTGCTCTTGCTGCTTCGTATGCTAATGTTTTAATCGGTTTATAAATAGTCATTGTTTGAGTCCCTTGCACAATATGCTGAGCGGCCGCTAAGTCTGCATCCTGTCCGGCAACTGGAATTTCCCCTTCAAGTCCCTGCGCTTCAAGGGCTTTTATGACCCCGCCTGCTGTCGCATCGTTTGCAGCAATAACAGCATCTATCTCATTATTATTTATCTCCAGGGCGGCTTCCATATTGGCAAAAGCATTTTCTGGCGTCCAATTTTCAGTCCATTGGTCATACACAACCTGTATATCCCCCCTATCTATGAAGGGCTGGAGGACATTGAAAACTCCCTTTTTCAATAAATGGGCATTATTGTCTGTGTTTGCCCCCCCAATATATACATACTTCCCTTTTGGAACTAATTTTGTTATTGCCTGAGCTTGAAGTTCCCCAACTAACTCATTGTCAAAAGAAATGTATAAATCAACAGATGAATTTTTCACTAAACGATCATAAGATATAACTTTAATGCCCGAAGAATGGGCTTTATTCACGATGGTTGCTACCGCCTCAGCGTTATGCGGAACAATTACGAGCAAGTCCACTCCCTCGCTGATTAACGTTTCTGCCTGCACAATTTGCAAGGTATCGTCACCCTTTGCTTCACGAATCACAACTTCCGCTCCTAATGACTCGACCGCTTCTTTAAAAAAGTCTCTATCCCTTGGCCAGCGCTCCTCTTCTAAGGTGTCCATCGAAAAACCAATTTTAAGCTTTTTATCAAAATCAGTAACAACACTTTCATACTCTGGTTCTTTGTTCTCTTTAAGCTTTGGAGTGACCCCCTCTTCGCATGCCGCCAATAATATCAGAAGGAAGATAAGATTCAATAAACCAACTTTCCTTAACTTTGTTATCACCATTTCCCCTCCCTTCCCTGTGGAACTTCTGTTTCCGTTTTGCATTATTCTAATAGTTTGCATTTTTAGGAAAGAGACTAATCTTTTATTCCAAGCAGTGTTTTCCGATATTCTCTCGGCGTAACATTGCACATCTTTTTAAATACTTTGCTAAAATAATTTGGTTCATGATAGCCAACTTCAATTGTAATCTCCTTGATACTCTTCTCCGGTTCTGCCAACATTTTCTTTGCTTTTTCAATACGGCACTCTGTTAAAAAGTCAATGTAGTTAATTCCAAGTTTTTCTTTAAACATTTTACTTATATAAATAGGACTTAAACCTACTTTATTACTAAGCGTTTCTAATGAAATATTCTGTTGGGAATTTTCCATGATATATTGTTTAATCCGATAGATTGTGTCCGCTTCTAAACTAATATAATGCTTATCATAAGATTCTTTTATATTCATCAGAAGATTAGCTGTTTCAGAACGTAATTGACGGTAATTTTGCGTTTGATAATGGTAAATTGGGGTTGCTGCCTCAATCCCCTGGTCGCTTATAATCGACCAGATGGACCATAGTGATTCTAATACGAATTGTTGTGCTTGCTGGATTTCTATCCCTTCCATCTCGTAGGCTTGAATAAGATGGCTAAGATTCGATTTTATTTGATCCCACTGGCCTAGCCGTACCTGGTCGGTTAGATCCTTTTTCAAGTATTTTGCCTGCTGCCAACTGCCTGTTTCATTCAAAACAGGTATATCATGATAAAACCGGTATTTGACCGGAAGTGTCTTATTGCTCGAAGCAATGATTGCCTCCTGATAAGATTGACGGATTTTCTCCAATGAGTTGCATTCATTACCTATCCCAATGAACCAGCCAGCTTTCTGCTCCTTGTTTACTTCAAATAAAATATCTCTTGCAAGAGCAGTCGCTTGTGACCGATAAGGCTGGCCGTTTCTGAAGATAATAATCGGCAGCTGCCCATCGTAGAGAGCACCCATCCATCCGCTTCTCGTTATCCTGACTTTCTCTTTAATGCGAGAATAAAGATGTTCCATTCCATCCGGTACAACCACATTCATGACAAATACCTGACTTGTTGATTGAATATCAAGCATCTCCATTAGCATGTTTAAGTGTACCTCGTGCACATGATCAAATAGCAGCTGCGTTACAACATCTGTTTCAACGAGAGCTAATGTTTTTTGTACCATTTCTCGCTGCATGCTGCTTTCTGCTTGCAGCTCCCTCTCGGATTCTATTTCTTTCAAAACCTTTCCAACCGTTGCTCTAATCTCACTCACCTTACTCGGCTTTAAGATATAATCTTTTGCTCCAAGCTTTAAGGCTGATTGCACATAATTAAACGTATCAAATGCTGTTACCATTATGAATTTAACATAAGGAAAATCAGCAAGAATCTGTTCTACGGCTTCCAGGCCGTTCATACCAGGCATTTGGATATCCATTAACACTAGATCTGGTCTAAAGCTTGCAGCTAATTCTACCGCTCTATTCCCATTATTGGCTTGTTCAACAATTAGGTCGGGGAATGCCCTGTTTAAAATAGCTTCCATCCCTTCCCGTTCTATTTGTTCGTCATCCACAATTAAAAGTTTAATCATGTAACTCGCCTCTTTGTTTCGGAATTTTTAATAGAACGGTCGTGCCGCTGCCCACTGAGCTTTCAATATGTATGACGTCATCTCTCTCATAAAAAAGACGCAGACGCTTAACAACATTACTGAAACCTATTCCTGTAGAATGTCCTGCTGATTGTACTTGACGTTCCAATAAAATTTGAGTAATGATTTCATCAGGCATGCCTATTCCGTCATCTATAATTCGAACTAGGACATATTCAATCATATCTTTCACTTGAATTGTGATGACACCACCGTTAATATTGGGCTCTATTGCATGAATGACAGCGTTCTCAATAATTGGCTGCAGGGTGAGTGCGGGAATAGCAACATGTAAGCATGAGTCATCAATATCCAATTGCAGTTGAAGTCTATCCGTAAACCGTGCCTTTTGAATTTGCATGTATTGATTGACAACAATCAATTCGTCCCTTAATGTAACGGACCGGTCAATTTGCTTTAAATTGTAACGTAAAAGGTCTGCCACGCTGACGAGCAAATCACTTATTTCTTCAGACCCTTCTAAATATGCTTTTTTCGAAAGCGTATTAAGGGTATTAAACAGGAAATGCGGATTCATCTGGCTTTGCAGACTGCGGAAATGACTTTCCTGCAGTAAAATTTTGTTTTGCTGCAGCTCGTGTTCCAGCTTTGCTTTTTCCTTTATCTGCTGGATTAAATTATTTATATTCGTTCGCATATGATCAAATGTTTTAGCAAGAAAGGCAATTTCATCATTCGATTTGACTGTTATTTCATCATCGAATTTCCCTTTCGCTAATTCACTTGCAGCCTTTGTTAATTGTTGGACTGGATGCGTGATGCTTAAGGAAAACCAATAAGTAGCCAATAATAGCAACAAGGATGTTAATAAAACCATCCATATCGCAAGTTTCACCAATTCAATGGATTGCTCCATAATGCCGCGATAAAATGGCTCATGTGTTTTGAGTTCCATATCGATTAAGGTAAGCGTCATATCGGAAATATAGTTACTAATACGGGTAATTTCTGCAAGGTCCTTTACGGCTGCCTCGGAATCTCGTTCAAGTCCCAGTAATCTGTCTGTTGTTTCAATTAAGCTGCCCATTAAATTTATGTAATTTGTTAATGTAAAATCATTTACTTCATTTCTTACCTTAAATACTTCATATCTAGCAGATTCCAGTACCTTTTTGCTGTTCTCTAACTTTTTTAAGTTTTCTGGTGTCGATTGGTTCATATAGTTATTCAAGTCTGTGATGACTTGATTACTGGACCTCGAAACATCACTTAATATTAAGTATCGGTTTAAGATGTCATTATATTTTACTTGTGTTTTATAATTATAGAATGTCAGAGCAATCCAAATAATGGACATAATGATAATGACTATAGTGGTGAATGATAATATTTTCTTTCTAATGCTATTCATTTCTGTTGTCCTTCAATATGCGTATGTTTGTAAAGTAACCATTAATATCAAGTGGGACCGTTTCTCCATTCAGCCATTTAACAATTTGCTGGACACTGACTTCCCCCATTGTTTCGGGATCTTGCTCAACGACTCCGTCAATCTTACCTTCCTCAAAGAGAGGTAAAGATTCTGGTCCATCATCAAAGGTATAGATAAAATACGGTTCAACCTGTGAGCGTTTCCCTATTTCCTGTACCATTGGACCAATCATCTTAGCGTTTACCGCGATAAATCCATTAACATCCGGTATTTGATTTAACTGGTCCCTCATCGTCGTAATGACTTGATCTTTTGACTCTCCTGTTTCGGCATATTGTATCTTAATATTTGGATACACTTTCAAAGTGGCATAGATACCCTTTAATCTCTCATTCTGGTAATACTCTTTCTGTTCGTCAGAAAGCAGCACAACCTTCCCTTCCGTTCCCATATCATTCAACAACTGTCTTGCTATTAAACCTCCCGCACGGAATTGATCGGAACCAACGTAGGTTCTTCTTAAGCTTTCCTTCATTGGCACATCATTCGCTACTGTGATAATCGGAATTCCATTAAACGCGGCCTTTACTTTTGTAAGTTCTTTAAACTCGTCTGTATCAAGTCCTTGAATGATGATTCCATCCACTTTGGAATGGATAGCCAGTTCTAACTTTTTTAAAAATTGTTCTGAATTATTGCTATAGCTTCCCCAAATTTCAAGGCTGGCTCCTTCTTTCACAGCCTGTCTCGATGCTCCCATGCCAACCTTATTCCAAAACGTTGTGTCCATGTCTCTCGTGATAAGAACTAAGCGATAGCGAGAGTCTGTTTGATTTTTTGCTTTAGGTAAAGCTATGTCATTACTAAAAACAATGTTGGCTGATACAAAAATGAGATAACAAAGGGAGGCAAATACAAGACCCAATATGGCATATGTATACTTTTTCATATTTGCTTCCTCCCTTTTTCTTTCCTTAACTGTTTGATGTTATGTAACTTGATTCTATCAGCCTGGCTTTTAAACTGCATTATAAATAAAGCTGTTTTCGTGAAGATTGTTGTTAAAATTCTAAAGCCGATTTTAACGTGATCATAAGCCATTTGTAGTTCGGAATTAAGTGTGCTGGCTCTTTTCTCTAAATTAGTTTTATTTTGTGAAGAAATATATGTCTTTCAATCAAATTTTGTAGCCAAAAACAACAAAGTTTGAGAAAAGAGCCATAATTAATGGCAATTATGCAAAAAAAGGCTTCCCCAATGATCTTGGTGAAAGCCCGCTAGAAGAGGCAATTAGTTTCCTTTTCTTCTTGTCATAACGTCAAAGATTACCGCTAATGCTAAAACGCCGCCTTTAATCATATATTGATAGGAAATCCCTACACCGAGCAAGTTCATCCCACTCGTTAAGGATGCCATTACGATTGCTCCGATAATCGCCCCTGTTACTTTACCTACACCGCCTGCTGCAGATACACCACCAACGTATGCAGCTGCGATGGCATCAAGTTCGAACAGGGTTCCAGCAGTTGTCGTTGCTGACTGAAGGCGAGAGGTAAATAGAATGCCTGATAAAGCTGATAGCAAACCCATTGAACCGAATACAATGTACGTAATCTTATTTACGTTAATCCCGCTTAAATGGGCTGCTTCTGGATTACTGCCGACTGCATAAATATGCCTTCCCATTACTGTCTTCGTTGTCAAGAAATGATAGATAAGCACAACTAATAAGATAATCATTACTGTCCAGGAGAAGCCGTTATATCCAGCTAAGATCCAAGTGATTGCAGCGATGATAGCTGAAACGAACACAAGTTGCAGGATGAAAATCTGCTTGGAAACTACTTCGAAATTATACTTAATTTTGTTTCGGCGATTGGATACTGCACTAAAATTGTAAAATAAGATTCCCAGTACACCAATTGATAAAGATAATAAATGTAACCCACTAATCTGCATAATAGATGGGATGTATCCATTTCCAATTGCATTAAAAGCATCATTTTGAACGATAATGGTTCCAGACTTTTCTGTTACTTGCAGAATCGCACCGCGGTAAATCAACCAGCCTGCCAGTGTTGCTACAAAGGCAGGAATCCCTACTTTTGCAACAAGGAAGCCTGTAAACAAACCGGCAATCGTTCCAAGCACCAAAATGACAGGAATAACAATATAAACAGGTAAGCCATGCTGCATTAGAAGAATGGCCGCAATTGCTCCCAGGAAACCTGCTAAGAATCCGATCGATAAGTCAATATGCCGAATGACAATGACCAGCATAACACCGACAGCCAGAACCGCAATATAACCCGCGGAGTCTAGTAAGTTACTAATATTGCGAGAAGAAATAAACAAGCCATCCGTTAAAATGGTAAAGATGAGAAAGATGACAAATAAAGCAATGTACATCCCGTAATCACGAATATTTTTACTGATTAACGTTTTAACGTCATTTATTAAAGTCATTGGTTTAGCCTCCTATTGTGTTGCAAGTTGCATTATTTTTTCCTGATCGGCTATTTCTATTGGCAATTCGCCTTTGATTTCACCTTCGGCCATGACATAGACTCTGTCACTCATTCCCAATACTTCGCCAAGCTCAGAAGAAATCATGATAATACTCATTCCCTCTTCAATCAGCTTGTTCATCACCGTGTAAATCTCAAATTTTGCGCCTACGTCAATACCTCGGGTAGGCTCATCTAATATTAGGAGTTTAGGGCCAACAAACAGCCACTTGCCTAACGAAACTTTTTGCTGGTTACCGCCACTTAGTTTGCCAACAAGCTGTTCTAAAGAAGCAGCTTTGATATGCAATGAAGATTTATAGCTATCTGCGACTTTAATCTCTTCATTGTCGTTAATGACTCCGTTGGCAGAAATCCCTTGTAAATTCGCGGCAGAAATATTGCTTTTAATATCTTGCAGTAAAAACAACCCATCCCCTTTGCGATCCTCCGTAACATACGCAATTCCAGCCTTTATTGCCTCACTGGTATGTTTCAATGCTTTTGGCATTCCATCCAACAGCAAGTCACCTTGCAGCTTATAAGCTTTCGCGTTACCAAAGATACTAAGGGCTAGTTCCGTTCGGCCAGAGCCCATTAAGCCTGCCAAACCAATGATTTCACCTTTTTTAACGTTTAGGTTTGCATTTTTCACAACATGTCTGCCAAGCTTTTGGTCATATGCAGACCAATTCTTTAACTCAAGCACTTTTTCTCCATTTGATTTCTTAGGGCGTTTCGGATAAATATCTTGAATTTCACGTCCAACCATATTTTTTATTATCGTATTTTCTGTTATCTCCCCCTTGGACGCATCCAGGGTTGTAATTGTTTGTCCATCACGAAGCACGGTTGCACTATCTGCTATTGCAATAACTTCCTTCAATTTATGGGAAATCATAATGCAGGTAATTCCTTGTTTTCTGAGTTCGTCAAGCAATTTTAATAGATTTTCACTGTCGTCCTCATTTAAAGCTGCAGTCGGTTCATCGAGAATGAGAAGCTTTACATCTTTGCTTAACGCTTTGGCAATTTCTATTAACTGACGTTTCCCTACTCCTAAGTCTTTAACAAGTGTCTCCGGGTTAATGTCGAGGTTAACTTTTCCAAGCAGTTTTTTCGCTTCAACAATCGTCTCATTCCAGTCAATAAAAGCTCCTTGCTTGATTTCATTGCCAGCAAATATATTTTCATAAACTGTGAGATCAGGAAACAAAGCTAGCTCCTGGTAAATGATAACGATACCTGCATTTACACTATCGTTAATCTTATTAAATTGCTGTACCTTACCTTCGTAAACAATATCCCCATCATAAGTCCCGTAAGGATAAACCCCGCTCAGCACTTTCATCAGAGTGGATTTTCCAGCCCCATTTTCTCCAACTAAGCAGTGAATTTCACCTTTCTTCACTTTGAAATTGACATTGTCGAGCGCCTTAACTCCTGTAAATTCCTTTGAAATCTGCTTCATCTCCAGAATATATTCGCTCATCCTCATTCCCTCCAACCAAAACAGCTATAATAACTGCGTGATCGTAGTCTAATTGAATACGATCACGCAATTTTAATTTTTAAAGTCCTTTAAACTCACTAGCTTCATAGTATTCTGAATCAATTAGCTCTTTTTTAACATTCTCTTCGTCTACGACAATAACGTCTGTTTGTTTCGCTTTCACATCCACTTTTCCATTGTTGTAAGAACCAGTTGTCTCTGGTTTTTTATCATCCAGGATGTCGATTGCCATATCAATTGCGTCTGCAACCAGTGTTCTTACATCTTTAAATACCGTCATAGATTGCTTGCCATCAATGATGTATTGAATTGAAGCTTTTTCAGCATCCTGGCCTGTTACGACGAAGCTAGAAATGTCAGAGTCTGTTCCGAAAACATCTGCAATGGATCGAGCTGTTCCATCGTTTGGAGCTAAAACAGCTACATCACCTTTTAAATTCGCAGCAGCTGCTGTTAAGTGTGTTTGTGCTTTATTTTTCGCTTCGTTAGGATCCCAGTTTGTTGTTACCTGACCCAGAATTTTTCCTAACTCATCACGAGTAAGCTCTTGCTTATCTTTTAATGCTTCTGCTTCTGTAGAGTTAGCGATCACAAAAGTACCGTCCGCAATCTTCGGCTGAAGAACTTTCCAAGCACCTTCAAAGAATAAAAATGCATTGTTATCAGAAGAAGCACCTGCATATAGGTATAATGGGACGTTCGTGCCTTTTACATTGTCAATTAAGTATTGACCTTGAGCAGCACCTACTGCCAGACTATCAAACGTTACATAATAATCGACTGCATCTGTTTCTGTAATTAAACGGTCATAAGCGATAACGGTTACTCCTTCTTTTTTCGCTGCTTCGACCGCAGAACCAGCTGCTGCGCCATCGTGAGGAGCAATGATTAATACTTCGATCCCTTTGTTAAGCAAGGTTTCAACGTTTTCTTTTTCCTTCGCAGAAGAACCCTGGCTGAATAAAATTTCAGTTGTGTAATCAGAATCTGCTAATGCATCTTTAAAGCGCTGCTCATCCTGCACCCATCTAGGCTCATCCTTCGTTGGAAGAACAATTCCTACACTCACTTTACTGCTTCCGCCAGTTTTCCCGCTGCATGCTCCCAGCATCCCAGTCAACACTGTCATAACGATTAAAACAGAAAATAATTTCCAAACTTTTTTCACTAATATTTCCCCCTTTAAAGATGAAATTAATTTGCTACAACTCCATCTTATAGCGGACCAATCACTTTGAAAGCGTTAACATATAGTAATCTTTTATTATCTTCTGTACTTTTTTATCTTTTCTGAAAAAGGTGCACAGTCCCCAGTCTTGTACTAAGCCTTGTCTTAAGTTCAAGACTCAGGTAAACAAGGGTAGTTAGCAATTCACAAAAAAAGAACCTGTGGTACCGGATTCCGTCAATAATGTCCTGCCTATTCATTTTAGGAAGCAATTGGACGTACCACCTTGCTCCCCCAATGTAAAACCATCCTGAACATCTGCCCAGAATGTTTCATATTATATATTATGAAAAATGAACAGTTAGGAGTAATGGTATGCCAAATGAAATTGATAAACAGACAATTGAAGTGGTGAATGTAACCAGTCCAGCCTTAAATTCAAGGCGCGGGAAATACTTTATCGGCAAAAGCGGATTACTGAATTTCGGGGGCGGATATTACGCGTGGGGCGGAATCGTCAATCCTGCTGATTCTGGGGTCAATGTGTATATCGATATTTTTACGATCACAAACTTTTCAAACCAAAATTTCATCAGTGAAATCTGGTTAAACGCTGTTCCGCCTAGAAATGCAGCGGTCTCGTCCCATGTAACTCCAACCAATCAGGCAATTTCACCTTCTCCACTTCCAAAGGCAATCTTGAAATATGCTGGATATTCTGCTGAGCCCATGGCCAAAGGTGTGAATATATTCGATCGAATTGTTTCTCAAAATTCCACCCTTGTCAGCGATTCACACAACGGTTCCATCATTATTGGTCCCGGAGACTCATTCTCCATCCTTCTAAGGCCGCCGGGTTATCAATACATCTCAGGGACAATCGTTTTGACCTGGTGGGAGGAAGCCGCCAATGCATGAGCAGGAGATGACTGGCATGAACTTCAAGTCGATGGACAGCGAGAAACACCTCAATGAGGTCACCGTACTGCCCGAAAATGTATATCACTCCTATCTCGGTGAATACTTTCTCGGTCAAACAGATCTCATATCCTTCGGTGGTGGTTACAACGGATGGGGCGGACTGGTCAACCCGGCAGACTCCAATGTGAATCTATTCTTGAACGCCTATACCATCAGCAACTATTCCAATGAGCCATTAACCACTGAAGCCTGGATTGGCAGCATCCTTCCCGGAAACGGAAAAACATCTCCGCATTTCGCTGCCGGGAACCAAGCCTTAAATCCCCCGCCAATACCCAAAGTTCATATTAAAAGCGCCAGCTTCATTTCAGGAAAGCCAACCAGGGGTACTAATGCCTTTGTACGAAGGGTTGAGCCAATTACAACCCTTACAAAACATGACTTTCAAGGTATGTTTATCGTCCCTCCAGGAAGTTCTATTTCCTTATTCTTTCGATCCCCCGGAAAAAGGCAGGTACATGCAAGAGTCGCCTTTGGATGGTGGGAGGAAAAAGCATAAAGCTAAAGGTGTTCGGAGCATGGGGGGGCTGGATGCTTTTGCTAGAAAACAAACTGAAGAGCCTCATCCTTCAAAAAGGAAAAGGCTCTTTTCCATGCTTGAACTGTATTGGGCGAAAAGCAAAAAGAAACGGAACCAGGATCACCTGATTCCGTTAGCACATCGTGGTATTTGTTCCCTCATTTAATCCAGATTTTTTGCCGCAAACTCGCCAAGCAATTCCCGCACTTCAGCTGTTGACTTCGTGTTCATTAATTGATTTCTTAATGCACTTGCCCCTTTAAATCCTTTGACATAAATCTTGAAAAAGCGGTGAAGAGCTGTGAACGGACGTAGTTCTAAATGGGAGTATTTATCATGAAGATCCATATGCAGATTTAGAAGATCAAGCAATTCCTCACTGCTATGCTCCTTCTTCTCCTTTTCAAAGGCAAATGGATTATGGAAAATGCCACGGCCGATCATAACACCATCAACACCATATTGCTCGACCAGCTTCAAGCCAGTTTGGCGATCGGGAATATCCCCATTGATCGTCAAAAGCGTATCCGGGGCCACCTCGTCACGAAGTTTCTTAATTTCCGGAATCAGTTCCCAATGTGCATCCACTTTACTCATCTCATCCCTTGTACGCAGATGAATGGAAAGATTGACGATGTCCTGTTCCAATATGTGTTTCAGCCAGCTCTTCCACTCGTCTAATTCTGAGAAACCAAGCCTTGTCTTAACGCTTACCGGCAATCCACCCGCTTTAGCCGCCTGGATTAGTTCAGCTGCCAGTTCGGGACGACGGATCAGACCGCTTCCCTTTCCATTCTGTACCACATTTGGTACGGGACAGCCCATATTGATATCCAGACCCTTAAAGCCCATTTCCGCCATGCCAATGCTCATTTTCCGGAAATATTCAGGCTTGTCCCCCCAGATATGAGCGACAATCGGCTGTTCATCCTCTGTAAAGGTCAAACGCCCCTGCACACTTTTGATGCCATCCGGGTGACAATAACTATCACTGTTTGTAAACTCGGTAAAAAACACATCCGGTCTTGCTGCTTCACTCACTACATGACGAAAAACAACATCCGTCACTTCTTCCATTGGTGCCAGTATAAAAAATGGCCGTGGTAAATCACGCCAGAAATTTTCTTTCATAATCGTTCAGTCCCTCTCATCATGGGATACCAGAGCTTACCCTGATCCCAAAATTAAAAAGCAGAATGCTCCTGCTCCTTTTACACTTATACCATGCTTAAGCACTTTTTATCAAACTGATTGAAATGGTAATTTTAACTTTCCACCACTTAGCATTCCACTGGGCTACTTAAAATAAAGTATTTGCCTGATGGCCTATATTCCACATCCTGATCCGAGGAGGTTTCACATCTTTATCACTTTACATAAAATGTGAAGAATATCTTTTACAGGAGGGAAATCCATGCCCACCATCAGTCTCTGCATGATTGTTAAAAACGAAGAAGAAGTATTGGAAAACTGCCTCAAGAGTGTACAGGGTATCTGTGATGAAATCGTCATAGTGGATACCGGGTCGACTGATCGGACAAAGGAAATAGCCAGGCAGTACACGGATAAGGTACTTGATTTCGAGTGGATTGATGACTTTTCCGCTGCCCGTAATTTTGCCTTCAGCAACGCCACGATGGAGTATATCCTTTGGCTCGATGCGGACGATATTTTGCTGCCGGCTGACCAGCAAAAGTTCAAAAAGCTGAAAAACTCCCTGAATTCGAATGTTGATGCTGTCTCGATGATCTACGTCATCCTCAGAGATGAATTTGAGAATCCGACCTTCCATTACAGAAGAAACCGCCTGGTGAAGAGGAGCAACAACTTCAAATGGATCGGACCTGTCCATGAATATCTTGATGTGAGCGGCAATATTATATCCTCTGATATATCCGTCGAGCATAAAAAGAATGAAAAGCAATCGACCGGCCAGTCATCTGACAGGAATTTAAGAATTTATGAAAAGAGGATTAAAAGAGGAGATGACTTCACCCCCAGAGATTTATATTATTATGCCAATGAGCTGCGAGACCATCGGCAATATGAAAAAGCGGTCATTTATTATCAAGAGTTCCTTGGAGGCAAAAAAGGCTGGGTGGAGGACAACATAAGAGCGTGTTTGAATCTGGCTGATTGCCATGTCCATCTAGGAGAAAAGGACGAAGAAATGGAAGCTTTGCTGAAGTCTCTGTCATACGATGCACCCCGGCCTGAACCGTGCTGCCGCATCGGCGATATTTTCAAAGCCAAAAAGAATTATCAAACAGCTATCTACTGGTATACTACCGCCATACAGATGAATAAGGATACCGCCGGATTCCAGAACCAGGCTTATTCCACATGGTATCCGAATCTTCAGCTTTGCGTCTGCTATTGGGAACTAGGCAATGTAGAAAAATCGATTGAACACAATCAGAGCGCCAAAAAATACCGGCCGGATGACAAGCAGGTCTTGTTCAATGAGAAATTTTTTAATGATTTCGTGAAAAATAAAAGCAAAAAATAAGAGGGAATCCTGAAGATTTCCTCTTTTCTCTTGCCATATAATTGTCGACTATTTAACACCAATCCCAAGATAATGCATGCCATGCTGCATAATGGCCTGTTTATCCAGCACATTCCTTCCGTCCAGAACCAGGCTGCAGTTTTTGTATGCTGAAAAATCCATGTTCTTATATTCATCATGGTACGCCTGGAGGATGATTAGTTCGATTCCTTCCGCCTGCTGTTTCGAAAAGGGAACAACGCCATATTTTGATATCTCCCCTGCCTCGAATAAAGGATCATCGACATATACTGCTGCTCCCTTTTCCTTCAATTCATCAATCAGAAGCAATGTGGAGGATTTTGTTGGCTCCTTCACATTTCCCCGGAATGACAAACCTAAAATCAAGACTCTTTTATTTTTTAACGAACCCAGATGTTCTTCTGCCAGCCCTACTGCGTACTTGGCCATGTCATCATTAATCCTTCTTGATAAGGTGGTCAAGCCCTCATCCAGGCCGTTATTGATGAAGAAATATGGATAGACAGGGATACAGTGCCCGCCAACGCCAATACCCGGCAGGTGGATATTCGAATATGGCTCGCTATTTGCGGCCTTTATGACTTCCATAATGTCAATATCCAGCTTGTTTGCATACATTGCAAGTTCATTGGCAAGCGCGATGTTCACATCGCGATATACGCATTCGGCAACCTTGGTGAATTCGGCTGCCTCCAGGCTGCTGACCGGTAAAATGTCGCAGTTTAACCCTTTTTGATAAAAATCAGCCGCCAACTCCAGGCTTTTGGGATTCAATCCGCTCACTACCTTTGGATAGGCAGACAAGTCCTTGATGATCCGGTTAGAGTACACACGTTCAGGACTGTAGGATAGGAAAAAATCGACCCCCATTTTCAATCCCGAAATCTTTTCGATCGTCTTGCCAAACCTGTTCCTCGTATCCCCAGCAGGCAATGTCGTTTCAAAGCTTACAAGCGTTCCTTTTTTTATCCCTCTTGCTATATCCTCTACTGCAGAATCGATATATTGATAGTTTATGGCGCCGTTTCCCTTTGTTAATACCGGCACAATGACGACTACCACTTCAGATTTACTTACCGCTTCTGACGTATCAATAGTAGCTTCCAATGTTTTGGACTCATGGGCTTTGGCAACCAGCTCATCGAGTCCCGGTTCATTGTCCACATGGGAAATCCCCTGATTCACTTTGTCCACCACAGTTTTATTAATATCTGCTCCGTACACATGAAAATGTCCGCAATTTGCAAAAATCGCGGCTAAAGGCAGTCCTATCTTCCCTAAACCAACAACTGTCACATTTTTCATCTTAACAATCCTTTCTGGCCTTTTTAGCTGAAATCCCCCGAAATCCTGGAAAGCTTCTGGCAATTACTCTCCGTTATTTTATGTATTCGCAGTTTGTTTGTGTAAATAAAATGACCATTCCGCCGTTCAATTATGACAATTGACCAAGCATCGGAAAACAGTGTGAATAAGCTAAAAGAAACGACTTTTCACACCGATATGGAGGTGTTTTTCATGGAAGAAAAAGAAAAACTTAAGATTCTTGTTTTAATCAAGTCTTTCAACAAATCTGCACCAAAGCATCAACCAAAGTTCGACACCATCAAAGCAATCGAAAAATTCGCCGACGTACGGTATTGGCATAAAGACGGCAACATCAAGGATATTTTAGTTGCGTTGAATTTCACCCCAGATTTCATTCTGCATTATGATCATGCCTGGAACAGTCCCCTGACCCCAAGGATAAAGGGATTAGGAAAAATCAAAATCCCAAAAGGGTGTATCGTGATTGATATCCACTACAGTCCCGCTGAACGAGTGAAATTTTTCAATAGAAATAAAATCGATTTAATCTTTTCTGTCACAAAGTCACCATTCTTAAAAAAATTCCCTCAATACAAGGATCAGTTCCGCTGGCTCCCCTTTGCCATCAACCCTGATGTTTTTAAAGATTGGCAGTTTGAGAAGAATATTAATTTCCTGCTGATGGGGCAGGTTTTTGACAGGGAACGAAAAAGCAGGAATGTGACTGGAACTCCAAAGGGCAAGTACCCATTTAGAGAGGAAGTTTTAGTGCGGATGCGGAAAGAAGAAGGCTTTTTATTTCATCATCATCCTGGACACTACGCAAAAAATACTTCAAAAAACTATCTGAATGAAAAATATGCGAAGGAACTGAACCGGGCAAAAATGTTCTTCACATGCGGGTCCAAGTTTCAATATCCAGTACTGAAATACTTTGAAGCTCCCGCGTGCCGAACACTGCTCCTGGCAAAGCCTGTTCCAGACCTTACAGATTTGGGATTCGTAGATGGTGAAAACTTTGTTGCTTGTAATGAATCCAATTTCTATGAAAAAGCGATGTATTATCTGGAAAACGAGGCAGAAAGAACAAAAATAACAGATACAGGCTACGAGTTTATCCATACCCACCATACAAACGATGTAAGGGCCCAGCAATTTATTGACTATGTGAAAGAATATCTATCCCTTAATCGAGAATCTTCAAGTTCTAAATAAAACTGCAAAGCCATTCATTTGCCAGCGGATTTTTCGCATTTGTAGGCGCCCCCCCATACACTTCCAATTTCAGAACATATACCATAAAGAGACTGATTATGAATCGGTGACCCTCTATACCGCAGCATCTTTAAAAATGATAGATATGGGTGTGTTTTATGAATAATAAAAGCAATTTAAACAATGTAAAGCTAGGTGAGAACGTCAAGATTTATGATTTTGTAAATGCCTATGGCTGTGAAATAGGAGACGGAACAAAGGTTGGCACATTCGTTGAAATCCAAAAAGGAGTTAAAATCGGAAAAAATTGCAAAATCTCTAGCCACTCTTTCTTATGTGAAGGAGTGCATATAGCAGATGGAGTTTTTATCGGCCACGGGGTAATGTTCACGAATGATATGTTCCCCCGCTCCACCAATCCGGATGGCTCTTTGCAAAATGATGGCGAATGGACGCTCCTTGAAACAATTGTAGAAGAACGAGCATCCATCGGATCTGGGAGTACCATCCTGCCCGGACTCACAATCGGTAAAGGGGCCATAGTCGGTGCTGGCAGTGTTGTCACCAGGAATGTCCCGGAATTCTCGATCGTTGCCGGAAACCCGGCTAAGGTCATTCGATACATCCAGGAATAAAGTCTCCTCTCCCGCTGCAGGAGAATTTTTAGGAGGGATCAATCTATGTTAAAAGCAGGAGTCATAGGCTGCGGCTATTGGGGACCAAATATTATCCGCAATCTGGATGCCCTGCCTGGAGTCGAGTTAATCTATGTAGCAGATTTGAATACTGAGCAGCTGGCAAAACAAAAAGCCTTATATCCTTACATTAAAACCACCACAAACTATCTGGACATCATCATGGACCCCGCAATAGACATCGTATTGATTGTGACCCCGGTGAATACTCATTATCGATTTGCAAAAGAAGCCCTCACTAACGGCAAGCATGTCTTTGTTGAAAAACCTCTCACCGACTCTGTTCAAACTTCAGAGGAACTTTGTAAACTTGCAGACTCCAGGAACCTAACACTTATGGTCGGGCATACCTTTGTATACACAGGTGCCGTCAGGAAAATGAAGGAAATTATTGATTCAGGTGAAATAGGGACCATTCGGTATATCACATCCCAACGCCTGAATTTAGGTTTATACCAAAAGGATATCAATGTCTTATGGGATTTGGCTCCTCATGACTTATCGATTGCCGATTATTTGATCGGCAGCCAGATCATCAAGGTAAGAGCATATGGGCATCGAGATATCAATCCACAGCTTGAAGATACCGCTTTTCTAAACTTAACCTATTCTACCGGAGAGAAAGTCTATATTATGAACAGCTGGCTATACCCGGAAAAGGTACGGAAAATGGCGGTTGTCGGAACAAAAGGCATGATAATCTACGACGACATGGAGCCCGAGAAAAAAGTAAAGGTATTTCGTAAGCATGTAGACTTCTCAAAAAGTGAAGTTTCCTACCAGTATGAGAATGAAAAAGAGTATTTTCCCGAGCTAATTTTAAAAGAAGCATTGAATGTCGAGCTTTCCCATTTCACAGATTGCATCCTGAACAACAAAGAGCCTTTGAGCAGCGGAAATAAAGGTTTGACCGTTGTAAAAGTACTCGAGGAAAGTAATCTTTTATTAAGGAGAAACCAAGAATGATCCCATTTTTAGATTTAAAGGCCCAGTATAAAAGCATCGAAATTGAAGTGAAGAATGCCGTTGGAAAAATTTTTGAGGATTGTGCATTTGTAGGCGGCAAAGAGGTCGAAACCTTTGAAAAAAACTTCGCTGATTATTGCCATGCGTCTTATTGTATTGGTGTCGGCAATGGGACGGACGCTTTATGGCTTACCTTAAAGGCAATGGGCATTGGACATGGAGACGAGGTTATTGTCCCTGCCAATACTTTCATTGCCTCTGCAGAAGCGATTACAGCTGTAGGAGCTCGGCCAGTATTCGTCGATCATGACACAGAGACGTATACTATCAATACAGAAGAGCTTCCTTCCAGGATTACTGGAAAGACGAAAGCGATTATTGCAGTCCATTTATATGGACAGCCTGCAGATATGGACCCAATCCTCGAAATCGCTGCCCGGCATGGCCTTAAAGTGATCGAAGATGCAGCCCAGGCACATGGCGCTGAATATAAAGGAAGGCGGGTTGGGTCGATCGGTGATGCCGCATGCTTCAGCTTTTACCCTGGCAAGAATTTAGGGGCATATGGTGATGGCGGAGCGGTGGTGACGAATAATCAGGAACTTGCTGGCCGCGTGCGCCTCTTGAGCCAGCATGGCAGCAAAGTGAAATACATTCACGAAATTGCAGGTTATAACAGCAGACTGGACGGAATCCAGGCTGCCATCCTGAATGTAAAAATGAACTATATCGAACAGTGGACTGAAGCCAGAAGGAAAAATGCTTCTCTCTACAGGGAGATGCTTAAAGATACAAAGATCATTCTTCCGGTTGAAAAAGAAGATGTCAGGCATGTGTACCACCTGTTTGTAATCCGCATCAAGGATCGGGAAGCTGTCCAAAAGAAGCTGCTCGACAGAGGCATCCAAACTGGTATCCACTATCCGGCTCCAATCCATCTCACCGAAGCCTACAGAGACCTTGGAATTTCTCAAGGGACATATCCGCTAAGCGAAGAATATGCCAGCAGCCTTTTATCCCTGCCGATGTACGCCGAGTTAACCAAGGATCAAATACGTGAGATTTGTGATGCTTTAAAGGAGATTATCAGTTGATCCCAAACCACTCTCTTTTCCTTTCCAGCCATTATGCAGTCACCGATTCTAGTCATCACAATCATATGCAAGACCATTTATAAGTATAATGTACAAACCAACTAATTATTGGAGGAAGGCGAGTGAAAAAAGTACGCAAAGCCATTATTCCTGCGGCAGGCTTAGGTACCAGATTCCTGCCGGCTACTAAAGCCATGCCAAAGGAAATGCTTCCTATCGTCGATAAACCGACCATTGAATATATTGTAGAAGAAGCAGTAGCATCGGGAATTGAGGATATTATCATTGTTACCGGAAAAGGCAAAAGAGCCATTGAAGACCATTTTGATATTGCACATGAGCTTGAACGAAATCTTCTCGAAAAGGGAAAGCTCGATTTACTCGAACGGGTTCAGCACCCCTCTAAACTGGCTGATATCCATTACATCCGCCAGAAGGAACCAAAGGGTTTAGGACATGCCGTATGGTGCGCCAGGAATTTTATCGGAGATGAACCTTTTGCAGTTCTGCTCGGAGATGATATCGTCCAAAGCGAGACTCCCTGCTTAAAGCAGCTGATCACCCAGTATGAAGAGACACACTCAAGTATCATCGGTGTTCAGCGAGTGCCGGATGAGGAGACACATCGGTATGGAATCATCGATCCTTCCGCACAGGATGGCCGGAGATATCATGTTCAAAACTTTGTCGAGAAACCGCCGTCAGGCACCGCTCCCTCGAACCTTGCCATCATCGGCCGTTATATTTTGAATCCTGAAATATTCAAGTTCCTTGATTTGCAGAAAGTGGGTGCAGGAGGCGAAGTACAATTAACAGATTCCATTCAGCAATTGAATCAGATCCAAAGAGTGTTCGCATACGAATTCGAAGGAAATCGATACGACGTTGGCGAAAAATTAGGCTTTGTCCAGACAACGATCGATTTTGCCCTTCAGCGTGAAGAACTGAAGGAAGACGTAATAGCTTATCTTGAGAAAGTTTTAAAAGATGTTAAAACAAATAAACCTATATAACCTTGGTTATATAGGTTTATTTGTTTCTATCCTAAACTCAGCGCCAACCCCCATAGAACATGCGCCGCAAAGCGAGGATAAAAGCTTTTGTTTTTGCTCGAAGGATAATAAAGAAGGTCAGGAAATGGTCCATATAGTTCATCGATAATCCCTATAAGATGTTTTACCTTTTCCGGATCAGCATATCTGGAATAAAAGGCTAAAGCCGTCCCAGCTCCCCACAGCCGGGCAGGCCCTTTATTGAGTTCAGTAAATCTATATACTTTATCATTCACTATAAAACGATCAATGGATTTAACAGCCTGTTCAATACTCCACGGCAATGGATGAATCCCCCCGTGCTTCCTGTAGAGCTCCATTCCCCACAGGATATAGCCATGGTGGATTACATCATTGTATTTGCTTTTTTTTGCAGGATTTTCGTAGATCGTATAGTACCATTGGGGCATCCCTTTAAATAATTTTACATTTGAAATAATAGAATCTGCGGCAGAGTTGATCCTGCCTTTTACAAAGCTGTATTCCTCCTCCGTAAATATACAGCCTTGTTCCGCCAATAGTCGAGATAATGTTCCAAGAAACATCGAAGAAACATTCACGGTAAAGTTAGAATCAGTTTTACTGGGACTGTACCAGAAATACCCTCCTTTATCATTTGAGGTCCATACATTCTGGCACCAATGAAGCGCAGTCTTAGCCAATATGCCTTGAATGATTGCTCTCTCCTTAATAGACACCACTTCAAGCATTGATAAAACATCCAAAAAACCATTCATCACGATGGATGTTGTAATAGTGTAGGGGTGATTAGGCGGATTAACGGAACCGTCCTGATATGCATCCCATTCATGAGGCAGACCCCATCCCGGAATGCCGTCATTATCTAAATCCTTGTTCTCTATCAGCCAGTTCACTAGCTCCTGGATTCTATCAAGAGTGTTTTGATCGCGAAATAACCTATAATAATTTATTTCAGAGGAAAGCAGCAAACCATACGTCATAGGCTGATATGACATACCCGGAAAAGTAGGCTCCAGCCCTTTTCCCAGTTCTCCTATGGGAAACTTCTTTATTAACATTTCATAATAACTGCGTGCATCCACAGGTATCCTTCCTTTCTTTCAGCTTTTTCCTATTCCTTTACATAAAAAGACTTATATTATAGTATGTGACAGTCCGGACAAGCGCTTGGACCTTTATACCACTCAATTTAAATGTGCATGAATGGAAATAGGTTAACACCGGCAGTTTATAGTAAACTAGTCTCCATGAGGGAAAATCGGCCATTCTTTAATGCATCAAAACTTACATAAGCAAAAAAAGACGGGATTTCGATACCTCGTCTTTTTTAGATTCATTTTTTCTGTTCATCTAAAAACTCCTGAATATATTGAACCATTTGCTCGGCTCTGGCTTCATTCGTATGGTTTTCATGTATAAACCTATATCCATTATCAGCGATCAGCTGCCGTTCTTTTTCATGGTCCCGATAATATTGCGCTTTTTCCTGAAAGTTTGAAAGATCGCATGCGACGAAATGATGGCCATCCTTAAAACCGAGATCCAGTATATCCTGTACCGGCTCGGCAAGCAGCAGGGTCCTGCATGCCAGGGCTTCAAAATATTTTAGAACAGGGTATTTATACTGCCCTCCGCAAGTGAAGAAAATTTTAGACCGGTTTAATTCACGCGCATACTTTTCATTCAGGATGGCAGCTTCAGGGGCATCATGCCCTGGATGAGCGTGATGGACAAAGCCATCAACTCCCTCCATTTTCTTTAAAACTTCCTCCCTGAAAGGGTATCTCCCTTTTGGGGTATTTGTGTTGTTCTTTCCGTCTGGATCATACACCTGGCCCATCAGTAAATAATCGATATCTTTTTCAAGCTGCCAATCTCTAAAAATAGTTGGATTAATAGAAAACGGCCACCACCTGAACTTCTCCTGATATTCTGGGAATGTTTTTAAAAAGGGCGACTTTGTGAGGGAAAAGATCATATCCATTTTCGTATCTTCAAAATATTGTCTTCTTACATAGGGAAAGTAATGGATGTCTATTACAATCGAACCTTTAGGGATATCGATTTGTCCAAGGCCGCTGATAATCGGTGAAAAAGCATATCCCCACGCCACATCATACTGAAGAATGAAATCTGGTTTAAAATCGATTCTTCGCAAGATATCTTTTATGTTTCCATCTTTATGCCAGTACCTGACCTCAGCATGGTTCTCCAGGGCAGCAATCGTTTCATACTTTGGCTTATGCTTCGGAAACTTAACCCAGAACGGCTTGACCAGCAGTAAAATTTTCAGTTTTTCCTTCAATGGATTCCACTCCTTCGTGTTCTGTAAAACCCCGCTATCGGAATAGAAGAACCCCCTGATTCCGGGGGTCTATTTGTACTTATTTATATGTTTATCAATGACATTAAGCCCTCTTAAAGTGCCGATTGCTTTGAGGTTCTGAACAGGAGATTGATAATCTGGACACAGTTCCAATGCTTTAATGAAATGGGAGTACGCCTCGTTATATTTCTTTAAAAACATCAATGCTTCACCTAAATAATTTTCCTCAAGATGGGTCCTGTTCTCGATCTTGGTGAAGTGCTTAACCGCACGCGGATAGTCTTTTTCAATCAACCCCTTCATCCCTTCAAAAAAAATACGGTCACGGTCACTCTTGATTAAGGGAATGGCCTCATTAAAGAGGATAAACGCTTCATTCATCATCCATCTCCTGGATAATGCAAGCCCGGCAATTAATTTAGCAGCAAAAAGATTGTGATCTGTATCATCAGGGCCGCCATTTGCTTCGTGAATTTTCTTCAGGTCTTCATCGGAAAGATTCAATTTCACATGCCGAGCCAGTACAGCCGGGTTTTTCTGGTTCGTCACATTTGTCTGATGCCTCCTGTAAAGATACAAAGGCTCTGGGATATGATAGGACAGGCAGTCACTCTTTAAAGCCTTCAGAATAAAATCCGTATCGGACCCAACTTTAATAGTAGGGTCATATTTCACATCGCCATTGAGGACATCTCTTTTAAAAATCATTGTAGGGTTATTGAACGGAGTTCCTACATTCAGGAAAAAAGAATACAGGTCTTCCGGCAGCACATTTCCTGATTGCCAGTAACCCATCGGTGACCCACCCGCTGTAATCAGGAGCATATCAGAATGCACTACTCCAATCCCGCTGTGTTGAAGGATCTTGAGCATCCGTTCAAAACGGTTTTGAAGGGAGAGATCGTCTGCCCCATGGAATGTAATATAGTCTCCTTTAGCCTCTGATAATCCCTTGTTAAAAGCCTCCGCCACTCCCTTGTTCTCTTGTTTACAATATTTTATTCTTTCATCAGTAAACGACATCACTACCTCTTCACTGTTATCTGTTGAGCCATCATTGACAATGATCAGCTCCAGATTTTTATGTGTCTGATTCAAGATGCTGCTGATGGTTTCCTTAAGGAAATCCCCCCCGTTGTACACTGGCAAAATGACGCTAATCATAAAAACACCCCAGTTATGTGATTGAGAAAAGAGATGATTGGCAGCCTCATTCGGTCCTGATCACCCTGCGGCCTAGCAGATACCAATCAAGTAAATGGCCAAAATCAATTGCCACCTTATCTCTCCGGGCTATTTCCACACAGATAATGTTGGCGGCCACCCCGGCTGAAACGAAGGCAATGTCATACTCATATCGATCGGCTTCTTCCAACACTTTTTCAATCGAATCAAATCCCGGAACCTTTATAGTGCCTACAATGGATTTATAGCCCTTTTTGATGAAAAATTCCTCTCCATCAGCCGAACGGTTTCCAATCAGCAGGACCCGATAATTCATTAACACATGATGGAAAAAAGCAGTTTCCTGGTTGAGCTGATAATTGATCAGCGAAGTGGCCAATTTCATAGACTGCAATGGCAGCCTATATTCCTTAGCGACTTGATTAAACATCCTCTGATAGACTGGATATCTCGCTTCTGGTATGCCAACAATATCAGCCTCTAGCAAATTCTTAGCCAATAAATCTCTTTTTTCATGGTTCGGGACCTTAAATCCGCCCATACCCTTAAGCCTTCTGTTTTGATTAATTTCTTTTGTCGTAACCAGGATATCGTGTGACAAAGCCAATATTTCGCCATCACCAATCCTTATTACACTGAACCCCTTCTTTTCTCTCAAAGCCTCTAACAGTTGCACTTCTACTTCGCTTGCTGTCTGCAGGCAGATAATATCCTTCGAAAGACTCTTCATGCCTTCCTCAATAATGTCTTCAAGATTATAAGGAAGATATTGATTTTTTAATAGTTTACTTTTAACAATTGCCTCTCCGCCTCTGTAAATAGCCTCCGAGGCCATTGACTCCTTATCCCAGGGACCCGGATAGCCAAGCCTGAATAAGTACTCCCATTGTTCAGGCGAAAATGAATAGGTCAATTGGAAAACTCCTTTTGCTAAATGATTAAATGCTCCAAACAGGAACCCTTATTTTTATAAGTTCTTTTTAGGTATATTCATTTTTAGAGAAGAAGTGTTTGTTTACTTTTATAACAGTTATTATGATTTCACCCCTTTTCAGGAATGAAGCAAATGATTCTGCACATCATAGAAAAATTCAGGATAAGATGCCGCATCACCTATCAGCTTAACTGTTTCAATCGAATTTGATTTAATCTTCACATCGTCATGAATTAGTGAATTGAGGAGATGAAAATCAGTGTTATGTGGGAATTGTTTAATAAACTCCTTTAATTGTTTCTTCGCCTGGTGTTTCCTTTGCAGCCTTAAAAGGTTGAGAATAATCCAGCGGGCTGACAGAGATTTCTCATTAAGGTCTTCTTGATGCTCATAAAGATACTGAAATTCAGCTAATGCTCTTTCGTAGTCCTTGAATAGAAATGGGCTGTATCCTGGCAGGCTAAGAAGCTGGAGTTTATTAAAGGGCTGCAAGGGACAGAAGCACTGCTCCATTTTCCCTTCATCGCTATGTTTCCGATTAGCAATCACTTCCCACCTGGCAATTGGAGGCGCTTTATCAACAGTGTAAACCACAGGTGCTTTAACGATGTCTGCCTCGGTAACCCTCAAGTATCTTTTCAGTTTCTCAAAATCTTCCTCTTCAAGAAACTGTTCAGGTTTTACAGTTAGCTCCCAGACATTAAGCTCATTTCGACCCTGGACCCTATACGAAGACACTTCTTTATAGAAAAGCAACAATTTCTTTATACTTGTTTCCCAATTATATTTCTGGGCTGTCAACAGACCGTTGCTCCTTAATTTGTTCTGAATATCCTCACTTGATAATACACGGGCTATTTTCTCTGCCATATCAACAGGATTTTTCATTTCGCATATGAGTGCATTCTCCTGATCCACTGCGTATTCGAGTACTCCAGTGTTGTTTGTGGTAACAACCGGGCATCCACAAGCCATAGCCTCTAATGTTGGAAGCGAAAAGCTTTCGTAGGTTGATCCGCAAATAAACAAAGATGCTCCCCGAAAAAGGCTGCTGATCTTTTGCTGCGATGGACTAACGAATACCTTTGCCACCTTCTCTTTCATTGCTAAAGAAGGCCGCTCCGGAGTAATCCAGTACAAATCCATATCAAAGTCTTTTTTGATTTTTTCATAAGCTAAAATGATATCGGAAATCCCTTTGAACTTTGCTGATTCAGCTCCCACCATCAGCAAGTATGGCTTTTCTCCAATTTCTTTATCTCCTTTTACTGTAAAAACACCTTCATCAACTGCATTAGGAAAAACCCTGGCGTCCCTGCCGTAAATCTTGGTGATCTGCTTTGACGCCTGATTGGATACAGTAAAAATAAAAGGAGGAATCTCCATTTGTTTCTGAATAAACCCCTTTAGCGAATGGTTCATTGAGTCATAATCAAACAAATGAAAATCACCCTGCTCAAAATACACAACAGGTGCGATGCCTGTTTCGATACAAGCCTGAATATGGTCCCAATAAGTAGCAACGATCACGTCACAAATCGGAATCCCTTTAGCCAGCTCAAGGCCAAAAGGAACTTGAACATATTCTGACTCAATTGGAAACCAGGATGGCTTTGGATAATGGGAGACCACCGTTACTTTAACTCCTGCTTTTGTCAGTTTATTTGCGTGTTCGAGTATGACTTTTACTCCTCCTGATATTCCCACATGGGTCATTGCGTATACTATATGGAGTTGTTCGATATTTTGGTCTGTATGAATTAATTTTTGTCTGCTAGCAAACCCATATCTATCTAGTCTTTTATTAAATTCCTGTGAACGAAGTTCCTGTATCACGTTTACCTCCAAATGTTTTTTATAATAGTCTATGTGTAAGCCAAAAAAAGAACAGTGCTTGCCAAGCATGACAAGCACTGTTGATGATTTTTTATTATTGTGGTTCAAAAGTCAGGCCAGGACTAATATCTTGAATCTTTGCAATATGACACGTACTAAGAATATATGTTTCGTTTCCTGTTGTAATCTTTACAAGTCCTTCAGATATAGCAAGAATTTCCGCATCCTGAATATTGTCAAAGAAACCATCAGTAAAGAAATCTGCTGAAGAGCCTTGTTCAAAGATCATTTCAAGAATTGCCCTAGTAGGCTGCTCACAGCATTCACATTCTCCCGTACGATCAGGCGGCGGGTCTGGAAGTGGAGGCAGAGTTACACCAGCAAGTAAGCCATCACCTTGAACTCCAACGACTTGGCACATTGGTCCTGCAATCGTTCCACCCTCTGCAATAAAGAATCCATTTTGAACTGCATCAATTGTTACGTTGCCGATACCACCATTATTTGTTTGAGAAGTAGTTCCAACAGTAACTTCGATATTTCCATCTCTAATTTGCTCAAATATATCTGTCATTGGTCCAACGCAACAATCACACTCTGTATCAGGCATTGGTCCAGTCGGTCCGGTTACCCCTGTCGGCCCGGTTGGTCCTGTTGGTCCTGTTGGTCCTGTTGGCCCTGTTGGTCCAGTCGGCCCTGTTGGTCCTGTTGGTCCTGTTGGTCCTGTCGGCCCTGTTGGTCCGGTCGGTCCTGTTGGCCCTGTTGGCCCTGTTGGTCCAGTCGGCCCTGTTGGTCCTGTTGGTCCTGTTGGTCCGGTCGGTCCCGTTGGTCCGGTCGGTCCAGTCGGTCCGGTTGGTGTCGTTGGTCCTGTTGGGCTGCGCGG
>NZ_JAGGQK010000010.1:0-135525 GCF_018613355.1 Bacillus sp. ISL-35 | reverse complement strand
GTTCGTCCTGAGCCAGGATCAAACTCTCCAAAAAAGAGTATGAGTTTAGCTCATAAGTTAAAACGTTGGCTCATGTCTTCTATAATAGAAGGACATGATCATTTATTGTTTGTTGACGCTTGTTTGTTTAGTTTTCAAAGAACAATTCGTTGCCTCATCGCCCGTAAGCGACTTTATTAATATAACATTTTCTTGCTGTATAAGTCAATAACTTTTTTCAAAAACTATTTGATTGAAGTTGTTGTTTCGTTACTGACTTTGAAGATTATATCAGGCATATAATGATAAAGCAATACCTTTTCTGTAGTTTCTTATTTTTATTCAAAGATACTCTTCATAGCTGTTTATAAAACATGTCATTTGAATCTTCATAGAATCTGTGAAATTAAAAAAAGCTGGCATACACGGCCAGCTCTTAGTGAATAATTTCTTCAATATGCAAATACCTGTTCTTCTCCAGGGCAAGAATCTGATCTGACTCCAGCAATTTCACCAACGGCCTTGCCGGGTTCTTTTCCTCTACAAAAATGATTTCTGCAGCCTGGCCATCCGACAATCGGATTTTGGTGCCTACGGAATAGTTCATAATCGCTGAACTTAATGCCTTCAATGCCGTTATATCAAACTCCCCGAATAATTCCTCATTGATCATTTCCAGCACTTTAAATGGCGAGTGCTTTGGTTTGTAGATTCGTTCGGAGGTCATTGCGTGAAAGGAATCAGCCACCGCAAGTATTTTTGCAAATGGATGGATCCTGCTTGCCTTTTCGCCGAATGGATAGCCGCTTCCGTCCATTCTTTCATGATGATGAAGAATGGCAATCTTTGTAGCATCCTTCAGCAACGGGCTGTTCCTGACCATCTGATAGCTAAATGTAGGATGTTTTTTGATTTCCTCGAATTCCTCTACCGTTAAAGTAGTGTTTTTGTTGAGAATGCTCGGGCTGATTTTCGCCATGCCGCAATCCGATAGACAGCCAGCCAGCGCGATTTGGGTCACTTCCCCTTTGCTGTAATTTAATTTCTTTGCGATGAAAGCACTGATGACCCCTACCGCCAATGGATGGTCATAGAGATATTCATTCTTGGTGGAATAATGATGCAGGTTGAATATATCCGACGAATTCATGTCACTTTGCTCAATAAGCGGGACAATGATCGACCTGAGTTTGGCAATATCGATCTGCATTCCTGATTGCCAGGAAATGAACTCTTTCTTGAACTCCTGCTTGGCCTGTAAAAACAGGTCAACAAAAGTACGTTCGGTCTTGTCCGAATTCAATGAAAGACTCTTGTCTTTTCCGGTCGAAGGGGCTGTGCATGGCAATCCATTCACCAGCGTTTTCTCCACTTCTACTTCCTTGACCAGAAAAATTTTCAGAATATCGATTAGATGCTCTGATAAGACTGTTTTCTTGCTCATGATGGGTCTATTCGTTTTACTTAGAACATCTTCAATAAGGATACAGCCCTCTTTTAGGTTGTCTACTAGTACGCGCAAGGCCATCCACTCCGGAATTTTAATTTTCTTACAATTATTTTACTTTATTTTACCAAAAAAGAGGAACACATTTTTGTGTTCCCCTTAAAAAGTTTATTCTTCTTCTGATTCGTTTGGTGTTTCGGCTGTTTCGGCTGATTCTGCTTCTTCGCTGCCAACCTCTTCTGGGTCAACGATTGCTTCCGCATTCTCATCCTCTTCCAGGTCTTCCGGCTTATCTTCTTCCTTGTCGACCTTCGCAACTGTCGCAACATACTCATTTTCAGCTTTGTTGAGACTGATGAGTTTAACACCTTGTGTATTACGGCCTGTCATGGAGATCGAGCTTACCGGAATGCGGATCAGCACGCCTCCTGTTGTGATCAGCATAAGGTCTTCCTCACCTGTTACGACCTTCATCGTGACAAGGTCACCATTCTTATCGGTGATATTGCAGGTCTTGATTCCCTTACCGCCACGCCCTTGCCTTCTGTATTCTTCGGAAGGTGTCCTCTTGCCGTAACCATTCTTGGTGACAACAAGGATCTCTGCGCTTTCTTCAAGGACTTCCATGCCGACAACTTCATCACCTTCAGACAGCGTGATTCCTTTTACCCCAGTGGCTGTACGGCCCATAGAGCGCACATCTGTTTCAGGGAAGCGGATCAGTAAGCCATCTTTTGTGCCGATGATCATTTCTTTGCTGCCATCTGTCAGACGAACGGAAATCAATTCATCGTCTTCACGCAGGTTCAGGGCAATCAGTCCATTGTTGCGGATATTTGCAAATGATGAAAGTGGTGAACGTTTTGAAATTCCTTCTTTCGTTGTGAAGAACAGGAACCAGTCATCCACGAATTCCGAAACAGGAATGATGGCGTTAACCCATTCACCTTTCTCTATTTCCAATAGGTTGATGATCGGAATTCCCTTAGCTGTCCGGCTAAATTCAGGGATTTCGTAACCCTTCGAACGATATACTTTTCCTTTGTTTGTAAAGAAAAGGATTGTATCGTGCGTGGATGTCGTGATTAAGTGTTCGACGAAATCATCTTCATTCGTACCCATCCCCTGGATTCCGCGGCCCCCGCGGCGCTGTGCCCTATATGTCGATACAGGCAGGCGCTTAACATAGCCGTTATGGGTAAGGGTGATGACAATGTTTTCTCGAGGAATCAAATCTTCGTCCTCGATCATTTCGAGACCGCCTGAGACAATCTCAGTGCGGCGCTCGTCATTGAAGCGCTCTTTGATTTCCGTAAGCTCTTCACGAATGATTTCGAGTACCTTTTCATTGTCAGCCAGGATTGCTTTTAATTCTGAGATCAGCTGCATGAGGTTCTGGAATTCTTCTTCGATCTTTTCGCGTTCCAAACCTGTGAGCCTCTGTAGACGCATATCAAGAATGGCCTGTGCTTGCTTATCGGATAGATTGAACTGTGTCATCAATCCTTCTCTGGCGATATCTGTCGTGCGTGAGCTTCTGATCAGGCTGATGACCGCATCAAGGTTATCAAGCGCGATTCGCAACCCTTCGAGAATGTGAGCACGAGCTTCTGCCTTCCTAAGTTCAAACTCTGTGCGTCGTCGAATGACGACTACCTGGTGGTCAAGATAGTATGTCAGACATTGCTTCAGGTTCAGAACCTTCGGCTGGCCATCGACTAAAGCAAGAAGGTTGATACCAAAGCTTGTCTGCAAGGCAGTTTGTTTATAAAGGTTATTTAGAAGGACATTTGCATTCGCATCCTTGCGAACTTCAATTACAATCCTCATACCCTTACGGTCAGACTCATCCCGCAAGTCCGTGATGCCGTCAAGCCTCTTGTCGCGGACTAATTCAGCGATTTTCTCAATCAGCCTGGCTTTATTGACCTGGTATGGAAGTTCCCTGACGATAATAACTTCCTTACCATTTGATTTTTGTTCAATTTCAACCTTCGCACGTAATGTAATCGACCCGCGGCCAGTCTCATAAGCTTTACGGATGCCACTGCGCCCTAAGATCAATCCCGCTGTCGGGAAGTCTGGTCCTGTGATGATCTCCATCAATTCCATGATGGTCATATCAGGGTCTTTACTGATGGCCAATACGCCATCAATGACCTCGCCAAGCTGATGCGGCGGGATGTTAGTCGCCATACCGACAGCAATACCGGAAGTACCGTTGACAAGCAGGTTCGGGAAGCGTGAAGGCATGACAATCGGTTCTCTTTCAGAACCGTCATAGTTATCCTGATAGTCGATTGTATCTTTATTGATGTCACGCAAAAGCTCCATCGAAATTTTGGACATACGGGCTTCTGTGTAACGCATCGCCGCTGCAGCGTCACCATCGACAGATCCAAAGTTTCCATGTCCATCGACTAGCATATAGCGATAGTTGAAATCCTGCGCCATACGGACCATTGTGTCGTATACAGCAGAGTCACCATGCGGGTGATACTTACCTATGACTTCACCGACGATCCTCGCCGATTTTTTATAGGCCTTGTCTGAATGCATGCCGAGATCATGCATTGCATATAGAATCCTTCTATGTACGGGCTTTAAGCCGTCACGGACATCCGGAAGCGCACGAGCTACGATTACACTCATGGCATAATCCAGGAAGGATGAACGCATTTCCTGGCTAATATTAATCTCTTTCACACGAGAGTTTGGTGTCTCAGCCATTTAAGAGAAACCTCCTTTAGTCGAAAAGCAAAGGCGCTTAGGTTTAGCGCGAATGCCAGTCACTAATCTAGTAATCAAATTACATATCATTATTCCATAAGAAGACAGGGGCTTAGCACCCCGGTTCAATGCAGCCTTTTTCAAGAAAAATCAGGATAGAGGCCATACCTTCTATCCTGCAAAAAAGAACAGTGCTTTGTAAAAAGAGACCTTACTATATATCCAGGTTCTTTACATAAAGTGCATTCTGCTCGATGAAATTGCGTCGTGGCTCTACCTTGTCACCCATGAGGATTTCGAAGGTTTCATCCGACTCGATTGCGTCCTCGAGATTTACCTGGAGCAATGTCCTTGTCTCAGGGTTCATTGTCGTCTCCCAAAGCTGCTCTGGATTCATCTCACCAAGACCTTTGTAACGCTGGATGCCTGGTTTTGGCTGCTGCGGGAGCTCAGCGAGGATCTGATCGAGCTGCTTGTCGTTGTAAGCATATTCGATTTTTTTGCCTTGCTGGATTTTATATAATGGCGGCTGGGCAATATAAATATATCCTGCCTCAAGAATTTTTCTCATATATCTGTAGAAGAACGTCAATAATAAAGTTCGGATATGGGCGCCATCGACATCGGCATCAGTCATGATGACGATTTTTTGGTAACGTGCCTTTGAAAGGTCAAAGTCCTCGCCGATCCCTGTACCGATTGCTGTTATGATCGCTCTTACTTCGTTATTCGATAAAATTTTATCCAGACGCGACTTTTCAACGTTCAGGATCTTACCTCTAAGCGGCAGGATCGCCTGGAAGTGGCGGTCACGGCCCTGCTTGGCGGAACCACCCGCAGAGTCACCCTCAACGACATAAATTTCACTGATTGATGGATCCTTTGAAGAGCAGTCAGCAAGCTTCCCTGGCAGACTGGAGATTTCAAGAGCACTCTTCCTCCGTGTCAGCTCACGCGCTTTTTTAGCCGCGAGTCTGGCTCTTGCGGCCATTAGGCCTTTGTCGACAATCTTCCTTCCGACATTCGGGTTTTCAAGCATGAATTTTTCAAAGTGGTCGGAAAACAGTGTGTCAGTTACCGTACGGACCTCAGAATTCCCAAGCTTTGTTTTCGTCTGGCCTTCGAACTGCGGATCAGGGTGCTTGATCGACACGATTGCAGTCAAGCCTTCACGAACGTCATCTCCTGAAAGATTGGCATCACTTTCCTTGAAAATCCCGTGCTTACGGGCATAATCGTTAATCACACGAGTCAAAGCTGTTTTAAAACCAGACTCATGCGTACCACCTTCATAAGTGTGGATATTGTTTGCGAAAGAGTAAATGTTTCCTGTGTAGCTGTCGTTGTATTGGATAGCTACCTCTACAGTAATGCCATCTTTTTCACCCTCAATATAGATCGGCTCTTCATGAAGGACTTCTCTCGTACGGTTTAAATGCTCAACATAGGACTTAATTCCGCCCTCGTAATAATACTCATTCCTTTTACCTTCTCCTCGCTTATCCTCAATCGTGATCTTGATTGCCCTGTTCAGGAAGGCAAGCTCACGCAGACGGTTTGCGAGTGTGTCATATTCATATTCCAATGTCTCGGTGAAAATCTCCGGGTCAGGCTTGAAGTGGACAGTCGTGCCTGTATGGTCCGTTTCGCCAATGACCTTCAGCGGGTCACCGACTATGCCACGCTCGAATTTTTGATAATGGACTTTGCCATCACGGTGGACAAATACTTCAAGATAGGTGGACAGCGCGTTAACAACGGATGCACCTACACCGTGCAGTCCTCCGGAAACCTTATAGCCTCCGCCGCCGAACTTACCGCCTGCGTGAAGAACAGTCATGATAACCTCAACCGCAGGCCGTCCCATTTTTTCGTGGATACCGACCGGGATTCCCCGGCCATTATCCTTGACAGTAATACTGTTATCTTCTTCGATAATGACGTTTATTTCATCACAGAAGCCGGCAAGAGCTTCGTCTATACTATTATCAACGATTTCCCATACAAGATGGTGCAAACCTTTTCCACTCGTTGATCCGATATACATCCCTGGACGTTTGCGTACCGCTTCCAGGCCTTCGAGCACTTGAATCTGATTTTCATCATACGCTTGTCCCTGCATGGATTCTTGTTCCTCCATTGCCATATCGATCACCTACACTTTCAATTTCACTCATCTTTTTTCTAAATCTGTAAAATAAAACAGCGGATTTACTATAATCATTTCAAGTGGCATTTCCGCAAACACCGTTGTTTTTCGACATTTTGCGTACAAGCCGATCTATTAAAACTCCTGAACGGATAATCTTTGTGAGCGTTTCTTCAAAGTTCCTGATGCCAGTGGGGAATAATATATATGATTGCCTGTTACGACGATTGATTTGACCGACCCTTTGGCCAGCTGGACAATCTCCCTGTCCTGCCGCACAAGGAATTCCTCCATGAAAGGAGAAGAACTGGCGCTTTCAATGTCTAATATTGCTATGATATCTTTCGTCCTGACAAGGACCTCTTCACCAACATGCAAATACATTGAGTCCACCTCATTGGATTCTTGACATTTCGCCGGTCTTCACGTTATATGTGGCCGCTTCCCTTAATGTCTGATGGTCAATCCCATCCACACTGGTGGTGGTGACAAAGGTTTGGACTTTCCCCTGGATGGTATTTAATAAATGGGATTGTCGATAATCATCCAGCTCAGACAGGACATCATCAAGCAGGAGGATTGGATACTCACCGATCTCCGCATTGATCAATTCGATTTCAGCCAATTTCACCGATAGTGCGGTCGTCCGCTGCTGTCCCTGGGATCCGAATGTCTGGACATCCCGGCCATTCACGAAAAATTGTAGATCGTCCCGGTGCGGACCAAACATCGTCGTTCCCCGGTCAATCTCTCTTGTCTTTATTTTAGCAAATTTTTCTTCATACACTGCTATCATTTTCGACAAATCATCACCTTCTGATACCTCTGCAGAGGGTTTATAGATGATTTTCAGGTCTTCCAGCCCTCTTGAAATCCCCTGATGGATAGGCAATGCCCATTGTTCAAGCAAATTCAGGAATTCAAACCGCTTCAGGATGATCCTTGCGGCAGCCTGGATAAATTGTTCAGTCAGGATTTCGAGCATGGTGTGGTCTGTCGCTTTTTTGATCTGCAGCTGCTTAAGATAATGATTCCGCTGCTGGAGGATTTTATTGTACTGGCTGATGTCATGCAAATAGACTGCCGATACCTGTCCTATTTCCATATCGACAAATCGTCTTCGTACCTGAGGGCTCCCTTTTACAAGGTTCAGATCCTCTGGTGCAAACATGACGACATTCATGTTGCCAACATACTGGCTTAGCTTGCGCTGCTCCAGATGATTGACTTTTGCTTTTTTGCCTTTTTTGGAAATGACAAGCTGCATGGGCAGCGATCCGTTGCTTTTTTTAATCCGTCCCTCTATTTTAGCATATTCCTCGTCCCAGCGAATCAAATCTTTATCATTTGAGGTCCGGTGTGATTTTGCCATTGCAAGCACATAGATGGATTCCATGACATTTGTTTTCCCCTGGGCATTTTCGCCAAGGATTACATTCACCTTATTTTCAAATGTCGCCTCAAGCCCCTGGTAATTGCGGTAATTCCTTAATTGCAGTTCCTCTATATACATGAACAGTTCATCCTCTGATTATTGCATTATGACGAACTCGCCAAATCCAGGTATTGAAACCTGGTCTCCGGAACGAAGCTTTCTTCCTCTTCGCTGATCTTGTTCACCATTGATAAAAACATCGTGTTCACTTAAAAACCACTTTGCCATTCCGCCGGATTGAATCACATCGGCTAATTTAAGGAACTGGCCAAGCGTAATGTATTCCGTATCGATTTTTATTTCCTCATTCACGATTCTCACCCTTTTCTTCCAAAAGGACTTAATACTTTATTTTACTAAATATTTTCCATAGAAACAAATTTTCTTATTTTTTGCCTTCGGTCCGGGCCTGTTGATCTCCGTTCCAGGCGCTTCGCTTTCCGCAGGGTCTACTTTTCACATATAAAAAAAGCCACCAGCAATAAAACTGGTGGCGTTATGGAATTAGTAAGTTCTTACCGGCAGGATCAGCTGCAGGATGGAATCATCATGAAGCGGACGGATGACGAATGGTCTCATCGCGCCAGTGAAGCTGATCTGAATTTCTGTTCCCTCTAATGCTTTTAGCGCGTCCATCATATATTTAGCACTGAAAGAGATTTTTAGTTCTTCACCATCGATAGACTGGCTCTGGATTTCTTCGACAACAGTACCGATTTCCGGTGTATTGGAAGAAACTTCGATTGCTCCGCCTTCGATTGTGGAAAACTTAACGACATTGTTTCGTCCTTCTCTTGCAAGTAACGACGCACGATCAATGGCATGCAGGAATTCTTTTGTATTCACGACAACGTCTGTTTTGCTTTCAGTCGGAATCAGTCTTCCTGTGTCAGGATAGTTTCCTTCAAGCAATCTTGAGAAGAATAGCAGATGCTTAGCTTTGAATAAAACCTGGTTTTCCGTAATGACGATATCGACTGAATCAGAGCTGTCATCAAGGATTTTACTCAACTCAGTCAAGCTTTTTCCTGGGATGACAACATTGTAGCTCTCAGTATTGTCAGCTTCGAGCCTGGCCTTTCGCAATGCCAGTCTGTGGCTATCTGTTGCAATACAGATCAGTTCATTGTTTTCGACCTTCCAGTTGACACCTGTCAAGATTGGGCGTGTTTCTGAGGTGGACACTGAAAAGACAGTCTGGCGGATCAGGCCTTTTAATAAATCTGTCGGAATCTTGAATACATGCTCTTCCGAAATTTGCGGAAGGTGTGGATACTCTTCTGCATCAAGGCCGTTAAGATTGAATTCAGATTTACCGGAACGGATGATCGTCTGCAGATTATTATGGACTTCGATTTCTACTGTGTCTGTAGGAAGCTTTTTAACGATTTCACTAAAGAAACGCGCCTGCAGAACAATTGATCCAGGCTGTTTGATTTCAACGATTTCATCCCCTGCTTCTTCTTTAGGAATGAAAGATTCAATGGAAATATCAGAATCGCTGCCTGTAAGAGTTACTCCCTCTTCATTGGCGACAATCTTGATACCAGTCAAAATTGGAATTGTTGTTCTGCTTGTTACTGCCTTCATGACGTCCTGGACGCTTTGCAGCAGAAAATCGCGCTGGATAATAAATCTCATTTTTTAGCCTCCGTTTTGGAATATTTTTTTCCTAAAAGCATATATTAATATGTTTTAAAAAAGTAATAGTAGTACTAGTAGGGCCTGTGGATTTGTGGATAAGTGACTTGATCAAAGGAAAGACAGCCTATCCACATGTGGACAGACTGTGCGCAACCAATGACGAGTTATTCACATTATCCTAAACCCTTAATTGTTCATTTATATCTTTTAGCTGCCTTTGCAGATTTGTATCAGTGGAAACCATCTTGGAAATTTTCTCATGTGCATGAATGACCGTTGTATGGTCACGTCCTCCGAATTCTTCCCCGATCTTTGGAAGCGAAAAATCTGTCAGTTCCCTTGATAAGTACATGGCGATTTGCCTAGGATAAGCGACGGATTTTGTCCGTTTCTTTGCTTTGAAATCCTCGAGCTTTACATTGAAATGCTGTCCTACAACCCTTTGTATATCAAGGATCGTAATGACTTTTGGCTTCGAGCTAGGAATGATGTCCTTCAAGGCCTCAGCTGCCAGGTCGGCATTGATATCCTTATTGATGAGAGAAGAATAAGCGACAACCCGGATTAAGGCTCCTTCAAGTTCACGGATGTTGGAGTCAATCTGGTTGGCAATATAAAGCATAACTTCATTCGGGATATCCAATCCCTCTGCCTTTGCTTTTTTGCGCAGGATCGCAATTCTTGTCTCCAAGTCCGGCGGCGTGATATCGGTGATCAAGCCCCATTCGAAACGGGACCTCAGCCTGTCCTCCAGAGTCGGAATTTCTTTTGGCGGACGGTCACTGGAGATGACAATCTGCTTGCTTTCCTCATGCAAGGTATTGAATGTATGGAAAAATTCCTCTTGCGTTTGTTCTTTGCCAGCCAGGAACTGAATATCATCAATAAGCAGGACATCGACATTGCGATATTTATCGCGGAAATCGCCTGCTTTGTTGTCCCTGATTGAATTGATGAATTCATTCGTGAATTTTTCAGATGACAAATAAACCACTTTCGCATTCGGATTATGATCCTGGACGTAGTGCCCGATTGCATGCATCAAGTGGGTTTTACCAAGACCTACGCCCCCATAGATGAATAAAGGGTTATAGGCTTTTGCCGGCGCTTCAGCTACTGCTAGCGACGCCGCGTGGGCGAAACGGTTGCCTGAACCAATGACAAAAGTGTCGAATGTATACTTTGGGTTCAGCATGCTGACTGGCAGATCCGGCGTGTCTTCTTCCTTCTTGACCCTTCTGGGCGGCAAAGGAATATCAAGATCTTCTTGATTCTGGTTTTGGGGAATGATGAATTTAACAGCAAGCTCTTCACCAGTAATTTCATACAAAATGCCGCTGATAAGCTGGGAATAGCGCTCTTCCAGCCAATCGCGGGCAAACTCATTAGGTGCTGTGATCGTAAGGACATCACCCTGGAGCGAATGTGCTTTGGTTGATTTTAGCCATGTATCAAAACTTGGCTTGCTGATCTTTTTCTCGATTTTAGCGAGAGCATTATTCCAGAGATCTGCAATATTCTCCAACAATTTTCCCTCCTTTTCTCGTCAGTTTTATCTCTATGTCTGGCTGCATGTGCAGTGTGATTTTCACATTTAGCCGTTTAGCCAATCTGTATCAGGTCTGTTCGAAAAGCATAAAACGAAAGGTTATACACGTTGTACAACCCTTGATTAATAAATATACGAAACTATTAATGTGGAAAAATATATAATAAGGAAGAAAAGAAGCTTTTCGACAATATCCACTTTCTGTGGACAAACTTTTACAACAGCCCTGAATAACCTATCCACAGCTTATCCACATTTTGTGGATAATTATATTTCTGTCATCGAATTATTAAGAGTGAAAACACAAATATAATATCAGATAATCTAGCATGGTGCAACGCTTTTTCATACATTATCCACAATACACCCTATCTGTGGAGAATAATTGTCCACAGCCAACTGACTTGTGTAAAAGCTGTCAAAAAGGGTTGTGGATAATAAAAAAGGTGTCGATTTTTGTCCACAGGGCTTCGGAAACATGGAAATTTTATAAAATAAAACATATAAAATAAGATTTTCTTTTGAGGGAAAAAATATTCTTTTACCACTAAAAATTAAATTCGGGGATGAAAGGCAGCTGTTTCAAAAAACGATATTTTTTTTAAACTGTGAGCCAGGGAAAAATTCATCGGTGATCTCAAAAGAAGCTGACGGGGAATTCAAATTTTAACTATATGGTAATAAGGTTCTTTTCCTAATAAGCACTTGACAATTTATGCTGCCCCTCTTTATAATTACAAAGACTGTCTGTAACAGCTATTCCTCAGGGAGGTGTAACATATATGAAACGCACTTATCAACCAAATAAGCGTAAACACAGCAAAGTTCACGGATTCCGTGCTCGCATGAGCAGTGCAAATGGCCGTAAGGTTCTTGCTCGCCGTCGTCAAAAAGGAAGAAAAGTATTATCAGCTTAGGCCACTGAAATGTCAGTGGTCTTTTTTCTCTTTGGGCAATACTATTTTGGGAGCCGGGTATACTGGCAAAGTGGCTGTTGGGGATTTATTTTTGGTCATACTGAAAAAAAAATCCCTCTGGCAGCCATGATGATTAGGTCCCGGAATGAAAATTATGGATCCATAGAGAATTGAAGGTGTTATATATGAAAAAAGATTACAGAGTAAAAAAAAATAAAGAATTCCAAGAGGCATTTAAAAAGGGAAGATCTGTTGCTAACCGGCAATTTGTCGTCTATATTTTGAAAAAGCCGGAGCAGGAAAATTTCCGAATCGGCCTGTCTGTCAGCAAAAAAATCGGCAATGCCGTCATGCGCAACCAGATCAAACGTTATATCCGGCAATCCTTCCATGAATTTCAGGACCGGGTCCATAACGGCAACGATTATATCATCATTGCCCGGAAGCCGACTGCCGAAATGGACATGCATGAGGTCAAGAAAAGCCTTGAGCATGTTTTAAAGGTGGGAAAGGTTTTGAAGAAGCCGAAACCTGGAGATAATGATTGAGGCAAAAATATTTGCCGAATTGCATTTTTTAAAAGCGCTTCCCTATAAAAGATGTTAAAATACTTTTGATTGCATTATGCAGCCAGGGTGAAATGTACATAAAATTTGGGACAAACTTTTGAAAATAAATGAACGTATCGGGAAGTTAGGAGGAAATGAAGCTTGAAAAAAAGAATATTATTGATATTGGGCTTGGTGTTAGTGGTGTCATTGCTGACAGGCTGTACAGAGTATAACCAGCCGATTACTCCAGAGAGTAAGGGTTTCTGGAACGAATACATTGTCTATCCATTATCCCTGTTAATCATCAAGATGGCCGAATGGCTTGGTGGAAACTTCGGATTATCGATTATTGCTGTTACTTTGCTGATCCGTTTTGCGATTCTGCCGCTTATGATCAAGCAAACGAAAAGCTCGAAAGCGATGCAGGCATTGCAGCCTGAAATGCAGAAGCTGAAGGAAAAATACAGCTCGAAGGACCAGAAGACACAGCAAAAGCTTCAGCAAGAAACAATGGCACTTTTCCAGCAGCATGGTGTCAATCCGCTTGCAGGCTGTTTCCCGCTGATTGTCCAGATGCCAATCTTGATTGGTTTTTACCACGCGATTTCAAGAACCAGGGAGATTGCTGAACATAATTTCCTATGGTTCGATCTCGGTGCACCGGATCCGTATTATATTCTGCCAGTTGTTGCAGGTATCACTACTTTCATTCAGCAAAAAATGATGATGGCTGGCCAGGAAGGCAATCCGCAAATGGCGATGATGCTTTGGCTGATGCCAATCATGATCGTTGTATTCGCAATCAACTTCCCAGCAGCTCTTTCATTGTACTGGGTAGTAGGTAACTTATTTATGATTGGTCAGACGTACTTTATTAAAGGGCCGGATCTTAAAAAAGCAAAGGCTGCCGGCAATGCGGGAGGAGCAAAAAAGTGAAACAGGTAACTGCTACAGGACAAAATGTCGACGAAGCAGTAGAATCCGCTTTAGCTCAATTAAAGACAACCAAAGACCGCACAGAGATTGATGTAATTGATGAAGGCAAAAAGGGGATTTTCGGACTTTTCGGCACACGCCCGGCTGTCGTCAAAGTGACAGTCAAAATCGATGCTGTTGAAGAAGCCGTGAATTATTTGAAATCGGTTGGCGAAAAAATGGGCGCATCCATCGATGTGGATGTGAAAAAAGAAGGAAAAACAGTCCTATTGACGATGTCGGGTGAAAAAATCGCTTTGCTGATCGGAAAAAGAGGCCAAACACTGAATTCGCTGCAGTTTTTAACGCAGCTTGTGGTGAACCGATATTCTGAACAGTACGCCACTGTTGTACTTGATGCGGAGGATTACCGCCAGCGCAGGAACGATACACTCGTCCAGCTGGCTGAACGCCTGGCACAAAAAGCAGTAAGAACCGGACAAAACGTCGCGCTTGAACCGATGCCTTCGTATGAACGCAAAGTGATTCATACTGCATTGATGTCAAATAAGAAAATCAAAACTTTCTCTGATGGCACCGAGCCGCACAGGCATATTGTTATCGCACCGTCTAAATAAAGAAATGCAACCCGAACCTGGTCCAGGTTCGGGTTTTTTGTTGTTTTTTTATGAAAAATGAACGCTGGCAGCGTAAATAAGCAAGTTTTGATCAAGATTATGATCTGCCAAATCTGGTTATTGGCGAAAAAATGTATTTATTGTCGATTTTCACCGTTTTATTGGCGAAAAAATAATTTTAATGGCGATTTTGAGCTGTTTTTTGGCGAAAATCAGTTTTTATTGGCGACTTGGAAATTTTCCATGCTTTTTACCAGTTTTTCGAATGGCAGGGAAACCTCTTAAAATTCTCGCGAGTTTTTCCACAATGCAAAATTTCCTCGTTTGGTTTTATTGTTATTCACATGTGGATAAGTTAAAATTAAAAGAGTTTATTTTATTCATTGTGGATAATTTGGCGACAGAGAAGATTCCTTTCTTTTTTTCGCTAAACCGATGTGGTATTCTAGTAATTTGTAGAAAACAAACTTCAATCATTTTATATATATACTTTTTAAAAAAGTGGGGTGAAGCATGTGGAATTTGATACGATTGCGGCGATCTCTACGCCGATGGGTGAAGGTGCGATTGCGATTGTGCGTTTAAGCGGGGATCAGGCTTTCGGGATTGCTGACACTCTGTTCAGAGGGGTTGGAAGCAAGAGGCTTAGCGAGGCGGCTTCGCATACGATTCATTATGGCCATCTGATTGAACCAAAAACTGGACAAGTCGCTGAAGAAGTGATGGTCTCCGTCATGAGAGGTCCGAAAACGTTCACGAAAGAAGATGTAGTCGAAATCAACTGCCATGGGGGTCTTGTTTCTGTAAACCGTGTGCTCCAGCTTGTCCTGAATCAGGGGGCGAGACTGGCGGAGCCAGGAGAATTTACAAAACGGGCTTTTTTAAATGGACGGATCGATCTTTCCCAGGCAGAGGCTGTCATCGATTTAATCAGGGCGAAGACGGACCGGGCAATGAATATGGCACTTGGCCAGATGGAAGGGCGCCTTTCAAGACTGATTCAGAAGCTGCGCCAGGAAATTCTCGAAATTCTGGCGCATGTCGAAGTGAATATCGACTATCCGGAGTATGATGATGTTGAGGAAATGACGCATCATATGCTTTTGGAAAAAGCGAACTATGTAAAAGCTGAGCTGGAAAAGCTTTTGCAAACCTCGCAGCAGGGGAAGATCCTCAGGGAGGGGCTTTCTACTGTCATTGTAGGCCGGCCGAATGTAGGGAAATCCTCATTATTGAATAGCCTTGTCCATGAAAATAAAGCGATTGTTACGGATATTCCAGGCACGACCCGTGATGTCATCGAAGAGTATGTCAATGTCCGCGGCGTTCCATTAAGACTTCTTGATACAGCAGGGATTCGTGAGACAGAGGATATCGTAGAACGAATCGGTGTAGAGCGTTCCCGCCAGGTTCTGAAAGAAGCGGATTTGATTTTGCTTGTTCTGAACTATTCGGATGAGCTTTCGGAAGAGGATCGGAACATCTTCAAAGCGGTGGAAGGCATGGATGTCATCGTCATCGTCAACAAAACCGACCTCCCGCAGAAAATCAATATGGACGAAGTGAGGGAGCTTGCGAAGCCATATTCGCTCGTGACGACCTCGCTGCTGGAAGACCAGGGTGTGGACCAGCTTGAAGAAGCGATTTCAAGTCTGTTTTTCTCAGGAGCAATTGAGTCAGGTGATCTCACTTATGTATCCAACAGCCGCCATATCGCCTTGCTTAACCAAGCTGCCCATTCGATTGAAGAAGCGATTAGCGGCGTTGAAATGGGGACGCCAATCGATATCGTCCAGATTGACTTGACGCGTGCATGGGAGCTTCTCGGCGAAATCATTGGTGAAAGTGTTCATGAAAGCTTGATTGACCAGTTATTTTCCCAGTTCTGTCTAGGAAAGTAATTTTCAAAAGGCTCTGTTAAAGCTGAATGTTTATATTTGCCCTGTTGATTGTAGTGGAAGGCGCGTAGACTCCTGCGGGCGCAGCTGGTCAGGTGAGACCCCGCAGGAGCAAAGCGACGAGGAGGCTCAGCGCCAGCCCCGCGGAAAGCGAAGCGCCTGGAACGAAAATCAACAGCCTTGTTTAACAGAGCTATACAATTGCAAATAAAGAAATTATTTTGTGAAAATATTCTATATAATACGTTTCTCGAAAACAGAAAATTGATCATAGAACAATAATACTATGGATTTTTACAGTGGATAGCTTTAAAGCAGCATAAAAGGAGGCAGCAGGATGGGTTATGAAGCCGGGAATTTTGATGTGGTTGTAGTGGGTGCCGGCCATGCAGGTGTTGAGGCAGCACTTGCGCCGGCACGGATGGGTGCGAAAACAGCGATGATTACCATCAACCTTGATATGATTGCGTTCATGCCGTGCAATCCGTCAATCGGCGGACCTGCAAAGGGAATCGTTGTGCGCGAAATTGACGCTCTTGGCGGCGAAATGGGCCGCAATATTGATAAAACCTACATCCAGATGAGGATGTTGAATACCGGTAAGGGACCTGCCGTACGTGCGCTGCGGGCCCAGGCCGATAAATTTGATTATCAGAATGAAATGAAGAAGACGCTTGAAAATCAAAAGAACCTCACATTGATACAGGGCATGGTGGAGCGCCTGATTGTGGAAGACGGTGAATGTAAAGGGGTCATTACGAAGACTGGGGCCATTTACCGTGCGAAAACAGTCGTCATCACGACTGGTACGTATATGCGCGGGGAAATCATCCTTGGTGAATTGAAATATTCAAGCGGCCCGAACAACCAGCAGCCATCGATCAAGCTTTCAGAGCATCTCGAGGAACTTGGTTTTGACCTGGTACGTTTTAAAACTGGTACGCCGCCGCGGGTTCACAGCGATACAATTGATTATTCTAAAACAGAAATACAGCCTGGTGATGATGTCCACCGTGCTTTTTCCTATGAAACGACGAAATACATTACGGACCAGCTACCTTGCTGGCTGACATATACGAATGAGCGCACACACCAGTTGATTGATGATAATCTTCATCGTTCACCGATGTATTCCGGAATGATCAAGGGTACTGGACCGCGCTATTGCCCGTCCATCGAGGATAAGGTCGTCCGCTTCAATGACAAGCCGCGCCACCAAATTTTCCTTGAGCCGGAAGGAAGGAACACTCAGGAAGTGTATGTGCAGGGACTATCAACCAGCTTGCCGGAAGAAGTCCAGCATAAGATCCTTCAGACCATTCCAGGCCTTGAAAAAGTCGAGATGATGCGTGCCGGCTATGCAATTGAGTATGATGCTGTCGTGCCGACGCAGCTATGGCCGACATTGGAAACAAAATTGATCAAGAATCTTTATACTGCAGGCCAAATCAATGGTACTTCAGGGTATGAAGAGGCTGCCGGACAGGGAATCATGGCCGGGATCAATGCCGGCAGAAAGGCTCTGGACAAGGAAGAAGTCATCCTCAGCCGCGCCGATGCCTATATTGGCGTGTTGATTGATGATCTTGTGACAAAAGGAACGAACGAACCCTACCGTCTGCTGACATCGAGAGCGGAATACCGCTTGCTTCTGCGCCACGATAATGCAGATCTTCGCTTAACCGAAAAAGGTTACGAGATCGGCCTGATCACCGAAGAACGATACCAGAAGTTCCTGGCGAAAAAAGAGGCAATCGAAGCGGAGAAAAAACGACTTCAGTCCATCATCATCAAACCTTCAGCCGAGGTCCAGGAATTGATTCGATCGCTTGGCGGCAGTGAGTTGAAGGATGGAATCCGCGCATCAGACCTTCTGAAGCGTCCGGAAGTTTCATATGAGCATATCAAGCAGCTCGTGCCTGCTGATGGAGAGCTCGATTTTGAAATAGAAGAACAAACAGAAATCCAAATTAAATATGAGGGATATATCGAAAAATCGCTTCAGCAGGTTGAGAGGCTGAAGAAGATGGAAGATAAGAAAATCCCTGAAAATATCGACTATGATGCAATTTCAGGACTGGCGACAGAAGCACGCCAAAAACTGAAAGAGGTCCAGCCGCTGACTTTGGCGCAGGCATCGAGAATCTCAGGTGTAAACCCTGCAGATATTTCCATTCTGCTCGTGTATCTTGAACAGGGCCGTATTGCACGGATCAAGTAGTAACCATCAGAAAGGGTTGGCTTATGAATACAGATCAATTTAAAGCGTTGCTCGCTGAAAAGGGGATTGAGCTTTCCCAGAGGCAAATGGAGCAATATGAAACCTATTACCGAATGCTCGTCGAGTGGAATGAAAAAATGAATTTAACTGCTATTACGGAAAAGCCGGATGTGTACTTGAAACATTTTTATGATTCCGTTTCAGCCGCTTTCTATTTTGATTTCAATAAGCCGCTCGATTTATGCGATGTTGGTGCAGGTGCCGGCTTCCCGAGCATTCCGATTAAAATTGCCTTTCCGGAAATCAAGGTCACGATCGTTGATTCGCTGAACAAGCGGATAACGTTTCTTGAACAGCTTTCCAAAGAACTGGGTCTTGAGGGGACAACCTTCATCCATGACCGCGCAGAAACTTTCGGACAAAACCCGGCATATCGTGAAAAATATGAAGTGGTAATGGCGAGGGCTGTCGCAAGAATGTCCGTACTGAGTGAACTTTGCCTTCCTCTTGCGAAAGTTGGCGGAACCTTCATCGCCATGAAGGGCAATCAGGCTGGGGAAGAACTCCAGGCTGGCGAAAAAGCGATCTCTGTTCTTGGAGGAAAACTTGAATCTACTCATTCTTTCACTTTGCCAGTGGAAGAAAGTGAACGGAATATTTTAATCATAAACAAACAAAAGCCAACACCTAAGAAGTACCCAAGAAAACCAGGGACTCCGAATAAAACGCCAATCGAATAACGATGCTGTTCCTGATCGTGCACCCCGGACGCCGGTCAGGAGCGCAGAGTTTATCGAAATATAGATATCAAACGTGCTGGCTTGCGCTTTTTGTTCTATTTTGAAAAATAGATTTAGTTTATAATAGAGTCTATAGGCAGGAACTTGTCATTTTTATAGAGAATATGTAATAGGGAGTTCATAAAGGTGGTGTAGGGTGATGAAGCCTTCTTTTTCGCGCTTTTTTGGCCTTGGGGAAAAGGAAAAAGAACGGAACCAAGTGGAAGAACCGAACCAAATGGAAGAACAAACGGTTGAGGATTTTGACAACATAGAAAACGAAGAAATCAAGAAAATTCCGATTGACCATATTATTCCAAACAGATACCAGCCAAGAACTGTTTTTGATGATGAAAAGATTGAAGAATTGGCCCGTACCATTCACATACATGGAGTAATCCAGCCAATCGTCGTACGGGAATATGATCAGGACCGATTTGAAATCATTGCCGGGGAACGCCGCTGGCGGGCGATGAAAAAGCTTGAATGGGAAGAAGTTCCGGCAATCGTTAAAAACCTGTCTGATTCCGAAACGGCATCTGTGGCCTTGATTGAGAACCTTCAGCGGGAGGAACTGTCACCGATTGAAGAAGCAATGGCTTATGGGAAATTGCTGGAAATCCATAATCTCACACAGGAAGCACTGGCACAAAGACTCGGGAAAGGTCAATCGACAGTGGCGAATAAGCTGCGGTTGCTGAAGCTTCCACAGGAAGTACAGGATGCACTTTTAAATAAATTGATCACAGAGCGTCATGCACGTTCGCTCATTCCATTGAAAAATCCTGAATTACAGGTACAGGTACTGGCTGAGGTCATTGAGAAATCCTTCAATGTCAAGCAAACGGAAGAACGTGTGGTCAAGCTCCTGAGTCAAGGGGAAGAAAAACCAAAACCGAAACGGAAAGCATTCAGCAAGGACATGAGGATTGCCGTCAATACAATCCGTCAATCGCTGACCATGGTTTCCGACAGCGGCATCAATCTCGACTCGGAAGAAGAAGAGTTCGAGGAATTTTACCAATTCACGATCCGCATACCTAAAAAGAAATAAATATTGAAAGTGGGGGACAAGCTGTCTCCTGCTTTTTTGTTTTTAGTAGAAAACCCTTCATCCCACCTGCCATAACGATTACTGAACATACTAGAATCCAATTCTGGTTTACTATTTTCACAGTGGTATTACTTTTTCATAAAAATTCTATCAACTGTCAGAATTCATGATAAAATAGAATACATGATTGCTTTTTTCGGCATGACGCTGGAAAAAGCCTTATTTTACTTATGTGCTTGGAAAAGCTGAATAGGATTTTTACGGGTTTGAAAGAAGGTGACAATGTGGGGAAAATCATCGCGATTGCGAATCAAAAGGGTGGAGTTGGCAAGACGACGACATCGGTGAATCTCGGTGCATGCCTGGCATACATAGGGAAAAAGGTGCTGCTTGTCGATACAGATCCTCAGGGAAATGCGACGAGCGGGGTAGGCATAGAAAAAGCGGATGTTGAACAATGCATTTATGATGTACTGGTAGATGATGTGGAAGCAGGTAAGGTGATCCATCCTACCGCGGTCGAGAATCTATATACGATTCCTGCGACCATCCAGCTGGCTGGAGCAGAAATTGAGCTTGTTCCTACCATTTCGAGGGAGGTTCGCCTGAAGCGGGCTCTCGAGGAAGTGAAAGACCGATTTGATTATATTATCATAGACTGTCCGCCATCACTTGGACTATTGACTCTGAATGCTTTGACGGCTTCAGATGCGGTCATCATTCCGGTACAATGCGAGTATTATGCGCTTGAAGGACTGAGCCAGCTTCTGAATACGGTTCGTCTTGTACAGAAGCATTTGAACCAGGATTTGAAAATTGAAGGTGTCTTGCTGACGATGCTCGATGCACGTACGAATCTCGGTCTGCAAGTGATTGAGGAAGTGAAGAAGTACTTCCAGGACAAGGTTTACCAGACGATCATTCCCCGGAACGTCCGTCTGAGTGAAGCTCCCAGCCATGGAGAGCCAATTATCATTTATGATCCAAAATCCCGCGGAGCAGAGGTTTATTTAGATCTTGCAAAGGAAGTGGTTGCAAATGGCTAAAGGCTTAGGTAAGGGATTGAATGCCTTCTTCAACATGGAAGCGGAAAAGGAAGAAAAGGTCCAGGAAATAAGCATCAAGGAAATCAGACCCAATCCATATCAACCACGAAAAGTTTTTGAACCGGAAGCGATTGAGGAATTGAAGCTTTCCATTCTGGAGCATGGAATCCTCCAGCCAATCATTCTCAGGAAAACGATTAAAGGCTATGAAATCGTCGTAGGGGAGAGGCGTTACCGTGCTGCGAAAGAAGCCAGGCTGGAAACTGTCCCGGCAGTCGTCCGTGAGCTGAATGAACAGCAAATGATGGAGCTTGCTGTGCTGGAAAACCTTCAACGTGAAGATTTGAATCCGATCGAAGAGGGAATTGCCTATCAAACGTTGATCGAGAAGCTGAAGATCACACAGGAAGAGCTGGCGAAAAGACTGGGCAAAAGCCGGCCGCATCTGGCAAACCATATCCGTTTGCTGTCGCTGCCGCCAAAAATCCAGCAGCTTATTTCAGAAGGGAAAATCTCAATGGGACACGGCCGTGCGCTTCTTGGCTTAAGGAAGAAAGACAAGCTTCCTGTCCTTGTCGATAAAATCCTTAAAGAAGGCATGAATGTACGGAAGCTTGAACAGCTGATCCAGGAAATGAACGAGGTCGTTCCACGTGAAACGAAAACTGAAAAAGTGACCAAGGACGTATTTATCCGCGAGCGAGAAACTACGCTTCGTGAACGGTTTGGCACTACGGTTAACATCAAGCAATCCAAAAACAAAGGGAAAATTGAAATTGAGTTTTTCTCTAAAGATGATCTGGAACGAATCCTTGAATTATTAGACAAGCAAAATTCCTAAGCTATCATTTTGATGGCTTCTTTTTTTACATAGGCTTTTCGTGTTCGGTTGCCTTACAGCTTTCAATTCTTCATAACGAAGTTGCATAGCAACATTACTGCGAAATATGCCTTACATAACTAAAACTGAAAATGGGTGAACAATATGTTTTTACTTGGCACCTTGGTGAATGGTTTATTGATCATCATCGGGACTTTATTAGGCAGGCTGCTGACGAAAATCCCGGAAAATATGAAGGCCACTGTCATGCATGGCATCGGGCTTGCCGTTATGGTTCTGGGCCTGCAGATGGGCTTTAAGAGCTCTAATTTCCTGATCGTCATCTTAAGTCTGGTGATCGGTGCAGTGCTCGGGGAAGCGTGGAAGCTTGAGGATAGGCTGAATGCTGTCGGAGATTGGCTTGAAAGAAGGATTGGCTCAAAAGGGGAAGGCAGCATCTCACAGGGGTTCGTGACGGCGACGTTGATTTTTGTCATTGGAGCAATGGCGATTATCGGCGCACTCGATAGCGGGATCCGCGGTGACCATGACGTCTTATATACGAAAGCAATCATTGATGGCTTCACGGCACTCATCCTGACCACAACACTAGGTATTGGGGTACTTTTTTCAGCGATTCCTGTCATGCTCTATCAGGGAACCATTGCATTATTTGCAACACAAATCGATAAGCTGATTCCGCAAGCATTGATGGACAGCTTCATCCTTGAGCTGACCGCAACAGGCGGGGTCATGATTTTTGCCATCGGCTTGAACATGATTGGTCTTACTAAGATCAGGGTTGCGAATCTCCTTCCCGGTATACTGGTGACTGCTGTCCTTGTGACGATTTCACATTATATGATCGGAGTTTGAGGCGCGAGTTCCTTGGTCTTGCCGCCAAACTCGTTGAATGTCACACTCTTAAGGGGTGGGTGGCATAAAATTACGCCGGGAGATCACTCCCGGCGTTTTATACTATCGTCATTCCGCAACTGTAGGCTGTTCAGCTTCAAGGTCCCAATTCAGCTTGGGCCAATCCTGTTTTCTGGATCGTTGCTGGCTGCTCTCGAAAATGCCGTTCGCAATCGTTTTGGCCATTTTTAATACGAGATTCAATCGGGTGTTTTGTAAAACGAAGAACTCCATGAACCCGCTGACATTGACGATCCCGGTAATATGCATATCCCCGACCTCCGGCAGCTCCTTGTTCACTCCGGCGCCAGGCTTGACAGGCCCATTGGCTACCTGGATCGAGCCGACGCTTTTCAAACGGCCAAGACATGCGTCTATGCCGATGATGAATGGATTGAGGTGTTTTTGCTTGATTTCCGTCAGTTTGGCATCCATATTGACAGCATGAATCGGATCATCGAGCGTCCCATACACATGGTAAGGAGTGATATCCTTTTCTTCCAGCAGTGTTCCGATCAGCGGACCCAATGAATCACCGGTAGAGCGGTCAGTTCCAATGCAGACAAAAACAATGGGCCTGGTGCTGAAACTAGGAAGAAGGTCCAGGATTTCAGAAGCCAGCTTCTCGGCCGCCAGCTCATCCTCATGATTGATTTTCGCCACACTGTTTTTCCGCTCGAAAAAATGGTTTTTGAGATTCATTGGATCAACTCCTTAAAATTCGTACTATCAGTATACGGACTTTATTTGTAATCTATACATACCTGTAAACAGAAAGATCTAAACAAGGTCTTTTGGAGCAGTGAATCTTTTATAGAGGTATAAGGTCTTATTTTTACCAACGCAGGTTTTTGATGTTATCGGCCCTTTCAAAAAGCATTGATGTTATATTAATATAATGAAATATGAAGGACCAATCTTTTTTCGATTGAAGTTGTGCCATCGGGCAAACAGTCTTCTTTATCTACATTATAAAACTTGTTAAAATGAATGTGTTTGTATGAAATTTTCTACTTTGTTACATAACGTTTGATAGATGGATGAATTTAACGGGCAGGTGTAAAAATGACGAAAACAGAAGAGAGTCTGACTAGAACACAGGCGTTTTTAAATAAAATGAGTCAAAAGCTAATGGATGAAGAACTCTGGTTTGCCATTGGGGAAAGTACCCTGAAAATCATTGCAATCCTGATCATCTCTGGATTGCTAATCCGAATTGGCAAGCTTGCGATTCATAATTTTTTCAGGATTAGAACGAAGGGGCCGATAAGGGTTTCGGAGCGGCGGGAAACCACGCTGCAGAAGCTGCTTGAAAATATTCTCACGTATGTGGTCTACTTTATTTCTATTATGACAATCCTGTCTGCTTTGACCATTGATGTCAAGGCCATGCTCGCTGGTGCAGGGATTGTCGGTTTGGCCGTCGGTTTCGGGGCGCAGAGTCTTGTGAAAGACATTATCACCGGTTTCTTTATTATTTTTGAAGATCAGTTTTCAGTGGGCGATTATGTAAGAATTGGCCAATTTGAAGGAACGGTGGAGGAAATCGGGCTGCGGACGACGAAGATTAAAAGCTTTACAGGGGAAATTAATATTTTGCCCAATGGAAGCATCGTAGAAGTCACCAATTTCTCGCTATATAACAGTGTTTCGGTCCTGGACATCGGAATTGCTTATGAAGGGGATATTGAATACGCTGAAAAAGTACTGCAGGAATATCTGGAAACGACGACAGAAAAGTATCCTGAATTGGTGAAGACACCAGAGCTTTTAGGTGTCCAGCAATTTGGGGCCTCAGAGGTAGTGCTGCGGATCGTCGCAGAAACCCTGCCAATGAAGCACTGGTATATCGGAAGACAGCTGCGCAAGGACATCAAGCTGCTTCTTGACCAGCACGGAATTGAGATACCATTCCCAAGAATGGTCATGTACTCACGCCAGGAAGGCGGAGAGCAGAAAGAATTCGGTAACTAAACAAGGAGGTTTTGAAATTGGAGCATGAGTTTCAACTGAATGATGTTGTTGAAATGAAAAAACCACATCCTTGCGGCACCAACAAGTGGAAAATCATCCGTCTTGGCATGGATATCCGAATCAAATGTGAAGGCTGCGAGCACAGTGTCTTAATTCCACGAAAAGAGTTCACACGAAAAGTGAAGAAGGTTTTATCGAAGCAGGGAGAATAATCCTGCTTCTTTTTTTATCAATATTGTATTATCCTTATTATTAAAATTAATGAACGATATAGAGAAGCAGTGGGGAGATGAGGAAATGGCAACAGTACATCATTCAGCCTGTCCGTTGAATTGCTGGGACAGCTGCGGGTTCCTTGTTACCGTGGAGGACGGAAAAGTAACAAAGGTTGAAGGCAATCCCGAGCACCCTATTACCCAGGGGAAAATTTGCGGCCGCGGCAGGATGCTTGAGAACAGGGCGAATTCTGAAGATCGATTGCTTTATCCACTGAAAAAAGTCGAAGGAAGATTCAAGCAGATTTCATGGGAGCAGGCGTTAGATGAAATTGCTGAAAAACTGGCCTTTTATAAAGAAAACTTCGGGACCATTTCCGTTTTGCACAGCCATGATTATTCCAACAGTGGTTTACTTTCCAATTTAGACAGCCGCTTTTTCAATCTTTATGGCGGAGTGACTGAATTGACAGGTTCAATCTGCTGGGGGTCCGGTATTGAAGCACAGAACTGGGATTTCGGTGATGCGTACAGCCATGCGCCTGAGGATTTGAAAAATAGCAAGCATGTCGTCATCTGGGGCAGGAATGTCGCACGGACGAATATGCATCTTTTTCAAAACCTGCAGGCTGTGAAAAAGAATGGCACGAAGATATATGTCATTGATCCAATTTATAATGCAACTGCCAAGCTGGCGAATGAATATATCTCCATTAAGCCTGGATTTGACGGGCTTTTAGCGGCGGGAATCATGAAGGAATTGCTCCGGATGGAACTGCAGGATTTTGAGTTTTTGGCAAATCAGACTGTTGGGTTCGAAGACTTGAAGGACATCCTGGATAGTGTGACGTTAGATTATATCAGCGAAGTGACAGAGGTTCCGGCCGAAGTCATCACCCATCTTGCCGAGGTTTATGCTGACCGCCCAGTTTCCACGATCATGGGTCTGGGAATGCAGCGCTATGAAAATGGCGGCAACACGATCAGGCTGCTAGACGCACTGGTCGCAATCAGCGGCAATATCGGAATTGCCGGCGGCGGAGCCAATTATGCCAACAAACAGGTAGGGCAGAGCTTTGACTATCAGAACATGATGATGCCTGAACGGAAAAAGTCATTGCGTACGTTCACGATGATGAGACAGGCCGAGGAGATTCTTAGCGCTGTCAATCCAGAAATTAAAATGGGAATTGTCACTTGCGGCAACCCGCTGACGCAGGTTCCTGATACAAATCGGGTTCGAGAGGCTTTTGAATCACTCGAAACTCTTGTCGTGATCGACCAGTTCATGACGGATACAGCTGAACTTGCTGATTATGTTCTGCCAGCTGCTACCGCTTTTGAAGTGGAGGATGTATATTATTCGTCGATGTACCATCATTATGTGAACCATGGTCCCAAGCTTGTTGAACCGCCAGGTGAGGCAAAGCCAGACGCCTGGATCTGGGGAGAACTGGCAACGAGATTAGGGTTTGGAGACGAATTCAATTTTACCAGGGAAGAATTCATCGGAATGGGGCTCGCATCCTTGGCTGAAAAGGGAATCAGCCTTGATAAAATTCGTGTCGAAAAGTTCGCTGAGTTACCCGTCGATAAAATTCCCTGGGCAGACAGAAGCTTTAAAACGCCGAGCGGCAAGTATGAATTCACTTCATCCGCCGTTGCAGACGGCAAAATCAAGCTGTCGCTCCCGACAGAAACAAAATGGACCAATCCCAAGCTTGCTGAAAAATACCCTTATACATTGCTGACAATTCACCCGCTGCGTTCGAACCATTCGCAGCATTTCCACCTGTTCCAGCCAGAACCATATGTAAAAGTGGAAATCGCCGAAAGCGTCGCTGCCGAAAAAGGCTTGAAGGACCAGGACCATGTGCGTGTATGGAATGACAGAGGAGAAGTGAAAGGGACCGTTTCGATTTTTAAAATGGCCCATCCGGGAACGGTGAATATAGATGAAGGCTTGAGCGCCAGATTCGGCGGCTCAGTCAACCAGCTGACATCCAGTCGGGAATCAGACAACGGCCTAGGCAGCACCCTTTATGATTGCCTGGTGAATATTGAAAAGGTAGATAAAGAATGATGGCCGCACTTTGATAGGGTGCGGTTTTTCTTTTTGGTGAAGAGCAGCAATACATATGAGCTCTTGGTTATTCATTGGAAAACGTATCAGGAAAGATACCCTTATGCGCGCATTTGGATCTCTATAAGGGCACCATTCAGGCAGAAAGATACCCTTATGGAGGCCTTTTCAGCTCTATAAGTGCACCATTCAAGCGGAAAGATACCAATATGCAGGGAGTTCCATCTCTATAAGGGCACCATTTAGGCGGAAAGATACCCTTATGCAGGCATTTTCAGCTCTATAAGTGCACCATTCAAGTGGAAAGATACCCTTATGCAGGGAGTTCCATCTCTATAAGGGCACCATTTAGGCGAAAAGATATCCTTATGCAGGCATTTTCAGCTCTATAAGGGCACCATTCAAGTGGAAAGATACCCTTATGCAGGGAGTTCCATCTCTATAAGGGCACCATTCAGTCGGAAAGATACCCTTATGCAAGCAAATCCACCGCCATAAGAGTACCAAGCAGCTTGCGATTTTTTACAAGCTTGTCTTTTCCCCCTGTAATCTCTATAATTGTGAGAGGAAAAAATCGTTTAGGTGATTATTGCTTGAATAGATATATTTTTAAAATAGAGGAGTGACATGGATGGCTTTAACAGCAGGTATTGTTGGACTTCCTAACGTTGGGAAGTCAACATTGTTTAATGCGATCACACAGGCTGGTGCTGAATCAGCCAACTATCCGTTCTGTACGATTGACCCGAATGTTGGAATCGTTGAGGTTCCTGATCATCGTTTAACTAAATTGACTGAGCTGGTCCAGCCGAAAAAGACGGTACCGACTGCTTTCGAATTTACTGATATTGCCGGTATCGTTAAAGGTGCGAGCAAGGGTGAAGGACTTGGAAATAAGTTCCTTTCCCATATCCGCCAGGTAGATGCAATCTGTCAGGTTGTTCGTTGTTTTGCAGATGACAATATTACTCACGTTGCGGGTAAGGTAGACCCTATTTCTGATATTGAGGTTATCAACCTGGAATTGATTCTGGCTGACATGGAATCTGTTGAAAAAAGAATCAGTCGTGTTGAGAAATTGGCTAAGCAAAAGGATAAGGAAGCTTCTTTTGAGTTTCCGATTCTGGCACGTCTGCGTGAAGCGTTTGAAGCCGAACAGCCGGCTCGTGCAGTTGAATTTACGGAAGAAGAAATGAAAATCGTCAAGCATCTTCACTTATTGACGATCAAGCCAATGCTATATGTTGCCAACGTCGGTGAAGAAGATGTTGCAGACCCTAGTGGCAATGAGTATGTCCAAAAAGTCCGCGAGTTCGCAGAAAAGGACAATGCGGAAGTCATTGTCATCAGTGCGAAAATCGAGGAAGAAATTGCTGAGCTTGAAGGCGAAGAAAAAGAAATGTTCCTTGAAGAGCTGGGAATAGAAGAATCAGGTCTGGACCAGTTGATCCGTGCGGCATACAGCCTGCTTGGACTGGCTACCTACTTCACAGCCGGTGTCCAGGAAGTACGCGCATGGACATTCCGTCACGGAATGAAAGCACCTCAATGTGCTGGCGTCATCCACTCCGACTTTGAGCGAGGATTCATCAGGGCAGAAACAGTCCACTACGATGACCTTCTTGCAGCGGGATCCATGACAGCTGCCAAGGAAGCCGGAAAAGTCCGCCTTGAAGGTAAAGAATACGAAGTGAAAGACGGGGACATCATCCACTTCCGCTTTAATGTATAATCAAAAATCAGCCCTGCCGAGATGCGGGCTGATTTTTTTATTTAGCTAAGGCTGTTTTCGTAAGAATTGTTGTTAAAATCCTAAAGCCGATTTTAACGTAATAGACCCCTATTTTGGAGGTCGTTATCAAGTTTGCATGCTCTTTTCTCATAAAAAGTGTCTACTATACGAAGGAATACAGCCAATTCAAACCATTTTGTATTCAAAAGCAACAAAGTTTGAGAAAAGAGCCTTAGCTAAAAATAGCTTGGACAAAAATACGAACATATGTTAGTATTTTATTATAGAAATCTATAACAAAGAAACAGCAAAAGTAGGTTCATTTCATATTGCGTTGCTTTTGGATAGGTTCTGTGATATAATTTCATCTTGTGAGTAATTAAACAATTACTCCTTGCCCTGTAATGGGGCCGTTTAGACCAAAAGGAGGTGACAGTGATGAGAAAGTACGAAATTATGTACATCATCCGCCCAAACATTGAAGAGGAAGCTAAAAAGGCTCTTACTGAGCGTTTCAGCACAATCCTTACAGACAACGGTGCGGAAGTTGCAGAAGCTAAGGAATGGGGCAAACGCCGCCTAGCTTATGAAATCAATGATTTCCGTGATGGCTACTACCAGCTTGTTAAGGTAAACGCTACTCCGGCAGCAGTTGAGGAATTCTCTCGTCTTGCTAAGATCAGCGAAGATATCATTCGCCACATCGTTATTAAAGAAGAAGAATAATAAATGATACAAATATAAACTTTCAGCGGAAGGTGTTTCACATGGAACATCCATGCTGGGGGGAAGGAGTTGATTCTGATGATGAATCGTGTCGTTCTTGTCGGCCGTTTGACCAAGGATCCTGAATTGCGTTTCACACCGAATGGAGTTGCAGTTGCTACTTTCACGCTTGCGGTAAATCGTTCATTTACCAACCAGCAGGGGGAAAGAGAAGCAGACTTCATTAACTGCGTGGTATGGCGCCGTCCAGCTGAAAACGTTGCTAACTTCTTGAAGAAAGGCAGCCTTGCAGGTGTAGACGGACGTGTCCAGACTCGCAGCTATGAAGGACAAGATGGTAAGCGTGTATACGTTACAGAAGTTCTTGCTGAGAGTGTTCAGTTCCTTGAGCCAAAAGGGCAGTCTTCAGACAGAGGGGATAGCGGTTATTCCCGTCAAAATGATCAAGGTTCCCCATTCGGGAATCAAAATCAGAATCAACGCCAGAACCAAGGTTATACAAAAGTAGATGAAGATCCATTTGCAGGTGGCGGCCAAATCGACATTTCAGATGATGATCTTCCATTCTAATATAACTCGGACATGAACTTTAATAAACAAGGAGGGAAATGACCATGGCAATGGGTGGACGCAGAGGCGGACGTGCAAAACGCCGTAAAGTTTGCTACTTCACAGCAAACGGAATTACTAAAATTGATTATAAAGATGTTGATCTTCTTAAAAAATTCATCTCTGAGCGCGGTAAAATTTTACCACGTCGTGTAACTGGAACTAGCGCTAAATATCAGCGTAAATTGACAGTTGCAATCAAACGTTCTCGTCAAATGGCATTACTGCCATACGTTTCAGGCGAATAATGATCGGTTTTAAAAGGCAGCGGGGCTTCCCGCTGCCTTTTATATTACAGAGAGCCAAAATAAGTTGCTTCTGCCTTTCTGCAAGCTATATGCCGCTTTGGTTGCTTGTCCGTAATTTACAGGATAAAATAGTTCTTATCGGTTAATTTAGATTTAGTCTGGCCCGAAAGTGTTTATCCTGGAGATATAGTCAGGCATAATCATGAGGCTGACGCTTTGAACGCTTGTCATGGCTGACCGAGGCGCTTACGCTTTTAGATGAGGTGAAATATGAAAAATACATACAAGCTGACAGAGGGTGCGATCCTGTTGGCGATTTTTGCTGTTATGTTGTTAATTACTTTGTATATTCCCGGATTGGGGATGATTGTGAACTTCTTTTTATCCTTGCCGTTCCTGATGTTCGGGGCTAAGCATGACTGGAAAAGCACCGCTGTTTTTACGCTGGCGGCTGTTTTGCTATCGATGATTCTTGGCTCGTTCCTGGCGATTCCGCTGGCTTTGGCTTTTGGAACGACAGGAGCTGTCATGGGTTATATGGTGAGGGAAGGGAAAAGCAGGTTTGCTGTTTATATCGCCGGCTCCGTCGTGTTTCTGGTGAATTTAGTGGCACAATATGCTTTGTCGATTGTTCTATTCAATATCAATTTCATTGATGAAATGGTGACAGTGTTCCGTTCCTCTGTGGACCAGGCGATTAAGATGCTTGAACAAATGGGCCAGACACCTGATGAGAAGCTGGTCAGCCAATTTGAAACAATGGTTGATATGATTGAAGTACTTGTGCCAAGCATGTTCGTCATGTCTTCCTTTTTAATCGTGTTCCTGCTGCAGCTTGCTTCATTTCCGTTCATGAAACGGTTCGGCATCAAGGTGCCAGTATGGCGTCCGTTCCGGGAATTGAATCTGCCAAAAAGCATTCTATGGTATTATCTGATCACGATGATCGTTGCACTGGTGATGCAGCCTGAACAAGGGACATATTGGTTCTGGGTGATTTCCAATCTATCGTTCATCCTGCAGATGCTGATGGTCCTTCAGGGGATTTCGTTCGTTTTTTATTTCACACATATAAAAGGGTACACGAAAGCTGTCCCCATTATCGTGATTGTCCTGATGTTCCTCCTGCCATTTATTCTTTATATTGTGAGGTTATTAGGTATAATTGATTTAGGGTTTGATTTAAGAAAACGTCTGGGAGAGAAGAAGTAATCAGAAACTAACGCTTTAGGAGCTGAGCACATGCCTTCTTATTTAGAGAGGCGGCAAATACGTTATCCATTGTATGGATTGATGGCCGTAACACTGGTGCTAATTGGATTTCTGTCTTTCTATAACTGGATTATAGGGGCTGCAGGGTTCATTCTCACTGGCCTGTTGATATATTTGATTTTTCAAGTGAATCATAAAATTAAGGAAGAAACGGAAGAGTATATTTCCACCCTTTCTTACCGCGTGAAAAAGGTCGGCGAAGAAGCTTTGATGGAAATGCCGATCGGGATCATGCTAATCAATGATGACTATTATATTGAGTGGACGAACCCGTTCATTGCCTCCTGTTTCAATGAAGACTCGCTTGTCGGAAAGTCTCTGTATGATGTAGCCGATGCTGTCATTCCATTGATCAAGCAAGAGGTTGAAACGGAAATCATCACTCTTCATGATCAGAAATTCAGGATCATCCACAAACCTGAGGAGCGGTTGCTCTACTTTTTCGATGTGACCGAGCAGGCCGAAATCGAAAAAATGTATCATGATGAGCGGACGGTCATCTCCATCATTTATCTAGATAATTATGAAGAAGTGACGCAGGGGATGGATGACCAGACAAAAAGCAGTCTGAACAGTTTGGTTACCTCGATTTTGAACAAATGGGCTACCAATAATGGTGTTTTCCTCAAAAGGGTTTCGTCAGAGCGCTTTATCGCGGTATTCAATGAGCATATCCTCCGGCTGCTGGAAAAAGGCAAATTCACTATCCTTGATGAGGTAAGGGAGACGACATCGAAGCAAAATGTCCCTTTAACTTTAAGCATTGGTGTCGGCACTGGATATTCCTCTCTTCCCGAGCTAGGTACACAAGCACAATCCAGTTTGGACCTTGCTCTGGGACGTGGCGGAGACCAGGTGGCAATCAAGCAGCCTAATGGAAAGGTCAAGTTTTATGGAGGAAAGACCAATCCTGTTGAAAAGCGCACAAGGGTAAGGGCACGAGTCATATCCCACGCGCTAAAGGAACTCGTCATCGAAAGTGACAAGGTCTTGATCATGGGCCACAAGAACCCGGATATGGATGCGATCGGTTCGGCAATCGGAATCCTTAAAGTTGCCCAACTGAACAAGCGTGAAGGGTTCATAGTCTATAATAAAAACGAGATTGATACTGGTGTACAACGCCTGATGGATGAGATTAAACAAAACGAGGATCTCTACTCCCGTTTCATCACACCGGAACAGGCATATGAAATCGCCTCCGATGACACTTTGCTGGTCGTTGTCGATACTCATAAGCCGTCACTGGTGATCGATGAGAAGCTTTTGAGCAAGATTGAGAATGTCATCGTCATCGACCACCATCGCAGGGGCGAGGAGTTTATCAAAAACCCGCTGCTTGTCTACATGGAGCCCTATGCTTCCTCGACGGCAGAGCTTGTTACGGAATTGCTTGAATACCAGCCGAAGAATGGAAGAATCCAGATGCTAGAAGCCACTGCTTTATTGGCTGGGATCATCGTCGATACGAAAAGCTTCACCTTAAGGACTGGGGCGCGGACATTCGATGCCGCTTCCTACCTGCGCAGCCATGGTGCGGATACTGTTTTGGTCCAAAAGTTTTTAAAAGAAGATATCAATACCTATATTAAAAGAGCAAGAATCATTGAGAATGTTTATTTTTACCGTGATGGCATTGTCATTGCAAAAGGCTCGGATGATGTTCAATGTGACCATGTCCTGATTGCTCAGGCCGCAGACACGCTTTTGACTATGGATGGTGTACAGGCGTCATTTGTTATATCCCGGAGAGCCGAAGACACGATTGGCATCAGCGCAAGATCATTAGGTGAAGTCAATGTCCAGGTCATCATGGAAAATCTCGAAGGCGGCGGGCATTTGACCAATGCAGCAACGCAAATGTACGATCTTTCAACGGACGAGGCAGAAACACTTTTACAAAATGCGATAGATGATTATTTAGAAGGGGGACAAAAAGAATGAAAGTAATCTTTTTGAAAGACGTTAAAGGAAAAGGCAAAAAAGGCGAAATCAAAAATGTGGCAGATGGCTATGCTCATAACTTCCTGATCAAGCAGGGACTTGCTGTAGAAGCTAATCAGGCCGCTATGAGTTCCTTGAACGCACAGCAGAAGAAAGAAGAGAAAATGGCAGAGCAAGAGCTTGAGGATGCGAAGGCGTTGAAGGAAAAGCTGGAAAAAGTAACGGTTGAATTGTCTGCAAAGTCCGGTGAAGACGGCCGTCTCTTCGGTTCGATCACAAGCAAGCAGATTGCCGATGAATTGCAAAAAAACCATAAAATCAAACTTGATAAGCGCAAAATCGAGATGCAGGATGCCATCCGCACGCTAGGATACACAAAAGTTCCTGTGAAGCTTCATAAAGAAGTTCAGGCAACATTGAATGTCCATGTAAAAGAAGGAAAATAATTTACAGTTCCATAAAGTCATAAACATGATAAAATAATATAGTTACAGAAATAGGTGATCGGTTCTTCTGATCACTTTTTTTCAATTACAGTAATTTTGTAAGGGGGCTGGCAGATGAGTGAATTATTCGCGGATCGACTTCCGCCGCAAAATATGGAAGCGGAACAAGCCGTACTTGGTGCAATTTTTTTAGAGCCATCAGCTTTAACTCTTGCTTCAGAAATCCTGTTACCAGATGACTTTTATCGTGTAGCACACCAGAAAATATTCAGCGTCATGCTGGATTTGAGTGATAAAGGGAAAGCAATCGACCTCGTGACCGTCACAGAAAACCTGGCATCTTCCAAGCTGATTGAGGATGTTGGAGGGGTCAGCTATCTAAGCGAATTGGCTGCGTCCGTGCCGACTGCAGCAAACATAGAGTATTATGCTAGAATCGTAGAAGAAAAATCGCTGCTGAGAAGGCTGATCCGAACAGCTTCAGGCATTGCCGAAGATGGCTATATGCGTGAAGATGAAGTCGAAGCATTGCTGGCCGAAGCAGAAAAGAACATTATGGAGGTTGCCCAGCGCAAAGGCGGCGGGGCCTTTCACAATATAAAAGATGTCCTAGTCAGGACTTATGATAATATCGAGGAAATGCATAACCGTAAAGGGGATATCACCGGGCTGGAGACTGGATTTACCGAGCTTGATCGTATAACTGCTGGCTTCCAGCGAAATGACCTGATCATCGTTGGTGCCCGTCCTTCTGTTGGTAAAACAGCGTTCGCCTTGAACATCGCCCAGAATGTTGCAAAAAAGACAGGAGAGAATGTCGCGATTTTCAGTTTGGAGATGGGGGCAGAACAACTCGTCATGCGTGTCCTATGTGCTGAAGGAAACATTGATGCCCAGAGACTGCGTACCGGTTCTTTGACCGATGAGGATTGGGGAAAGCTTACGATGGCGATGGGCAGCCTGTCCAACACAGGTATTTTCATCGATGATACTCCAGGTGTGAAGATCACCGACATCCGCTCAAAATGCCGCCGTTTAAAGCAGGAACATGGACTTGGCATGATCATGATCGACTACCTGCAGCTGATCCTTGGAAGCGGCCGTGCCGGCGAAAACCGCCAGCAGGAAGTATCGGAAATCTCACGTTCCCTTAAGCAGCTGGCACGTGAACTGCAGGTTCCGGTCATCGCCCTGTCGCAGCTGTCCCGTGGCGTGGAACAACGTCAGGACAAGCGTCCGATGATGTCCGATATCCGTGAATCCGGATCAATTGAGCAAGATGCCGATATCGTTGCGTTCCTGTATCGTGATGATTACTATGACAAGGAATCTGAGGACAAGAATATCATCGAAATCATCATTGCCAAGCAGCGTAACGGCCCGGTAGGAACTGTAAAGCTCGCCTTTGTAAAAGAATATAATAAATTCGTCAACATTGAGAACCGATATGACGAATCGTACGCTCCACCAGGGGCATAATGAGAATTGACCAGTTTGGTTGATTCTCTTTTTTTATAGTCGCGCAACTAAACAAGTTTATTTTACGAACGAATGAATTATTATATAAATTTAATGTTCGTGTTTTATTGACTTACACCCATGTTTACTGGTAAACTTTATATGTTTCAAACGGAAAAATAACCGTATTACCTTTGGAGGTGCTTTTTATATGTCATCCGTAGTAGTAGTTGGAACACAATGGGGAGACGAAGGAAAAGGGAAGATCACAGACTTCCTTTCAGAAAATGCCGAAGTGATTGCCCGTTACCAGGGGGGAAACAACGCAGGCCATACGATCAAGTTCAATGGTGAAACATATAAACTGCATTTGATTCCATCAGGAATTTTTTATAAAGAGAAAATCAGCGTCATCGGGAACGGAATGGTTGTCGATCCAAAAGCACTTGTACAGGAACTTGCCTATCTTCACGATAAGGACGTGTCCACTGACAATCTTCGAATCAGCAACCGCGCACATGTCATCCTTCCATATCATTTGAAGCTGGATGAAGTGGAGGAAGCAAGCAAGGGTGCCAATAAGATCGGCACTACAAAAAAGGGAATCGGCCCAGCTTACATGGACAAGGCTGCCCGTACAGGAATTCGGATTGCTGACTTACTGGATCGTGAAGTATTTGAAGAAAAGCTTGCCCGCAACCTTGAAGAAAAAAATCGCCTGTTTGAAAGAATCTATGAAACAGAAGGATTCAAGCTTGAGGACATTTTGGATGAGTATTATGAATTTGGCCAGCAAATAAAGCATTATGTTGTTGACACTTCCGTCGTGTTGAATGATGCTTTGGACGAAGGCCGCCGAGTGCTGTTTGAAGGCGCCCAGGGAGTAATGCTTGATATCGACCAGGGTACATATCCATTTGTCACATCTTCCAACCCAGTCGCTGGCGGAGTGACAATCGGATCTGGAGTAGGGCCAACGAAAATCACTCATATTGTTGGTGTTTCAAAAGCTTATACGACCCGTGTTGGTGATGGTCCCTTCCCAACTGAACTGGATAATGAAATTGGCAACCAGATTCGTGAAGTAGGACGTGAGTATGGTACAACAACAGGCCGCCCGCGCCGCGTTGGCTGGTTCGACAGCGTCGTCGTCCGCCATGCTCGCCGCGTCAGTGGAATCACGGACCTATCATTGAATTCCATCGATGTTCTGACTGGGATTGAAACGCTTAAAATTTGTGTGGCCTATCGCTATAAAGGCGAACTGATCGAAGAGTTCCCGGCTAGCCTGAAGGCCCTCGCTGAATGCGAACCAGTCTACGAAGAACTGCCAGGCTGGACCGAAGACATCACAGGCGTGAAATCACTCGATCAACTGCCGGAAAATGCAAGACACTATCTTGAGCGCATTTCACAGCTGACAGGTATTCCATTATCCATCTTCTCCGTCGGCCCTGACCGCACCCAGACAAACGTCGTGCGCAGCCCTTGGAGATCATAACTAATATTAATAAAGCCCCTGATCATGGAGATCGGGGGCTTGTTTTGTTACCAGGGCGGTTATCCAGTATTTTCCAAGTCGCGGAATTAAAGTGGTATTGCGCGGAAATGACAGTGTGATTCGCGGGAATAGTCCATAAATTCGCGGAATTAACCAGTAACTATGTAATTTTCGAGCATGAATCATTCCAAATTAGAGGAATGGCCACTGAATTCGGGGGCAAATTGCAGGATAAAAGAAAAAAGAAAAAAAGTTTTATTAAAAATATATACAAAAGATAAAATGCTATGGTAATATAAACAACGTTGTCACTAATTCGACAAAAAACGATAAATTTTCATTAAGAGCCATTAGCTCAGTCGGTAGAGGGTTGCTAGCTTCATCGAATCTTCTTCATCGGCAACCTGCGAGAAATACCGAAGGTCTTTTGAGCACAGGTTCCAAACAAAATTCATTTAGGGTATAAAATAAATTTACGAGCCATTAGCTCAGTCGGTAGAGCATCTGACTTTTAATCAGAGGGTCGAAGGTTCGAGTCCTTCATGGCTCACCATTGCTTTTTAACGAAAATCATTTTGTTTTGCTTTTTTATATGGCCCCTTGGTCAAGCGGTTAAGACACCGCCCTTTCACGGCGGTAACACGGGTTCGAATCCCGTAGGGGTCACTTTATTACATATTTAATTGAATAGTATCATGGCTCAGTAGCTCAGTCGGTAGAGCAGGTTGCTCACATCCTCGACTAAGCTCCAGCGGCAACCTGCGAGAAAGACCGAGAGGTCATTCGAGCAAAGGACTTAATCAACACAATGTTTAGGGAACTTTATATTATCATGGCTCAGTAGCTCAGTCGGTAGAGCAAAGGACTGAAAATCCTTGTGTCGGCGGTTCGATTCCGTCCTGAGCCATTAAAAAAGGGAGCGTGTCTAATGACATGCTCTCTTTTTTTTGTAACAGTTTTGTAATAAAGTCAGTAATCTTCCTATTTTTAACATGTTTGTATTGGATTTAACAAGAAGGTTCAAAAACATTCATCCGAAAGTAGGGGAATACCCTGATATTACTAGGTTTTCGACTTATTTTTCATCAGGAGGATAGGAAAATAGATCGATATAAAATGGCATTTATCTGACAAAAAACGTAATAAAATGTCAGCTATTATACATTTTTGTTACATAATGAAGACTAGTCTTTCCTGCGATACATTATATGGTAAAGTATAAAGGTACAATTATCAGATAATAGTTATATAGAACTAGACTAATAGTGTTTGACCGTTGTAGGAGGATCAGGATGAATAATTTAAAACATAGGCTGTCCAATCTTGCCGGCAAAACATCTAAAGAGATGAAGCCAGCAATAAAAAAGTCAATCATGGCTGCGGTTACTGTAGCTGCATTGTCTTTTGGTGCGGGAAGTGCGGCACATGCGGCAGAATCTAAATTAACAACAACGACTGTATTTTATGTGTATGTAAATGATAAATTTGTAGGCACTGTAGCAGATAAAACGCAAGTAGAGAAACTGGTAGAAGCTGAATTAGCAGCTGCCAAGAAGGACTATGCTGACCTGGATGTCGACCTGGGCGTGGATGTATCTTATATTCCTGAGCAAGTGTTCAGTTCAGCCACAGACTCCAATACAAGTGAAGTATTGGCTGAGCTTAAGAACCAGATCAATGTCCAGGCAGAAGCTTCGGCTTTAATCATTGGCGACAAACCTGTTGCTTATTTAAAAGACCAAAAAGCTGCCGATGAAGTACTCCAAACCTTAATGCTTGAATACATTACTGAAGAAGAATTGGCAGAAGTGGAGAGTAGAGAAAATTCTTCTAATCTACCATTACCCGAAGTGAAAGAAAATGAAACTCGTTTATTAGACGCTAGTTTCACCAAAGAAGTTTCACAATCAGAAGAAAAAGTTGCTCCTGAGAAAGTCCTTTCTGTCAAGGAAGCTGTAGAGCTTCTTAAAAAGGGTACTCTTGAAGAACAGAAGTATCAGGTTAAAGAAGGAGATGTATTGGGAAGCATTGCAAGTGACCACAACCTTGAGCTTGCCCAATTGCTTTCCTTAAATGAAGGGTTGGAGGAAAATTCAATCCTCAAGCCTGGTCAAGAACTTAATGTAACGGTTTTGAAGCCTTTCGTTGAAGTTATCGTTGACCGTCAGGTATATGCTAAGGAAGAAGTGGCTTTTGAAAAAGAAGTCATTGAAGACCCTACAATGCCTAAGGGTGATACAAAGAAGAAGCAGGAAGGCAAGGTCGGTATGAAGGGCATGACCTACTCACTGACTGAACGAAATGGCAAGGTAATCAAGAAGGAAGTCATCAAAGAGTCTGTCCTTGAGGAGCCAGTGAAGGAAATTATCGTCAAAGGAACCAAGGTTATGCCTTCCCGTGGAGATGGTACTTTTGCATGGCCGACCAATGGCGGTTACATCTCAAGCCGTCAGGGTTACCGCTGGAGCAGGATGCACAAAGGTATCGATATCGCAAGGCCAAGCAATTATACAATCAAGGCAGCTGATAATGGAACAGTAGTCTATGCTGGTAACAAGGGCGATGGATACGGCAACAAAATCATCGTCGATCACAATAACGGCTACCGCACCATGTATGCTCACCTTGCTTCCATCTCAGTAAGCGTAGGCCAAACCGTTTCTCGCGGTTCACAAATCGGCATCATGGGAAGAACAGGAAACTCCACTGGCATTCATCTTCATTTTGAAGTTTATCAAAATGGCAAGATTATTGACCCTTTGTCTAAGGTAAGTAGATAAAATTAAAACTTATAAGAAAAGTCTCTAGCCAAACTAGAGACTTTTTTTATTACAGGTCCCTCTTTGTATAGTACCGATATAAGCCAGTTATTTTAATGTTATGGGCAGGATTGGTACAATTGGGAAGAGAAGAATAGAAGTTGTATAACAGAAAAATTCAGTTTTTCTCTGATTTACAGTAAAATAGATAAGATAGCATTTTTAAAAAGAGAAGTTTTTTCATATACGAATGATAATATGTTTTTAAAAGGAGAATTGGTATGGAGAAAAAAATCCTGGTTGTAGATGATGAGAAACCAATTGCAGATATTCTGCAGTTCAATTTAAAAAAAGAAGGTTATGATGTTTACTGTGCATACGATGGAAATCAAGCAGTAGAGATGGTCGAGGAAGTTCAGCCTGATTTGATTCTGCTTGATATCATGCTGCCGATGCGTGATGGCATGGAAGTCTGCCGTGAAGTCCGCAAGAAGCACGAAATGCCAATTATCATGTTGACGGCAAAGGACTCTGAGATTGATAAGGTTCTCGGCCTTGAGCTTGGGGCGGATGACTATGTGACGAAGCCATTCAGTACGAGGGAATTGATTGCAAGGGTAAAAGCAAATCTTCGCCGCCATCAAGCAAATGCAGTCAAAGAGGATGAGCAAGAGGAATCAAATGAAATTAGCGTTGGTTCTTTGACAATCCATCCTGATGCTTATGTTGTTTCCAAAAGGGGAGAAACAATTGAATTGACGCACCGTGAATTCGAGCTACTTCACTATCTTGCCAAGCATATTGGACAAGTTATGACAAGGGAGCATCTTCTTCAAACGGTTTGGGGTTATGACTATTATGGTGATGTTCGTACCGTGGACGTTACTGTAAGACGTCTTCGCGAAAAAATCGAAGATAATCCTAGTCATCCAACGTGGATCGTGACAAGACGAGGAGTAGGCTACTATTTAAGAAACTCTGAGCAGGAGTAAGAACAGGAATGAAAAAAGTAGGTTTTTTTCGCTCCATACACCTTAAATTTGTGCTTATATATGTCCTGCTTATCCTCGTAGCAATGCAGATTATCGGGGTTTATTTTGTCCGTAAGCTTGAGACAACACTGATGACTAATTATCAGGAATCTGTTAAATCCCGAGTGGACCTGCTGGTGTATGACGTCCAGGAGGAGATGGTCAAGGAACGTGGGAAGGAAGATCCTACGAAAGAGGAAGCGATTAGAGAAATATTAAAAGAATATAATTTTAGAACCAGTGATATTTCGGAAATCCGGGTAATTGATGGCAGCAGTTTCAAAATACTTGGAACATCAAGTACGAGCAATCAGGGGCTGGTTGGCCAAAGAACACCTGACGTCAAGATTAAGCGTTCGATCATCTTTGAAGAAGATGAAGATGTCATCCAGCTGGATCCGAAATCGAATAAAAGAGTCTGGGTACTATCCACCCCTATCATGCATAACAGTGAAGCGATAGGCGCTGTCTATCTTGTAGCAAGGATTGATGATATCTTTGACCAGATGAATGATATCAATAAAATCCTGGCTACCGGAACGGCGATTGCTCTGATATTTACGGCCGTTTTGGGGATTTTACTGGCACAGACGATCACGAGGCCGATTTCCGATATGCGTAAACAGGCACTGGCGATGACAAGAGGCAATTTTTCCAGGAAGGTTAAAGTGTATGGCTACGATGAAATAGGCCAGCTCGCGATTACTTTTAACAATCTGACGAAAAAGCTGCAAGAGGCACAGGCCACTACGGAAGGCGAGAAAAGAAAGCTCAGCTCCGTTATTTCCTATATGACAGATGGCGTCATTTCAACGGACCGCAAAGGGCGGATCATCCTGATCAATGATCCTGCTGAGCAAATGCTGGGTGTTTCACGTGAAACAGTGCTTTCACAGCCATTGGTTTCTGTACTTGGTCTGGATGAAAACTATACATTTGAAGATTTACTGCAGGAGAAGGATTCAATCGTCCTTGATTACAGTACGAAAAGCAAGCCATTCATCCTTCGTGCAAATTTTTCGGTCATCCAGAAAGAAAGCGGCTTTGTAAATGGATTGATTGCTGTTCTTTATGATGTTACCGAACAGGAAAAAATCGATATAGAAAGACGGGAATTCGTTGCGAATGTATCCCATGAATTGCGGACTCCATTGACGACGATGCGCAGCTACCTGGAGGCCTTGGCTGATGGAGCGTGGCGTGATGAAGAGATTGCTCCGAATTTCCTTGAGACTACCAGAGGAGAAACAGAGCGCATGATCCGTCTGGTCAATGATTTGCTGCAGCTATCCAAGCTGGACAGTGTGGATTACAGGCTTTCAAAAGAATGGGTGGACTTCCCGGTGTTCTTTAACCGAATCATAGATCGTTTTGAAATGACAAAGGAACAAAATGTATCCTTCGTGAGGGAAATACCAACCGAAGCCATTTTTGTAGAGATAGACGAAGACAAAATCACCCAGGTGCTGGACAATATCATTTCCAATGCAATGAAATACTCACCAGAGGGCGGGACCATCACGTTCAAGGTGAAAGAACTGGACGATCAGATTGTCGCAAGCATCTCTGATGAAGGTGTCGGGATTCCTAAGGATAATCTTGATAAGATTTTTGATCGTTTCTACCGAGTCGATAAGGCCAGGACACGAAAACTTGGCGGAACCGGACTTGGACTGGCGATTGCCAAGGAAATGGTCAATGCCCACGGAGGAAGAATATGGGCAGAAAGTGTGGAAGGCAAAGGAACAACCGTTCAATTCACTCTTCCATATGACCGAAGTGCAGGTGATGATTGGTCATGACATATGAAAATATAAAATCTGTTATTTTAACATTCCTTGTAGCATTGAGTGGTTTATTAACCTGGAATATATGGACCTATCAGCCAGATTATGAGTTAGTCAATAATCAAAAGACGGTTGAAGAAATAAATATTGCTACCCAGAAAGAACTCAAGAAAATCGTCAAGCCACATCAGATTATTTATCATGTGGGAGGCAAGCAGTTTGGTTCTGTGGACAATGCTTACATTGATGGGATTATTGGTGTTATTGCCAAATGGAAGTACTTTGATGTTGAAAAGTATCCTGGGAGAGTCAGTGAATTTAACGAAAGAATGGTCCAGGGGGGCAACACCGAAATTATTTTCCCGGATGAGGTTCCTATAGAGCTCTATAAAAGGGTATTGAATATTACCGAAAAGGATATCCCAAAATTTGATTTCGACCGTATTATCATCAATTCCGAGACACAGCAAAAGCAGGAAGGAATTGTCTACTTTTTTTCACAAAAAAACCAGGAAGTCTATGTCAGCAATGTCAGTCCAACCTATATAAATGATTTTACTGACAAATTCTATGAGTCTGCCAAAAGGCTGACACCATATTTCCTTTATACGGTATCTGATATCAAGAAGATCTATTTGCCAACTGAAAAAGTTGAAATGGTCATGCATACCTATTATCAAAACCCTTTGGATTCAGACCAGTTCAAAGAAGCTCTTTTCACGGACCCAAGCTTTGTGCAGCGGAGTGTGGTGGATGGCATTGAGGAATATACCGATGATGCCAGCAAAATGATCGTGGATACGCAAACAAATATGATTAACTATGTGAATCCTGTCCGGAGCGGGGATTCGGTCATCGGCACGAACAATGTTTTACAGAAAAGCATCGAGTTCGTTAACGAGCATGGCGGCTGGACGGAAATGTACCGTTACGTTTATAAGGATGATTTTAACCAGAATGTCCTTTTCCGTCTGTACAGCAAGGAAGGATATCCTGTGTTCAATCAGATCGGCATGTCGGAGATTTACCAGCAGTGGAGGCAATCGGAAATCAGCCGGTATTTACGACCCGGATTCCATTTGGAGCTCCCTTTGAACCCGGAAGTCGTTACGAAAACACTGCCTTCCGGTTATCAGGCACTTGATTATCTCCAGCGAAAAAAAGATTTCAAACCATCTTTGCTGCAGAATATGATGCCGGGTTACTATATGTCGCAGGGGCCTGACAATTCAGTAATTCTGCTAGAGCCAGGCTGGTTCTATTTGTACGACCAGGAATGGCGGCAGCTCATATGGGAGGAGGAATTGAATAATGGATTGGAGTAGGATTAAGACAATCTTTATTCTGACGTTCCTCGTCCTCGATATTTACCTTGTATATCAGTTCATGAATACGAGGGATGCAGCGCAGTATGAAATTCCGCGAGAAGCACCGCTTGAGGAAAAACTGAAGAATGATGATATCACCTATGGTGAACTCCCTGAGGCGAAAAATAAAGAACAATATCTTAGTGTGAGGGCCAAGGTATTCACCACAGAGGATACGGAGAAGGTCAAGGGGCAGTCCATCAGTCTCGGGGATGGTACATCAATGGAAGCTAAGCTCGAAAAGCCGCTGAAATTGACGAGCAAATTCCAGCCTGCTGAACTGTCTGCCTTTATAAAAGCGAATATTTTTGCCGGAGAGCAGTATAAGTTCTGGAGCAAAAATGATGAGGCCGGAACGATTACGTACTATCAGGAGCATGACCAAAAAACGTTTTACTATAACAGCAACGCAAAATTGACTTTTTATTTTAATGAAGATCTTGAAGTGACTTCGTACAAGCAGACCTATTTGGAAATCATTGATGAGCTTTCGGATGCAGAGGAATTGCTGCCGCCGCTGAGGGCACTGGAAACCCTTTATAAAAAAGGTTTGCTTAAGCCAAAAAGCAAAATTACCGATTTTGAACTGGGATATTCCACGTTGGTATCCCTGACAGCTTCCCATGTGGTGACGCCAACATGGAGGATTGAAGTCAATGGCAAGGAAAACCTGTTTGTACATGCATTCGAAGGTCGGGTCATCCCGTTGACAGACGGAGAAAATAAAACGACGGAGTGAAGAAATATGAGTTTGCATTTTAGTGTTCTCGCAAGCGGGAGTACGGGAAATGCGATCTATGTGGAGACGGAGGGCCAATCCTTTTTGGTAGATGCCGGATTGAGCGGCAAACAGATGGAGGCTTTATTCAAGCAAATCGGCCGCGATATGAAAGACCTCTCTGGAATACTAGTGACGCATGAACATAGCGATCATATAAAAGGCATAGGAATCGTTGCCCGTAAATATAAACTGCCAATCTATGCGAATGAAAAGACGTGGAAGGCGATGGACGGATTGATTGGGGAAGTCCCGCTGGACCAAAAGTTTTCTTTTGACATGGAAACGGTAAAGTCATTTGGCGGCCTGGATATTGAATCCTTTGGCGTTTCCCATGACGCGGCGGAACCAATGTTTTACGTGTTCCATAAAGAAGGGAAGAAATTGGCGCTGATCACCGATACAGGCTATGTCAGCGACAGGATGAAAGGGATTATCAGCAACGCTGATGCCTATGTATTTGAAAGCAATCATGATGTACAGATGCTGAGAATGGGCCGTTATCCATGGAGCGTAAAGCGCCGCATCCTGAGTGATTACGGACATGTTTGTAATGAAGATGCTGCGGTGGCGATGAGCGAAGTGGCTGGAGATAATACAAAACGGATATATCTTGCCCATTTGAGCAAGGATAACAATATGAAGGACCTTGCAAGGATGTCAGTCGCACAAACGTTGGAGGAAAAAGGGATCATTGTAGGCGAACAATTCGATTTGATTGACACGGATCCTAAGACTCCGACGCCTCTAACAGCGATTTAAAGCGTTTATGGAAATAGATTTATAGGTAAAGGAGTAAAGGCATGAACAACGTCTTTACTCCTTTTTCAATGCTTAAAAAGGCTTATGATTTAGAAAATATCATGACAGGTAGTATAATATTTTGTATAAAAGGCTGTTTTCGTAAAGATTGTTGTTAAAATCTTATAGCCGATTTTAACGTGCTATAAAGCCATTATGCAGTTCGTTTCTAAGTGTACAAGCTCTTTTCTCATAATAAGCTTTAATTTTATGAAAAAAATTAGGTCATTCAATTCCATTTTGTAGTCAATAGCAACAAAGTTTGAGAAAAGAGCCTTATAAAAACGATGTATCTAGTGGTCAATGAAAGGGTTGGTGGACATTGGGTTATTACGATGATCAGGATTATCAAGGTCGGTATAAACCGCAAAACAGCAGGAAAGGCGGCTTTTTCTGGGCCAGCCTGGCAGGCGCAGTCATTGGGGCGTTATTGGTGATTTTCTCGATTCCCCTGTTATCGAACTTGGATGTGCTGCCATATAAAATTCAACCAAATAATCAATCAGCCGTAACAGATGATGAACGGTCGGAAGACGACAAAGAAGATATTACTGCGAAAAAAAATGTTTCTGTTGATGTTTATTCCCAGATTACCGATGCTGTCGACAAGGCTGGAGATGCAGTTGTCGGCATTACGAATATCCAGGAAAGCACGAACTTCTGGGGACAAACCCAGGAATCTGGAGGAACAGGATCTGGTGTGGTTTATAAAAAGGCAGGAGACAAAGCCTATATTGTTACGAATCACCATGTTGTAGCAGAGGCTTCTGAGCTTGAGGTCAGCCTTAGCGACGGGACAAAAATCCCAGCAAAGCTTTTAGGAAGCGATATTTGGACGGACCTGGCGGTGTTGGAAGTGCCTGCGGAGCAGATTAAGGTCGTAGCTGAGTTTGGGAATTCTGAAAAACTGAAGCCTGGTGAACCAGTCATCGCCATCGGAAATCCACTGGGCCTAACTTTTTCTGGATCCGTTACCCAGGGTATTATCTCAGGCCTGGAGCGTGCCATCCCGGTCGACGTCAACCAGGACGGGACACCTGACTGGCAGGCTGAAGTGCTTCAGACCGATGCAGCCATCAACCCCGGCAATAGTGGCGGGGCCTTGATCAATATCGAAGGGCAAGTGATCGGCATCAACTCGATGAAAATTGCCCAGAGTGCTGTAGAAGGAATTGGATTATCCATTCCTATCAATTATGCAGCTCCCATCATTGATGACCTTGAGAAGACCGGTGAAGTGAAAAGACCATTCATGGGCGTTGAATTGGCTTCTGTTAATGAGATTTCATCCTATCACCAACAGAATACATTAAAGCTTCCTAAGGAAGTGAATTACGGCGTTGCAATCAGAGGCGTAGAGCCGAATTCACCGGCAGACAAGGCAGGACTGAAGGAATATGATGTCATTGTCGAAATGGATGGCGAGGAAATTCGCGATGTAGTCGATCTCCGAAAGCATCTGTATAACAAAAAGAAGGTCGGCGACGATATGCAGGTCAAGTACTATCGGAATGGCCAGCTAGAAGAAACAACAATGAAGCTGGGCGGAGAAACCTTATAGTCGTTGTGAATAAAAACAGGAGGCGGAATGAAAGCTTCCTGTTTTTTTCTGATAAGAAGTATAAAGTTTGTATTAAGAATAGTGTCTAGCTCTAGCGCCTAACCCCTCGAGACGCTTCAGACCTGCCAATGAAGTCAAAGAACGACTTCACTGTCAGGTCCTCCAGCGCTTGTCGGGATTGACCAAGGCGCTTCCGCTTTTCGTATGTTAAAATGGTCCTTGTGGATAAATTTATTAATGAATTTAAGCAAATGATAATCATATTAAAAGAAGCTGAAAGGATGAGAATAATGAAGTATTGCTGTGCTGAACATGTAGAGTTGGCACTGGATGAAGCGGTGGATGAATTTGAAGTTGCACCTCAATTAACGAAATTAGAGGCTGTTGATAAGTCGGAGTTTGTCTGTGGATACTGTGGACAACCCGCTGTATATATTGTGGCGAACGAATGATCGCCTACTAAATGTGGATATCGATGTGAATATGTGGATAACTTTTGTGGATAGATTGTTTGTAAACTGTTTGTAATCTGTTTGTAAAGTGGGGCTGCCTGTGAATATCTCAATCGTAACGGTTGGCAAATTGAAAGAAAAATACCTCAAACAGGGAATAGAAGAATATCTTAAACGACTCGGAAGCTACGCAAAAGTAGAAGTTTTCGAAGTACCAGATGAAAAAGCACCAGAGGAATTAAGTGAAACAGAAATGGTCCAGGTTAAGCAAAAAGAAGGCGAGCGAATCCTCTCTAAAATCGGCCAGGATACCTATGTCATTGCCCTGGCCATAAACGGCAAGCTGAAATCGTCAGAAGAACTTGCAGACAGACTCGATAAACTCGCCACCTACGGAAAAAGTAAAATTGCCTTTGTAATCGGCGGGTCGCTTGGACTGAGTGATGAAGTTTTGAAAAGGGCAGATGAGCAGCTGTCTTTCTCGAAAATGACTTTCCCTCATCAGCTAATGCGATTGATCCTTGTTGAGCAGATTTATCGTGCTTTCAGGATAAACCGGAATGAACCGTATCATAAGTAAATGAGGTTTTAGATGTATGAAAATAATAACAGTATCCAAAAAGCCAAGTTATGAATAATAACTCGGCTTATTTGGCCATCTATCTTGTTGCTCCAATGTTGCACCTGCATTATTTTAAATAGATATCAACCCATTATCTGGATCTTTCTAATTCCTTATAAAGGATTTTTATAATAAAAAGTGAAAGAATGGAACCTACCAGTAAAAGTGCCATATCCCACTGGGCATCCCATATGTCTCCCTGCATACCTAAAAAATCTTTTGTAACTTTCCCTTCTTTCCCTATTTTTGCACTTGTCCACTCAATGATTTCGTAGAAAGCCCCGATTGCTAGGGTTATACATAAAGCAATAAAATTTGTGGTTTTACTTTTCGATAAAGCTGTTTTCCTTAATAATATCTCTATTATCACTATTACAATAGACCCCTTAAGAAAATGACCAAACCGATCGTAGTGGTTTCTCTGTAAATCGAAATAATTTTTGATCCATGTAAAGAGAGGAACTTTAGAATAAGAATAATGCCCCCCTACAAACGTTAAAATGACAAGAAAGGTAATGATGATATAGGAAACAGTGGTAAGGCGAAACTGATTGTATGTTAATACTAAAAATAGTATTGCCAATACTGAAGGTAAAACCTCCACCAACAAAACCATATATCCTTCCTCCGGTTTAGTCAGGGACCAAATAAATACAAGTAAAGCCACCAATAACAAGAGAAAATGAATCGAAGAACTATTCATTTTATGTGACATTAAAATCACTCCATTAAAAACAAGTTGCATTTAGTATTTGCTTAACATTTATGTATTATAGAACAAGAGATGAGTTTTAAATTATAAAACCTCATGTAGTAGATTGCGATGAACTATTTCCTAAATAATTGGGGTTTCATTTTTTAAAAAAAGTGTAGTTGCTGAATGCCACAAATGGGCTAGGGAAAATTCACTAAATAAAGAAGGTAGGCAACCCTATATGCATTCAATAAACAAGATAGGCAGGAGTTTTTGGTACATCACCCCCGTATCGGTAACCGACCGGCCCATTCTGGGGATGGTAGTGGGCAATAAAAAGACATTAATGATCGATGCAGGCAACTCGGAAGACCATGCAAATTATTTTCTGAGCGAACTTTTAAAAAGGGAAGTCCCTAATCCTGATATGGTTGTTCTTACTCACTGGCATTGGGATCATATTTTTGGTCTTTCAGCATTCCCTGATATCGTTTCTCTTGCTTCTAAAAAAACGAAACAAGAAATGGAGAAGCTAATCCCGCTTTCATGGTCAGATGAAGCAATAGATGCACGAGTGGAGGAAGGATCGGAAATTGAATTTTGTGCGAAGGCAATCAAGGAGGAATTCCCAGATCACCGAGATATCACCATTGTCTTGCCAGATTTAACTTTTGAAAAACGCGTGGAAATTGACCTTGGTGGTGTTACGTGTATCATACAGCACGTTGGAGGGGATCACGCTGCCGATTCAGTGATCGTGTATATTAAAGAAGAAAAAATCCTCTTTCTTGGTGACTGTATTTATCCTGATATTTTTTCCGAAAAACAAAACTACACAATCAAGGAAACGCTTCGGCTATTAGATGAATTAGAAGCATTTGATGCAGAAACATATATACTTTCGCATCAAAAGGCGATTTCAAAAAATGAATTTAATAAGGAAGCTGCTATGCTTAGAACCATTGCGAACTATACAGATATTTGCGGTGGTAATCAACAAAAAATCATTGGGGAATACGAAAAGCATGTAAAAAGGGAACTTACAGAAGACGAAAGAGAAACAATTGCTGATTTTGTAAATGGTTATTAGATGTTGATTCAATCAGCAATCGCTTTATACTGAGGTACGAATAGAATTCATACTGGACAAGAGAGCAGTAATTATATTGCTCTCTTTTTTATTGGGATAGGGGGTTTCATTAAGTTGTAAAGTATATTCACATTAAACACTTCCACTACATAATTTAAAGAATAGATTAATGACAATGGAGGTGCATTTAATGAAGGAGCCGGCTATTATTTACCATGATAAAAGCCCCTTTATAGCTTATTATGAAAATGTAGTAAACGAGAAAGAATGTAAAGAGCTGATAGATTTAGCCAAAGGAAAGCTAAAGCCGTCAGCTGTTGTGGGAGACTCGAAAAAGTCATTTTCCAGCGCACGGAAGTCAGAACATGCCTGGTTACATCACAATATCAACGAAAATGTCCTGCAAATATCTGAGCGGATTGCTTCCATTGTGGGACAGCCACTTTACCATGCGGAGAAGCTGCAAATTGTCAGATACCAGCCTGGAGGTAAGTTCAATGCGCATTTCGATACTTTTCAATCTTCTAGCAAACTTGGGAAAGAGTACTTACTTAAAGGCGGACAACGAACCTATACAGCCCTTCTTTATTTAAATAGTGTGGATGCTGGAGGAGAAACTTTCTTCCCAGCACTTTCTCTCGACATTTCCCCAATCCAGGGAAACTTATTGGTTTTTGAAAATTTTAATAAAGAAACAAATCAAGTCCAATTACTCTCAAAGCATGGATCTCGTCCATTAATAGATGGAGAGAAATGGATTGCGACCTTATGGTTTCGAGAAAAACCACAGTATTGAATATTAGCTATTGAAGATAATAACGGACTAATAATAACGAAATCATGATTGGTAAGGATATTCTTGGGCTTCCTGATATAAGTAAAAGAGTTCCGAGATATATTATAAAGTGCAAGTTATATCAATAGGGTGAACTGTAACGTAAGAAAATTGAAGAGGGAGTCTGGTACCGGTCTAGTACTTGACTCCCTTTTCTAGGTTATAAGTGAAATTTATTTTATATTTAAGGATAGGTAATTAAAAAGAAATAAAGCATCGATAGCAGTAGAATTTCTAGTGTAATGGAATATTTCCAATTCTGTACTGTCAGAAAGGACTTGAAAAATGTTGAAAAACAAATTAATGACCATGTTAGAATCACGTAAAGATGAAATGATCAAAATCCGCCGGCATTTACATCAATATCCTGAGGTATCATTCAAAGAAGAGAAAACGGCTCAGTACATCGTAGATTTTTATAAAGGCAAGGATGTAGAGATCCACACGAATGTTGGGAATGGTTATGGAATCATAGTCACCATAAATGGTGGAAAGCCTGGTAAAACCATTGGCCTTCGGGCTGATTTTGACGCACTCCCAATTCCGGAAGAAACGGATGTACCGTTTAAATCAATGAATGAAGGTGTCATGCATGCTTGTGCTCACGATGGACACACGGCATATCTGTTGGTATTAGCTGATTGCTTAATTCAACTAAAAGACTCTATCCCTGGTACAATCAAAGTCATTCACCAGCATGCTGAAGAGGTTCCTCCAGGAGGAGCCAAAAGTATTGTTGAATCTGGATTGATTGATGATTTAGATGCGATTTATGGTATTCATCTGCTGCCGATGGGGCCTGCGGGAACAGTCGGATACCATTCGGGCTACTCTTTTAATGGACGGGCCTACATGAAATTGAAGGTGCAGGGAAGGGGTGGGCACGGTTCCTCTCCTCATCTCGCAAACGATGCGATTGTAGCTGCTGCGCATTTCGTAACAGCATCCCAGACCATTATCAGCCGTAGATTAAGCCCGTTCGAAAACGGCGTGATTACGATCGGGTCTTTTGATGGAAAAGGTACTTTTAACGTAATTAAGGATAGCGTGGAGCTTGAAGGCGATATTCGCTATATGGCCATAGAAACAAAAGAAAAGATAGAAAAAGAAGTGAAGCGGATTGCCAGGGGGATTGCAGAAGAATTTGACGTAACCTGTGAGTTGACTTACACTCCAGATTATCCTCCTTTATACAATAATCCGGAGCTTACAGCAAAGGTTGCACAAAGTCTGCGCGCCATGAATGACAAAGATATTAAAGAAGTGAAGGAATTCCCGGTCATGTCTCCATCTGAAGACTTTGCATATTATGCAGAAAAATTTCCTGCCTGCTTCTTTTACATCGCTTGTACACCAAAGGGAGTAGAAACCCCATATTTCAATCATCATCCTAAATTTGATATCGATGAAGATGCACTCCTTGTGCCGCAAAAGCCGTTGGCCAAGTAGTATGCAGTGATTTTAAATTAAATTGATACTGTTACAGAAGCAGGAATGAAATGCTAAAATAGCTATTGAGGAGATACTGTTTAAAAACGGTATCTTTTTTTTCTGTCATTTTTGAAGCGAAGAAGGAGGGGCCTATATGGAGACAATCGCTTTTATCATCATCATACTTGTCGCGTCCGTTCTTCAAACAAGTACAGGATTTGGGTTTTCAATCTTGGCTACGCCATTTCTTCTGCTGCTGTTTGAACCGGGTGAGGCTATTCAAATAAACTTAATCCTATCTTTAGTCATATGCAGTGCCTTGATCATGAAAATCAGGAAGGATATTGATTTTGGAACACTTAGAAGGTTCGTGGCAGGGAGTGTTCTCGGTCTGCCTGTTGGAATTATCGTCTTTTTGTTAATCGATATGAATAGATTAAAGCTGGGAATTAGCTTGATCATTTTAGTGTTAACTTTGATGCTGATCCTTCAATTCCGTATTCGCCAAAATAAGACGAGGGACATGTTTGTTGGAGGGCTCTCAGGATCTCTCACAACCAGCATAGGCATGCCAGGGCCACCGATATTATTATACTTTTCAGGAACACAGGCCGAAAAAGAAAAATTAAGGGGCACTACACTAGCCTTTTACTTATTTATCTACCTTGTCAGTTTATTGATACAGGTTATATTCGTCGGAACCAATAAGACCGTCTGGGTATCCAGTCTGTGGGCGTTGCCTTTGGTTTCTATTGGGCTGCTTTTGGGACAAGTATTGTTCAAATGGGTTAATCAAAATGTTTTTCGGATTCTGACCTATCTCATTTTGTTGTTTACAGGGATTTACTTGCTGATTGAGGGTTCTGGGTTAATGTGAACTCGCTTGAGCGGAAGGGGACCTTACCAAACGATTGAAAAATGGATGCCAGCATGAAAAAATAGTTAGCGATACATGGAATTATGTCTGAGCTTGGTATATAACCTCCCTCTTTAGCGGAAACTTACTAAAAAAGAAATATTGCCTGTATGGATTGGGGGTTATTTCATTGAGTTACCAGGATTATTGGAAGCAAATAACTGAAAAAAATGATGAGCTGACAAAGTTAATTTCCTCCTATTGGCATCAATACTCCGATATGGGGAACTGGCAGTTCTGGATGGTTTTAGCTTTTCTGCTGCTGCCATTGATTTTATTATATTTTTTAATCGATCGAAAAAGATTATTCGAGATTTTTTTCTTCGGCTATACAGTTCATATTCTGTGGACCTATACCGAACAGATCCTTGCAAATTACAGTCATTTCATTCATACATACTTTCTCTCTCCCTGGTTTCCTCCAGCCCTTAGTATGACGGCCTCTGCCTTGCCAGTGGGTTTTTTGCTTGTATATCAATATTGTACGAATCATAATAAGAACTTTTATATATATTCCGCGTTGCTAAGTGCTGTTTTTGCATTTGTGTTTGCTTCTTTCGAAAAGTATATAGGTTTGGTGAAAATCGAGAGAGGGATGCATCAATTTTATATTTTACTGATTGATATTGGCATTGTGTACACCGCATATTGGTTTACAAAGTTAATGCTTAAATTCAGAGATAAATGAGTTAATCCTGCAATAACCTCTATCAGAAAGGACGGGTCTCTTACGGATCTGTCCTTTTAATATACTCGGACAATCCCATCGAAAAATCATGGAAGGGCTGTTGCAGCAAATAATGGAACACATAGTAACTCTCCCGTTTCGATTCTGCTAAACCAGCATCTTTCAGCAATTTAATATGTTTCGATATTGCTCCTTCAGTCATGCCCATCAATTCAGCCAATTGCCTGGTCGAACGCGGCTTTTGGGCTAAATATTTGACGATCTGCAGCCTGCTGTAGTCGCCAAGTGAGTGGAAGAACCGCAGCAGATCTTCCGGCGGCATGGGTCTTGTTGCCTCACGCTCATTCTCCCTGACAGAGTAGTTAATTCCTACAGAAGGATACAGGTTAACAAATAGGTGAGGCCAGGCGAAGTATGTCGGAATCAAAAGCAACTCTTCATCCTCATCAAAATGAATCTCCGCTTTTGAGATTCTCCTTATGACCACCTTCTTTTCAGTCAGATTAATGTCTATTTCTTGTGAAAGGCTGCCCAGTAAGGCGAAAACTCCATCATTCATCAGCTTCTTACCCCGGAAGGCGATATCTTTCAAAAAAAGATCTTCAATCATATTCCACTCACGTTTTACAGCATGAGTCCAAAAGGCCCCCAGCATGTCAATAAAACGCTGACGAATGAAGTCAGGTTTATTGACCAATTCCAGAATAATCTCCTTTGACTGCGGATATCGATTGTTTGTGTACTGGATAAAATCGCTTTGCAGCTGCAGGTCGGATGCTTCTCCTCTATGATTCAAAATCGTTTCCATAATCGTACGGGAGAAAGAGGCGGGAGGGCTGTCATTTAGCTCAGCCAGGCCATCTTCAAATGATTGGAAGGCAGAAAGCCCCCTGAAGGGCCCAAAACGTCACCACGGGCCTTTTAAATAGAAAACTGAATGCATCTATTTCCTGTTTTAAGGCAGGATTAATATTTTTCCTGGCATTGATGACCCATTGGATATGGAGAGGATGATGCTTGCTGTCATGAAAGACATGAAGCGCCATCATGGCTTCATGGGCAGCTGAATAACTGAAGGCAACTTGTTCGGGGGACAAATTCGAAACATGCAAAGAAAATGACATGGGTCTCACTCCAACTGATTTACTCTTTACTCAATAAGTATTCTGGCAATTAGCGGGATTATATAATTACAATATATCCTATTTTTAGGAAATGAGGAGGATTTGGATGAACGAGGAATTTTTCAGTAAGCATTTCGAACTGTCACCTTTGGCTTTGTTAATGTATAAGATAATAGTTTCCTTTTTTTATTCATTTCATATTCCTGATAAATATAGTTCAAAACAGGAGTATGGAACATATAAAACCTTTAATTATAGAAAAAAATGGGAAGCATTTATGATAAAATATACATGAAATTTCAAAACCTGAAAAAAGGTGATCGTTTGGGGAAAATTGCACTTATTCAAAGCCAGGTCTATATGTCTTACTCAACCAAAACAGACATCCGTCCTTTGCTGGAGAGTTTTGATTTAATTAAATCGGAAGATCTCATTTTATATACTGCCCATAATATTTCTAGACTTAAGCATGATCTTACTGACCGGGAGATTTCAGCCGTTATTTTCTCCTCTAATTCTTTAAGTGAGAAAACGATTAAGGAAGAGGTTGGATCCGAAGGGTTTAAGCATATTTTTGATGGTTTTCTTGCACAAGGAAAAGGGTGCTTGATCTTACACCAATTAAATTCAGTCCCTAAAAATGTTTATGAGCCATTTCCTTCGTTTGATTTTTTACCCATCGAATCGCCAAAGGCTGTTCGTAGAAGAGAAGATGCAACTAGTGGAGATATAAAGAATACAAGATTATCAGAAAATCACCCTCTTTTTCATTATCCAAATACTGTATCCCTGGACGAGCTTAAGCAATTTTGTATTAAAAAGAAGGGATTATATTGGCATTACCTGGATAACTCTGAACCAAGAGCAGAATGGGAAACCTTATTGCACGATGAGTCCAATAATCAAGCTGGCAGAGCTTTGCTGATGGCCACGAGGGAATCCTCCAAGTATCGAGTGGTGATTTCTTCTTTAAATCTTGATTGGCAAAAGGAAACGAATTTACTTAAAAATTTAATTAAGTTTGTAATCGATGGAAAATGCAATACAGCTATAATAAGGGATAAAACAAATAAGAACATGGCATTTGAATTCTTCATAGAAACCCTTAATTCTCTAAATTATCGTTATCAAGAATATGAATTATCCAATACGGAGATGGATGATTTCAAAAAACAAATACATCAAGGTACCCACTCGATTGTTGTGTTAGCACCCACCGAATTGAACGGTGAGAACCAGGGAAAGAAAGAACTGATAGAGGGAATCGACGACTTCCTTCAACCATACATAACTTCTGGAAAAATTAAATATATTGGGATTGAATCCAATGAAAAGAGTTTAAAACAATTTTTTGTAGCGGGAAGAGAAAAATCAGCGTTAAAGATACTACAGGACACAGAAATCAAGATTCATGGCATTCTTAAAGAAGGAAAACTAATTGACGACAGCTTCTGGAACTCAGTCGATACTTTAAAGGTTCATAAATCATTGGAAGATCACAATCTTGCCTTTACAAGGTTTACCAATGATTTAGTTCAGCCAATCTTGGATAGTGTGACTTCGGATTCCTATCTCGGACTGTTGGTACCGACTTCAGCGTTATTATGGCTGCGGGCTAATTATAGTGTTAATCAAGTTCAATGCCTTCAAACCATCAATTGGATAAAAGAAGCCCTAGTCAGCGGTGATGAAATAGAGTCTGAATGCATAGTGGCCTGCAATACTTTTTTAGAGCTAAAGATAGAGACAGAATTTGCCACAGAAAAACTAAGAAAACTAATATCCCATAGGGATTTTAAGAGCTTAAATGAAATCGAAACTATTCATTGCATTAAAGCAGCAATATTATTAAGAGACATCCATCTAATCAGGCAGTTTGTCACCGCTTTGGAGTCAAAAAGAAATCAAGAAAATCTATGGATTGATATATCGATATCAGCAAATATCGTCAATTTACTGCTTGAAGCGTTGATTATATTAAAGGAACACGAGGATAGCACAGAAGATTTAGAGAAAACCATCGAGAATTTAGTATTTCCAACCATAATAATCATGCAGAAGCTGTCCAAACAACCTGAAACAGATAATGAATTTCATTGGGATAATAAGGCTAATACTACATTAAAATGTGTAAGTGCCATTTTAAACTTTGAAGAGTTAATGGATATCCCAGTAACAGAAATGGTTCAATCGCTGGTTAGTTACTCTCAGACAGGCCATCAAATAATAGACAATAAAACTGCACTGAACATAATTGAAGATTACAGAAAAGACATATCAATATTGAATCAAAAAAACACCGAACTGGAGAAGCAGCTTAAAGAGGAGATCCGAAGGAAATCAGAACTAGAAGAAGTAAAACAAAAGCTGTTAGTTAAGAATGACCAATTAGTGAACAAAAATGATGAATATGAGGATCAGATAGGAAAACACGTTTTCCGTTTAAGTTTCTGGAAAATCATTATTGTTCTCGGTATTGTCTCAACACTTACCTTAGTGTTTATTGCAGTTTATATGATCAATAACCACAAAGCATTTTTGGATATGATTGACTTTTATAATAAATATAAAGTAGATCTTTTAAAAACTATAGGAACGATCTTCACAGGATTAATAAGTATCACCACCACGAATATTTTCAGGAAGAGGTATAGAAAGTCTGGAGAAAGTATGTAAACGAAGTTATAGCTAAGAGGATAACTAGAGGCGATCAAATTTCGTGGCCTTTCGTAAAAATGAGGGATTGAGTAGGCTTGCTCAATCCTTTTTCTATAAATTACTCATTAATTTGTAAAATGCTTATTATTAATATTAGACGTCTTTCAAGATTAGATAGACGAAATTTCTTTATTATCTTCGATAAGTGAAGTGGATGCTTAACTTTCTAATGTGCAAATGAAAAAATTCTTCTAGACTAATGTACCGAAAAGCTTTTATAACAAAATTCTTTTCAAAGTACACTCGCTAAGTAAATTTAATCAAGCTCTACTCTTGGAAATCTAAGTTTTCAACAGGACTATTTATCTGGGGCAGATTATCAATCGATTTCGGGAAAGTCCTCAATTTGGAAGAAAATTAAAGCATTGGTTTTGCTTTTTGTGGAGATCTGAGGGACTTCACACTTTTTTACAGTGGCAAAATAGTTTATAATTATCAGTAAATAGTAGGAATTTTAATCCTCAAATCATTATAATAGATTATGTTACGGTTTTAACAAAGGCAGAAGGTGTGTCCCAATCCGACGCGCCTACTCAAATATATGGGACAAGGAAGGATAAAATGAGCAACGTACAGAAAGCTACAGACGTTATCTTAATTGGTGCCGGAGTCATGAGTGCGACGTTGGGGTCATTATTGAAAGAGTTAGCACCAGAGTGGGAAATCAAAGTTTTTGAGAAACTTCCTTCAGCAGGTGAAGAGAGCTCTAATGAGTGGAATAATGCGGGTACTGGACATGCAGCCCTTTGTGAGTTGAACTATACACCTGAAAAACCTGACGGCTCGATTGATATTACCAAGGCCATCAATGTAAATGAACAATTTCAGCTTTCAAGACAATTTTGGTCTTATCTTGTAAAGAGCAATTTAATTCGCAATCCCCAGGATTTCATCAGGCCGCTGCCACATATGAGTCTGGTAGAAGGGGAGAAAAATGTTACCTTCTTGAAAAATCGATTTAAAGCGCTTTCAGCTATTCCGATGTTCGAGGGAATGGAGTACTCAGAAGACCCGGAAAAGCTGAAGGAGTGGATTCCTTTAATCATGGAGGGACGCACAACTAATGATCCGATAGCGGCAACCAAAATCGACTCAGGGACGGATGTTAACTTTGGTGCCTTGACGCGGATGTTATTTGAGCATTTGGAGAACCAGAATGTCGAGATTAACTATAAGCATAGTGTGAAAGATATCAAACGTGCCAGCGACGGCTCATGGGAAGTCAAGGTCAAAAATCTTGATAGCGGCAAAGTGGAACTCCACAAAACCAAGTTCGTCTTCATCGGAGGCGGGGGAGGAAGTCTGCCATTGCTGCAAAAAACAGGCATTCCAGAATCAAAGCAGGTTGGCGGATTCCCTGTGAGCGGCTTATTCTTGGTATGCAACAACCCTGAAGTTGTCGAGCGCCACCACGCGAAAGTTTACGGAAAAGCGAAGGTGGGGGCACCACCGATGTCTGTGCCGCACCTGGATACAAGATTCATCGATAATAAAAAGTCCTTGTTGTTTGGACCTTTTGCCGGCTTCTCGCCTAAATTCTTGAAGACAGGATCGAATCTGGATTTGATTGGTTCTGTAAAGCCGAATAATGTCGTGACCATGCTTGCTGCAGGGATGAAGGAAATGGCCCTGACGAAATATCTGATTGAGCAAGTAATGCTTTCCCATGAAAAGCGCATGGAAGAACTGCGTGAATTCATTCCGAACGCCAAGAGCGAGGAATGGGGAGTAGTGGTCGCTGGACAACGTGTACAAGTCATCAAAGACACAGAATCCAGCAAAGGCACACTTCAGTTCGGCACAGAAGTCGTCACAGCTTCAGATGGATCCGTTGCTGCATTACTGGGCGCATCCCCAGGTGCATCAACTGCCGTAAACGTCATGCTTGAAGTGCTGGAAAAATGCTTCCCAGAGAAAATGTTCGAATGGAAAGATAAAATCAAGGAAATGGTCCCTTCATATGGGGTATCTTTAGCGGCCAACCCTGAGCTATTCCATGAAATCCATGAATCCACAGCACAAGCCCTGGGATTGAGCGATAAAGAGCGAGTTTATAGCTAATATATATTAGATTAAAACCTTCGATCCGGGATGGGATTGAAGGTTTTTTTGTTGGTCAGGAGATTAATTAGGCATTCGCTTGGGATCGGGCTGATAAGTGGAGATTTTGATTTTGGTATTTTGACAGGTTAGGAGGTGCAGGAGGTAAAGCTGTCAAGAATCAGCCGTTATTTTGACAGGTTTGAAAGAGAGGAGTGTAAAGCTGTCAAGAATCCATCGTTATTTTGACAGGTTTGGAGGTAGAGAGCGAAAAGCTGTCAAGAAACCATCGTTATTTTGACAGGTTTGAAGGTGTAGGAGGTAAAGCTGTCAAGAATCCGTCGTTATTTTGACAGGTTTGGAGGTGCAGGAGGTAAAGCTGTCAAGAATCAGCCGTTATTTTGACAGGTTTGGAGGCGAAGAGTGGAAAGTTGTCAAGAAACCACCGTTATTTTGACAGGTTTGAAGGTAGAGAGCGAAAAACTGTCAAGAAACCATCGTTATTTTGACAGGTTAGGAGGTGTAGGAGGTAAAGCTGTCAAGAAACCATCGTTATTTTGACAGGTTAGGAGGTGTAGGAGGTAAAGCTGTCAAGAAACCACCGTTATTTTGACAGGTTTGAAGGTAGAGAGTGAAAAGCTGTCAAGAAACCACCGTTATTTTGACAGGTTTGGAAGTAGAGAGCGAAAAGCTGTCAAGAAACCATCGTTATTTTGACAGGTTTGGGATTGAAGAGTGGAAAGTTGTCAAGAAACCATCGTTATTTTGACAGGTTTGAAGGTAGAGAGCGAAAAGCTGTCAAGAAACCATCGTTATTTTGACAGGTTTGGGATTGAAGAGTGGAAAGTTGTCAAGAAACCATCGTTATTTTGACCACTGTGCTTAAAAATTGACCAAAGCTGTCATCAGTCCACAAAAAAACCGCTCCACTGCCAATCCAGGCAGTAAAGCGGCTTCCCTATTAGTTACGAATCATGTAATCAAACGCACCCAATGCTGCGGTTGCACCTGATCCCATTGAAATGATGATTTGTTTGTATGCACTGTCTGTGCAGTCGCCTGCAGCGAAGACGCCAGGCAGGTCTGTGGCACCGTGCTTGTCTACGACGATCTCACCGAAGCGAGTGCGTTCAAGCGTGTCACCGAGCCATTCTGTGTTTGGTACGAGGCCGATCTGGACGAATACACCTTGTAATTCAACATGGTGTTCTTCGCCAGATGCACGGTCAATGTACGTAATACCGTTCACTTTGTCAGTTCCGGTAATTTCGCTTGTCTGTGCGTTCGTCACAACTGTGACGTTCGGAAGGCTGTGCAGGCGGTCTTGTAGAACAGCATCAGCTTTGAGTTCAGGATTGAACTCAATTACTGTTACATGTTTTACGATACCTGCAAGGTCGATTGCTGCTTCAACGCCAGAGTTTCCTCCGCCGATGACAGCTACATCTTTTCCTTCAAACAATGGTCCATCACAGTGAGGGCAGTAGGCAACGCCTTTGTTCTTGAATTCAGCTTCTCCTGGTACGTTGACATTACGCCAGCGGGCACCAGTCGAAATGATGACAGTTTTACTCTTAAGGACTGCACCATTTTCAAGTTCTAGCTCGATCAGATCTTTCTTCTCCAGGCGTGTCGCACGCTGAAGGTTCATGATATCGACGCCATACTCTTTCACATGCTCTTCAAGGCTGGCAACAAGCTTAGGGCCTTCAGTGTGCTTGACACTGATGAAGTTCTCGATGCCTAAAGTATCCATTACCTGACCACCGAAACGCTCAGCAACGATTCCTGTACGGATGCCTTTACGCGCTGCATAGATGGCTGCACTGGAACCAGCTGGTCCGCCGCCAACAACAAGGACATCGTAAGGGTCCTTGTCAGCCAGCTCGGAAGCATCGGGACCTGAACCCAATTTTGCAAGGATTTCTTCAAGGGACATACGTCCGCTTCCGAATGGCTCACCATTCAGGAATACCGTTGGCACGGCCATGATATCCTTGCTTTCAACTTCTTCCTTGTACGCTGCACCATCAATCATGGTATGTGAAATGCCAGGATTTAAAGTGCTCATCACATTCAAGGCTTGTACCACATCAGGGCAGTTATGGCAGCTAAGGCTGACATATGTCTCAAAACGATATTCGTCTTTAATCGCTTTAATCTGGTCAATGACTGCCTGGTCTACCTTTGGCGCTCTGCCGCTGACCTGGAGCAGGGCAAGGACTAATGAAGTGAATTCATGTCCTAAAGGGATGCCTGCGAAAGTCACTCCGGTGTCTTCGCCAACACGGTTGACACTAAAGCTGGGTGTTCTGTTTAATTCTGCATGCTCCACTTTAATGTGGGATGACATTGTTGCCAATTCATCAACTAAAGCCAGCATGTCTCGTGATACATCATCCGATCCTGCGCTAACTTTAAGCAGCACATCGCCCTCCATCATTTGAAGATATTGGGCTAATTGTGCTTTAATTTCTGCATCTAATAACATGGAGGTTACTCCTTAAATCTTTCCTACAAGATCAAGGCTTGGCTTAAGAGTTTCGCCGCCTTCTTTCCATTTAGCAGGGCAAACTTCGCCTGGGTTGTTGCGTACATATTGTGCTGCTTTCAGCTTGTTTACTACCTGGCTAGCGTCACGGCCGATTCCGCTTGCGTTGATTTCAACAGTCTGGATAACGCCGTCTGGATCGATGATGAAAGTTCCGCGCTCTGCAAGACCATCTTCTTCATTCAATACATCGAAGTTGCGAGAGATCTTCTGAGAAGGGTCGCCGATCATGATGTACTCGATTTTGCCGATTGCTTCTGAGTGGTCATGCCATGCTTTGTGAGTGAAGTGAGTATCAGTTGATACAGAGTATACTTCTGCTCCCATTTCTTTTAGTGTTGCATATTGGTTTTGCATGTCTTCAAGCTCAGTTGGGCATACGAATGTGAAGTCTGCTGGATAGAATACGACTACGCTCCACTTGCCTTTGAAGTTCTCTTCAGAAACAGTGATGAATTCTCCGTTGTGGAATGCGTTTGCTGTGAATGGTAAAACTTGAGTACCGATTAATGCCATGATTGATTTCCTCCTTAAAATGGTTGAATTATTTTTTAAATAGTTTCACTGAGCGATTCAGTTAACTATTCGGTAAACTAGAATAATTCTAATACAGTAACGATTATTATATAAAACTTAATAAGTGTCAAGTGATAAACCCCGGCTTTTCGTTCTTAATAATTATTTCAAATAAAAGACGGATTTATACCGTTTGCACCATATAAGCATGTCCAACTTTTCCTCGGTTAATGAATTCTTCAGTAAACTTCGGTATAGTAATAATTAGATGAAAAATTCTGAAAAGGAGGAATTGGATGGTCTCTATTGAGAATAGGCACACATTTCCTTATCCTTTTGGTGAACAGGATGTATATAGATATTCTAACAATGCAGTACCATTAAATCCACCAATTGCCATCGAAGTGACGGAATCTTATTTAGAGGAAATCAACCTGAAGAGAGAATTGCTGACAAATAACCCCGAATGCTGTTACCACTCCATGTCTCATACAATGGATGCCCAGTGGGAAGTGCTGGATTTAGTCCTGCACCAGCTGGCCAGTTTCTATCCTGAGAACTACCAGCTTGTAACAAATAATGATCATTGGATTTTCACTAACCATCTAACAGGTGAGAATCATTCCTTCACATTTGGGAACCAGGCAACACTTGACGTTGAGCCGCTGGATTTTGTCGGCCGGCATGTCCAGGAAGATTTGATTTTGATGATGCAGCGGGACGGGGATTTATTCCTGGATGCAGGGCAGCTCTGCTTTCCGGCCAATTGGTCGTTGTATTTTGACGCTGGAATGTCCTTCAAAGAAATCCATACGCCAATCCCCGGGTTCAAGTCTGGTTCACTTGATGAGCGCATTCTCCAGTTTTTAATGAGAATCGAGGCTGGCAGTCCATGGTGGCGAAAAAATTGGTCGCTTATGGCAGGGAATCGTCTGGATACCTCACTTGAGACATTCGCCGAATGGGGCAAGGCACGAAAAAAAGTGACGAAAGAAAATGCAGGTGAACTTGTCCACCTGAGGGTAGAGGTACAGAAACTTTTCCGGCTGCCCAAAAGCAATGGGATTTTATTTACCATCCATACACATATGCTGCCGCTTAAATCGTTCATCCAGTATACACCTTGGCTGAAGCAATTTTCGGCGATCCTCAAAGAGCTTCCTGAATTCATCGCAGAATATAAAGGCATTTCCATGTACAGGAATGCAGTCCTTGAATATCTGGAGGAGGAATTGAAAAAGAGATGAGTGGAAGCAGCTTTAAAATAGTGAGTGGGAAAAGAAAGTTCTTGTTTTGTACTGATTCGGAAGGTGCCGGGGATTTTTATGATCTTTTACAAAGAGCATTGTCTGAAAAAATCCCTTTTGATTTTCATATTTTCACAGAAGGACAGGAATCCATGCTGAAAAACTGGTTCAGCACGCAAAAAATGGGGACCTATCTATACATATCTGGTTCGGCGGAATTTATAAAAATGGTCAAGGAGCTGGCATTTGGAGCAGGCTTTTCCGAACAGGAAATCCAGACTGCGATGAGGGGTTTTTTACCGAAAAAATTAATATGCTGTACTTGTCATGGCGAGAATGAAGCCGGGGAAAACAAGTTTGTTATATGCAGGCTTTGCGGGCAGGAACTCGAGGTTTCGGATCATTATTCCCGCCGTTTGGATGCTTACCTGGGTTATGTAACGATCAAATGAGACAGGGGGGCTGAAATTGCAGCAGGGCAATACAATTGAAGTGCGAGTGAAATCGATAAAAATAGAAACGGAAACCATTAAAAGGTTCACGCTGGAGGCAGTTGACGGCGGCAAGCTCCCGCCATTTGGCGGCGGTTCCCACATTATCACTTATTTGGAGCAATCTTCAAGAAATACGGAAAGACATTATTCAGTTTTTAACCTTTCAGAGCCAGGTGTCATGGAGATCGCCGTACGTTTGGCCGAGCCATCAAATGGCGGCTCCGCTTACTGGCATCATAATGTCAGCGAAGGGAATATCGTTAATATCAGCTATCCGAAAAACCATTTTCCAATGAGTTTTCAGGCTAAGCACCATGTTTTTTATGCAGCCGGCATTGGGATCACACCTTTTTTATCGATGATGGCGGAACTTGCGGAAAAGAATCAATCGTTCGAGCTGCATTATGGAGCGAAAACAAAGGAACAATGCGCTTTTTTCAATGTGTTAAGGGAACGATATCCAGAACAATGCCATTTTTATTTTTCAAAGGATGAGAATTCGAACAGATTGTCTCCAGTTTCTCTTCAAGATCACCGAATCGGAACCCATGTTTATTTTTGCGGACCTGAAAACATGATTGAAGAATTCACTAAAGCGGCAAAAAGCTATGGATATCCTTCTTTCAATATCCATTTCGAGCGATTTGCTCCACCACAGAATAGAGAGGCTAAGCCATTTACCGTGACTCTGAAAAATAGCGGGATGGAGCTGGAAATTCCAAAGGATCGTTCATTGCTGGATGTAATCCGTGAAAATGGGATAAATCTGCCTTATTCCTGCAGGGTTGGCGGCTGTGGGACTTGCGAAGTGAAAGTGGCAGAGGGAGAAGTCGCCCATTTCGATTCCTTCCTGACAGAAGAACAGCAGAATGCCAATCAAACGATGCTATGCTGTGTTTCCCGGGGGGAAGGGCATTTAGTATTAGATTTATAGAAAATAGAAAAACCGCATCCTATTTGATGCGGTTTTCTAGTTGTTTACGATGTTTGCTAGGATCGAGCCAATTCTGCTTTCTTTTCAGATTGGTCAACTACAGCTGCACCTACCACGTCCCCGACGACATTTGAAGCTGTGCCGGCCATGCCGATGATTGCATCGACGCCCGCGATCAGGGCAACAACTTCAAGCGGCAGATCGAACATCGTCAGTACCACAGACAGGGTAACAAGCCCAGCGGCAGGAATGCCTGCTGTTCCGATTGAAAGCAATGTACCAACAAGGATGATGGTAACAAAATCTATCAGTGTGAAATTGGCACCAGTCACATTGGCGGCAAAAACAATCGATGCGCCCATCCTTAGCGCTCCGCCATCAGAGTTGAACACCGCGCCCAGCGGCAAACTGAAATTAACCATCTTCTCGGAAATGCCAGCCTTTTTCGCACTTTCGATTGCCACCGGCAGGGAAGCGATGCTGCTTGAAGTAAAGAAAGCTGTTGTATAGGCATCCTTTGTATTCGCGAAAAAGCTCCTGACCGGGATTCTGAACAGTTTGAGTGTGCCACTGTACACGAAAACCCAGAGGATGATGATTCCTATATAAAATACAGCTGTAAATTCGAGAAGTGACGTTAAGGTGTCCCACCCCTGGGTGCCAAAAGTGGATGCGCTGATCGCAAAAATACCGATTGGTGCGTAAAGAAGGATTCCCTTCAAAATCCTGAAGAACAGCTCATTGGCTGCTTCAAGGAAAGTTTGCAGCTGCGTCCCGTATTGCTCGATTTTTTCCTCGTCGGAAAACCTCATGCCTGAAATCGTGAAGCCGATGATGATCGCCAGAAACATAATCGCCATTAAGTTCCCCGATGTGAAAGCCGAAAAGAAATTATCCGGGACAATGCTGAAAATGACATCAGATATGGAAGGTGTCGCAGGCTTCTCTACGGTTGTAGTCGGGAGTGTCAGCGACTTCCCGGGATTGATCCATAACGCAAGACCCAGACCAATCAACACCGCTGCAGCCGTTGTCGCCCCATAATACAGAATCAATTTCCCTCCGGTCCTGCCAAGCTGTGCAGGGTTCATTTGATTGACTGCCAGCACTACGGTCAGGAACACAACCGGAGTGGCGATCAGACTAAGCAGCTTGATCAACAGCGTGCCAAAAGGCTTCAAGGCCTCCGCATCCGCCCCCAGCAAAACACCAGCCAAAATCCCCAGAACAAAGCCGATGGTCATTTTTAAAATAAATGATGAATTTTTGTATGAATTCCATAGATTCACTTTATGTACCGCCCTTTTTATTAAATTGTTTCTCTCATAACTCATATAAGAATGAAGAAAATGCACTTAATTATAAACTACACCTGTTAACTGAAACAGACAATAGTGAAATTGGAAAGAGTGTCCAGACAAGTAATGTTAGTTGGAGAATCGGTTTTTGATGAATCTTTAAGAAAATAATCTCGTTTTGTCTATTTCTAAATTATTGTGTGCGTTCGTGTTCATTAATTTGGCGTAATTAATCAGAATTTTTGGATAACTAGATGAAGGTAATGTTGAGAGATTAGTTAATTAGTAATAGGTAGGGGATTTTTAGATACTTACTCACTCTTTTTACTAAAGGAGGTGCCGAATAAGACAAAGGAGTGAGGATTTATATTATTAAAATTCGAGAGGATGACGCTAAGGAATGAAGAAGTATTTTCCAAGGTTTTTACTCACGTTAGTAGCTTTCGTTTTAATTTTATCAACATTTGGCTTTGGAGCAGCGGCAAATGAAGGAACAGCTTCCAGGACCAAACTGACTGAATTGCCGTTAGCGGAATTGTTCGGGGATATTGAGCTTTCCTCAAAAAGACCGACATCAGTCATTGTTGAACTGAAAGCAGAATCGATTGTGGAAGCGAAGCATAAAGGAAAGAAGCAGACCAAGGCGAGCCTGAGGACGGAAAGAAACAAAGTTATTGGCGCACTTAAGAACTCGGTGAAAGGGGCAGAAGTGAAGCGGGAATACGACTATGTATTTTCAGGATTTTCTGCGAAACTACCAGCAAATGAAATTATTAAACTAATGGCGCTGCCTGGCGTAAAGGCGGTTTATCCGAATGTTCATTACACTGCTGAAGTAATCTCTGCAGAGGAAGTTTCCGCTGAGGAATTCAGTCCGAACATGATGAACAGCGCTCCATTTATTGGTGCGAACGATGCATGGAATGCAGGCTTTACTGGAGAGGGTGTTACAGTAGCAGTTATTGATACTGGTGTTGATTATACTCATCCTGATCTTGCGCATGCCTTTGGTGAGTACAAAGGGCATGATTTCGTTGACGATGACAATGACCCAATGGAAGGTACGGGCCAATATCACGGAACTCACGTATCTGGTACAGTAGCGGCGAATGGTGCGATTAAGGGGGTCGCTCCTGATTCGAAATTATTGGGCTACCGCGTTCTTGGTGCGGAAGGCGGTACAACAGAAGATGTAGTGGCAGGAATTGAAATGGCTGTTCAGGATGGGGCTGACGTCATGAACCTGTCTCTTGGAAACTCACTCAATAACCCTGACTGGGCGACTTCCATTGCGCTGGATTGGGCAATGGCTGAGGGTGTAGTAGCTGTTACTTCCAACGGGAATGCAGGTCCGAACAACTGGACAGTCGGATCTCCGGGTACTTCCCGTGAGGCGATTTCAGTAGGGGCTACACAGCTGCCATTCAATCAATATACTGCTGCAATCTCTACCTCAGAAGGTGTCGATTATCCGACAGCAAAAGTAATGGGTTTCCCATCAGATGAAGAATTACTTGCATTGAATGGTAAAGAATATGAGTTTGTATATGTAGGGCTTGGATCTCCAGAGGACTTTGAAGGCAAGGACCTTGAAGGAAAAATCGCGTTGATCAGCCGCGGAGAATTTGCGTTCGTTGACAAAGCGGAAAATGCCAAAAATGCTGGAGCTGTAGGTGCGATTATTTTCAATAATGTTGCTGGTGAGCATGCGGATGTTCCGGGAATGGCGGTACCAACCATCAAAACAGAACTTTCGGACGGTCAAAAGCTGCTCGATGAGTTAGAAGCGGGGAATAACAAAGTATCGTTCAATATTGAGTTCGACAAGGAAATCGGCGAAACAATGGCCGACTTCTCTTCTCGCGGTCCGGTTACACTCACATGGATGATCAAGCCGGATGTTTCTGCTCCTGGCGTGAATATCGTAAGTACCTACCCTGGCAATGGGTATGCAGCATTGCAAGGCACGAGCATGGCATCTCCTCACGTAGCAGGCGCTGCAGCATTGCTTTTAGAAAAGCATCCTCAATGGAGTACCGAAGATGTAAAGGCTGCATTGATGAACACAGCAGATGATGTCATTGACCCTGCTACGGGCAAAGTTTATGCCCATAACACGCAAGGTGCAGGTAGTATCCGTGTTGTTGATGCCTTGAATACAAAGACGCTTATCGCTCCTGGAAGCCATTCATTCGGCAAGTTTGTGAAGGATAGCGGCAAGCAAGTTGAAAGGAATAGCTTTGAAATCAAAAACCTTTCAGGAAAAAGCAAGACTTATAGCTTTGATGTAGAATTTGCCGGAAATCCTGACGGCATTAAAGTTATGACTAGTAAGAATTTAAAGGTTAACGCTGGCAAGTCCCAGCAAGTGAACTTCAATGTTCAAGTTGATACATCTAAATTAGATCCTGGCTATTACGAAGGAACAATCGTAATTGACGATGGTACACAGACCATTGACGTTCCGACCATCCTGTTTGTCGGCGAGCCGGATTATCCTCGTGTAACCGGTGCATACATGGATAAAGCGGAAGATGGTTATTATGTTGGTGCCTATTTGCCGGGCGGGGCAGAAGTTCTAGAATATGATCTGTATGCATTCAATCCAAATGGCACCATTGGTGGCTTTGTTGACACAATCGGTTCATTCACCAATGCTCCAGTGCCATACCACGAATTCCAATGGGATGGCACAGTCCAAAATGGTATTGAACTTCCTAATGGAGACTGGGTACTGGCTGTATACGTAGAAGAAGCAGGCGTTAAAGAATACAAAGCCTACCTGGTAACAAAAGAATAAAAACACCAAAAAGGATTCCTCTGGATCACTCCAGCTGGAATCCTTTTTTTACACCTTCCGATCCAATGCCTGTGGCGGCTGTTCGAGCCATTTTTCGGTGATGGTCAGGAGCAGGCCTTTTCCGTAGTATTTTTTCATTTGGGTGGAGACCATCGTGAATTTGGTGACGATGTCTGACCGCAGGCTTGATGTAAGGGCCTGGTTGATCATGATGAAGCAGAACATTCCGAGACAGGTATTGACGAAAAACAGCATAAGTTTATCGGAAAAGGGTGAGTTTTTTACCTCGAAAAAGTTGAAATCGCCTGAAGCTGAATAGGGGATGTTTTCTTTATCCAATACATCCTCGAGCGTATCCAGCACTTTTTTAAGGGCATCCACTCCTTTGGTGAAATGTTCCTTTACATCCTTATGCGTGGCGAGCTTGCTGAAGGTCACGAGGACCATCTTTGAAAAGCGGGCGCGGTGAATGACTCTCGACAGGTTGGCGATTTCTGCTGCATTTACAGGTCTTGAACCGCCAAATAGGCCATTGAGATATTTCATCTCATCCACCAGATCGACGGTGTGGTCCATCGCTACCTGCGGGGACTTAAGAAAAATGCCCTGTTGCAGCATCAGGTCGGTGATGTCGTTTTGGATCTCGACAGCAAATTCTATTGCCCCCTGAAAGTAATCCCGGATTTCCTTTCTTGTGCAATCAGGCAAGGCGCTGGGATATGTACTTAGTGAGAGCATCGTTATATCATGGCAAATATATAAAATGAACGTGTCAGAAAAAACTTTATCTGCATCAAGCCTTACATCTTTCTCGGTAAAGCCTAGAGGGATGGTAAGGCTTTCTTTTCGGAAAATATCCTTCAAGTCGTTGAGACTTTTCTCTGAAAATCCGACCATCTTTTCAGCAATCTTCTTCACTTCCTCATCATCTGCTGTCTCATAGAAATATTGAAAAAAGCGCAATTCCATACTGCTTTTCAGGTAAGATGCCCAGATATTCGATATTTCTGTTGAGGTTAGGCCTATATTTGCTTCTCCCATCGATCAGTCACTCCTTTCCCGTTATTGTTTGTCTTATGAAGAAAATTATTACAAATGATTTGTGATTTTTATCCAAGTTACATAGAACCTTTTGAGAGTGGAAATACTTTTCAAAAGGAGGTTATGTAATGAGAAAGTTTTTGATGATGGTATTACTGGCAATCTCCATGTTCTCTGTTACAGGGTGCGGCAACGATGCTCCTCCTGAAGATGATGAACAGCTGGAAGATGTTGAAGAAGAAGATGAGATTGGCGATGGCGAAATAGATGATGAATAATACCAAAGACCCACTTATCATGTTGAGTGGGTCTTTTATTGTACATACAGAATTGACAAATGACCGGTCAGTCATTAACATTATAATGTATATAAATGAATAGTTAAGGTAGGTGCAATAGTGAAAAATCTGGTCAATTTTGTGCTTGGAAATAAACTGGCGGTTTGGCTGCTTACGATTATCATTACAGTATCAGGAATTTATTCAGGTACGCGAATGAACATGGAGACGATCCCGAATATCTCCATACCGTATTTAATGGTCATGGATGTTTATCCTGGGGCCACTCCTGAAAAAGTAATGGATGATGTGTCCATCCCGATTGAAAAAGCGGTGGAAGGACTGGAAGATGTAAAATACGTCTATTCCAATTCATATTCCAACATGTCCAGTATCCAGGTTGAGTATGAATACGGCATTGATATGGATGAAGCCAAGCGGGCTTTACAGTCAGCATTGGATACGGTTCAGCTTCCGGAAGGAGCACAGGAGCCGACCGTTACGGCAATCAGCATGAACATGATGCCGATTGCAGCACTGAGTGTCAGCAGCACGAAAGAGGATATTGTTGAGCTAACATCCACAGTCGAGGAGATCCTGCTTCCGAAGATTGATAAAATCGATGGTGTCGCTTCCGTAACGATTACGGGACAGCATATAGAAGAAGTAAATCTTGCGTATGATGAAGCGAAAATGACTAAATTCGGTTTGACGGAAGACAAAGTGAAAGAAATGATCCAGGCGAGCAATTTAGGCGTCTCCCTTGGACTTTTTGAATTTAAGGAAGGTGAGCAGGCAGTTGCGGTTGATGGCAAGTTCACCACTGCTGAACAGCTGAAGAACATGCTGATTCCAGTAACTCCATCAGAAGCAAATCCTTCACCTTTTGTAAAACTTAGTGATATTGCTGAGATTGAGCTGGTAGGCAAAGTGCAATCCATTTCCCGTACAAACGGCAATGATGCGATCGCCATCCAGATTGTCAAAGAACAGCAGGCAAACACTGTTGATGTTGTGAATGAGGTAAAGGATTTAATCAAAGAAGAACAGGACAAAATAGATGGCTTGTCCATCGAGGTTTCATTGGACCAGGGTAAGCCAATTGAAGAATCTGTAACAACAATGATTGAAAAAGCTTTATTTGGCGGATTGATTGCGGTTTTGGTTATCCTGCTATTTTTACGAGATTTCAAGTCTACGATTATATCAATTGTATCAATTCCGGTCTCCATTTTCATGGCATTGCTGCTGCTGAATTGGATGGAAATCACGCTTAACATCATGACACTTGGCGCAATTACTGTTGCCATTGGGCGTGTAATAGATGACTCGATCGTCGTGGTGGAGAATATATATCGACGACTTCATTTGAAGGAAGAAAAATTAACAGGGCGTGCACTAGTACGTGAAGCAACCATTGAAATGTTCAAGCCAATTTTGTCATCTACACTTGTTACGGTTGCTGTTTTTGCACCGTTGATTTTTGTTGGCGGCATGGTAGGCGAATTGTTCGCGCCATTTGCATTGACGATGACTTTTGCCCTTGGTGCTTCATTGATTGTTGCCATTACGATCGTTCCGGCTTTGTCACACTTCCTGTTCAAAAAGAAATTATATGGTGAAAAAACAGAAAGCAGCCACAAAGAAGTTGGCAAACTGGCAAGCTGGTATAAAGGCATTTTGAATAAGGTGCTTAACCATAAAATCATCACCTCCCTTATTGCTGTTGTACTATTAGCTGGAAGCCTTGCGCTCACACCGATTATTGGATTCAGCTTCATGGGCAGCGAGGAAGACAAGGTCATGTATTTAACCTATACGCCAGGACCAGGTGAGCTTAAGGATGACACTTTATCAAACGTAGAAAAAGTGGAAGAAGAAATGCTGAAACGTGACGATATTGACATCGTCCAAATCTCCGTTACGGAAGAAGCGGATCAAATGTCAGCGATGATGGGCACAGGGTCTGGCGGCGCGTTGATGTACCTGATCTTTGACCCAGATATGGAGAATTTCCCGGAAGTCAGGGAAGAAATCGAAGAGTATGTCTTCAATATCGGACAGAGCGGAGAATGGAAGAGCCAGAATTTCGGCGGCATGTCGATGCCGGAGAACGAAATCAGCTACACATTCTACAGTGAAGATTTAGATAAACTTACTGACGCTGTGAAAATGGCTGAGGATGAGATGAAAGGGATTAAAGGTTTAGAAGATGTAAGTTCCAGTGCAGAGGAAGCATACGTAGAATACACCTTTAAAGTTGAACAGGACGAATTGCTGCAATATGGCTTAACAGCAGGTCAAATCGTCATGATGTTGAACCCTAACAAAACAAAGGATGTATTGACGACAATAGAAAAAGATGGTGAATCACTTGATGTCATCGTCCAGCAGGCGCAGGCAAAGCAGCCGAAGTCAGTTGATGATATCCTGGGTACAGAAGTTCCAACAGCCACGGGAACAACCATGCGGTTATCAGAACTGGTAACCGTTGAAAAAGGAACAACGATGAATACACTTGCCCGCAGTAAAGGGCAGTACTATGCATCCGTTTCAGGAACGGTTACAGATGACGATATTTCAAAAGCATCTGCTAAAACTCAGAAGGCAATCGATGCTTTAGACATGCCTAAGGGTGTTGAGGTCGGTGTTGCCGGTGTCCAGGCAGACATGACCGAAACATTCACACAGCTAGGGGCCGCGATGCTTGCAGCAATTGCGATTGTATACTTCATCCTTGTTGTAACCTTCCGTGAAGGTGTTGCACCATTTGCCATTCTATTCTCGCTTCCATTTGCAGTAATTGGCTCGTTTGTTGGCTTACTTATTGGTGGCGAAACGATTTCCGTCTCGGTCATGATGGGTCTGTTGATGCTGATTGGTATTGTTGTAACGAATGCAATCGTACTCGTTGACCGGATCATCCATATGGAACGTGATGGATTGACGATGCGTGAAGCCGTTCTAGAGGCAGGAGCAACGCGCTTACGTCCAATCCTTATGACAGCCATTGCTACTGTTGGTGCCCTGATTCCATTGGCCATGGGCTCAGGAGGCGGAGGCTTGATTTCAAAAGGCCTTGCCATTACGGTAATTGGCGGTTTAACAAGTTCAACACTGTTAACACTGATTGTTGTGCCAATAGTTTATGAAGTTCTATCGAGAATCTTTAAAAAGAATCGCCGGGAAATACGAGAAGATTAATACTTAGCCCCCTTGGATGACCAGTCGTCCACAGGGGGCTTTTATAATACCTTTCTCCTTGGTGGTTAGTGAACAAAAGGAAACCAATTTTGTGCAGGAAAATCTAGGAAAAGCTCCTGTTCTTCTTTCTTCCTTCCTCTTTCACCATGTTCCGACAATTCTCTGCTTTTTTCACCTTCTTTTTATCGAGTGTCTTGAGTAGGGGAGGGGGCTTCATATTTATGTACATTTGAACCCGTTTAAAAGATCATCCCTGTTCCACATGCTTATTTTAAGAAATGGGTATTTACGTTTTGGAGCTTTGTTCACGTCCGTTTGTTATTAACATCGCCTTCTATCTTATCTTTAATTCTTGCCAATTAAATTCAATATTTACATTGCCTCTTTTTTTAGGACTCTCTCCTAAACAAATAATTTCTTTTCAACTGCAGGGGAGGGGGAACTGATAGGTCTATCAATAGGTAAAATACGGTAAAAATATTGTTGTATACAATAATGTAGACATGTATACGTTTTGTAAACAACGCGTACACAATTACGTTTACATGTATACAAACGCGTACACATATTGAATTATAGGGATGTATACAGATTTGTATTCATTGTGTACAATTATGTATACAATGAGCGTGAGGTTTACATCTTGTTTACATGTTTACATTTACATTTCTTTTTACTCGTAAATCTTGCAGTATCTATTATTTCCCTTTACCTTTAGAATAGTAGGTAAGTATACATAAATGAAAAGGAATGATATGAATGACGAAATCAAGAATTGCAGCAGTTGATGTTGGTAACGATTCTATTAAAGCTATTTTTGGAGAATTTGATAACGAACTGAATATCCCTAATATTGTGGCAAGGGACACTGAAGACCGTCCTGTAATCGGTATCGAGGAGCTTGATACGAAGGATCCGCTTGATGGAATCCATATTCGTGTCCACTCCCCTGCCCTGAAAGAAAATAACGCGATCTATCGTGTCGGAAACCTGGCAACTAAAAGCGATAATGCAACAGAACTTGATCCTGGAAGCAGCAAGTCGGAGGAAGACCAGACCTTGATCATGCTTTTCGCTACTCTTGCATTGGATGCTGTCAATGAAGACAATGCCAAGCTATTCCCGAAAAGCAAGAATGTCATTGATGCGAATTATACGCTTGGTACTGGCCTTCCGCTTCGTGAAGTTAAAGAAGGAAAAGATGCTGGCTACCGTTCCAAGCTGGTAGGGTCCGTTCACCAGGTAGAATTCCTTGTTACTCCTAAATACCAGGGACTGAAAGTAAATATCAAATTTGATGAAGTGAAGGTTTATCCAGAAGGCTTCGCTGCTTATATCAATCTAGTAATGGACAACAGCCTGAAAATCATCAACAAGGATTTAATTGATAGAAGAATCCTGATCCAGGATATCGGCGGATTATCTACAGATATCGCTGTCATCAAGAACCGCAATGTCGATGATGACAAGGCACAGGGCTTCAACCTTGGTGTTTCTGAAGCGCTTGAACAAATCAGGGAAGAAATCCGCAGCAAGCATGGCGTCGAGTTAGACAGCCGCACAGACGTTGTAGAAATCATTACGCGCAAGAATGACCGCAACCATATCATGGTCAAGGGAAGCCGTACAAGCGTCCATGACATCACGGACCGTATCCTGCTTGAACTGGCTAAAAAGCAATACCGCCTGCTTCGCAATGTGTGGGCAAAGAATTCCCAGACTGAAATCTGCTATTTTGTCGGCGGTGGCGCAACAGTTTTAAAAGAATATATCAAAACATTAAACAATAATCTTGATGGCTATAACATCGAATTTTTCGAGGATGAAAAAGAAAGCATCTGGATGATGGCGAACGCTTACTATAAGCTCATCATGGATTATGTGAAGAAATCAGAGAAGAGCAGCAAAGCCGCTTCTGAACCTGTTAAAAGCTAAAATAAGGTGATCCTATGAAAAAAACCAACCCAAATGAGATTAAGAGAGGACAAGCATTGTCATTTCGTGTGCCCTCTGATACACCTGACCATATCTTAAGACATCTTCAAAACTTGAAGGAAACAGAGCGAAGGAACTTTTCGAGCAAGATTGCTGAGTTTGTCGTCAAAGGTGTGGGGAATTCCTATTCAAGGGAACGCGAAACGATTACCATCCCTCTCCCTCGAAGTCTCAGCAAATCGCAGCGGGATTGGATCAAGCATGAGCATTCTGAGGCTTTGCTGGGCAATATCGTCTATCACCTGTTGACAGATCCATTACGGGCAACCGCACTGCTGGCCTCATTAAACAGCAAGTCAACTGAAATCGATGAAGCCCTTTACCTGCAGGAAGATGATAGGAACATGCACCCGACAGCATCAGAAGAGGAATCACCGGTAACACAGGAGACGGCCTCTAGTGCTGAAATTGAAGAGATGGATGATGATTTGGATTCATTTGAATGGGAATCAGTCCAACAAACTGAAACACCGGACCAGGAAGAGTCAGAAGAAGATCTGGACGACCTGCTGGGAGATTTCCTCGCCAAAATGAATAAGTGAGCATGAAGAAACCCCATGGCCTCCATGGGGTTTCTTTGCTTCTTATTTATACGATGCCTCCAGTTGGTCAATCAATGATCCTACATAACCTACAGCCTTACGTACCGGTTCTGGAGTCGACATATCGATACCAGCATGCTTCAGCAATTCCAGCGGCTTCGTGGTTCCGCCTGCGCGGAGCACCTCAAGCCAGCGGTCAACAGCCGGCTGCCCTTCCTCGTGGATCAACTGCGAAACGGCGGTCGATGCAGTCAGGCCGGCAGAGTAGGTGTATGGATACAAGCCCATATAGTAATGCGGCTGGCGCATCCATGTGAGACCTGCTCCTTCATCGATTTCGACTGTATCGCCCCAGAAACCTGTCAGGACATCTGTTTTCATTTCAGTAAGGGTTTTAGCAGTAAGTGCATTGCCTGCTTCTGCATGGGCATATACACGGCGCTGGAACTCAGCCTCCAGCAGGTGGGTCACGAAGTTATGATAATAAGTTCCCAGCAGCTGCAGGACGACCCAGCGAATCATCTGCGGGTTATCTTTATTTTGATCAAGAAGATATTGAGCTAAAAGCATTTCATTCATCGTAGATGGTGCTTCGATGAAATACATGGATGGACGTACGTTCATGATGCGCTGATTTTTATTGGCCAGGTAAAAATGGCCCGCATGGCCGAATTCATGTGCCAGCGTGAAGCAGCCACGCATATTGTCCGCCCAGGTAATCAGGATATACGGGTGTGACCCATAGGGGCTCGAGCAAAATGCACCTGTTGATTTCCCTACATTATCAGCAAGGTCAACCCATCGCTCTTCAAAGCCCTTCTCAATCATTGCTGTATAATCCTGACCCATTACCTTCAATGAATCAGTAATCAGCTGTCGTGCCTCATCATAAGTGATTTGTGGGTCAAAATCCGGATCAAATGGAGCCTTCAAGTCACAGAACATCATTTTATCGAGGCCCAGCACCTTCTTTTTCAACTGAGCAAAACGGCGCATATGCGGGGCCAGTTCCTTGTAGATGATATCAATTTGGTTATTGTACATTTCCTTTGTTACCTGCTGTGGCTCCAAAAGCATATCGGTAACGGATTCATAGTTTCTCAGCTTTGCAAGGGTCACCTGTTTTTTAACCTCGGTGGCATAGGTGGCAGCGATAGTATTTTTATATTGTTTAAGGGTTGAAACAAATGATTCATAGGCTTTTCTGCGGACATAAGTATCCGGTGAAAATTCATGGCGGCTCTCGAACAGCGCAAATGAAACTGGCAATTCGTTGTCTTCCTCGTCCCGGATTGGCGAAAACTCCATATCCGCAAGTTTGGCCATATTGTATATGTTATAAGGTGCTGAATGGACTTCCCCTAAAGCAGCAAGGACTTGCTCTGTTTCAGGCGATAATTTATGCTTTTTCGTTTCAAGAAGCTCCAGGAGAGTCTTTTTGAAAGGCTGGAGTCCTTCCTCAGCCTGGACGAATTCTTCCACTTTTCCTTCTTCAAGTTCAAGAATTTCAGACGAGATAAAGGAAAGTGCAGCCATCGCTTTTGTGCCAACTGCGCCGACCTTTGCTGAATTAGCCTGATTCACTGGGTCAGTGCCGTCAGCGGATTGCTTCAAGCTTGCATATGTACGGACCTTGACCAATTTCTTTGTTAACTCTTCCTGGGCAGTAAGGCATTCCAGTAAAGCTTTCGGCCCTGTATGTAAAGTTCCCCTGAAGCCGTCAAATTTTTTAACTTCGGCGTCAATCTCCTTCAGCGCATCCTCCCATACTTGATCAGACGGGTATAAATCATTAAGGTCCCAAGTCAGTGATTCATGAACTTCTGAGCGGGCAAGACGTTTTTCAACAGTTTTATTCATGTTTAACTCCTCCTTTATCCTTTCATATTACTACGAATACCGAAATAGTTTAAGTTATAATTTAACTATTTTAAAAATTTAAAAATAATAATGACCTATTTGAATTAAATTTTATGGAAAAGGTGTAATCTCTGGTTTATGATAATTAATAAATTCGGAAAATTATAGGTGGGAGCCAGTTGATTTTAATAGACTACATAATTAATCTCTCTATGCTTTCTTTAATGGTCAGTACTCCTTTAGTCATTCGCTCTTACCTGAATCATAAGCCACTCAAGCAACTGTGGCTCTGGGTAGGATTATACGGGGGTGTTGTTTCCTCTGTACTTGTAATGTTCTCATTCCAGGATCAAGGTTACTCATATGATATCCGGTATTCGATCATCATTTTGGTCTTCGCTTATCTTGGACCAGGTGCAGGCATGATTACCGGCAGTATTGCGTTGGCGTCAAGGTTAATGGAATCTGAAAACTGGTTTCCTGCGATAATTGGCTGGTTTTTGGTGATGACCATTTTGGTCATTGCTCACAGATTTACTATGCATTTGAAACCAGCCAAAAGAGTTATGATTTTGCTCTGTTCTTATATAGTCACATATATTATTACTGTACCAATCATTTTAAACGTCATTAGAGACAATCCGGTTTTCCACCTTCAATACTTATTGTTTGTTTCAATAGGAGTCCTTATTGGAGGAATCTTGATTGAGTCATATGAAAAGTTATACAGAATTATTAAGGAACGAAAAAGGATGGAGCAGACACTGGAGGAAAGTGAATCAAAATACCGCCTCATAGCCGAGAATACATCAGATCTCATCATGGTAATGGATAAAGAGCATGCCATAACTTATTTTTCACCCTCTCATGAGATGGTGTTGGGATTCAAGGTTGAAGAGCTTGAAAAAACGGAGATTTGTAAGTTGATTCATCCAGATGATGTTGTGAAGTTCAGAGGAACAATCACACAGCTTATGAAAAATAAAGAATCAATGCCATTAGAGTTTCGCTTTCAAGATAAAAGTGGTAAATGGATAGATTTTGAGTCCCGCTGGATGCCGGTAATGAGTGATGAGCAGGTGATTGAGCACATTGTTATAATAAGCCGGGATATATCTGAACGCAAAAAAGCAGAAGAGATTCTTTTGCAATCTGAAAAGCTATCGATTGTAGGGGAACTGGCTGCAGGGGTAGCCCATGAAATACGGAATCCTCTTACAACAATAAAAGGGTTTGTCCAGCTATATGGAAAAGAAGGTAAGTCCAACGAAATTAACAATTTGCTTCTAAGCGAACTAGAAAGAATCGAAACGATCACAAGTGAAATGCTTTCTTTAGGGAAACCGCAGGCTATTCAGCTCAACCGGGCCAATTTATGTGATTTGATCGATCATACAGTCGAATTCTTATCCCCGCAAGCCAATATGAAAAATATTCAATTCAGCCGCAGTTATCTGGGCACAGATTTCTTCATAACATGTGAGAAAAACCAGATTAAACAGGTGTTCCTGAATATTTTCAAGAATGCTATGGAGGCTATGCCCAAGGGTGGAAATATTGATATAAAACTACAAAGAGGGATAAATGATGATTGTATTATCTCTGTTCAAGATGAAGGGTCCGGAATTCCAGAAGAACTGCTTCCGCGTTTAGGGGAGCCATTTTATACATTGAAGGAAAAAGGGACGGGACTCGGATTGATGATTTGCCATAAAATCATTAAACAGCATAATGGGGCTATTTTCTATCATAGTAAGCTGGATCATGGAACATTAGTAGAAATCAGACTGCCCTTAATAAGTTAGGAAGGTTAAATAAAAGGAGGATGGTAACTATGCCATCCTCCTTTTTGTCATTATTGGTTTAAAGAATGGGATCTTTTTGTTCGTGCCTGATAAACTTGATATAACATCAGAGCAACAATTGATAGCACAATCCCTGAAATATACGGCAACCCGATGGCAAGCGAGAACAGCCATCCGCCTAAAGGAGGCCCGATAATCCTGCCGAGGGAGTCGAAGGATGAGAGCAGCCCGGTTGTTCCGCCGTGACCAGTCGTCGACTTTTTTGTCAGTAAGGAAGAAACACTTGGCCGGATCAATCCGTTGCCGATACCGAAAATGGTCAGGAATAATGCGGCAGTACCAAAACCTTTCGTCAGAAGAATCAAGCCAAAACCTATAGCAGAGATAACAATGCCGAGCTGAATGACCTTTCCTTCGCCGAGTGTCTTCGTCAATCTGCCGACTAAACCGCCTTGCACAACCGCACCGGCAAGTCCCATAATCATGAAAATATAGCCCAATTCAACCGAACCGAGTCCAGCTTTTTCCGCAGCGAAATAGGCAAAAGTTGCCTCAAGTCCTGATAGCGAAAGAGAAACGAACAACTGAAGCAAAAACAACATGGACAAAGGTCCAGTGAAGGCTTTCAATAATGAAGTGCGCTCCCGTTCCTCATTATTGCGCTGATCTGCTGAGAGGGACTCTTTTAATACAAAGGTGACAAATAAGAACGTGATGAGTGAAGTGGCGCCAGCAATGTAAAATGGTGTGCTCAAACTCGTTTTGGAAAATACGCCGCCGATCGCTGGGCCGAAGATGAAGCCCAGTCCAACAGCAGCCCCGATGATTCCCATCCCTTTTCCGCGGTCCTCTTCAGAGGTGATGTCCGCGACATATGCCATAACCGTCGGCATATTAGCCGATGACAATAATCCGCCGATAATTCGTGCAGCAAACAGCATCCAAAGCTGGGTGGAAATGGCCATCAGGAAGAAGGATAGAGACAATCCAAGGATGCCAATCATGATGACCGGCTTCCTTCCAATCCTGTCTGAAATACGTCCCCACATTGGCGCGAATAAAAACTGCATCAGTGAGTAAACAGCCATCAACAGTCCAAGTTGTGTGGGTGTTGCTCCGATTTCCTCCGCATAAAAAGGGATGACTGGAATGATGATCCCAAATCCGACCATCACAAGGAACATGACTAAAAATAAAATAGGCAGAGCCTTTTTTGTATTCATTTGCGCATTCACTCCATTATTTTAACGATAACTTTTAACGATAAAGAAAATTATATCAGAAACCGTGGGGGTATAGCGAAAAGAGAGTCCCAAAAACTTTTCCTTCATGAAAACCTTTTTTATCCTGATAAAAGGTTAGTTGCAGGTCAGTTTGGATATATAAATCAAAAGTTGAAATATACCCCGAGAGGAGTTTTACAATGAGCCCTAATACGAAAAAGAATTTCCTTGGAATCGGCAGTTTTATTCTTGGCTTTGGATTTATGGGGGCGATGGACGGCATTATTTTTCATCAATTGCTCCAGTGGCATAGCGTTGTAATGGATACAACCAGGCAAGCTCAGATAGTAAGTGATGGGGTCTTCCATTTTGGCGTGACAGTTGCTCTGGTCATCGGAGGGATCCTCTTATGGCTGGCAGGGAGGCCGTCAGAGGTATCACGGGGGATTGGCCGGCTTGTTGGCGGATTTTTAGCCGGAGCAGGCATATTCAATTTGGTTGAGGGATTGGTAAATCATCACCTTTTAAAAATCCATCGTGTTAAACCGGGTGATCCTAACGCCTTATTTTATGATATCGCCTTCCTGACTTTAGGATTGTTGCTGGTGATCATCGGAGAGGCAATTCGAAGAAAACGACCTGCCAATGGCAAGGTTTAATGAGGGATAAATCATGTACAGAACGATCAGTTTTATTGTCATATTCTCTTTTGTCTCATTGCTGCTCTACTTTCACAGCCAAAATAGCCATTACCAAGCATCCGATCACGGAGGGAGTCATGGACATGAGTTAATCAACGTCCCGGCGGGAGAAAAAAACCCCGGAATCAGGGGGAAGGTAATGAAGGACCCATCAGGTTCATGGCTGCTAGCGATAGAAACGGAGAATTTTGAATTTGCTCCAGAGAAGGCCGGTTCAACAAAGATCAGCTATAACGAAGGACATGCCCATATCTATTTGGATGGGAAAAAAGTCAACCGATTGTACGGGAAGTATTATAATTTGGGAGAATTGGATAAAGGGATCTACAAACTCAAGGTTACGCTGAATGCGAATAATCACGGTTCCTTGGCAATTGACGGGAACGAAATAGCCTTTGTTCACACCTTTGAGGTGAACTGACATAAGCCTTTTGAGTCTGTTGCGGAATTTCTGTAGAATGGTAAACAGGAAACTTTTACAGAAAAAGGTGTAAGGATGAAAAAATATGTGGTCATTGGAGCAGGCATTCTGGGTGCCTCTACTGCTTATCATTTAGCGAAGGCTGGAAACAGTGTGACGATCATTGATCGAGGGGAGCCGGGGCAGGCAACAGACGCTGCAGCCGGCATCATCTGTCCGTGGCTGAGCCAGCGGCGGAACAAGGCATGGTATTTCCTGGCGAAAAATGGTGCTGCCTATTATAAATCGCTGATACAACAGCTAGAAAAAGATGGTGAACATGAAACCGGCTATAAGCAAACAGGTGCTATCAGCCTCCATAACGTTTCGGAAAAATTACTCAAAATGGAAGAAAGAGCAATACAAAGAAGGGAAGAGGCCCCTGAAATAGGCGATATCGAGCAGCTTGATGCAAAGAAAACAAGGGCGTTGTTCCCTCCGCTATCCGAGGAGTTTTCCTCTGTCCATGTAAGCGGGGCAGCACGTGTGAATGGCCGGCTGCTGCGGCAGGCATTATTAGCGTCTGCACAAAAACACGGTGCCAGATGGATAGAAGGAAGCGCGGCCCTTGATGTTTCCAGCGGCAAGGTAACAGGGGCTATTGTCGGCGGAACGAGATATGAAGCGGATAAGATGATCATCACAGCAGGTGCATGGGCGCCTGAGCTGTTAAGGCCGCTTGGGATGGAACTTAAGATCACTCCGCAAAAAGCCCAGATCGTCCATCTGCAGCTTGAAACCGAGGAAACAGGAGACTGGCCTGTTGTGATGCCGCCGAATACTCAATATATCGTGGCATTCGATGGTGGAAAAGTAGTGATTGGCGCTACCCATGAAAACGATATGGGATTTGATCGGAGGCCGACCCTTGGCGGTATGCAGGAAATCATCGATTCAGGCTTGGAGGTGGCACCTGGCCTGGCTGATGGAACTTTTATTGAAACGAAAGTTGGCTTCCGCCCTGTCGCTCCAAACTTTCTCCCAATCATTGGCTATGTCCCGGGATTCGAGAATCTTTTCCTGGCAAATGGACTCGGGTCCTCAGGCCTGACAGTCGGACCTTACCTCGGTTACCAGCTTGCACAACTTGCATCAGGCAGAGAATTGGAAATCGATCTTGCCTTGTATAATCTATCAGAAGCGATCGAAATGGATATTTCCTAGGCAATGAAACAGGGAGCAGGACACTTTTTTGGTGTTCTGCCTTTTTATTTTTCAAAGTAACCCTGCAGGCTGTCCTTGAACTGCTGGAAACCATGCTGCTGCAAAAAATATTCCTGGAAACGCAAATAAATCGCCTCATAGCGGGTATAACACTAAGGAATTCAATAAGCATGTCTAATCATTGTTTACTATAAAGCAGGGAGGAACCATCAACATGGAATGGAAAGGCAGAAGAGCGAGCAGCAATGTAGAAGATAGAAGAGGAAGTGGCGGCGGAGGCATGCTCATGGGCGGCGGCCTTGGCGGTATCATCCTATTGGTCGTCATGACTTTCCTCGGAGGCGGCGATATGGGTGATGTCCTCAATAATATGACGAACAGCGGGAACCAGTCGCCTGCTCCCTACCAGCAAACAGCAGAGGAAGAGGAACTGGCCCAATTCGTTTCAGTTGTACTGGCCGATACAGAAGAAGTGTGGTCCGATGTATTCGCTGAACAAGGCATGGAATATCAGGAGCCTACTCTTGTGCTATATTCCGGCAGTGTCCAGTCAGCCTGCGGAATGGCCGGTTCACAGGTAGGGCCGTTTTACTGTCCGGGTGACCAGAAGCTGTATATTGACCTGAGCTTTTATGATGAACTCCAGACTAAATTCCAGGCGCCTGGAGATTTCGCGATGGCATATGTAATCGCCCATGAGGTCGGCCACCATGTGCAAACATTATTAGGAACATCCGATAAACTGAATTCACTTCGCGGCAAGCTGGATCAGACGGAATTCAATAAATATCAAGTGCGTTTTGAACTGCAGGCCGATTATTTGGCAGGCGTATGGGCACACCATGCCCAGGGAATGGGTGTAGTTGAAGAAGGCGATCTTGAGGAAGCGCTGAATGCTGCAAGTGCCGTCGGAGATGACACCATCCAGAAACGGTCACAGGGCTATGTCGTTCCAGAAAGCTTCACGCATGGTACATCAGAGCAAAGGAAGAGCTGGTTCTACAAAGGTTATAAAGCTGGCAACCTTGAACAGGGAGACACGTTTAACACACGAGGATTTTAGGTAGAGATAAGCAGAGGCCTTTCTGGCCGATGCCATCATTGTGGGTGGCACTTAACTTTTTAAAGGAAAGGAGCAAATTCCACAATGGGAACACAAATACAATCGTTTTTTGCACAGGACACAGGTAGTATTCCAAACAATCCAACATTGCCGGTCATTGTCTACCAGGGTGTTTTTGTCGACAACTTAAGCATGGAGGAACAATTTGAGCAGCATAATTGGACAGGAACCTGGACAGGTGATATTTTCGATTACCACCACTATCATACCAATGCCCATGAGGTGTTAGGCGTGAAGTCAGGCAGCGCAACCGTGCAAATCGGCGGTGACAGCGGAGAACGACTTGAGCTGAAAGCTGGGGATGTAGTCGTCCTGCCGGCGGGAACTGGGCACAAGAAGATCGACAGCAGCCAGGATTTTGCCGTCGTTGGTGCCTATCCAAACGGAAGGCAGCCAGATTTGAAAACAGAAGACCCTGGCACAAGGGCACAGGCACTATCCCAAATTAAAAACGTACCCGTGCCGGAAACAGACCCGGTATATGGGGATTCAGGACCTCTTCTTCATAAATGGGTAAAATAAGGATATATCGACAGGCAGCATTTAAGGGTTCTAACCCGAGGCTGCCTGTTTTTTATTGTTTCTAAAAATACGGTAATGGGTATATAATAATAGTGCAAACTGTTCATGCTAGACTGTCGTTTGGACAAAATAAATAGCTGTAGCAAACAAACGAAAGAAGGGTCGCCGATGGCCAACAAGAAATTTGTTTATTTCGTTTCATTGAGCTCCAATGTTCCTTATGTTTTGAAAAAAGCGCTGAAAAAAGCAGAGGAAGAAAATGAGGTGGCGATTTTCTTTGATTTGGATGGCGCCAGGGTATTGGATAAACGGTATTTGAAGATCATGGAAAGAACCCACAACATCGATTTGCAAAAACTGATGCAGCAGGCGATGGATTTGGGAATCAAGTTTTTTGGCTGCCAGATGAATGTGCTGATCGCTGATGGGCTGGAACTTGTTGAAGGAGCAGAATTGTCAGGGGTTGCCACCTTTTTAGAGGCCGCCTACCAGGCGGACGCGGTGCTAAGTTACTAATGGAGGTGAAGGGCTGATGGAGAAGAAGAAGGTAGTGGTGATGGCCTTGCATGATGAACTGGAGTCTGCGTATCCTCCCTTGAATGTAGCGGTTGGGGCTGCCTCCTCAGGTGCAGACGTCATCCTTGCTTTTTCCCGCAAAGGAGTGAACATCCTTGATAAACGGTATGTATCGGTTCCGTCTGAAAATCTGGAATATCTATCGAACGCATTGAATGACTTTGGAGTATCATCCGTCCATGACCTCCTTGGAATAGCCGTAGAGATGGGTGCCCAGCTGTATGTCGTGGATCTCGATGTGAAAGACGACTTCGAGTTCATCCACCCAGCCGAACAAGTACCAATCAAATGGCTATTAAACGAGGCAGCAACCGCGAATTTATTCATGCATTTTTAAGGTGATGCTGGATGCGATGGTAGGAATTTTGACAGGTTCCAGGGATAAAGCTTAAAAGCTGTCAAAATTAGTCCGGTATTTAGACAGGTTTGAAGTGCAAAGCGTAAAAGCTGTCAAAAAAAGCTCCAGATTCAGACAGGTTTGAGGTGCAAAGCGTAAAAGCTGTCAAAAATACCACTGGATTTAGACAGGTTTGAGGGGCAAAGCGTAAAAGCTGTCAAAAAAACCTCTGGATTTAGACAGGTTTGAGGGGCAAGGCGTAAAAGCTGTCAAAAAAAGCTCTGGATTCAGACAGGTTTGAGGTTCAAAGCGTAAAAGCTGTCAAAAAAAGCCCTGGATTCAGACAGGTTTGAGGAGCAAAGCGTCAAAGCTGTCAAAAAAACCTCTGGATTCAGACAGGTTTAAGGTGCAAAGTGTCAAAGCTGTCAAAAAAACCCCTTGATTCAGACAGGTTTGTGGTTCAAAGAGTAAAAGCTGTCAAAAAAGGCCCTGGATTCTGACATGTTTGAGGTTCAAAGCGTAAAAGCTGTCAAAAAAAGCTTCGGATTCAGACAGGTTTGAGGAGCAAAGCGTAAAAGCTGTCAAAAAAACCTCTGGATTCAGACAGGTTTAAGGTGCAAAGTGTCAAAGCTGTCAAAAAAACCTCTGGATTCAGACAAGTTTGAGGAGCAAAGCGTAAAAGCTGTCAAAAAAACCTCTGGATTCAGACAGGTTTAAGGTGCAAAGTGTCAAAGCTGTCAAAAAAACCTCTGGATTCAGACAAGTTCGAGGTCCATAGCATCAAAGCTGTCAAAATCAGAACATGGCCACACTTTTATCAAAAAAAAGACAGAGATACGGGCTCTCTGTCTTTTTACATGGCATTCACCGGGGTCTTCTGGGAAAGCTCGTCCTTGACGGTGACTTTGTTTTTGCCGAGCTCCTTCGATTGCAGAAGGAGCTGGTCAGCATAGATATAGCCTTTTTCCATGGAGGTATACTGGTTTACCTTGAAGTAATACAAGCCAAAGGAAGAGGTGATGGTAACGTCATGTTTTTCTGATTGATAATCGACTTCAACTGAGCTTGTCTCGACTCCATGCCGGATTTTTTCAACGAGATCGATGGTTTGCCTGAAGGATTTATTTCTCAGGATCATAGTGAACTCTTCTCCGCCGCTGCGGAAGACGTAGTCATCCGCAGATAAATAGCTTTTAAGAGTATTGGCAAAATGCTGGATGACCCGGTCTCCTACCGCATGATTGTACGAGTCATTGATCAGCTTGAATTTATCGATATCGGCTACGACAATGCCGACTGTTTCTCCAGCCTGGTTTAATTCGGACATTTTTTTATCCATCAATGCTCGGTTCGGAATCCTCGTCAGGAAGTCTGTATAGGCCATTTGTTCGAACTTGTCCCGTTCAATCTTGTTTTTGATGCTTTGCGACTTCGAGTGGAACGAGCGGCTCACAAGGTAGTTCAGGATGAACAGGCCGACAACCATTTCCCATTTCTGTTCTGTCAGCAACAGCAGCAGCAGCCCGTTCGTGAACGCTGTTTTGCCCAGATCAAGCCAGTTATTGCTTTCACGAAAAAACCTGACTGCCTGCTTGACATTCTTGATTTCGCCCATGATAAAAAAGGCAGTCGATAAAAAAGTATAGGAAATCAGAGTAGTGGTCACAGTCAGTATACACATCAGGATCCAAAAACCAAATGGTATATTATTAAACGCCTGGTAACCCCATTGAAACAAAAAGTAACCAATGGAGTAAATCAGCGCATGTGCGCCTATATTGTAAAATGTATCCCAGAGTTCATCTTCATCAGCGGTCTTTGAACTTTTCCTTGAAAAGTAAACGGTGAACCGGAAGATGGTCTCGAAAATAAATAGCCCAATCGGCCCCGCGAAAATCCCGAAAGATAAACTGTAGCTGATGCCGTAGTCGAATTTCAGTGTCCCGTTTTGCGCGGTGATTCGCAAATGATTGTAAAGGGTTGAGAATAACCAATAAATGAACAATGCGATTAAAAACACATTTTTATCTAATGTAAAAACACCCAGACCAAAAGCAACGGCAATTGCAGCAAAAAATAATGTAAAATCATACAACCTAGCTTTCAGCATAGGCAAAAATTCCCCTCTCCCAAACTCTACCATCCTAATTTTATCCTAATTCTAAAGATAGTTGCAAAGTAATTTTTTGATTTGTGCAAATTTTTGTGCCATTTCATTGTCTGTTGCATATCGTAAAGGGCTATAATGGATTTATAAGCTTTTATGTCAGGAGACAACCCTTAGAAAGGGATTTTTTCGCAGTTTGTCGAATATTCTATCTTATATATTCAGAATATTTAATTAATAAATAATGGAGAGGGGTTTTACATGGAATTACTATTTGGCGGGATTTTGGTGCTTTTGTTGATCGCTGCGGTAAGTTTGTCCCTGTACTACCAGCGGAAGAGCAGGTTGAAACACTTGCCTGCCAATCATCCGCATGCTTTCCTGGAAAAAGGCCTGCGCCAGGAAGGCAAAAAGCTTGTTGCAGTGGTCGGCGGCGATGTGGTCCATGGTAATATCAGCTACAATTTCGTTGAAGACGCTGCCAGGAGGCGGAGCTGCCAGGATTACCAATTTATCAATGCAGGCGTGAATGGAAGTACGGCTTATGATGTCCTCCAGCGCCTGGACAGTGTGATCGCCTGCCAGCCGGATTATGTAGTGATCATGGTCGGCTTGAATGACGCCTCAGCTAAGATTGCCCCTGAGTTTGCAAAAAAGAATATCAAGCTTGCGGAGCAATTAGAAAAGCCATCATTATTGGTGTATGAAAAGAACCTTGCCCTGATTGTTGCCAGGCTGAAAGCCGAAACCCAAGCGAATATCGGGCTTTTGTCGCTGCCGGTGGCCGGTGAGAACCTCTTTTCAAAAGCGAATAAGGAAATTGACCAGTACAATGACGTCATCAAAAAAATCGCGGAAATGCACAATGTTTCCTATCTTCCATTCAACGAAAAGTTAAAAGCCTATCTAAAGGGAAAAGGCCAGACGAGGGGACGCTCGCTTAAAAACAGCATGAAGCTGTACGAAAAAGCGGTCACCGACCATTTTGTATACGGCTACAGCCTCGACCGCATATCGGTCCGAAATGGATACTTGCTGCTTACGGACGGCATCCATTTAAACAGCACAGCAGGGATGATGGCTGCTCATCAAATCGAGCTATTTCTTAAAAAGAATGAACTGAAAGCAATCCAGTAAAAAAGGATTCTGCGCATTGGCAGCATCCTTTTTGGTTTTTTTGATGGACTTTCCCATCTGACTTGAAAAGAGGCACGAGGCCAGCCGTGCTATGCCACGACCTCAGACATAAAGGCATGGGTGTTTTCTTCAGGGTCCATAAAAAACACCATCCAGGTTTCTGTATTGCCGATTTTTGTGACAACATGCGGTTCACCTACGAAGTTTACTCCAGTTGCAAGAAGCTCTTCATATTTTGCCTTGAGATCTCCAACCTGGAAGTAAAGCACGGAACTCGGGTGGGCAAATTGCTCATTTTCTGGCAGAGTTAACAAGAGTCTGACACCGTCACAATCGAAGAACGCCATTGTATCGGTATTAAATAAAAGTGTCAGTCCTAATTTTTCCTGATAAAAAGCAGTGGCTCTTTCAATATTTTTTACAGGGATGCCGACTTGGCCGATTTTTTGAATCTGATTTGATTGCATGACATGTCTCCTAATAGTGTTTTTTCAGGAAGGCCCTTATGTCTGTATCAATTTTTATTAGGTTTTCAGGTGATGGAAAATGGCCCATCTGATAACTTTTTATTTCTAGTTGCTGGCTAAAAAGTCCTTCCGCTTTTTGGAAAATCTTTTCGCCTGGAAAAAATATATCTTCTGTACCGGCAATCACAAGCGTTGGTGCATGATAATCCTTCACTTCTTCCGTGGTTGTCAGTTTGGGCATTTCCTGCTCGAGAGTCGTGTACTTAAAGATGTTGCCGATGATCTGCTCATCGAGTTGGCTCATGCTGTTCAAGGACATGCGATTGGCAATCTTTTTGAGGCTTTTCGCAGAACCATTCATCTTGTAAGATAGCATCGGAATCAGGATTTTCCTGATCATTTCCAGCTTGGACCCAAGAATGATCCCTGCAGGTGAAACAAAGACTGCGCACTGGACTCTTTCAGGTGAAAACGCCGCTAGCCTGAGAATGATCCCTCCACCATATGATGGCCCGATGAATGCACATTTTTCAATCAGATAATAGTCCATTATATCCTGTATCCAATGGGCGAAGCTTTCGTCCGCGGCTGAAATCCGGGTTTCATCACTATAACCGGGATGGCCGATGGTGTCAGGTGCATAGATTTTATATTCTTTGAGCAAGCCTTTGAACCAGGATAACGTGACCGGATTGATACAGTTGCCGCCCTGGAAAATGAATAATGGCTTTCCATCCTCCTTCCCGAGTTTAAGGACATGCGTGCTGCCGAACCTCGTCTTGACGTAATCACGGCCAATCAGGGATTCGAACTGTGAAAGATACTCTTCATACTGGCTTAAGATCTTCTCTTTTCCTGCCAGGTTTTTATAAATAGATTTCATGGATCGGTACCTCAGCTTTGATATGCTTCAATTCTTCAATCAGATGCTGTTCGATTAACGCAGTGTCTTCAGGATGGAAAAGATGAGCTGATTTTTCCGTCCAAATAAAACGCTTCTCCTTGGTGGTTTTCAATGTATTGAAATATTCCTCGACAAGGTAAGCAGAGACGTGGACATCCTTTCTGCCATGAATGAACGTGACCGGAACCATTACCTGGGGTACATCTTTTTGTACATCGATTTTCGGGATGTTCTGGATGAATTCGTCTGTATAAATCAACTTGAATCCACTGTAAAAGGAGTGGAATACATCAGTCAGTCGATAATCTTTTGATGTGAGCATACCGAGGGACACTTTTGCAAGGCCGGGATGTTTGATGGTGTCATCCTGATAGACCATTGAATTGTACTTCATCTGCCATTTTCGCAGTACTCCCCATTGTTTATAGCTCTCTGTAAAAGGGGGATCTCCAACCTCCTCCAGTTCATTCAACGCTTTATAGTCACCGCGCCGTTTTGCTTCTTCTTTTACCCAGATGAGAGCTGACCGATCATTATCCGTCCAGCTGATGATCTGCGAAATGCCGACATAGGAATGGAATTTTTCAGGATGCTTTTTTAATAGATACATGCCGATCAAAGTGCCGAATGAGTGGGCCGCCAAGAAGATTTTATCCTGGCTGAATGTGTCTCTTAAAAAATCCGTCAGTTCCGCTGTATCAGATACAAGCTGATCAAAGGTCATCGATGATGGAGGGATATTTTTGTGATACGATTTTCCCGTCCCGCGCTGGTCCCAGAAAACGACGGTAAAATGCTTGACCAGCTCTCTTGTATTGGTAGCGACCGTGTAATCCTTTCCTCTTGATGAAACACCGGGAAGGGGCATGGAAGGTCCGCCGTGCAAAAATAACAGAACAGGATTCTCTGGTGAGTGGGACTGGATGAGGATGGTCTGTTGGATCCCGCCAATTGAAATCGTCTTAATCTGATCGATTCCATCTGCGGGAATATGGAAATCAGGCTTGCGAAGGAAAAAGCCCATATCTTCACCCCTTTTGAAAGACTATCAATGGTAAATGAATCTGTGGTAAGCTTCCATTTATTACTATATTACTTTAGTACTAGAAAAATATCTCGGAAAAGTTGAAACTTTTTTTACCTGATTCTGCTCTAAAGAGTGAAAGGAGGTCAGGAAATGAAAGAAGAAAGGCTAGTGAAGAAAGCAGTGAAGGGGAATGCCAGAGCATTTGAAGAGCTGCTGATTTTACATAGTGAGCGATTATACCGAACCGCTTTTCTATATGCGGGGAACAGGGAGGATGCCCTTGATATTGTCCAGGAAACATCATGCAAAGCATTTCTGGCGATTGGGCAGCTGAAGAATGAACAATACTTTTTAACCTGGCTGACGAGGATTTTGATTCATTGTGCTTATGACGTTTTGAAAAAAAGGGAAAAAGAAATGCCGGTTAACGAACTGGTTGAGCTGCCTTCGAGCGGTGATAATCGTGTCGCGGAGAACCTGGATCTGATGGAGGCCATTACTCTGCTGAAAGAACAGCACAGAACAGCGATTATCCTGTTTTACTATCATGACCTGTCAATCAGCGAGATTGCCAGAAGTATGGACATTCCCGAAAATACCGTGAAAACCTATCTGCAGCGGGGCAGAAAGGAATTGAAAAATAGATTGGGAGGCGAGGCAAATGGAAAAGAAAACGTTTCTTGAATCCGTCGGCCAGATTGAAGTGCCTGAAGAAGATGTTATCAGTGCGATTCAGGCTGGTGTTCGGAAAGGGAAAAAAATGAGACCACAACGGCAGCCGCTTTTTAAAGCAGCGGCAGTATCAGCAGCTGCGGCAGCTCTTTTCATATTATCAGGATTCATGTTCCCATCAATGGCGAGTGTGATGGCTGAAATCCCTTTGCTGGCAAAATTGTATGAGCATGACAAGGTAGCTGAAAACCTGGCTTCTCAACAGCTGATTACTGAATTGAATGAACAAGCGAGTTATGATGGCATTGATGTGACGGTTACGGATGCTTATTATGACGGTGCCATGATCGGTGTTACTTTTGATATAGAAGGGGAGATAAAAGGCGAAAAGGACGAAATTTACGCTTTCTATGAAATCTTCGACCGTGACCCGAACATTGAAGAAACGATGGAATTAGTGAAATTAGTGCCGGATGGAGCAGGCTATAAAGGGCATATCCAGTTGAGCTATCCAAGAGCAGAATTGCCAACAGGATCTACTTTGCCATTCAACATCATTGGAATCGGTGAAATCAAGGACAGTTGGAAGGATGAACAGGGAAAATGGAATTTCGACGTGCCGATTTTGCAGCTGCCGTTTGAAGCGAGCAAACTTGGTCAGTCAACTGAACTGGGCCAGCATAAAATCACGCTCGAAAAATTGATTACAGGAAAATCTTCGACGGCGATTGAATATACTCTGAACTATCCAGAAGGTGGCAAGAGGGTCATGCTTGATCTTTTTGATGGTAAGGGTAAGCAAATCATCGGAGGGACTTCGGATGCAAAGCTTGAAGGGAAAACCGAAAATGGCCTGGTGACGGAGAAGAGACGGATTACGATTCCTATGGTACTTGATTCGGATTTTATTGAAGTCCAGCCCGCAATTGACTCAGGAGAGAAGTTTAAGTCTATTAAAATAGACCTTTAAAAGGCGAGGCGCTGGACATTATTCAGCGCCTTTTTTCAATGTATATTTCAGTGCCGCAATCTGACCGTAGCGCCCTGTGCTGATTAATTCCCAATCTGCAGGCGGAGTGCCATCCGGAAACAGCGGGATTCCTTCACCAATCAATTTTGGAATGATATAAAGCTCCACTTCGTCGATCAGCTTTTTTTCAAGGAATTGCTTCACAAGCTGTCCGCCGCCGACCAGCCAGACATACCCATTAGAAACTTCTTTGAGATTGGAGACCAGGGTTTCCAGATCTTCATCGGTAAAGGTGACATGAGAATTGCTTTCCTGGGACTGCCGTGTGAGAACATAGCAGTCTTTACCGGCATAAGGGAATTCATCGGTCAGTTTCAGAACTTCCTCATACGTTTTCCGCCCCATGATCACTGTTCCAACCTGGCTGTAAAATTCACCGTAACCATTATCGCCATCACCTTCGACATCATCCAGCCAGTCAACGGCCCCATCCGCCCTGGCGATATAGCCATCCAGGCTCATTGCGATATACAGTATGACATTGTTCTTTTTCATCGATATCCTCCATGCAGGTGTATAATAACGTTATTCTATCAAATAAGAGGGGGCATCTGCATGCTTGAATTGAACATCCCGGGGAGAGGCCAGTTCAACCTGCATCATCTGGTCCTGGATTTTAACGGAACGATTGCTTTTGGCGGCGAGCTGATCTCTGCCGTCGGGGAAAGAATCCAGCTGCTGAGCAGGGAAATCGAGATCCATGTCATTACAGCCGATACAAACGGCAGTGTGGTCCGGCAGTGTGAAGGACTCCCTGTCACTGTACAAATTCTACAGTCAGAGAATCATACAGACGAGAAGGGAGAATTTGTCCGGGGGCTGGATGGCGTAATCTGTATGGGCAACGGGGCAAATGATGAAGCAATGTTCGCAGAATCCGACCTTGCCATTGCCATAGCCGGAAGAGAAGGCTGCGCAACGACAACACTGTTGAAAAGCGATCTGGTGATTGAAAGTATTAATGATGGGTTGGATCTGCTGCTGAATCCCATGCGGTTGATCGCTACACTCCGGAAGTAACCGGGTGAATTTTTACAGCCTTGCGAAAGTACCTGGGCTAAGCTGAAAATGGCTTTTCAAGCACCGAGCCTGAACTGGAAAAAAACACCTGGAATTTCCAGTTCGCCAATAAAATTTGATTTTCGCCAATAAGTAGGGTGAAATCGCCAATAAAATAATTTTTTCGCCAATAAAACTCAAAAATCGCCAATATAATTGTGAAAACCGCCAATAAAAAGATTCAAGAGTAAATCACAGGCATGAAACTCACCCAATCGGCTCAATATCCGGGAAGTTGAGCCGATTTCCTCTGCAGAAAAGCTTCATTTTTTATAAAAATCACCTCCAAAATTACCTTTCCTCTCAACCTTCATAAAAATATATAATAGATTCACACACCACTTTTACCATTATTAAGAAAATCTTAAGATTTATGCTCAGTGAATATTAAGGTTCACTGCCTAGAATAGACAATATCAAAGCTTGCCTGTTAGGGAAGGGGGTTTTCAAACTTGGAACAATACAATGTGCTTGTCGTGGATGATGAGAAAGAGATCCGGGATGCGATTGAGATTTATTTAAAGAACGAAGGTATCAAGGTCATCAAGGCGGCGGATGGCATCGAGGCGATCGAGAAGCTGAACGAGCAGCCGGTCCATTTGATCCTGCTCGATGTGATGATGCCCCGTCAGGACGGGATTACGACGACGTTCCGAATTCGGGAAGACAAGAATATCCCGATCATCATTTTGAGCGCTAAAGCGGAGGATACGGACAAAATTCTTGGGCTTCAGGTCGGTGCCGATGATTATGTAACGAAGCCGTTCAATCCGCTGGAACTCATCGCCAGGGTGAAGTCGCAGCTCAGGAGGTATGTCACCCTCGGTACATACGAAGGGAAGACGAAGGTGATTGACCTGAATGGCCTGACACTTGACCAGTCCTCGAAGGAGGTCACCGGCCATGGCGAACAAGTAAAACTGACGCCAATCGAGTACAAGATCCTCGAATTGCTGATGACGAATGCTGGCAGAGTGTTCTCCATTAATGACATTTATGAGCGTGTATGGAAGGAGCCGAGCTACAATGCCGAAAACACAGTGGCCGTCCATATCCGCAAGATCCGCGAAAAAATAGAGATCGATCCGAAGAATCCAAGATTTTTGAAGGTGGTGTGGGGGATTGGATATAAAATCGAAAAGTAAGTATTTATTTGTGGCCTGGGTGCTTCTGATTGCATTTGGCTTGAGCGGGATGTTTTCAGTGCTGACCAATGGCAGCAGGTACATGCATGGCGATTATTTTGAGTCGGAAGAATTCAACTCACAAATGGATCAGTTCATTGCCATGCTGAATGTCTACGAGCTTTATGAAATGCCAAAAGAAGAAATGAAGAAGCAGATCACTGTTTCAGAAGAGGAAATTGAAGAACATCGTACAAGATATGGCAATCTCAGTGATCAAATTTCAAATATTGGAATGCAATATGAAGACCAGATCCGGGCGGCCATCGATTCAGAAAACAAGGCAGCTGAAGAGGTTCTTAAGAAGGAAAGAGACGAAAAGATTGCGGATATCACAGAGAACTTCAACAGCGATGAATATGTCCGCGCTAAAATCGTGAAAGAAAAAGAGAAGAAAATTGATGAATTTTACAAGGAGCTTCAAAGTTATCGCCGTGAATTCAACAATTTAGGGGATGCATTCAAATATCACCTAAAAGACAATGAAACAGGAGAAGTCTATACGAACCTTAATGTTTCGAAGGGTGAATCAGCATCTGATTATTTGAACAAAAAAGATATGTATTATGTACTGGATTACGAGGGTTTGCAGAAAAACTATATGTTCAGTGGTTATAATGAGAACTTCCTGCCCTTTAATGAAGTGGCTGAAGCAATTCTTGAGAATCAAAAAGACCGGGATATGACCGGACAAATCGGGCTTTCTAAGCACGCATCAGAAAATAATACCGCTATCATGAATTATCAAGACTACCAGAAAGGACAAAAACTATTTTTCGGTTATCTTTTAGCGAGTATCGCAGCCCTGATTGCGAGCTATTTCCTGGCAAAACGGAAACCGGCAACCGTTTTTGGCACATTCGACCAGTGGAAGCCCTTCTATAGGAGAATCCCGCTGGATGTAAGAGCAGTTTTGCTTTTAATAACAGGGTTTTTCCTGCTGCTTTCTATGACGCTGATTAGTGAACAATTTGTTTATTATCATTCAAACGTCTTCGCTACCCTAACCGAGCTGATCGTCAGCCTGGTTGCTGCAGCTTCATTGCTGGCATTCGGGTGGATTCAGCTGAGGTTCCTTTCAGAGTACCGCAATGATTGGCCAAAGCTGAAAGAGGATCTGAGTAACAGCCTTTTAGTAAAAAGCTATCACTCCATTCTAAATGCATTTTTAATCAAGAGCATCGGATTCCAGCTGCTTGTTATCCTTGGGATCGCGTTTATGATGGGCATGCTGTTTGTTGCAGCCGTTGCAGCAGGCGGAGGGGATGTAATCGTCATTGCTTTCATTATTGGTGTTATCAGTCTTCCGATTTTCATCTTCATCATGAGGAAAGCTGGCTATCTGAATAAAGTAATGAAGCATACAGAAGAACTGGCTGCAGGCAATTTAGGCGCGGATATACCGGTGAAAGGAAAGTCGGCAATCGCCAGGCATGCGGCTAATATCAATGACCTGAGGACAGCGGTGAACATGTCCAACAAGGAACAGGCAAAAAGCGAGCGACTAAAAACGGAATTGATCACGAATGTTAGCCATGACCTCAGGACTCCGCTGACTTCGATCATAACGTATACAGAGCTCCTTAAAACGCCTGACCTGGCACCAGAGGACCGTGAGTCTTATCTTGAAATCCTGGACCGTAAATCGAAGAGGCTGAAAGTGCTGATCGATGACCTGTTCGAGGCAACGAAAATGGCGAGCGGCAATATTGAACTTCACAAGGAAAAGGTCGACCTCAATCAGCTGCTGCAGCAGGCATTGGCCGAGCATAATGAAGCACTGAGCCAGTCGTCCTTGCAGCTGCGGGTTTCCCAGCCGGATCATCCAGTTTATGCCTTTGTTGACGGGCAAAAGCTCTGGAGGGTGTTCGATAACCTGATCGGCAATATCCTGAAGTATGCGCTGGAGAATACGAGGGTCTATATTTCGGTAAAAGAAGAGCAAAACCAGGTGGTGCTCACTTTTAAAAATATCACCAAATACGAGCTGGGCGAGGACCTGGATGAACTGTTCGAGCGCTTCAAACGCGGTGACCAGTCGCGCCATACAGATGGTTCAGGGCTGGGGCTGGCGATCGCCAAATCGATTGTCGACCTGCACGAAGGCTCGCTTGACATCGAAGTCGACGGAGACCTGTTCAAGGTAACGGTCGTCCTTGACCAATTAGCGTAACACCAACATCCCCTTTGCTATGCAGAGGGGGATTTCACTGTTTTTGGCGGATTTTTATGTAAAGAAACCTTGATAGCAGGACCATCACCGCATTGAATGAGATATTCCAGAGCTTGTTCAATCGCATTTTCAACAGGCCGGTCCTCTCCAGAATCCAATCCATACCCGTCAATCCCAAGAACATGGTCAGCCGTGGGAGGATCCCCTGCCTTGAAGAGTTGATGACAAAGAAAACTGCCCGGACCAGACTATAGAGCGGAGCGATGATAAAATGCTCGCGCCATGAGTGGTAGATTCCCCGCCCAAAACGGACTTTCCTGCCGACCGCCGAAATATAGAGCAATGTAACACAGATGACTTCAGTTGAGAGATATTGGGCAATCACCAGTGCCCACTTTTTTTCTGCATTCAGCGCTTTGTAAAACCGATCGCTGATATAAAAATAAATATTCATAAAGAATACTGTATAGGAAGGCTTCCACCAGTAGGCTTTATAGATTTTTAAACGCAGGAAATACCGTTCGATCCCATAATAGATCAATGTGCTGCCGAGCTTCCAGTATCCATTTTTCCGGTACAAAGTAAGGAGGGTAGCTGTGATGGGAACATAAAATCCCTGCGATAAAATCGCTCCAAGAATTTGATCATGGGCCTTTTTTTTAAGGATTTTTGGTTTATATGAATACCCTTTGAACAAATTAAGGACCGGGTACTCGAATAGATAGGCCATACCGATATTGGAGAGCAGCAGGGTCCATATATTCTTTTGGCGGCCTCTTTTCGTGAATATGAAAAAAAGAAAGACATGAATGACAGCCAGGAGCAGAAAGGGAAGAGTGTTCTTTGTTGCGAGTTTGTTTTTTTTCATATCCAACACTCCAGCTTTTACAAAGTATATAGCTATAATGTTTGCTAATTCTTTGAAATTATTTACGGGGACAGAACCTGTAAATTTATATCATGACTAGTGTAAAGACACATGATAATATAGAGAAGCAGCACAATATTATGTTAAAACAACCCATTTTAGGGAAACTATTTGTATCTCGCCAGTGTTGCAGGAGGGTTTTATGAAAAAGTCACAGGAGATTTCAGAAAAGAAACTGTTAGGGATTGCCGGACTAGGCTGGATGTTTGATGCAATGGATGTAGGGATCCTGTCCTTTGTCATCGCTGCCCTGCAGGTGGATTGGGGATTGACAGGCAAGGAGATGGGGTGGATCGGCAGTGTAAACTCGATTGGAATGGCTGTCGGTGCCTTCATATTTGGATTGCTCGCTGACCGGATCGGCCGGAAAAATGTCTTTATCATTACATTATTGCTTTTCTCTGCCGGAAGCGGAATATCTGCAATGGCAACGACCCTGTCATTCTTTTTACTATTGAGGTTTTTTATCGGGATGGGACTTGGAGGCGAATTGCCGGTTGCATCCACACTTGTTGCGGAGAGTGTTCCAGCAGAAAAACGCGGACGCGTCGTTGTCCTGCTCGAAAGCTTTTGGGCTGCAGGCTGGCTTGTTGCTGCTTTGATTTCCTACTTCATCATTCCGAAGTTCGGCTGGCAAATGGCGTTGATCCTAAGTGCATTGCCGGCATTGTATGCGCTGTATCTTCGCATCAACCTGCCTGATTCACCAAGATTCCTGGCGGTTGCCAAGAAAGAACGGCTGACGATGAGGGAGAGCATCGCAGAGGTCTGGTCAAAGGAACATTTCAAGAGAACGGCGATGCTCTGGATCCTCTGGTTCAGTGTTGTATTTTCTTATTATGGAATGTTCCTCTGGCTGCCGAGCGTGATGGTCATGAAGGGCTTCACATTGATCAAGAGCTTCCAATATGTCTTGATCATGACTCTCGCCCAGCTTCCAGGGTATTTTACCGCCGCATGGCTGATTGAAAAAGCGGGAAGGAAATTCGTGCTGGTTGTTTATTTGATCGGAACTGCCCTAAGCGCCTACTTCTTTGGGACGGCAGATTCGCTTGCACTGCTGATCACGGCTGGAATTTTGCTGTCATTTTTCAATCTTGGTGCCTGGGGCGCATTGTACGCCTACACGCCAGAACAATACCCAACGACAATCCGCGGTTCAGGAGCGGGAATGGCCGCATCCTTTGGCCGCATTGGCGGAATTGTCGGACCGCTGATGGTCCCGTATCTGTCAGCGCAAAATCTTTCAATTACAGCCATCTTCACGATTTTCTGTATCGCGATCCTGATTGGTGCCGCTGCCGTATTTTTCTGGGGCACAGAAACGAAGCAGAAAGAGCTTGTGTAAAAAGAAAAAGTTCGCCTTCGAGGAGGCGAACTTTTTCATCTTAATTACGCATCAACATATTTGAACACATTCACAAGAAAGAGAATGCCACCAATGACGACGACTAATGATCCCACGATGGCAAAGACGGTAAAAATGACTCCCCCTACCAACATCGATAATGTAATCCCGCCCTGCATGACAGGAACTCCAATGTTATGGATCCAGAAGTGTGTTGAGGCAAGCTTGCTATTACCGGCGTCTGGAAATAGATAATAAATCGTCCCGAACAGTGCCATTGAGACCCAGCCTAACAAGTTTAAGTGCGCATGGACCGAGGACAGGGTGAAATCATGCACGATCCCCATAACAATTCCTAGAATAATGGCAATAACAAAATAGACCGCAGCGACCTTGAAAAACCGTATACTCATAACTGTTTTCCTCCTTTCTAATTAGTTCTTTTAGATTATATAAAATTTCTGAAAATTTATAACATATGTACTAACAAAATAGGAAAATTAAATTTTTGTGGTGATTATAATAGTAAAATAATAATGAGTTCAGGATGACACAAAAATATCACCTTTGGTTTTATCATTTTTACGGGAATTCATGATATAATAGTGCAAACGTTTGTACAACTTCTAAAAGGGAGATAAAGCTATGAAAAGACTATTTGGAATTGATAGCTGGAAGATCGTCGAAACGGACTTGAATAAAGAAGATTTCCGCCTGGCTGAAAGTATCATGAGCCTTGGGAATGGACATATGGGCATGCGCGGGAATTTTGAAGAAACATACTCAGGAGATTTCCATCGCGGTTCTTATATTGCTGGGGTGTGGTTCCCGGACAAAACACGTGTAGGCTGGTGGAAAAATGGCTATCCGAATTATTTTGGAAAGGTCATCAACTCCACGAACTTTATCGGAATCAAAGTACTTATTGATGGGGAAGAATTGGATCTGCACAATGCTGAAGTAAGCGATTACTATCGCGAGCTTGATATGCAGCATGGTGTCTTGACACGTAAATTCACCGTCAGCCAAAACGGCAAAGAAACAGAAGTAGAGGCTGTTCGCTTCCTGTCAGTAGCTGATCAGGAGCTAGCCGCTATTCGTTACTCTGTCACTGCCAAGAACTATAATGGAAACGTTACCTTTGTTCCTTATCTTGATGGAGACGTCCGCAATGAAGACTCCAACTATGAAGAGGACTTTTGGTATGAGATCAGCAGGGATGCTGCAGACTATCGCGGCAGCCTTGTGATGAAGACGAAAGACAATCCATTCGGGACACCGATTTTCCAGGTGGCAACCACTATGCAAACGGTTGTCGAAGGTGAAGTGGCCAAGCTTGAAGTCAATGAAAAAGAAGAATACGTGGAAAATGTTATCGAAGTAAAAGCTGAACAGGGACAAACAGTAACCCTTTACAAATATGTCGCTGTCACAACGGACCGTGACTATGAAGAAGGCGAACTGGTTTCAAAAGGCCGTGAAGTGCTTGATCGTTCTGTTGAAAAAGGCTTTGATCAGCTTTTGGAAGAGCATCGGAATGGCTGGCTGAGCCGCTGGGAAATCGCTGATGTTGAAATCGCAGGCGATGACGAGGCACAGCAGGGAATCCGTTTCAATCTGTTCCAGCTATTCTCGACCTATTATGGTGAAGATTCACGCTTGAACATCGGCCCTAAAGGCTTCACAGGTGAAAAATACGGCGGTGCGACTTACTGGGATACAGAGGCTTACGCAATCCCGCTCTATCTTTCTACCGCAGAGTCAGAGGTTGCGCGCAACCTGCTAATCTACCGCCACAACCAGCTTGACGGCGCCTATCATAACGCAAAGCAGCAGGGACTGAAGGGTGCGCTATACCCAATGGTTACTTTTACAGGCGTAGAGAGTCATAACGAATGGGAAATCACGTTCGAGGAAATCCACCGAAACGGCGCAATCGCCTACGCAATCTATAACTATGTGAACTACACAGGAGATAAAGATTATCTCCAGGAATATGGAATCGATGTGCTCGCCGGCATCTCCCGTTTCTGGGCAGACCGCGTCCACTTTAACAAGTCCAAGAACGTCTACATGATGCATGGCGTTACCGGACCGAATGAATACGAAAACAATGTCAACAACAACTGGTACACAAACCGTATCGCTGTCTGGACATTGCGCTACACGCTCGAAGTCATTGAATTCCTTAAGCAGAACGGTCACGAGGCGCGTCTCGCAGGCCTAGAGTTCACGGACGAAGAGCTGGCAAAATGGCAGGACATCATCGAAAAAATGTACTTCCCGTACGATGAAGAAAAAGGTGTATTCGTCCAGCACGATACATTCCTTGATAAAGATTTGATGACAGTGGATGAGCTTGCTGCTAAAGATCGCCCAATCAACCAGAACTGGTCATGGGATAAAATTCTGCGCAGCTGCTTCATCAAGCAGGCAGATGTCCTCCAGGGACTATACTTCTTCAACCATGAATTCACAGAGGAAGAAAAGCGCCGTAACTTTGAATTCTATGAGCCAATGACCGTTCACGAGTCTTCATTGTCTCCAAGTATCCACGCAGTCCTTGCTGCAGAACTTGGCATGGAAGAAAAGGCGTACGAAATGTACAACCGTACGGCGCGCCTTGACCTGGATAACTACAATAACGATACAGAAGACGGCCTGCATATCACAAGCATGACAGGTGCATGGCTGGCAATCGTCCAGGGCTTCGCAGGCATGCGCACAGCGGAAGGCACACTGTCATTCGCACCATTCATCCCGAAAGCCTGGGATCAATACAGCTTCAACATCATCTACCGCGACCACTACATCAAGGTAGAAGTGAACCAGGAAAACGTCGTCCTTACACAGCAAGGACCAGAACTCGCCATGAAACTATACGGCGAGAACGTAACAATCCCTGCTGAAGGCGAGCTATCTGTAAAATTGAAATAAGTCGATGAAGAGATCTTTGGGCGAGCCCGGAGGTCTCTCTCATTGGGGTAAGGTTTTGGTGTGTGAATTGCCGTGAAATGTATGAGAAACGTGATTTATAGACATTTTAGGGAACGGAAGGTGTTGAAATGTCCAAGAAGTGTGATTTAATGGACATTTTGGAGAGCGCAAGGTGTTGAAATGTCTAAGAAACGTGATTTAATGGACATTTTTGGAGAGTGGAAGGTGCTGAAATGTCTAAGAAACGTGATTTAATGGACATTTTGGAGAGTGGAAGATGTTGAAATGTCTAAGAAACGTGGTTTAATGGACATTTTGGAGAGCGGAAGGTGCTGAAATGTCTAAGAAACGTGGTTTAATGGACATTTTGAAGAGCGGAAGGTGCTGAAATGTTCAAGAAACGTAATTTAAATGACATTTTGGGGAGTGCAAGGTGTTGAAATGTCCAAGAAACGTAATTTAATGGACATTTTGGAGAGCACAAGGCGTTGAAATGTCCAAGAAGTGTGATTTAATGGACATTTTGAAGAGTAGAGGGCTATGAAATGTCCAATGATACTCTGAATCTGCTTCTGAGGCTACATGAATGATTCATGAAAGGAGTTTGACGATGACTAGACCACTTAAAGCATTTATTTTTGACCTTGATGGGGTCATTACGGATACAGCGGAATACCACTTTTTAGCGTGGAAGGTGCTGGCTGAGGATTTGGGAATTACTTTTACCCGCGAGGATAACGAGGAGCTGAAGGGTGTTTCCCGGATGGATTCTCTCGAAAAGATTCTTGAGCTGGGCGGCCGGACTGGGGATTTTTCTGCTGAGGAAAAAGAAGCATTGGCTGAGAAGAAGAATGAGCACTACCTGACATTGATCCAGAATATCACTCCTGCTGACTTGTTGCCGGCGATCAAGGAATTGATCATCGATATCAAAGGGAAAGGCCTAAAACTGGGCCTAGCGTCCGCGAGCAAGAATGCGTTTACTGTGATGGAGTCGCTTGGGATGAAATCCGAGTTTGATATCATCGTTGACGCGAAAACAGTCATAAACGGCAAGCCACATCCGGAAGTCTTCCTACGCGCTGCTGAAATGCTAGGCGTTGAGCCGGAAGCCTGCATCGGTGTCGAGGATGCAGCAGCAGGCGTACAGGCTATCAAATCGGCCGGTATGTTTGCAGTTGCTGTCGGTCCTAAGGAAAGCTTTGAAAATGCTGATATTGTCTATGCCAGCACTGCAGAGCTTTCTTTTGAGAAAATCGTAGAAGTGTATAATGGTTAACATTCCAGAACCCAGTCGTAAATGTGCGGCTGGGTTTTAAAATTTTAAAAAAGCAATCACTCAATGAGTGACCGCTTCATTTCACGAAAAAAAGCATCTGGTTCGTCAACATTCAGAACAATCCGGTTCACTTTACGCTTCATTCCATACATAAGCTGGACGTCTTGCGGCTGATGAAGCAGGATTTCAAACATTGGTTTTTCCTGAATCAAATCAGGCACCCTGGCATCAAAGACTTCAGCTTGCTCTTTTCTGCTGAATTTTTCCGGGCCGTCGTACTGTTTGATTTCCTTAATGTTATTTAAGGGCAGGTGCATCGATTTTGAAAAGCCTGTCTGCAATAACAAATGGTCCTCTGTCAGCAGGAATGGCGTCAATCTGGTCGCCTGGAGCTCAGCCAGGATGAACAGAATGCCGTAGATGTTCAAAAACAGCAGAATGTACGAAATGATTGGATTCCAGCCGTGCAGGAAATAGTGCAGCCCAATTGATTCGATTGCGATGGCATGGATAATCATGATGTAGACAGCATTCACACTTGTTTTTTGATGATAGGTAAAAGCCATGCAATGGTCAATCTTCACTTTCTTTTTCCAAGAGAAAAGTGAGTAATGGAACAGGGAAAATTCAGTGACAAGAATTTTGGCAGCAGTATTGCCCGGTAAGCTTGTTTCAACAGCATTACGAATGTTGAAAAGAAAAAACGAATTTTGGTTTGACATGGTTTTATACCCTTTTAGCAGTTTGGGCAGCCTGGTGATCACGGTATAGGCTAAATAAAGCTCGAATAGCAGGAATGCGCCTTCTGAAACCATTAAAAGATAGGGAAGGAAGGGGTAATCTGAAAGATGATGCTGCGGGACGATGAAGTAGGCAGCAGCAAAGCCAGCGAATATGACGAGTCCCATATATTTGAGTGAATACCTTTTGCGGATGACCATGAAATATGTCAGGAGAGGCAAAATGATCAACAGGTCCAGCAGTGAACCGATGACAGCGCCATCCGGTACCGGTCCGAACATCGGTGTACGGTAAAGGATGAAATTCGTTGCTAGAATCAAAGAGGCTAAAACGGCAAAAAGCAAGAATCTTGGTTTTTTCACGACGGCATTTGTCATTATTATCCACCTCAGTTTCATTATAACTGATGCCATAGTGCCAAAGTAGCTATTTAATTGGTTTCGACAAAACTAGTGTTAGTAAAAACATTCAGAAAGCATTTGCTGGATTATCCGCTCTTCAACAGGGAAATATGCTACTATGGGAATTTTTAAAAAGGACGGTGTAGCAGTATGTACGATTGCCTTATAGTTGGAGGCGGTATTGCCGGTCTGCAGGCGGCGATTCAGCTCGGACGTTATAATCATAAAACAATGGTGCTTGATGCAGGAGATGGACGGTCGGCATTATGCCAGAGCTATCATAATATCCTGGGCTACCCGGATGGTGTAAGCGGGCCACAGTTACGGGAAATCGGCCGAAAACAGGCTGCTCAATATGGCGTCGAGTTTGTGATTGGTAAAGCCGAAGCTGCACGAAAGACAGGTTCCAGTTTTGAAGTCAAGGCGGAGAGCGGGGACACTTACGAAGCGAAGACATTGCTTCTGGCCACAGGAGTCATGGACCGGATTCCTCCTTTCCCAGAGCTGATGCCGACTCTTGGAATCAGTGTGTATATCTGTCCTGATTGCGATGGACATGAAGTGAAAGACAAGTCGACAATTGTGATGGGATCAGGTAATCCTGGTGCGAACATGGCACTGACCCTGAGTTATTTTACCGATAAACTCACGTATGTGAATCATGAAAACAAAGAAGTGGACGAGGATGTGATGTCCGCCATGAAAGATAAGGGAATTAAGTATGTTGAAGGGCCGATTGAAAAGGTGTTGGCGGATGGTCCAGACTTCAGAGGGGTTGTGCTCGCGAACGGTGAGGAGCTGACTTCAGAACGCGGCTTCATGGCCTTTGGCGGGAATGAAGTAAAGTCGCAGCTTGCGCAACAGCTTGGCGTCGATCTTCATAAAAACAAGCATGTATTAGTGGACCCGAGGACGAAAATGACCAATGTCGAAAACGTCTGGGCCGCAGGCGACCTTGTAGCCCATTCCGAGCAGACCACCATCGCAATGGGAGACGGCATGCAGGCCAGCATCTGGATCCATAAGACACTTTTAGCGGACAAGGGATAATTTGCTGTTATGAGGTAGTTTTATCCTTTTGAAGTAATCTTTTCCTGTTGGACGTAGATATTTCCGGTTTGGAGCGAGGTATTCTCGATTAGGGTAGGATATCTCCAGTTGGGAACAAGATATCTCCAGTTGTGCGTGGGATATCTCCAGTTGTGAGCGGGATTTCTCCAGTTGGGCGCAGGATATATCCAGTTGTGAGTAGAATTCTCAGGTTGTAAGCAAAATATCTCCGGTTAGGAGCAAGATATTCCCGGTAGGAACCAATTTAATACCGGTTGAGACCACTTTATTCCCGGTTGGTAGCAATATAATACCGGTTGGATTGATCTTTCTCCCGGTTTAAAAAATGCGTTTCTAAAAAGAAAGCCGCCACTCAAACATGAATGGCGGCTTCGTTTTATTCCAGATCGACTTTTTCCAGCGGCAGTTCGGCAGGGCCGTCGATAACATCTCCTTTATAGGAGAAGCGTGAGCCGTGGCATGGGCAATCCCAGGTGCGATCGCCGTTGTTCCACTTAAGCTCGCAGCCCATGTGGGTGCAGGTGGTATCGACGACGTGCAGCTGGCCGTTTTCATCGCGATACGCTCCTGCACGTTTGCCGTTGACTGTTACGGCAGCACCTTCGTCATGAGCAAGGCTCTCGGGATTGGTTGATGGTCGCTCCAGTTTTCCTTTAACCAGTTCCTTTGCGACGGTGGCATTGTCAGCAACGAATGTCGCCACATCCGGTTTTGCATGGAATCTTTGCGGTTCGAAAACGTCCACATACGGATTGCCTTTCCTTAGGACAAGATCGGACATGAGCAGCGCGGCATTAATGCCGTTGCTCATTCCCCACTTCCGGTAGCCTGTGGCAACAAAGATATTATCCGTGCTTGACGAGTATTTGCCGACGAAAGGGATTTTATCAAGTGTAGTCGGGTCCTGCGCGCTCCAGCGGAATGGAATTTCCTTTACGCCGAACGTTTGGGCAGCGAACGCTTCAAGGGCCTCATAATACTGGTGCGTATTATCATCCTGTCCGGTAATATGGCTGTCTCCGCCAAACAGCACCAGCTTTTCGCCATTCCAGTCTGTATAACGCAGGGAGCGGGATGGTGTCTCGGCATTGATGTACATGCCGCCCGGGAATTCTTTTTCTGTCTTAACAGCGAGCACATAGGAACGATGGACCTGCATCCTTGAAAAATAGAACCCTTTTAGATCGTAAAATGGGAAGTGGGTGCTTATGATCATCTGATTGCAGTGCACCTTATGCCCGTCCCTGGTGGTCACGACTGGCTCAGAGCCTTCCTCCATATCGACTGCGGTTGTATTTTCATAAATCTGGCCGCCCATTTCTGTAAAACGCTCCACAAGATGCTTCAAAAATTTCAGCGGGTGAAACTGGGCCTGGTTCCTCATGACAATCGCTGCCATCGCGTCGACCGGAATCGGCACCTCGGAAACATATTCACTGCCCACCACGCCCAGTTTTTCATAGGCTTTGAATTCCTTCAGCAGCTTTTCCATTTCCTTATCGGAATTGGTATATAAATAGGCATCTTCTTCGGAAAAATCGCAATCGATCTGTTGTTCTTTTACAAGACTTTTGACAAATTGCATCGCGTCATAGTTGGCCTGGTAGTAGAGACGTGCCTGATCCTCACCAAAGTGGCTGATGAGCTCGTCATAAATCATCCCATGCTGCGCGGTCACCTTTGCGGTTGTATGCCCGGTTGTCCCGTTCAAAATGCTGCCAGCTTCGATTACCGCGACTTTCGCGCCAGCCTTCGCCAGCAGGTAGGCAGAGGTCAAGCCAGTGATCCCGCCCCCAATAATCGCAACGTCTGTCTTCAGGTCCTCCTGCAGCTTCGGAAAAGAAGGCAGTTCAGCTGTTTTGCGCCAGTAGGGCTCAGGGAAACGAGGCAGCTTTGAAGTATAATCGTTCATCAACAATCCTCCTTAAAAGTCTTCATAGTATCTAATTTTTCCTGTTTTAGTGAGAATCATGCTATTTTTCCTTTTACCCCCTAAAAATATGGATAGACAAGTTTTTACCAAATTGAGCGAATTGGCCAGGATTGCGGGTGCAGCATGATAAAATAAAAAATAAAAAGTTACGGAGGCCAATATGGAAATCGCAGTTTTTGGGACAGGCTATGTTGGCCTTGTCACTGGTGTTTGTTTTGCTGAAATCGGCTGCAATGTCACTTGTTTTGATATCGATGAAGATAAAATCACTGCCCTTTCTGAAGGGAAGTGTCCGATTTATGAGCCAGGTCTTGAGGAGATGCTGAGAAGGAATCTTGCAGAGGGCCGGCTTTATTTTACAAAGAATTCAAAAACCGCCTGCAAAAAGGCTGATTATATTTTTATCGCTGTCGGAACGCCTGAAAATGAAGACGGGTCAGCGAACCTTGAGTATCTGGATGCCGCGATTGCCGAGATTGGCAAGAGCTTGGACAGGGATGCAGTCATTGTCATCAAAAGCACGGTGCCTGTAGGGACCAATGAACGCGTCCGGGAAAGTCTGAAGGCGATTATACCGAGTGAACTGCGGGCAACCGTCGTTTCAAATCCCGAGTTCCTCCGCGAGGGCTCGGGCATCCTTGATACCTTCCACGCGGACCGGATTGTCATCGGTGCAGATGATCATGAGGCCGGCCGCGCGGTGGCAAAGCTGTATGGACCATTTGGCAGGCCGGTAGTGCAGACGGATGTCCGAAGTGCGGAGCTCATCAAGTATGCATCCAATGCGTTCCTGGCGACGAAAATCAGTTTTATCAATGAAATCGCGAATTTATGTGAACATACGGGTGCCAATATCGAGGATGTGGCAAAGGGAATGGGCATGGACCATCGGATTGGCAGCCAGTTTTTAAACGCAGGGATTGGCTATGGAGGATCCTGTTTCCCGAAGGATACGAAGGCGCTGGAAAAACTGACGGAGTACTACGATTATGATTTTAAAATCCTGCGGTCCGTCATTGAGGTGAACAGCAGGCAGAAACAGCAGCTTTTTTATAAAGCGAAGGAGCTGTTTGGGAGTCTTCAGGGGAAAAGGGTGGCTGTGCTGGGCCTTGCTTTCAAGCCGCATACCGATGATATCCGCGAGGCGCCCGCCATTGAGCTGATTACCAGGCTGTTGGACGAACAGGCGGATATCTCTGTCTATGACCCGGCTGCTTTAGGCCAAGTCTCAGATATTTTTGGCAGCAAGCTTTATTATGCTGAAAAGGCCGACACTGCCATCAAAGGAGCGGATGCGGTGTTCATCATGACCGAATGGCCGCAAATTAAGGAGTATGAATTAACGCGGTATCCATTATTGATGCGGCAGCCTATCATTTTTGACGGACGGAATTGCTATAGCCTGGACCAGGCAGAAGCAACTGGACTGACGTATTTTTCGATCGGCAGGAAGGCAATAAATGTTCACGACAGCCTGAAGAGTTTCAAGCGTTGATGGTCATTGTGCCTGACTGGCAGGATAAGGTAAAATGAACCTAAATACCTCAGTTTGGGAGGGACCAGGATGGCTAAGGTTAAAACGAATGCAATGCGGATCCTTGATAAACAGAAAATGCCGTATGAAATTCTTACTTATGATGCGAATGATGGCAAGATAGACGGTGTTACGGTTGCCGGCAAGATCGGCCGCGATACCGCACAGGTCTACAAGACGCTTGTGTCAGTAGGGGCAAGCAAGAATTTATATGTCTTTGTCATTCCGGTTGAAGAGGAGCTGGACCTGAAAAAGGCGGCAAAGGAAGCTGGCGAGAAGAAAGTGGAAATGCTGCCGGTCAAGGACATCCAGAAATTCACCGGTTATATCCGCGGCGGCTGCTCACCGATTGGCATGAAAAAGAACTATCCAACTTTCTTAGATGAGAGCGCACGAGAGCTTGAAACCATCATCGTCAGTGCCGGGAAAATCGGTTTCCAGGTCGAGCTGGCACCAGATCAGCTGATTCAGGCAACTGATGGGGAATATGCCAATCTGGTAACGGTCAAAAGAGACTAATCGTGCCAAGATCTGGTGCCGGTTCGGACAGCTTTCAAGGGGAATTCAGAAAAGCTGTCAGAATCAGACCCGAGTTCGGACAGGTTTGCGAGGAATATCGGAAAAGTTGTCTGAAGTAGACCCGAGTTCGGACAGGTTTGCAAGAGAAAGCGGAAAAGTTGTCTGAAGTAAATCAGATTTCCCACACAAAATAGGAAACAGCCTCTGTACGTACGCAGGGGCTGTTTCCTATTTTCCTATTCTATTGTTTTTCAGCCGCATTGATCTTGATTTCCAGGCTGGCGATTTGTGATTGATAGAGTTCTTCGTAGTTTTTTGAAGTGTCATAGGCGATTTCAATTTCTGGCGCGTCAGGTTTTTCTTTTATCACATCGGCTTTGAGTGTGTCGTAAATCTGCTGTGTCAGCAGTTTTTCGGTGAAGTAGTTGTTCAGCCGGTTTTTATATGCATCGGATGGGAATTCAGAGATCAGCAGTGATGCTACTTCATTCTGTTTGGCTTTGGCAGTGAACTCTTCCACTGTTTTCGCGACAGCTGCACTTTCAACATCCAGTCCTTTTTCCCTCGCAAGCAGGTACATTGCGTGCTGTTCGATCATTTTTGATAGATTCACATGGAAGTTATCGTGATACTTGAGCTGCTCATCCCAGTAAGCCAATTTTTCCTTCAAGTTTTCGCCTTCGAGATTCTTTTCATCAACAGAGCGGTTCAGCTGGATGTCGACCTTGTTCATCAGCTGGTAAAATTGCAGGTCCTCATAGGAAAGGACCTTGCCGCTAATGGTGACGACTTTGTCTTCGGCAGTGAAGCCGTCGCTTTGGGCAGACTTGCTTTTTTCAGTATGGCTTTTAGCACCAGTCTGGCTTTCGGCACCAGCGCGGCTCTCAGCTTCAGGCTGTTTTTCATCCTGCTGGCAGGCGGCTAGCCCAAAGCTGATGATGAGCAGGCTGAGCAAAGTAAAAAGTATGCGTTTCATCGTCGTCATTCCTTTTCCACTTCGAATGTAATCACATGTTCAAAAGCTGAGCCATCTGCTTCGCCTTCGATATTGGCGATCCATTCTCCGGCCATCGGCAGTTCGACACTGGATTCATAGATCCCATTTCCCTTATCCTCGAAATTCAGTTCGAGTGTGCCATGGTCCATTTTGGCCATCTCAAGATAGGCAGTGAATTCGAGGCCGGAAGCGGGCTCACCATTCTGTAGGATCTCAATCACGACGGGAAAACTTTCACCACCTTTATATTTCGGTGCTTCCTTTAAACTGACCTCAAAATCAGACCCTGATCCGCAACCGGCAAGAACCAACATCAGCAACAGGAAGCCTGCGATCAATTTTTTCATTTGTAATCCGCTCCTTTTAAATGTTCATTCAGGAATTCATCAACTGTGTATTTGGTCATTTCGCCATTTTCCAAAAAAGCGACATGTGTACAGATTTGCTTTATTTCATCCATATGGTGTGAGGCCATGAAAATCGTTTTTCCAGACAAGGATTTCAAAATTTGCAGGATTTCCTCACGCCCAAGTGGATCGAGTCCGCTCGTCGGTTCATCGAGGATCAGCACCTCTGTATCGTAATAGAGCATGACGCACAGTCCGAGGCGCTGGAGCATCCCTTTGGAATAGCCCTTTATCTGGTTATGGCGATCCTCCCACAAGGACACAAGTTTGAGCTTCTCTTCGATTTTCTTTTCATCGACCTCACCGGTTCCAAGCGATGCGAAAAACCGCATATTTTCTTCACCAGTCAGGTGAGGGTAGAGGTGAAATTTTTCCGGTAGATAAGAAACGATCTTCTTCCAATCTCCTTTTGAATTTGGAAATCCCCCAAGCGTGATCGAGCCTTTTTTTACCGGCTGTAAACCGAGAATCGATCGGATCAAAGTGGATTTTCCGGCACCGTTTCGCCCAACCAGGGCACAGTATTCATTTTTCTCGACTGTCAGGTTGATATCTTTCAAGACTTGTTTGTTTTTATAGGATTGTGAGAGATTCTTGATTTCAATCATGATTTTTCCCCCTTGCTGCGGAACAGGATGGAAAGGCCGAAGAAGGTGATCATCCAGAAGGCCAGGTCGATCAACAGAAACTTCGATGGTGCCATCCAGATCATTTTTTCCATCAGGCGTGACATATTGTTCAGCGAGAACAGGCCGAGTGATGTTTCCAGGTAAAAGCGCAATGTGTGCAGCGGGTCCAGGAAGTAGAGCCACGAGAACAGTTTGACATTTTCATAGGAAACGGACGGGACATACTGGATGAAGGCCAGGTCAATCAGGAACACGAACAGGAACCAGGTGAAAATCGTCGCTCCGATCAGCTGCATCTTCGTGTTTGTGATGTTCCCTAGGAACAGGCCCAGTTGGTTGAAAATCAGCAGTAACACGACAACTGTCCAGATAAAATAGAGAAAGCTGGCAATCTCGAATTGCAGGAACATTTTCATCACGATGGCAAGCACGAAGTACCAGCCAACAAACACGCCGACGACGACGGTTTGGATCGCGATGCTTTTTTTCAGCATCAGGCTGAAGTTCGATTCCTTTTTCGTCAACAGGATCATCGACGTTTTCAGCTCTTTTTCCTGGAAGATTGAAAATGACGAAATGAACAGCGCGAAGATTGGCACCAGGTATATATTCATGTCATAGAGCGAGAGAAGAAAAGCGTCAAATCCGAGTTCAGCTGGATAGGAGCGTGCTTCCATCAACAGGAAGATGGAAGAGAGCATGACCATGGCCAGGCCGAGCCAGAGGCCTTTCCCGCGTGACTGTTCAAGCCATTCCTTCCAAATGTAATTCATGATGAACGCCTCCTTCTCTTCTTGGTAAATATCCACCCGAGAATTGCAATTGCAGCAATGACCAATAGCTTCCATGATTCAGATTCCTTCTTCGCTTCAATCAGCGGGAATTCGTCCACGACCATGACTTTCTGGGTGCTTAAGACTTCATTGATTTTTTCATAGATTGTGATGGCCGGACTTTTTAAAAATAAGTAGGCCAGCTCATTTTCTTCTACCAGCTTGTAAAGCGATGATTTATATTCAACAGGGGAGTCGCCGATCTGGTTCTGGTCCAGGTCGAGGACAGATAGCTCTGTGCCCCAGTAGTTGCCCGCCCCGTTTTGATTCCATTGGTTAATTGATTCTGCGCCAATCGTCAGGACATTGGCGACATTTTGCTTGAAATGATTTTTCGTGAATACCTGCGATGTCGAAGTCGTCCATAGTTCGACGCCGATGTCATTGTGGAAAAACTTGTTTCCCTCAATCCTGTTCTGTGTGGATTGCTCCAGGTAGATTCCGCGCTGGTTCAGGTAAAATTCATTGTCCAGGACGGTATTGCTTGTGCTCGTCTGGATGATGAGCCCGAATGAACGCGATCCCTGGTTGAAGGAAAACTGATTCTCCTTCAGCAGGATGTTCTGGGAGTGCATAATGGCTGCTCCACCGGTATTTTTATTGAAACGATTTCTGTAAAAAACATTATCATTAGAGTACATATAGTGCAGGCCGTACCTTGTTTCGCTTACAAAATTATTGCGGATTTCGTTTTTATCGGCGTATTCGACATAAATGCCGTCGCGTGTATTGGAGATCGTAGAGTCTTCAATAATATTATTGGAGGTGCGTACAAGCTGGATGCCGTTTCCCTGGCTGCCAAGCTTTCCTGTGCCCTGTCCGGTGACTTTGATATTTTTTACGAGTGTATGCTTTGAACTATTAATATAGAGTCCATGGTAAACATCGTGGATAACTAGATTAATAAACTGGTTGTGCTCTCCCATCGTGCGGATCCCCGAATATTCCTCATCGGAGCTCCTGTTCAGGCTGCCGTGTTCAATCGTTAAGTTTTTCAACGTAACATTCGAAGCTTTGATCAGGACGACATTTCCTTTCGCGTCACCGCGGATAGTTGTGCCCTTTTTTCCTATGATCATGATTGGTTTCGTGATTTCGATATTGCCATCGTATTGCTTGTTCTCTAAAATCAATTCGCCGTTTATTGGAGTTTCATCAATCAGCTGCTGCAGGGAGGCATCTGCCGAGACAGGCAGGGTGGATAAAATCCAGACGCCTATCCCAACAAAAAGAATCAATAGCCTGTTCATCTCCGGCGCTCCAGCCAGAACGGCAGAAGGGTAAGGAGGAAGGCTGCCCCGAGCAGGAATGAACCTGTCGTGAAATAACTGTGTGTTACAAAATTCGCAAGGATGTTTTCTCCAATGATCGGCGGTACGAACGGGTCGAGCTCAATTGGTGCCTTCGGGTCAAGCTCAGTGCCGAACTTCGTCAGCCAGCGGTGCATGTCATAGATGCCGACGGCGCCGCCAACAGCGAGCAGTCCAATTGGAAAATAAAGCAGGCTTTTCCTTCTGAATAAAGCAATGATAATGAAAAGGATTGCCATCCCAATGATCAGGCCGGGCAGGTATTGAAGCTCTGGAAAGCTTTCATTGCTGAAGGGAGACATGCCAATATAATGGTTCAGGCCGTTGACGATATCGATGTCGCCGTCAAGCTTGCTTGGATAAACGACAATATCAAGACCTTCAGGATACTGTGGTGCAAAAAATTTCATCCCCCACCAGGGGAATTTGATAGAGGCAAATAGGAATGCTGCAGCCCCGATAAGACTAGCCATAGAACCAGCAGATATTTTCTTTGCCATCTGAATCATCTCCTAAAAGAAATGCGCATTTGGTCATTTCTTGATTTACAATTCTTTGTAAAAGGGAGAAAGGGTATCGGCAAATACTCAATACCCTTTTCCGCCTTCAGTTCCAGCTGTTACTTCGGTTCAACCAGCAGGTAGCCGCTCATTTCCTGGTGAAGAGCTGAACAGAAGTTTGTGCAGTAAATTGGGAATGTACCGGCTTTGTCAGCGGTAAATTCAATGGTGCTCGTCTGGCCTGGCTGGACTTCATAGTTCAGGTCATGGTCCATGATGCCGAAGCCGTGGGTGATATCCTGGTCAAGGTCGATGTTCGTCAGGTGGATGATGACCTTGTCACCCTGGTTAACCTTGATTTCATCAGGACGCTTCGCCTTTGCATCGAAGACAAACTTGGAACGCATTGCGATTCCGTATACATGGACTTCGTTGCCCTTGCGTTCGATTCGTGTATCTTCCTGTTTCCAAACAGAATTTTCGCGGTTTACATCCTTTTCATAAATCTTCAGCGTCTTGATCTTATCGCGGTGGATCGTCTGCGCATAGTGCGGTTCAGGATCGACCGGAGCTGTGTAAGTCAGAGACATCTTGTCGCCAGAGATATCGATCAATTCCATTGATTCAGGGTGTGAAGGTCCAACAGACAGGAAATTGTCCTTCGCGATTTTATTCAAGGATACGATCCACTTGCCATCCGGAGAGGCTGTGTCACCCTCCGTAGCGGTTGAGTGTCCTGGTGAATAGTGGACAGGTGTACGGTCAATAATTTCACCAGTATCGATTTTCCACTTCACGATCTCGGAAGAAATGAACATCGTATTGTATGCATTGCCTCTGTCGTCAAATTGCGTGTGAAGTGGTCCCAATGCTCCCGGAGGATCAACTTCGCGTTCAACTACTTTGTCGTAAGGTAGGACAGGAATTCCGAATTTCTCTGTTTCAAAATCGCCAGACTTGATGGCTTCGAATGCTTTTTCAAAAGAGAACACTGTCATCAAAGGAGCCAGTTTTCCGGATGCGATGAAGCGTGTTCCGTCTGGGGTGACGTCCACGCCGTGGGGTGATTTTGCGACAGGTACGGCGTAAATGGAACCTTTGTGCTTGCGCGGGTCAATCATCTTCGCGCCGTTGACTTCCTCATACTCTCCTGCTGCTACTTTCTTCTCAAGCTCTTTCCAGTTCAATAATACAATGTAGTCACGGTCATTCTGTGATGCGTTGATTTCGTTATTGGTTGTTGCGAATTCAGTGTTGTAAGTCGTCATGACAATCCAGTCGCCAGACATCTTTTTGCCAGCGTCAGACAAGTCATAGGACCAAGGGGGAAGCATGATCTGGTAAGCAAGGTCAAGGTCCTTCTTCTTCTGGTCAAAAGTGACCATTGACACAACGCCTTTATATTTCTCCTCGAATTCATCAAGAGGAGCATACTCTTTACCAATCGGTACCGAGAAGCGGGTAGGCATCACGATGTATTCTGTATTCTGGGTGACGAATGTGCCGGCGTGAGGTCCGCCCATATTCGGCATTTCCATGATATCTGCGGTGTGGAAAATGCTTAAGTCGACTGCGGCGATCCGGTTGTTGGCGACATCATTCGCAAACAAGAATTTACCGTCATATTCAGCGTTTGTCTCGGAAATCGCCGGGTGGTGGAAATCCCCCCAAGTATACTTGCCAAGCATTTCTTTCGAGTCTTTGTCAAATCCATAACCTGTTGCCGGGTCTGGCGAGAAGACAGGCACCGTGCGGATCTTCCTCATGGAAGGCAGTCCGTATACAAATAGCTGGCCAGAATGTCCGCCTGATGAAAGCATGTAATACTCATCCAGCTCGCCATATGGTACATATACTTTTTCAGCGTTAGACTTGTTTGCGTTGTTGTCACTACTTGCCGTTCCTTTAGGTCCTGGTGAAAAATCAGCGAAAAATACTGTTGCCGCCATGAAACCGGCAAGCAGCCCTGAAGCTGCGGGAACCCATTTTTTCATTAATACTGCACCACCTTTGGTTTATTTTTCTGAAGCTTCCTTCAAAATTTCTACGACTTGATTTATTTCTTCATCTGTCAGCGGGTTGCCGCCGATGACGCCTGACATGACTGCGGAGGTAGGCTCTTTCAAAAATTCATTGACAGGTTTGCCGTGCTTTCCTTCGACATTTTTGAATGCCTGGGACAGGTCCGGTCCGGTTGCTCCGCCTTTTAGGTTCAATGCTTCGACAGAGTGGCAGCCAAGGCAGCCTTTTGATTGCAGGATGCTTTCTTCGCCAGCAGAAGCTGTAGAAGTCTCAGTCGATTTTTTTTCTTCCTTGGCGGGTTCCTCAGCCTTTGGAGACTGATCGACAGCCGTGACTTCTTTTTCCTGCCCATTGCCTTGTGGGATGACGTCGTAGGCTATATAACCAATTCCGAGTCCGAGAACAGCACTTAAGATGAAATGGATGACAGGTTTATTCACTTTCTTCCCCCCTAGATTGATTTACAATTACATCCTAACTTTTTCAAAAAATCGGCAGTGTGATGTACGGCACACATATTTGTGTTTATTGTGAATGATTTGTGAAAGCGCTGTGAGGGGTTGTGAATAACATCACTTGCCCGGGAAATAAAGTTTAAAAATAGACAAAATTACATTTGCAATTGGGCATTCACCCAGCACAAACGCCCTGCATATAGTAAGGGGGAAGCAAAAACTTGCCGTTATGGTCAACGGCTGGAGGGAGTGCGATTATATGGCAGGAAGAATCCTCAACTTTTTCGCCGGCGGCAACACAGCCCGCGGATTTTACAGCTTATATGACTCAAGCTTGCAGGGCTTGTCACGTTTGTTCATATTGAAGGGCGGTCCTGGGACAGGAAAATCATCGCTCATGAAAAAGATCGGGAATGAATGGCAGGAAAAAGGATACGATATTCAATTTCTGCATTGCTCCTCAGATAATAATTCGATTGATGGTGTACTGATTCCTGAACTGAACGTGGGAATTGTCGACGGCACAGCGCCGCATGTCATCGAGCCTAAGGCTCCGGGAGCGGTGGAGGAGTATATCAATCTTGGGGAAGCATGGAATTCCGGGAAGCTGAAGGAGCATAAGAAGACAATCCTGGAGCTGACTGAAAAAATCAGCGGAGCATTCAATACAGCATACAGCCTTTTTGCTGAAGCGCTGAGAATTCATGATGAATGGGAAAAAATTTATATCAAAAATATGGATTTTGAAAAAGCAAACGGTCTGACAAACAGATTGATCGAGAGTTTCTTCGGCGACAGCAGGTCAGCAACGGGAAATGGGCGGGTGTATGACCGGTTTCTTGGTGCCGCAACACCGGTGGGGGCGGTTGATTTTGTCCCGAACCTGACGGAAACAGTAGGAAAAAGATATTTCATCAAAGGACGTCCTGGCTCTGGAAAGTCAACGATGCTGAAGAAATTGGCAGCGGAAGCGCAATCACGCGGGTATGACGTTGAGGTTTACCATTGCGGATTTGATCCCCACAGTCTTGATATGGTGATTGTCCGCGAGCTGGATTTTGCGATTTTTGACAGCACTGCACCGCATGAATATTTTCCCGAAAGAGAAACCGATGAGATCATCGATATGTACGAAGAACTGATCACTCCCGGGACCGATGAGAAGTATGCTGAAGAAATCAAGGATGTCGGCGGACGGTACAAAGAAAAAATGAATGAAGCAATCGCCTCACTGGCACATGCTAAAGAACTGCGCGACCAACTGGAGAGCATCTATATCGGAGCGATGGACTTTGAAATAGTGAATGAAATCACCGGCAAAATCAAAAAAGAATTTGAAAACCTTAGTGCCAATTAGCACCAAACTGGGCGTTTTGCATAGATTACATGGAATACACCAAGAGAGGGGATATGAGTTTGCATAACAACAACTTCTACCCATACGGACCGAACCAGCAATTTGAAGATGATTATGATTGCTATGGAAATGAATATTATCAACAGGAGGACCCAAGAACGTTTGGCGGTTTCCCAGGAGGTCCCGGCGGATTTCCAGGCAGCCCAGGCGGGTTTCCGGGTGGACCTGGCGGGTTTCCAGGCAGTCCAGGAGGACCTGGCGGATTCCCGGGCGGCCCCGGCGGTTCGCCAGGCGGAGGCCAGGCAGGAGGGCCGCCATCGTCGCCACCGCCAGCCTACGTCCCGCAAGAACAGGCGACAGCCTTTGCAGTCGACCCAGGCGGAATCCGGAGGTGCATGTTCCGGTTTACGTACATTTGGCTGATTGATGGCAGAAGCTTCTGGTTCTATCCAGTCTTCCTCGGCCGCAGTTCAGTTGCCGGCTGGAGATGGAGCCGCCGCCGCGGATGGGTATACTACGGTATGGATCTCAGACAGATTCGGTCATTCCAGTGTTAAATAAGAAGAATCGAAAAGAGGAGCGTGTTGCTTCTCTTTTTTGACTGGAAAAAATCGCGGTTTTTTTCCAGTTCGCGGAATTACCTGCGGAGTTCGCGGAATTAATATGGTTTTTCGCGGAATCTGATTCTCTTTTCGCGGAATTCAGTGCCGTTTTTCGCGGAATCCAGTACTGTTTAAGCGAAATGGAGTATTGTTTAAGCAAGATCCGTTACTAATTTCGCGGATTCCGGTTCTGTTTCGCAGAATCCGAAACTAGTTCCGCGGAGTCCAGTCATTTTTCGTCTTATCCCAGCCTCATTTCGCGCAACCCCAATCAACTCTCGCGGAAATCGATTCTTCTCTTGCAGAATCCAGCGTATTTTTCACGGAATTGCCCTACGATGAAAAAACCGGCTGGCATAACGCCAACCGGTTTTCATGGATTTACATATTTTATATGGATCGTTGGTTGCCAAAATTGCTTAAAACAGCATATGCGCAACCAGTACGATGATTGGCAATGTCACAATGGTACGCTGCAGGAAGATGATGAACAGTTCCCCGAATGAAACAGGGATTTTTGATCCAAGCAATAATCCGCCGACTTCTGACATGTAAATCAGCTGGGTTACGGAAACAGCCGCAACAATGAACCTTGTCATCGGGCTGGCGATATCGGCTCCGATAACGGAAGGAAGGAACATGTCTGCAAAGCCGACTACCAGTGTTTCGGATGCAGCCTTCGCTTCTGGAACCTGCATCAACTCAAGCAACGGAATGAAGGGTATTCCCAGCCATTGGAATACTGGAGTGTACTCCGCAACGATCAATGCCAGGGTTCCAAGCGCCATGACGATTGGTGCAACACCCATCCACATATCAAGGATATTGCGGACACCGGCAAGAAAGAAATCCTTGAGACTTTTATTGCTGCCTGCTTTTTCGACAGCCTGGGCCATCCCCCAGGAGAATGGTGTGTAGCCTTCTGGGATGTTTTCTTCTGAGTAGTCATTGTTCTGCTCGACGAAATACGTATCCTGCTTTCTGGATAGGGGCGGAATTCGCGGAAGCAGGATCGCAGCAACGACTCCGGCACCTGTCACCGTAAGATAGAATGGGACGAACATGTGGGCCAGGTCAACCTGGGAAATGACAACAAGGCTGAATGTGATGGAGACAACAGAGAATGTCGTTCCGATGATTGCCGCTTCTCTTTTGGTGTAATAGCCTTCTTCATATTGCTTGCTTGTCAGCAGGACACCGATCGTGCCGTCGCCAAGCCAGGATGTCAGACAGTCAATCGAAGAGCGGCCAGGCAATTTAAAAATCGGACGCATCACTTTTGTCAGCAATGTTCCAAATAACTCGAGCAAACCAAAGTTCAGGAGCAATGGAAGGAACAAGCCAGCAAACAGGAAGACAGCGAACAGGATTGGCAAAAGGTCATTGAGCAGCAGTCCGCCTGTATTTGGCGACCAAACGGCTTCGGGCCCTAATTTGAATAAGGTCATAATCGCAAAAATCGCGCCTAAGATACGTGCAGCAAGCCAGATCGCCGGAACATCGAATAATGCTTTTAGAAAATGATTGCGATTCAGGATTTCCGGCCTGATAGTTTTTATTAAAACTGTACCGATTAATGTCAATACTATGATGACAGTCATGATCGCCGGCAGCGTGCCGCCAAGCAATTCCTGGACCCAACCTGACAATACCGCGATTGGGATTGTGATTTTCCCTTGATAGGAGATCGGTACCATGAAAAAGAATATTCCTATTAAAGAGGGGATGATGAATGCTAATAAATCCCCTATTGATCTCTGTTTACGCAATGGTTTTTCCAAAATTCAATTCACCCTTAATACATATTTATAAACCAAAAATTATTTTAATTCATAACCCCTGATTTGCCAACCCTTTTCTCAGTCCAATTCCTTCCTGTGTTATATTCTCCTAAAGTTATCAAGCTAAACTGCAAATACGCACCTATTTTGTCAAATTCAATATTTTACAGAAGGAATCCTTCCATCAACGAGGAATTTCTAATAGAACTATTACCTTATTTTCATAGAAGAAAAGCGAATGAATGTAATCAAGTTTTGAAGAAAAGTTTATCAGCAGCCCAGGGATTGATATAGAAGAGCATGTGGAAGTGCAGGATGGGGAAGAGGTTATTTATCAAACGTTTTTAATGGAATAAAGAAAGGGAGTACCTTCATTCGGGCACTCCCTTTATCATTATTTAATATAAACCCTTGTTTCAAAAGGCTTGAGCGTGAACTTTGCCGCAGGTCCATGCTCTTCCACTTGATAATTGTTGAGCAAAAGCTTGCTTGTTTCAAGCGGGAATCCGTCGAATTCGAAGCTTGCCGGTTCACCGGATAGATTTGAAATCACAATCGCCTGCTTGTCATCCAATGTCCGCGTATATGCATAGATCTGGTCATGTTCTTCCAGCACCAAATCGTATGTGCCGTAAGTGAACACTTCATGGGCCTTCTTCATCTGAATCATTTTTTTGTAAAAATGAAGGATGGAATCTGGGTCCTTGAGTTGTGATTCAACATTGATCGTGGTGTAATTCGAGTTCATGCCCAGCCATGGATTTCCTGATGTGAACCCGGCATTTTCAGCATCGGACCATTGCATAGGTGTCCTTGAGTTGTCACGGCTAGTTGCCCAGATGAAATCCATGATTTCTTCATGAGAGACTCCGTTTTCGCGGCGAATATTATACAGGTTTTTGATGGCAACATCATCATAATCATCTATGGAAGGGAACTGGACATTCGTCATGCCAATTTCCTGTCCCTGATAGATGAATGGTGTACCCTGCATCAGGAAGTACATTGCCGCAAGCGCTGTCGCACTTTCGCGCCAGTACTCCTTGTCATCTCCCCAGGTCGAAACGATTCGCGCCTTATCATGGTTTTCAATGAATAACGCATTCCAGCCGTGGCCTTCAAGGCCTTTTTGCCAGCGGGTAAATGTATCCTTCAATTTTGCCAGATCCAATGCTTTCTTCTCAGAGTCCCACAGATCAAGGTGTTCAAATTGGAAGACCATATTGAACTTGCCCTGTTCCTCGCCGACCCAGAGATCCGCTTCCTCGATGCTTACGCCATTTGCTTCGCCAACTGTCATGATATCGTATTTAGAGAAGGTCTCCTGTTTCAGCTCCTCAAGGAAGGTCTGGATTCCATCGACATTCATATGCTTGTCAAAGGAAGACACATATTGAAGCCCTTCAGGGTTTGGCATATCCTTCAGGCCTTCTTCCTTTTTGATATGGCTGATCGCGTCCACACGGAAACCATCGATTCCCTTATCAAGCCACCAGTTGATCATATCGTACAATGCTGTGCGGACCTCTTTGTTTTCCCAGTTCAAGTCCGGCTGTTTGCGAGAGAAGATGTGCAGGAAGTACTGATCTGTTGTCTCATCATATTCCCAGGCAGATCCGCCAAAAATGCTCTCCCAGTTGTTCGGCTCGGCGCCATCCTTGCCGTCACGCCATATATACCAGTCGCGCTTGGGGCTGTCTTTGGATTCACGGGATTCGATGAACCATTGATGCTCATCGCTCGTATGGTTGATGACAAGGTCAATGATCAGCTTCATGCCGCGCTTGTGCGTCTCAGCAAGCAGTTTGTCAAAGTCCTCCATTGTCCCGAATTCGTCCATGATATCCTGGTAATCGCTGATATCATACCCATTATCGTCATTAGGGGACTTGTACATCGGGCAAATCCAGATGACATCAATCCCTAAATCTTTTAAATAATCAAGCTTTGAAATCATTCCTTGCAAATCGCCGATGCCGTCGCCGTTGGAATCCATGAAGCTCCTTGGATATACCTGATAGGCAACAGCCTCTTTCCACCATGTATGTTTCAATGTGAACCCTCATTTCTTTGTTTAATCCTGATGTAACCTGTAATTTCATAGGGCTCTTTTCTCAAACTTCGTTGCTATTGCCTACATAATAGGATTGAATTATCTAAGATTATTTACACAATTAAAGCTTATGCTGAGAAAAGAGCTTCAAACTTAGTACCGACATACAAAATGGCTATTATCACGTTGAAATCGGCTTTAGGATTTTAACAACAATCTTTACGAAAACAGCATTCATATTAATCATTTTGCACTGCCAGTAGCCTACTTATTAATTGCACTGCAAGATTTTCGCTCAATCATTTTTGCCGGGATTGTGACTCTCTTAGGCAAGGCGTGCGGATTCTTGATGAGATCGATTAGACAGTGAGCCGCTTCGAATCCCAGCTGGAAAATCTCGATATTGACTGAGGTCAGCTGCGGTTTCATATGCTCTGCCAGCGGTACGTCATTGAAGCTGACAATCGAGATATCATCCGGAACCGAGATATTCAATTCTTCCGAGTAACTCATCAATTCAATCGCTGTAAAATCGTCCGCTACTACAAGGGCAGTAGGGGGCTCATGAGAAGAAAGGAATGACTGGATGCCTTCTTTCCCCTCGGATTTCAAGCAATGTTCATGGATGATATATTCCTTTTCAAAAGGAATGTTCGCTTCCTCAAGAGCCTGTTTGAAGCCTTCTAGCCGGTCGATCGTGAAAACATATTCGGTATTGACACCGATAAACGCGATCCTTTTATGGCCAAGGCCGATGAGATAGTCTGTCACTTGCCTGGTGATATAGATATTATCATTATCAACATAGGTAATTCGCTCGGCATTCTTGCTCGGACGGCCGATGACGGTAAAAGGAAATTTTTGATCCAGCAGATATTTCATGATCTTGTCGTCTGTCTTCGAGTACAGAAGGATGATTCCGTCAACCCTGCGCCCCTGTACCATCGAAACGACCTGCTGATAGATTTCCTCATCTGTAATGCCGGTTGTTAAATAGACCCCGAATTGGTGTTCATGGGCTTTCATGCTGATTCCCCTGATGACTTCAGGGAAAAAGGGATTCTGCAATGCCTGGGTAGCCGAATTTGGCATGACGATCCCGATCGTTTCTGTACTTTTTCCCACGAGACTGCGTGCCTGGTAATTAGGATGATACCCCAGTTCATCCATCACCTTTCGCACACGTTTCTTTGTTTCGTCATTGATGTGAGGATGATCCCCAATCACGCGGGAAACGGTGGAAGGTGACACACCGGCTGCTCTGGCTACATCTTTGATTGTGACTGCCATTGATCGTCTCTCCTATAGTATCGATTATTTTACTGAGCCTTCTGAAACTCCCTTGATGATTTGTTTTTGCAGGAAGAAGTAGATGATGATGACCGGGATGATCGCGATCGTCAATCCTGCGAGCGCCAGATGCCATTGCTTCGTATATTCCCCAAAGAAGAAGAACATCTTTAGCGGTATTGTTTCCATTCCCTGCTGGTTGATGACAAGAGAAGGAAGCAGGTAGTCATTCCAGATCCAGATGATGTTCAAAATTGCCACAGTAACGGAAACAGGCTTTAACATCGGGAAAATGATGTACCAGAAAATCTGGAACCGGTTCGCTCCGTCAATCGTCGCCGCTTCATCAAGCGATTTTGAAATCCCGCTCAATGTTCCATGATAAAGGAAAATCGACAGGCTCGCGCCAAAACCAAGGTACATGAAAACCAGGCCGGCTCTGTTCAGCATCTCGAGCTTTCCGAAAATGGATACAAGCGGGATCATGACCGATTGGAATGGAATCAGCATCGCCGCAACGAACAGCATGAAGATGATTCCGCTCGTTTTTCCGCCCCGTCTTGACAGGGCATATGCAGCCATCGAGGAGAAAATGATGATCACCGCAACGGCGAGCACAGTAATCAGAACAGAGTTAAAGAATGTCTTAATAAAATCAAGGCGCTCAAATGCAACCGTATAGTTCTCGAATGTAAAAACATCCGGGAGCTTTAAAGTATCTTCGAACATTTCTCTTTTCGTTTTAAAAGAGTTAACGATCATCAAATAAAACGGGGAAAGCCAGACCAGCGCAAGGATGATGCCGAGAACTTCAAGAATGATGCGGCTTTGCTTCTTCTTTTTCATTACATCTCGACCTCCCGTTTCTTATTGATATACACCTGTGTCAACGAAATGGCCGCGACGATCAGGAAGAAGATGACAGCCTTTGCCTGTGCGAAAGCCATGGCGTTTTCGACGAACGCCGTCTTGAAAATCTCCATTGCGACCATCTGGGTGGAGTTGTATGGACCTCCGCCAGTAAGCGACAGGTTCTGGTCATATAGCTTGAAAGAGTTGGACAGTGTCAGGAACAAGCTGACCGTGAATGCCGGCATGACCAGCGGGAACGTGACATGGTAAAAGCGCTGGAAGCTGTTCGCACCGTCAATTTCAGCTGCTTCTAGCAATTCCTGCGGCACGCCTTCAAGGAATGAGATATAGATGACCATGATGTAACCGGCCATTTGCCAGCTCATCAAAATTGCCATTGCCCAGAAGCCAGTCGTTTCAGTCGACAGCCAGCCCTGGAGGCCTTCCACGCCGATGAGCTCACCAATGCTGGCGAAGACCTTTGTGAAAATGAACTGCCAGATGAATCCAAGGATCAATCCGCCGATCAGGTTCGGCATGAAGAAAATCGTTCTCAGGATATTGTTTGTCCTGAATTTCTGTGTGACCAGCAATGCCAGGGAGAGGCCAAAAAAGTTGATCAGGAACACTGAAACGACAGTGAATTTTGTAGTGAACCACAGGGCCTCCCTGAATTCTTCTTCAGCCCAAAGTGCTTTATAGTGTTCTAGACCTACAAAAGATGGGGTCTTAATCCCATTCCAGTCTGTAAATGAATAATAAACGCCGTAAGCCAGCGGCAGAAGAACCACCACAGCCAGAGCAAGCAAAGCTGGAGCAAGAAAAAGCCAGTACCAAAGATTCCGGTTGCGCATCTGTAAATCCTCCTATTCTTAATGATGTAATAATCTAATTTAATAAATGATGCTCCTGTAACGCTGCAGAAGAATTATGAAAAAACCGGCAGCAGGGCTTTTTCATAATTCCGCAAAAATCAGCGGCGGAGCGAAAGCTTCTCAGAAAAAAGATAGGAAACAAAACAGCCGCGGCCGTTCTGTTTCCTTCTCTGATGAAAAGCTATTATTTACGAGCGTCTGCCCAAGCTTTGGAAGACTCTTTAACTAGTTCATCCCAGCTCATTTCACCGCTTACGTACTTCTGGATGTTAACGCCAAGCTTTTCTTGTCCCCATCCAGTTGGGTAACCCATGAATGTCCAAGCCAAAGTCTTGCCAGCTGAAGAGTATTCATAGATTTCTTTTGCAAGAGGGTCAGAGATCTTGCTAGCGTCATAACCTTCATATGCAGGAATGAATTTGAAGTCTTCGATGACGGCAGTCTTACCTTCTTCAGAAGTGTACAACCAGTCTAAGAATTCCTTAGCTGCTGCTACTTCTTTGTCGTCCTTGTTGCTGTTTACAGCCCAGTACATTGGCACGCCTACAGGGATTGAGTCTTCTTTATAGCCTTCAACAGGGATAGGAAGGATGCCTACGCCGCTGTTAGCAAGCTCTTCGTCGATTCCAGCGATAGAACCAGATACCCAGTTACCCTGCTGGATGATTGCTGCTTTGCCAGTTGAGAATAGTTCTTCAACCTGCTTAGCATAGTCAAGGCTTACAGTAGGCTGGTCAGAATATTTGTTTTGCAGGTCAAGAATCTTCTTGAATGCATCACCGTGTTTAAAAGTAACTTCCTTGGATTCGAAAGCGTTGATTACATTCTGGTCGAATTCAGGTGCAAGGAACACGTTTGAAAGGTGAAGTCCTGTTACCCAAGTTTCTTTTGCAGGAAGAGCGAAAACAGATGTAAGGCCAAGGTCCTTCTTCTTGCTGTCAAGTGTCTTAACCGCTTCTTCTAGAGCACTGTAGCTTGTGATGCTCTTAGGGTCGATTCCTGCTTTTTCGAAAATGCCTTTATTATAGATGAAGCCATAGCCTTCCTGGTTGTATGGAAGTCCAAGTACTTTGTCATCTTTCGTTACGCCTTCAAGAGTTCCGCTTAGAGCAGCTTTTGCCGCTTTTGTATCAGAAAGGTCAGCAAGCTTATCTTGCCAGTCTGCAACGTCCTGCGGTCCGCCAACGTTGTAGATTGTAGGCTCATTGCCTGAAGCGAACTTGGACTTAAGTGCTGCACCGTAATCTTCGCCGCCGCCAACAGTTGTAATGTTGATGTCTACGTCCTTGTGTGCATCTTCATAAGCTTTTGCAAGGTCTTCGAATTGATCCTTGAATTCTACCTTGAATTGGAAAATGTCAACGGTAACCTGGTCGCCGCCGCCATCTCCTGATTTTTTCGCATCATCGTCTGATGAACATCCTGCCAGACCGCCGCCAACTAGAAGCCCAAGAGAAAGAACTGCTGGAAATAGCTTTTTTGCTTTCATTGCTGAGATACCCCCAAATATTTTGTTTTTTTGCATGCAATACATGCGTTCTGAAAGCGTTTGCATATTTTTGCATAGATTCTAGAAGATATTGATAATATACAACACCTTTAAAACGCTTACATATAAGGGTTAAAAGGCCTGTGAACATTGCTGTTACTGGACTTTTCGCCAAAAATTGAATAATGCTATCCTCATATGCAAACGATTGCAGCTTGTGGCTACATAATAGCATATGATTTTCACGATGACAATATGAAAGTTTCAGAGAATTTAAGCTGGCAAAAAAGTTTGATTACAGCGGTTAAAACAATAGCATGATGTATATACACGTATTATTTGCTTGTGGCGGGTTTGAAGGTCTATCATGGATGATAATACTGAAAAATAAGAGCAGAAGGTGAAGACATGATTAAGTGCATAGCAACTGATATGGATGGAACATTATTGACGGCGACCCAGGAGATTACACCTGAAAACCGCGAAGCAATTTTAAAAGCGAAGGAGCAGGGGGTCGAGGTAGTGGTCGCGACCGGGCGATCTTACCAGGAGGCAAGATTCGTGGTGGAGGAAGCCGGACTTAAGCTGCCGATGATCTGTGTGAATGGTGCCGAGGTTCGTTCGGTAGCAGGCGAGGTTGTTGCCTCCAATCCGCTGGACAAGGCTAAGGCCCGCCAGGCTGCACTGCGTCTAGTGGAAAACGGTGTCTATTTCGAGGTGTATACAAACAAAGGCACATTCACGGAGGACGAAGATAAAGCGGTCTCGATCATCGTCGATATTTTTTCAACAGCCAATCCAGAAGTGCCAATCGAACAGATTGCTGCGGCGGCTGAGGAAAGGATGCATAAAGGACTGATTACAAAGATTGATCAATATGACCAGTTATTCGAGGATGACCAATACGAAATATACAAATTTCTGGCTTTTTCGCTCGATGATGCCAAGCTTGATGCTGCCAGGTCTGGTTTGAAGGAAATTGCCGGATTAGCAGTCAGTTCATCCGGGCGGGAGAATATCGAAATCACAAGCCTTGATGCCCAAAAAGGCATCGCCCTGGAAAAATTCGTTCAATCAAGGGGAATCAGCCTCGAAGAAACGATGGCCCTCGGAGATAATTTCAATGATGTGTCGATGCTTGAAAAAGTCGGGAAGCCAGTTGCAATGGGCAATGCAGCACAAGAAATCAAAGTCTTATGCGGCGAAGTCACAATGACGAATGAAGAGAGCGGTGTAGGAAAGGCGATTATGCAGGTGCTGGCAGACTGATTTAAGAAAGGATTGGTGTCATGAAAAGAATCTTGTATGTTTTGCTGGCGATGCTGATGGTTTTATCAGGATGTACTGGCAGTGACGAAGAAACACAACCTGCCGGTGAAATCAGTGAAAATCAAGCGGACGAGGAAGCGGCGGCCAGAGTTGGCGAGCTTGAGGTTGTCGCGGAAAATCTCCAAGTGCCGTGGTCAATCAACAAAGTCGATGAAACATTTTACTTAAGTGAGCGTCCCGGTTCGATTGTGAAAATCGATAGCGGCGGCACGACAAGGCAAAAGGTTTCTTTGAAAAAAGAGTTGTCCCAGGCTGCTGAAGCAGGCTTGCTTGGCTTCGTCCTTGCGCCGAATTTCGAGCAATCCAATAAGGCATTTGCATACTACACATACGAGAATGGCACCGGCCAGTACAATCGCATTGTCGAATTAACTTTGAAAAACGATGAATGGACGGAAGGGAAGTTGCTGCTCGATCATATCCCTAGTGGCCGCTTCCATCATGGAGGAAGGCTGAAAATCGGGCCGGATGGAAAATTATATGCCACAGCAGGGGATGCTGCAACAAACCCGGAAATTGCCCAGGATTTAACTTCGCTCCGCGGAAAAATCCTGCGGATGAACCTTGATGGGTCTGTTCCTGCAGATAATCCGTTCGAAGATTCCTTTGTATACAGCTACGGCCACCGCAATCCGCAGGGCATCGCCTGGTCAAAGGATGGTACCATGTATGCCAGCGAGCACGGACCATCCGCCCACGATGAAATCAATCGGATTGAAGCAGGGAAAAACTACGGCTGGCCAGAAATTACCGGCGACGCTACAAAGCAGGGCATGGAAACCCCCATTTTCCAGTCTGGCAGCGGTACATGGGCACCATCTGGCATGGCGGCGCATAATGGCAAGCTATACGTCGCAACATTAAGAGGCAATGCACTCCGTGAAGTCGATCCAGCTGCAAAAACGACGAAAGAAGTCGTCACCGGAGTCGGCCGGATCAGGGATGTATTGGCGGATGGGGAGTATCTGTATTTCGTCAGCAACAATACAGATGGCCGCGGCACCCCGAGTGAGGGCGATGATAAGCTATATCGCGTAAAACTTGATGAATTGCGTTAAAATTGTTCACAAGAAGCACTTAAAATGGTGCTTCTTTTCTTTTTTGGGGAGGATGGAGAGTTTTAACTTCCTATTATAAAGGAGCTAACCAATTTATTGGCGAAGTTCGAGTTTTATTGGCGAAATTCACCCTTTTATTGGCGAAAAAAGTTTTTTATTGGCGATTTTCACTGGTTTATTGGCGAAAATCAAAATTTATTGGCGAACTGGAAATTTTCTTTGATTTTTTCCAATTCAAAAAAACCGGGCACCACGCCCGGTTTAATTCTTACTATTCGGTCCTGCCAATCCATGCATGATGAACTGGATCGTCCGTTCTGTTTCTGCTTCATCATCCCACTCTGCTTCAGGAAGGATCATATAGCGTGCGATCAAATAACCGAAGATGGAGGAAAACACCATTCTAAATACGCTGTATGCAGGAATTTCAATGATTTGGCCTTTTGCCTGATAATACTCTACGAGCTTAATGAATCGTTCATAGATCCTCAATCCGATATGCTCCTTGAAAAGCTCCTTCAATTCAGGATGGAACGGAATTTCCTGCACCAGAATTTTCACAGTGGGAAGGTTCTTGATCAGGAAGTCCCGGCGGTTTTCTAGCATCGCCTTAAGGAAATCTTCAACATGCTCATAGTCCTGGTCCAGGACTTTCTTTAAATCTTTTATGATAAAAGGCGCCACGAACTTTGCCATCACTGGAGCGACAATCGCGAGCAGCAAATCCTTTTTCGTTTTATAATGCCTGAAGATCGTTCCTTCCGCTACGCCTGCCTTTTTGGCTATTTCGCTGGTTGATGTAGCGGAAAATCCTTTTTCGGAGAAGGATTCAATCGCGGAAATAATGATTTTCTTCTGCTTATCCGTCAGCTCTTCTCCATCCATCAACTCGTCAATCTTAAATTCATGATCGATCATCGGTAACTCCTTTCACCACGGTCTATACTGCACGGTGTTTCCGCAGTGCTAAAATATTCAGGAACATGAATAAAGCGGAAAACCCGGCAAGCATCAATAAATTGCCGTAGATGGCATCCCAGCCATATCCTCTCACCATAATATCACGCAAAGCTTCAGCAGCATAATAGAGCGGCGTGATCGGTCCGAGCCAGCTGAGCCAATCGGAGATCGTCTCCAGATTGATCAGCCCGGAGAAGAAAAATTGCGGCACGATGATGATCGGGATGAACTGGATCATTTGGAACTCATTATTCGCAAACGCTGACAGCAGTGTCCCGAGTGTCAAGGCCGTCATAGAAAGCATCAGCGTAATCAGCAGCACATAGATAAACGAACCTTCCATTAGCATTCCAAGGATATAAATCGCATACCAGGCGATCAAGGTAGCCTGCAGCAAGGTGAACAGCCCGAATCCAAGAATATAGCCGACAACGATTTCCCACTTTCTCAAAGGACTCGACAGTAATTTTTCAAGCGTGCCGCTCGTTCTCTCCCGCAAAAATGAAATCCCGGAAATGATAAATACAAAGAAGAAGGCGAAGAATCCAAGCAATACAGGCCCAAAATAATCAAATTGCCCCATATCCTCCGATCCGTGAAGGTATTCGGCGTTCAATTCAGGACTCCCTTGTGATGGAAAAATCTGTTTCGCCGCCTGTTTAAACCACTTCATAAAAGCGCCGTTAACGGATGGGTCGCTTCCTTCAAGCACGACTTTATCCACCATTGGACCTTCAAATACAACATACCCGTCAAGAGAATGGTCGAGGGCGGCTTTCTTTGCGGTTTTTTCAGAGTCATATTCTGTCATTTTGACATCTTTTAAATCCAGTTTGTTGATGATTGTTTCCGGGGCATTGACCAAACCGACCTTTGGAATATAGTTTTCCCCATTAAAGACAAGGTGGAGCATCGTCAAGATCAAAAGAGGAGCAACGAGCATCATTGCAAGCGTCCTTTTATCCCTCATAAATTGCCGGATGATCCTGATTGCCAGAGCTCTAATTCGCATGTTGGACACCTCCGTATGCTAAAAATGCTTCTTCGACGCTGGCTGAACCGGTCTTTTCCTTCAACTCGGCAGGAGTGCCGACAGCAATCAGCCTTCCGTCACGAATCAGTCCCAGCCTGTCGCACTTCTCTGCTTCATCCATGACATGTGTTGTGACAATCAGCGTTTTGCCGCTGTTTTTCAAATCATAAAATCCCGACCAAATGCTCTGACGGAGTACAGGATCGATGCCGACTGTCGGCTCATCGAGAATCAGCAGCTCAGGCTCGTGAAGCAATGCAGCAGCTAGGGACAGGCGTCGCTTCATGCCGCCAGAATAATTGGTTACCAGTTTGTTAAGGTGTTGGGAGAGGTCTACCAGCTCCATCACTTCGAGGATTCGCTTTTTTCGCTGCGCGCCTTTCAGACCAAATAGGGAAGCGAAAAATTCAAGGTTTTCCCTGGCGGACAATTCAGTATAAAGTGCGTCAGATTGCGCCATGTAGCCGATTCTCTCAATCAATGCCAATGACGGCATTTTTTCGCCGAAAAGATAGTTTTCGCCCTCGGTTGGTGTTTCCAGTCCGACAAGCTGCCTGACAAGAGTGGTTTTCCCGGCACCCGAGGGGCCCAGCAGGCCAAAGATTTCCCCGCTCTCAATCTCAAGATTGAGATTTTTTAATACTTCATGAGTACCGTAGCGTTTACTTACATTTTTTACCGAAACAATCATTTGATTTCACCTTCCTTTTTAAAAGTGAGTAATCACTCACTAAAATCATAACGCATTCGCAAGAATTTGTATAGTGAGTAATCACTCACAAATTCGTTTACAATCCGACAATTACGTTAAAAGCTTTTGATGATATGCTATTATATGAAATAGAAGAAACTGAAAATTTTAAAAATGGGGGAAGTGATTCCTTGTTCCTGAAAAAGAAGAGATGGGTTCTGATCCTTGCTCCGGTCCTGTTAATCTCCGGACTTTACTTCTATGATGCGAACCTTGATGTGTATACCAGCAAAACAAACGGGGTCCTGGTCTTTAAGGATCAAGAATTCCATACCGGCTATGAAACGTATCAGAAGTTTTATCATAATGGGGAACGTAATTTTGAAATTGACAGGCTGATCGGCAAGACAAACAACAGCAAGTTCCTTGGCTTCAAGGAATCAGTATGGAAAATCAAAGGAGAGCCTGCCGAGGAAGTAGTATTCGTGAAAGGCTTGATGATTGAAGGAGTTTATGAAAGAAAATGAAAAATCCACCTGTAACAGGTGGATTAAAATTTATAGGTCCAAAAGCGTTCATTATTCAGCCATGCCATCGTTTGCGGGTCTTTCTCTTTCAGCTTTTCAGCCATATTCGCAAGCATCAGCTCAGTTTGCGAGCGGTGGGCGCGAATGGCATCCAGCTTGATGTCGGCAACGGCACTGATATTATGGACGATATCTGGTTCGCCTAGTTCTTCAACACAGTTACGCGAGAATGCTACGCAATGCAGTTTTGGACGGTCTGCTTCAGGCATTTTTTCGACTGCGCGCACCACTGCTGCACCTGTTGCCTCGTGGTCGGGGTGGACGGAGTAGCCAGGGTAGAATGTGATGACGAGTGAAGGGTTCAATTCAGCAATCAGTGAGGACATCAGGTTTGTGAGCATATTTTCATCCTCGAATTCAACCGTCTTGTCACGGAATCCAAGTTTCCGTAAATCGTTGATTCCCATAGCCCGTGCGGCGTTATCTAACTCTTGCTCACGGATTGCAGGAAGGGTTTCCCTGTTTGCGAATGGCGGATTTCCCATATTTCGTCCCATCTGTCCAAGTGTCAAACAGGCATATGTGACAGGCGTCCCCATATTGACATGGGATGCAATTGTTCCTGAAACACCAAATGCCTCATCATCAGGATGAGGGAACACGACAAGTACCTGCCTTTCTTTTTCCATCGTACGATCTCTCCTTTCTGTACACTATTTATTCGAACGGCGTTTCGCTTATTTCAAGGGCAACGGCTAACTTTCCAGTAAAATCATGGCCTGCAAGCAGCAGCCTGCCTTTATCATCAATCTCAAAATGAGTGATTCCTTCTGCGTAAACCCAGCCGAAGGGGATCTTTAAACCAGCCCGATATGGACCTTCACCAGTAATCTTCGCGCGTTCATAAGTGACCTTTGCGTTTCGGATATATGCGCCTGATGAAAAGAACGATTCATCGTTATGTGAAGCGTATGCCCCATTTGTTGTTTCCAAATGAATATAGACTTCTTTGTCTTTAAAACCGTCCAACGCTTCCTGGACATCTGACAAAATCACCGGATCCATCCTTATTCCTCCTTCCCGGATTTCGATGTTTTCAATTTATAATAGCCGAAGTGACAGCCTTCTATGTGAAAAATGAATGATTCGCCTGTTGGTCTGCCAACAAGTTTTTGCGGCTTTGTCCTTCTGCTTTTGATTGAATCAATCTTTTTAAAATCGATTATATCTATATTACTAAAAAATCTTTCTGAAAGCGAAATGTACGCTCGGAGGTTTTTACAGTAAGTGTTTAATCAGGAAGCCAAATGGAAATAGTGAAGGAAAAAGGAGGGAGCATATGGAGCACGCAAAAGCATTGCTGATTAAAGCCATCATGACATTTGCCATCCTGCTTCTGTTTTTGGGCAGTTATGCAGGGATAGGGGATATCTTGATAATCACCCTTGTCCTTGGAGCTATATCATACTTGGCAGGAGATTTGTTTATCCTCCCCAAAACTAGCAATCTGACAGCTTCACTTGCAGATTTTGCATTGTCGTTTCTCGTAATATGGGGACTGGGGCTGATGTTGTTTGAACAGACTAATGGCTTGATTGGAGCATCACTTTTTGCAGCTGCCTTAATCGCGTCTGGTGAATGGTTTTTCCATAGTTATATGGCAGATCGGGTTCTCCATATCAACCGGAAAATATAAATGGAAAAATAGTTCGGAGAATAGCTGTTAGAAACTAGGAGGTAGCTAAGTCAAGCCCATTATTCTGT
>NZ_JAGGQK010000009.1:0-128763 GCF_018613355.1 Bacillus sp. ISL-35 | reverse complement strand
TCATTACAGGAATGCTGCCCCGTTTGTTTAAGTGAATTCCTTCGCAATCTTCCAAATGCTTCTTCTACATTATTGTATCTTTAGCTCCCTAAGGGAATTCAACCACAAAGTGTATTAATCCTCTTTCTAGCCAGGCGCTGCAATTAATTAGTTTCTAAGCTTTTATTTTTCTTATCTTAATATCCGAACAATGAATAAGAATTTTGGTTTGGGAATGTAATAAGATTTCATGCTGCAATTTCCTTTTACTCAACGGAAGGATTTCATCGTAGCCCCATTCGTCCAGTCCTCTTCTACCACCAAAGGCAATTTCATTGGGCTTATTACCGTAAACATTTCTTTTAATATCAAAATCCATTAAAAACTTACGAACGTTTACCCATTGTATTTCATATGTACCCGCACCCGCTTCATATTGTTCAATAATCATTTTAATCGTGGTCGGATCCTTTGTTTTACCATTTTCTTGATTCAAAATCGTAAGAGAAACAACCTTCCCATCATGAAATGAATGATTTTTTAAAAAAATTGATGTCTCCTTATTAAATCTGGGTAATAGTCTTTTTAATTCCTCTACATAGCCCATAACATCCCAATGGTCATCATCTACAAAATACTTCACGAAAAATTCTCCTCTAACTATCCAAATTACTTGTCGAATACTATCTCAGAAAATAAACAGATTGTGGAAGACAAGTTAATAAACACTTACCGACTAAAATTGCCCGCTTAGTTGAAGTACAAAATAATGTATCTTACGTCTGTTTTAACATAAAATTCCATGTTATTGTTACTAGTTATATATTAAATATAATGTTCTTAGAATTGAACCCTAAATTGACTTTCGAACCGGCAATTAAATTGACGGTTTAAATGACATTCTTTATTCTATGTACAACAAACATTGTCAAACGCATATTCATATTTTAATTGTATGAGTTACAAAGGCTGGCACAATAGGAAAATGGCGTGGACAATTTCCACGCCATTTCCTGTGCCTTATTAACCTCATAACGGAACGGTAGCAATGTCCCTGAGCGGTGTTAATCTAAATATTGAGCCATTTTCTTAAGCAATTCACCGGAATTATTTGCAGTCACAAACTCCCCATCCACCATCGCATACGGAGACAACCGGCATTCCTTGCATCTGCTCTGGCATTCGAATTCCTTATGATTCACATTTTTCCGACTTAAAAACTCATTATATTCAGCGTAATTTTCTTCTTTTAAAAACTGCTCTAAATTTCGCTGGCAAAATTCCATGTTCACTTTCTTTTGTTTTGAAAAAAGCTTTTGAATTACATTCATATGAGAAACTTCCTTTTCTAAATAAGTCAAGTTACCAAAAGGAGTACACAGTGATTGATGATTAAAATAGGATTCTTTATAAGTAGTATAAACGAGCATAGTATCATATGCCTTAATATGGGATCCAAAAGAACAGATAAGATACTTTCGCAGCATCACTAAAAACACAAACGCGAGCTTCTTAACCATAAAAAGTATATCATTATTTTTGAAATACCATAAACACTTAAATTTTAGTAGTTTTCCAAATAAATTCGAATTATAAACTAAGGGGTGAATGACATGATCATTCATGAACGGGAAAAAGATTTTATCATGGTTGCCCAGCATGACCATGCCAGGATTTCTATGGAAGCGGCTATAAACTGGAGAGATGATTATTTTAAGGGATCAGACAGGAAGGAGTCTGTGGTTCTCGCTGTACGAGAGCATGACCGATGTTGGATTGAGCCTGACAAAGACCCATTATGGAACGAACAAACCCGGCAACCCTACTCATTCATGGATTACCCGGGCAACCCTAAGCTTGCCTTTTACAAAAGAGGGATCGATGAAGTCGTGCAGATGGATCCATACGCCGGCTTGCTTTGCAGCCTACACTATGCCTCCTTCCTTGAAGATGCGACAAGCACGATCGGAAAGAATTTTTGGAACGAGGAAAAACAAAGACAGCAAATCTTGCTGAAAGAATTAAAAATTACACACGACAAGTTCCTCTCTTTCCATTTAAATCTATTAAAATTCTGCGACAATCTCTCATTATACATTTGCCTAAATGAACCTGGAACACCAAAAGACCAAGAGCATTATTTTTACCGGAATGGGTTTCAGCAGAGATTCTCATTTGCTGGGGAAAAACCAATCCATGCTAACTGGCTAGATCAGGAAACCGTCTCGCTGTCGATTTCTCCCTTTAAAAAACCACTAAAGGTAAAGCTTCCGTTTAAAGCTGTTAAAAAAGAGGCGATCAATAGATCCGGGCTGTCAGCTGCCTATAATGAAAGCGCCATTTTACAAAGGGAAGTTACCTTTGTATAAAAACAAAAAAAGACCGCTTTTATCAAAGCTGGTCATGGTTAATAATATACAATTAATGTTAAAAGTGAGACAGTGACTGAACTTAATCCAACAAAGAAAGCACCAATGAGGATTCTTCCGTAAAGGTTGCCTTTGAACTCTCTTAACTGCTCATTGTCTGCTGACCTTTCGTCTTCACGCTCCATTGCTCTTGATTTTGGCGAAATAAATGATCCGAGTTTATTGAAACCGTTCATGAACAAAGACAGAAATCCAGTTTTCAAGATCAGGAAGGCCGCTGCCACCAATAAAGAAATAATACCAACCAAAAATGATCGATCAATGACTTCAATCCACGTGAGCGAAAGCACCGGCTTTGCTAACAGCCATGCCAGCATGATGAATAGAAAGGCGGTTATTTTTTTTCCCATTTGTCATCCTCCTTATTCGCTAAAATAGTATGGCAGGAAAAAACAGGGGGCTGCTTTTTCCTGCCATATCACAAAATAGTTACGGAATATACATAGTCAGTGTTTTACTCAGATACCTTCTTTGCCCACTTCACGTTAGGATAACGGTTATATGGGTAGACAAGGCCCTCAAAATTAGGGGATGTCAGGTATGTGTTTGTATAATGATAGACCGGAACAAACGGAAGTTCTTCCATCAGCACGTCTTCAGCCTGGCGCAGCAATTCAAAGTGTTTTGCTGGATCCTGTTCAGCTTTTGCCTGTTCCATTAGGCTATCGTATTTTTCATTTCTCCACTCAGTACGGTTATTCGGGCTGTCTCCAAGGAAGTAATCAAGGATGACTGCCGGGTCAAGCAATACGCCAATCCAGCCCATCCGAGCCATTTGGAAGTTGCCCTGGTCAGTAGTATCAAGATAAGTCTTCCATTCCTGGTTAGCCAATTTGATGTCTACGCCAAGATTCTTCTTGTACATTTCCTGGACAGCTTCTGCAATTTTCTTGTGGTTTTCAGCAGTGTTATATAAAAGCGTTACTTCCGGAAGAGTGGACCAGCCTTCTTCTGCCATTCCTTCTTCTAAAAGCTTTTTCGCTTCTTCCATGTCTTCTTTAAAGTACTTGCCGCCTTGTTCACGGAAATCTCCATCAGGCGTTTCAACACCAGGTGGCACGAATGCGTAGGCAGGTGTTTCTCCCGCTTTTGTGATATTTTTTGTCAGGGCATCCCTGTTGATTGCCATTGCGAATGCGCGGCGTACTTTTTCGTTCGTGAATGGCTCTTTTGTGATATTGAACATGTACATATATGTACCAAAGTAAGGTACGTTCTTGAAGTCTTTGTTTTCCTTTTCTTGCTCCACTACATCAGAAGGAAGTGTTGTTACAAGATCCAGTTCACCTGTTTTATACATTTGATAGTAAGTAGTTGCATCGTTAACCATTTTCCAGGTAACTTTTGTAAGATTGATCTTTTTGTTGTCATAGTAGTGTTCGTTCTTTTCGACTACTACTGAGCTGTCATGCTTCCATGCAGTCATTTTGAAAGGACCGTTGCTGACATATCCTTCAGCTCCAGCAGCCCAGTCTTTGTTGTTTTCAACCAGGTCTTTTTTAACAGGATAGAAAGTCCACATTGTTAATAGTTCTTTGAAATAGCCAAGCGGATCATTCAGTTCAACGACTAAAGTCTTGTCGTCCGTTGCCTTTACACCAACATCATCAGCAGAACCTTTTCCTTTGTTGAAATCTTCAGCACCCTTCACATAATAAAGGTAGAAAGCGAATTGGCTTCCAGTCGCAGGATCAAGTGTACGCTTCCAACTGTACTCAAAATCTTCAGCGGTTACTGGTGAACCATCAGACCATTTTGCATCATCACGGATGGTAAACGTGTATGTCTTGCCGTCTTCAGATACTTTCACATCTTTTGCAGTACCAAGTACTGGCTTGCCATTCTTGTCCTTTGTGAACAAACCTTCGAACGTATGATCCAACACCCAACCGGAAGTTGTATCTGTTGCCATTGCCGGATCAAGCGCTGGCGGTTCACTCATTGCATTCAATACAAGCTCCTGCTTGATGTCTTTAGTGCTTCCTTTAGAGCCAGAGTCTGATGATGCGTTTTGGCTGCCTCCGCCGTAACAGCCGGATAAAACCGAACTGACGAACATAAGGGCAGCTATCATGGATAGCAGCTTTTTCATTGTTTTTCCTCCTCAAAATTGTCTAGATGTTAGTTATATAGATGGCATGCAACGAAATGGTCCTTTTTGACTTCCCGGAAATCAGGAATCACCTCGGCACAAATGGACATCGCATGCGGGCATCTTGTACGGAAGCGGCAGCCGCTTGGAGGGTTGACCGGGCTTGGGGGATCCCCCTGAAGCACGATTCGCTCCCTTTTTGCGGCGCCTGGTTTTGCCACTGGGATTGCAGACATTAAAGCCTGAGTATATGGGTGAAGCGGTTCAGCAAACAGGTCATTGCTGCTGGCAAGCTCCATCATTTTGCCTAAATACATGACACCGATTCGGTCACTGATATGCTTGACCATCCCAAGGTCATGGGCGATGAACAAATAAGTTAACCCCTCCTGCTCCTTCAAGTCCTCCATAAGGTTGATGACCTGGGCCTGAATGGAAACATCGAGTGCAGAAATGGGTTCATCCGCAACAATGAATTTTGGGTTGACCGCAAGTGCTCTCGCTATCCCAATCCGCTGACGCTGACCACCGCTGAATTCATGCGGGTATCTTCTTGCATGCTCTGGACGAAGGCCGACTCGTTCCAGCAAATCATATACACGATTTTGCCTGTCTTTCCCGCGGGCAAGACGATGTGCATCGATTCCTTCCGCAATGATATCTCCTACCCTCATCCTTGGGTTCAGGGATGCGTGCGGATCCTGGAAAATGATTTGCATTTCGCGGTTCGCGATTGCTTTCTCCTTCCTGCCCAGAGTGGATAGATCGACACCGTTATAAAACATGGTTCCTTCTGTAGGGTCTTGGAGACCGACAATGGTTTTACCCAGAGTCGATTTGCCGCTTCCGGATTCACCCACAAGTCCGAACGTTTCTCCCCTTTTGATTTCAATCGAGATATCATCTACAGATTTAACTGTCTTGTCCTTTTGGATTGTGAAATACTTTTTTAGATTTTCTATTTTAAGAAGCGTATCGGCAGCTGTAGCTTTTGGCTCTTTAACAGTTGCTTCGGTCATGTTGTTTCCCTCCCTGCAGCGACAAGATCTTCAACTTTCGGTGCCCTCGGGTCGTTCAGCCAGCATCTTGCATAATGCCCTGACTCTGTTTCGATTGCAGGAGGCATTTCCTGAAGACATACTTCCATTGCAAACTTACACCTTGGGGCAAAAGGACAGCCCGGCGGCGGCGAGAACAGATCAGGAGGCGTTCCTTCAATCGGTATAAGCCGCTCTTTTGCAGAGCTTGTGTGATCCGGAACGGATTCCATCAATCCCCACGTATAAGGATGGCGCGGGTTTTCGAAAAGTTCATGGACCGTACCGCTCTCCACCATCATTCCTGCATACATGACAATCACTCGTTCAGCTGTTTCTGCCACAACACCCAAATCATGCGTAATCAGGATAATGGCCGTATCGGTTTTTTCCTTCAGGTCCCTCATCAGATCAAGAACCTGTGCCTGGATTGTCACATCCAGAGCTGTCGTTGGTTCATCAGCGATTAACAGCTCCGGATTGCAGGCCAGGGCAATCGCAATCATTGCCCTCTGCCTCATGCCGCCGCTAAATTCATGCGGGTACTGGTTATAACGTTCTTCAGGGTTCGGGATTCCGACAAGACGGATCATTTCGATCGCGCGCTTTTTCGCTTCCGGTTTATTCATGTTTTGATGGACAAGCAATCCCTCTTCAATTTGTTTTCCAATTTTCATCGTTGGATTGAGTGATGTCATTGGATCCTGAAAGATCATACTAATCTTTGAACCTTTCACTTTTTGCATGGCCCGTTTTGATAGTTTTAAAAGATCCTTTCCATCGAAAAGCACTTCTCCGTTTTTAATGATTCCGGGCGGTGTTGGGATCAGCCCCATTAAGGTTTGTACAGTCACGCTCTTTCCGCTTCCACTTTCACCAACAATGGCGACAATTTCCCCTTTATCCACATGGAAGGAAACATTGCGGACTGCCTTTACCTCACCGCCGTATGTTTTAAAATTCACTTCGAGGTTGTTTACTTCTAGTAAGTGACTCACAGTTGTTCCCTCCTATTTCCGATTCCTAGGATCCAATGCATCCTGAAGTCCGTCTCCAAAGGCATTAAAGGCAAACATCGTCAGGGAGATCATGAACCCAGGGAAGAACAGCCTCCACCACTGGCCGCTCAAAATGACTCCAAGTGCATCGTTTGCCATCGTGCCCCAGCTTGCAAATGGTGCCTGTACACCAAGCCCAAGGAAGCTCAGGAACGATTCTGCGAAGATTGCCTGCGGAATCGTGAATGTCAGATTAACGATGATGATTCCCAGCGCGTTTGGCAGCAGGTGGCGAAGGATGATTTTCGCATGGGAAGTTCCCAGCTTTTCTGCAGCCATAACATATTCCTGCGATTTCAGCTGCAAGATTTGTCCCCTGGTAATACGGGCCATACTCACCCACCCTGTAACGGACAGAGCAATAATGATCGATGTAACACCAGGATCCATGATGACCATCAGCAAAATGACGATTAAAAGGTAAGGAATTCCGTAAAGAATTTCGATAACTCTCATGATGGCGTTATCGACTCGGTCGCCTTTTTTGCTGCGTCCAGCCATATAACCTGCAATTCCTCCAATGGTGACGCCCAGGATCAGGTCAATCAATGCGGCAATAAACCCGATTGTCAGGGAGACCCTGGCACCATACCAGGTACGGGACCACATATCGCGTCCAAGGTCATCTGTTCCGAACCAGTGAGAGTTGGACGGTGCAATATTTCCCTTCATTAAATCCTGGTCGGATGGACTGTAAGGAACCATTTTCGGTCCAAAGAGCGCGAAGAACACAATCACTAAAAGAAGAGACAAACCGAGAATTGCCAGTTTGTTTTTCATGATATTAATAAGTGTTTCCTTCCATACGCTCAGTGATGGGCGCTGGATGGGATCGAGAACTTTCTTTTCTGGAGAAACGGGTACGAATAATTTGCTGTCAAGTTGTTTAGGCTGCATGCTATTTCCCCCCGCTTGTCAATTTAATTCTTGGATCAATCAGTCGGTATGAAATATCAATCAAGAACAGGATCACAACAAGAATGGTACTGAAGAAGATCGTTGTTCCCATGATGACTGGATAATCCCGGTTAAAGATGCTATCTACGAAATATTTTCCCAGGCCAGGAATCGCAAATATCTTTTCAATAACAAATGTACCTGTAATCAACACGACTGCCAGCGGCCCGATGAACGTGATTACTGGAAGAATGGCATTGCGGATTCCATGCTTGATGACTAACTGTACGGTAGATAATCCTTTTGCATTGGCAGTCTTAATGTAATTTTGGTTCATGACGTCTATCATGCTAGATCGCATAAAGCGTGCAATGACAGCCATCGGGGAAGCAGCTAATGCCAAAGACGGCAGAACACTATGCTGGAAGCTTCCCCATGACGCTACCGGCAGCAAGCGCCATTCCACAGCGAAATATTTAATCAAAAGCGGCGCCAAGATAAAGCTTGGCACTGAAATCCCAATAATGGCTATCATCATTGCAAAAAAGTCCAGCGGTTTGTTGTGATTTAACGCTGCAATTATTCCAAGGATCAGCCCAAAAAACATAGCGATAGTGAGTGCCTGGATCCCAAGAGTGGCGGATGCCGGCATGCCATCAAGGATGATATCATTTACTGACCGTGTTTGAGATTTTATAGATGGACCTAGATCTAACATCATGAGATTTTTCATATAAAGGGCATATTGCACAGGAAGCGGCTCATCAAGATTGTACTTTGCCCGAATATTTTGCAGGACTTCCTCCGGCAGAACATCTGCATCCGACGCGAATGGATCCCCAGGGATAAATTTCATGATGACAAATGTTAACGTAATGATGACCCAGATGGTCAAAAGCATCGTTAACAGCCTTTTGATTATGTACATTCCATTCACCTCGTTATTTTAAGATTTAAGCATTTACTGAACCAAGAACTCCATTTGTGGCAGTCATGGCAATAATGACGCAGCCCCACATATGCTTATAAGCCGTAACCATATCATCGCAGGTAAAGCGAATGCTCTTTGGACCAGTCAGTTCTACAGTTGGCAATGTCGTTGTCATTTTTGCCTGCTGCGGCCCTTTCAGCTTAAGATCAAAAGTAACAGGGCCCTCTGCAACTGTGAAAGGCTTCGCCTGCTTTGCTTTTTTAACAGCTGCTTCTGCCTTTGTACGTATTTCTGCACGGGCAGCTTCTGGATGAAGCAATTCGGCAGCAAAACGGTCAACAGCTCTTTTGGTTACCGCACCTTCCACTTCAGGAAGAGTTTCCTGCACTTCTCTTACATAAGCGTCGTCTCCGCTGATGAAGAGTGGAGGAACGCCAAAGGAACCAGCAACATAGGAATTCAATTCCGTCTCTCCTACCACTTTCCCGTTAACCTTCATTTCCTCGACACAGATCCCGGCCAAAGTGTGGCTGATGACTGTTACATCTGAACCGCCTTCGCGTCCATGGTGGCCGACAAACATGATGCCATTGAATGACTCATCCAATCCTTCAAGCTGGCACATGACCCGATTGCTTCCGGAAACCAAACGTGCGCGTGTATCCAGTTCCTCGATGATGATATTTGACATATTTCCGTGTCCATCTGCGACGACAATTTCCGTGGCACCGCCATTAAAAGCCCCTTCGATGGCTGCATTCACATCAGCCGTCATCAGTTTACGGAAACGCTGATATTCGGACGGAGTTTTTAACTGCTGGTTCGTTGCAACACCTGAAATGCCTTCCATATCTGCCGAAATAAATATCTTCATATTCTAAATCTCTCCCCATTTTCAAATTTTTCGATAACTTAAGTTAAATGAATGCTATATTTCTATTAAAATTCAAAACTCTGCTCTTCTGATAGATTCAAAACAAAGGCCTTTAACAAGTCTTTTGTTGCCTCAAGATCTCCCATATCCACCACTTCAACAGGTGAATGGGCGTAACGAGAAGGAACGGAAAGGACACCTGTTGGAATCCCTTTGTTGGCATAATTGACTGCTCCGCCGTCTGTCCCGATCCCAGGGAAAACTTCAAGCTGGTAAGGAATGTTTTGTTCTTTTGCCAGATTCACGAGTGTCTCTTTCATTGTTTTATGTACGATCAGACTGAAGTCCATCACCTTGATTCCTGTACCTCTTCCAAGGCCTAAGCTTTGATCCATTGTCTCTTCCGGGGTATCGCTGACAGCTGTCGTATCGACCGCAATCGCTGCATCTGCTGTAATATGTTCGGAAGCTGTCTTTGCTCCCCTAAGCCCTACTTCTTCCTGTACCGCGAAGAGGAATACCAACTCACCAGCAAAGCTTTCTGTCTTGATTTCTTCCAGTGCCTGCAGCAGAACGGCAACCCCTGCTCTGTCATCCAACGATTTCGCTCTTACTCTTGGTGCTGACTCAGGTCCAAAGACAACGAATTCGCTTCCCCATGTGACCGGCGTTCCGATCTCGACTCCCATTTCGAGTACTTCCTGCCTTGAAGAAGCACCAATATCAATATAAAGCTGCTGATGTTTTCTAAGTTTTGAAGGGTCGTCAAACTTCACATAATGCGCAGACATTGTCCCGATCAACCCAGGTAACAATCCCTGGCTCCCCATTACCGTTACCGGTTGTGCCAGAAGGGTCCGGTCATCATTCCCGCCGAGTTTTTCAAATCTCAACAGCCCGTTTTCCTCGATCTTTTTAACCATGAAACCAACTTCATCAATATGCGCTGTTAAAATAACTGTCGGCCCAGGCTTGTCCCCTTTTTTCCTGGCGATGACATTTCCAATTGGGTCAATGCTGACCTCATCAGTCCGTTCCTCAAGGTACTCTTTTAAAAAATAGGATACGGAATGTTCATATCCGCATGGTCCCGAGAGACCTGTCAGTGTTTTTAACAAATCAAGCATTGTTCTTGCCCCCCTTAGTAGTATTCATAAGAATTTTTGTAAACATCCAGTTGGATAATGCTGTTCATTTCCAGGATAGAAGGAAGCTCGTTTATTTTAAGAAGGATTTCGTTTATATCATCCTGAGTTGGCACTGCGATTTGTACCAATAGCGGGTACGGTCCAGACGTCAAGGTAATATAGCGTATTTCTCTGAACTCCTTTAAGGAATTGATTGCTTCCTGGATCTTTTGCGGCTGAACCTTTAAAAGTATAATTGCTCCTGCTTTGATCCCAATCGCTACAGGGTTAACGACTCCTACCACATTAAGGATTCCGTTGTCCTTTAGGTTTTTGTACCGGAGCCTGACTGTCTTTTCTGTGACATTAAGATTGGCGGCTATTTCAGAAAAAGACATTCTTCCATCATTAGCTAAGTGTTTGATAATTCCCCTGTCCATTTCATCTATTTCGTATTTCAAAACTTATCCTCCTTTCGGTAATAGTTTGTTTTTATTTTATCTTTTTTAGTACTTTTGTATGATATAGATATTTGTTTTAGTATTTCTTTCGTTAATTGAGTATCGTAATAAGGAATTACTATGTATTATAGTAAAAGAATTTTCTAAATTCAATAGATTTTTCAAAATTTCTTTATTACGTTGCAGCATTAATCCTTTTCACCATCAAAATTGTTAACAGAATTTCAAACAACTGTAACCTAATCTTTCACTAACTGAAATCTTTTTATGGGATAATGGCACTTCTGGTAAAAAGAGAAAGTTCAACCCGGGTGGTGTTAAAGTGACGAAAAAAAGATGCAGAAAAATCCGGTGGGGACGAGTGATTGGCGCCCTGCTGATCCTTGCGATCTTTACTGTTGGTCTTTTTACCATATATCAGTACATAGAAGGAACTTATCAAGCATTCAATCAACCATTTAAAAAGGCCGAAGCAGAATCGTTTCAAGGAGAGAAGAATACCCAAGAGGAAGTGAATGTTCTATTACTAGGCAGTGACTCTCGGGGAGAAAAAGCAGCGCGGACAGATTCCATCATGGTTGCCCATTACAACCCACAAACGCATAAGGTAAAACTAATCTCGCTTATGAGGGATATGTATGTGAACATCCCTGGACACGGACAGCAGAAATTAAATGCGGCCTACTCATTCGGAGGCCCCGAATTACTCAGGGAAACGATTAAAATGAATTTGGGTCTGGACATCCATCATTATGCGGTCGTCGATTTTAAAGGCTTCGTAAAAGCAGTCGACCTCCTCGTCCCCAACGGAATCCAAGTAGACATACCATATGAAATGTCTGATGGAATCGGAATGACCCTCGAACAAGGAACACAACAGCTGCATGGAGAAGAATTATTAGGATATGTCCGGTTCCGACAGGATCGGTTAAGCGACTTCGGACGAGTCCAAAGACAGCAGGAAGTAGTCTCAAAATTAAAAGACGAAGCCATAACCCTTAACAGCGTGGCCAAGCTCCCCGAACTGTTAGATCTATTAGGTTCATATGTCGATACCGATCTTGAAACATCCACACTCCTGACCATCGGAAAAGACATCCTGACTAACGAAACCGGAGAAATACAAACCATCCGCATACCCGAAGACGGCAGTTTCGAGAATGAACGTTATGATGGGGTTGGAGAAGTGCTGGAGGTTGATTTTGATCGAAATAAAGATGTTTTGGAGAAGTTTTTAGGAGATGAAAATTAATCACTGAAGTATTGGAAACTATATTTCATTATAGTCGGGGAGTCCTTTTAAAGGTCTCCCCTTCTTTTTTCTTTGTTATCTCATTGTATAAACTTTTATCTCAGTTTGTATTCAACAATCAATTTCGTCCTTGTTTTTTGAGAAAGCAAGAACAAAATTACTTGGTCAGGTTGCAGAAAAAAAGAACTCATTTAGAGTCCCTTTTTAAATCCATGATAAAGGCTTTTACAATAATTCCATCATTCATTGGTTCTAAATCAAGTTCAGGCAAGCGTTCAAATCCCTTGCTTTCGTACAGCGAAATTGCTTTTGTCATAAAAGAAGCTGTATGTAGGCCGATATGTGAATTATTTTCTTCTTTTGAAACCTTTATACAATGTTCGACTAGTGCTCCGCCAATCCCTTTGCTGCGAATCATAGGTTTTACAGAAAGCATACGCACTTCAGGATAATCTTGAATATTTTCGTTCCATTCGTAAGCTTTAATGGATGCTGGAAACAAAACGACACTACCAGCAATTTGACCGTCCAGTTCGGCTATGTATATTTTCGCATTATTTTTTAGATCATTATCGGAAATTAGTGTATTTTTTAATACTGCCCAATGCTCTTTTGAAACAAATTGTTCATACTCTTGATAACTTTCCAACCTTAGATTCCTAACAGTCTCTATTTCTCCATATTCCATTTCTCTAATTTTCAACTCAGCCATCCCCTTTTATACTTAATTTACCTTTTATCTATATATGTAGCAAAAACTTTTTTTAATATTTTTACTGCAAAAATGAAAAGTTAGATGAAGTAAAGGTTGAATACAAAAATCCTCCTTTGATATGAGGGAAAATCCGAAACATAAGCAATGGAGGTTACATGTTCTGTTAGATGTGCACTGACCAGTTTAGCTGGATATTCGGGGAAGGTATGGTGATTCAAAGGTATTGGCTCCACATTTCAAATACCCTTGTCTTTGGATAAAAAGTTTCAGTTCAGACAAGCATACAATCTGGGTTAGCATACTCCATATAATTGAAAAGCCTGGTAACGACTATTAGAAGCAGCCATTTGCAAAAAACTTCCACTTATATTTTTGAGGTAATAAACAAAAATAAGCAAAAAAGGGGGATTATCATGTTCAATAAACCCATTATAAAGGCACTATTAGGCAGTACCATCTTATCGAGCGTTTTTAGCGCTGTAATGATTACCATGACAGCCTATCATCATTTTAAAATGAAAGAAATGATTAAGGAATATAGTAGGCAATAGCGCCTGTAATTAAAAGTAGGCAGGTCTTTATAAATGTTTAAAATCAAAATCAGGCGGTTGTTTCACAAGGGTGGATAAAACATTGGTTGGTTTTGAAGAAAGCAAAAAAAAGGAGATTGGCCCAACAAAAAATAGGCCAATCCCCTTATTTAAATACTTAAGACGTTACTGCTCTACTTTCTTTTTAAAGAGCCTTATCATCAACTGTATCCAAATAAGCTTCAATCTCATCAATCACAGATTTTACACAACCATCTTCAAATGGAGAAATTAAATTCGCTTCTTTTACAAGCTGTGTGAATGATTGGCTTCCGCCTTGCTTACATAGGTGCAGGTAATCCTTCCAGGCATCCTCTGTATTTTCCTGCGTGCGTTTCCAGAATTGCAACGCACAAATTTGAGCAAGTGTGTAATCAATATAGTAGAAAGGAACCTTGTAAATGTGTCCCTGCTGCTGCCAGAAACCACCGTTTTCCAAGAAGTCATTCCCTTCATAATCACGATGTGGCAAGTACTTCTTCTCGATTTCTCTCCAAGCTCGCTTGCGCTCAGTTGGAGTTGCTTCCGGGTTAGCATACACAAAATGCTGGAATTCATCGACTGCTACACCATAAGGAATAAACAGGACCGCTTCACTTAAGTGAGAGAACTTGTACTTATCTGTATCTTCCTCGAAGAAAAGATCCATCCAAGGCCAAGCAAAGAATTCCATGCTCATCGAGTGGATCTCACATGCTTCTAGTGTAGGGAACGCGTACTCAGGTACTTCAAACCTACGACTTTCAAATACTTGGAACGCATGTCCCACTTCATGTTTTAATACACGAACATCACCTTTTGTTCCATTAAAGTTTGCGAATATGTATGGTGACTTATGTTTGCTAATATAGGTGCAGTACCCCCCGCCAGCCTTACCTGCTTTACTTAATAGGTCCATCAGGTTGTTTTCTACCATATAAGTGTAAAACTCATTCGTTTCAGGAGACATTTCCTCGTACATTTTCTTCGCTTGATGTACAATCCACTCCGCATCTCCTTTAGGATCAGGGTTTCCTGTCCTAAAGCTGAAGCTGTCATCGTAATATTTTAATGTATCAACACCAATCCGTTCCTGCTGCCTTTGTTTTAGTTTTGTAGCTAAAGGAACTATGTACTCTTTCACTTGGTCACGAAACTTTGCTGCCATTTCAGCATCATAATCTGTACGAGAAAGTCGAGCATAAGCTAACTCTGTAAAAGAAGAGAATCCTAGCTTCTTTGCAATACTAGTGCGTACCTTTACAAGCTTGTCGTATAAATCATCTAATTGATCTGCATGTTTAACGAAAAAGCTGTACTTCGCTTCATTTGATTCCTTCCTAATGTCACGGTCAGGTGACTGTTGATAAGGAACTAACTGAGCAAGATTTTTTACTTCTCCATCAAACGGGATTTTAGCTGAAGCAAGTAAATCAACATACTCACTAACCAGTTTGTTTTCTTCCTGCATGTCTTTCAACACATCAGGAGAGAATGTCTTTAATTGACTGTCAGCTAGTAAGAATAACTGCTTACCCCATTTTTCTTCTAACTGAGAGCGGAAATTAGAACCTGTAAGTGCCTCGTAATATTTTGTGATTAGACCTTTGTAGGCTGGTCCTACTTCATTGAAAAAATCCTTTTCTTTCTTATAAAACTCATCGGTGGTGTCAATCGTCTGACGAATTTGAACAATCTGCCTCATGCTTTCAAATCCAGACCGTAACTCATTGATCTCTTTCATTACTCCGTCCTGAACCTCAAAGGACTCAGCAGACTGGAACCTCTCTAGCAATTGATTAAAGTTCCCCTCCACCTCTTCAAGATTTGGCCTTGTATATGGATAATCGTTAAACTGCATGAAAAAATCCTCCTTATGTAGTAAGCAATAAAGTAACTATTTCGACAAAGCGAGACAATCTCCTTTCAAAACCAGAAAAAAATTTCGTTATTCGAAATATATGTTATACCGTTGTCCTTAAGAACTCATCTAAAGAGAAGCGCAGGGACTTTCCTTTTGCTTCAAAAAAGAAACAGGCACTTTACATTCTCAAGGTACTCACTGACTCAACTATTCTTCACACATTTAAATAGATCTACCAAAAAACTTTCCGTAAACGACGTGAATCGATTCATTAAACAAACAAAAGCCGGTTCTTCCTTAGCTTAGGGAAAAGAGCGGCTTTACATTTCCAAAATTAGATTTAGTACGTTTTTCGCTTTTATCGGCAGTGCCCCAACTAGAAAAAATTCATATAAATACGTTAAGGTAAATCGTATTGGATATTTTGATAAAAAGGTCTTATTCAATTTCAACGTGTAATTTAAATGATTTTATTTTTTACCGGAACCTCCAATAACCATCCAACAGTTCAAAAAATTGACTTTGATTCGTATCGGTTAGGTTCACTAAAAAAGGAGTCTCCCCTTTTTCTTTCAATACCTTAGCAGCCGGACCATCTCCAATTGGTGTAATAAATAATAAATTAGTTTTGTCCAATTCTAAAATTCTGCAAAGGGCATTGAGTTCCGTATCAATATACTCCTCACCTTGTTTAAGGCCGAACAATTCCCTCCAAATTTCTGGTGTTTTATCCAGATCATTTACGACAAATCCAACACTTTCCAACTTTGGATGGCCAACTATGTGTGACCCTATGACTCTTAGTTCCTCTAATTCCGCAAACCTTTCATCATCTGATTTTTCCCATTGAATAAAAAACGGTAAAGGAACCTTGTTCTCCGCGTACTCAGGAAATAACAATGACCACCTGATTACTTGACCATCAGCACGAACTCTCTCCCCAGTTAGCGGCCCATATACTGTAAGTCCTTCTGCCTTAAGTTTTATTGCTAGTTCTTCTATTTGATTTGTTCGGATCGCTACTGTCGCAGGACCTTCCCGATTTTCTTTTGCTAACTGTTCAACAATTTGCGTAATCAATCGATTTTCATCATGCTTTTCAGCGATCGATAGATTTTCAATTCCTAAAAATTCAATATAACTTAAGCCAAAATACGTTAGGGTATTATATGTTCCCCAAGTTTCATGACGGCCACCCTGCACAACATGAAGTCCTCTTTGGTTTAAGGGAGAAATTGCTTTCTCAGGTTTCTTAAAGAACCAAACAAGGTGATCAAAGAAAAATTGCATTACTGTACCCCTTTCTAAAAGTAAAATAAACATTAGAAATATTTGATTAATTCTCTCTATTATACTCTAAAAAAGTCAAGGGACGTACTAATTGCTTCCAGATAGAAAGAGGGGTTTTACCTTTCCAAGTAACCTTGAATCAGCTATCCTTCACACAAAAAACCGCACAGCATTCTGAGCGGTTACTAGTTGACTCTTATGGGGTAAATGTTAAGGACAATTAAACCGAACAGTACCAGATACCTGAATTTGAGTATCACTAATAATTGTAGCTGTAAACGTGTCTTGCACAGTTTCTAGCAATCTGCAAATAGTGTCAGGGCAAACTTGTTCATCCTCACAGGTAAAGCAGGTTTGGTCGATTGGAACAGTGACTGCTCCATTCAATCCCACTTCTTGCATACCACAATCGGTTTCTAGGGTTGCAGGAACAGTAATTAGAAGATCAGCAGTACCGCTAAAATTAATGGTTCCTACTGTGATGCAACACTCCAATGTCGTATCACAAACTGTAAAGGTTACAGTTTGCAGACAAGTATCCGTGGTACATTCCACATTATCAGTCAAGTTACCGTTAAACACCGGAGTGCCTACATCTACCACTGGAAAAGGAACACCTGTCTCGATAGTAGCTGTGAAAGGTATGTCTCTCTCAGTACATTCACAAGTATCACAGAAATTAACTTGATAGGCTATTTCATTAGCTAGAAGTTTCCTTTCCGTTCTTTGAGGACAGCCATCATATCGAAATTCAGTTGTAGTTAGACTTGCAATGACCACTCCATTTCCATAAGGATACTCAATCATTACTGGTCTATCTTCACTATCTACAATAATCACATCTGTTTCTGCAGGTAGATTGGTGAAATAGCCATGAGAGGAATAACTCCAACCATCTAAGTCACTATCTAAAATCTGGCCACAGTTCCCACTGTTACAAGTAAGGTCTCCCGTAATAATTGGATGATTCGGATCGGCAATGTTATTATCGCTGTCTCCGTTGAAACGTGTGTAAGCCCACCAACAAAGGAATACGCCTCCCAGGACCCAAAATCCCAGCCAAGATCAGCTAAATTGGCCGATAGAATTCCACCCTGCCGAATGTAATCTTCAATATCAGGATGAATGTTACCGTTAGGAAAAAGATTGTTATAGAATGTTTGACTTTGATCAGATGGAATGATGATGTCCCTGAATTGGGAAAGATCTGTTGTTCCTATTTGACTGGAGTTGATTATACAATACGAAATCCCCTGCGCAATTAACTCTGCCATAACTGCCCCCTCAGCATTTGAAGCTCCACACCAGGGAACATTATCCTGAATCACAAGTACAGTTTCGCCTCCAGTACAAGCCTGTTGAATCGTAACTGGTTGTTCGCTTCTCTTAAAATTAGAATTGTAAGCTGATGATATTTTGTCCACTTTCATACCTTCCTTTCATAAAATTTTCAGGACCTCAGTATTTTGAATGAAGTCCTTACTTATAAACTATTAGCGTTAGGACTGAAAGGTAATAGACAAGAGTTGAATTCTAAGAATAGAGGGCGTAAATAAACAATTCACCTAAAAAACTAGAGGCATATGACCCTAATTAAAAACAAAAACCGCACTAGCGAAATCGCCGTGCGGTTGATTATGTATGTTTGGCGGGACCGCCTGGGAATCGAACCCAGCTGACCTGGCACGCAGGTCACAAGCGGTTTTGAAGACCGTGGGGGACACCAGTACCCCATTCAGCCCCATTTGAAGAACAAGGTCTATTATACTTACAAGCTGCTGATTTTACAAGAGAGTTACTCAAATTGTCACAAGACTTGTCTTCCCTTGACCGCTGATACTATAATAAGAAAAGATATTAGAAATGCGTGGGTGAAGGGTTATGTATCAGCTTGAAGGTTGGTTTTTATGGTTTATTTTATTCTGGGTCGTTGTATTGGTTGGTTTATTCGCGATTGGCGGCTATTTTATGTTCCGAAAGTTTTTGAAAAAGCTGCCTAAGGACGACGGCAAATCGGATATGGACTGGGAAGAGCATTATGTCAATCAGACGCGTCATCTGTGGCCTGATGACCAGAAGGAATTGCTCGAAGATTTGGTGAGCCCGGTTCCTGAATTGTTCAGGGATGTGGCAAGGCATAAGATTGCCGGTAAAATTGGTGAGCTCGCGCTTAGGGAAAATGCGGACAAGATCACGCAGGAGCTTGTCATCCGTGGCTATATCCTGGCCACACCAAAGCGTGACCATAAATTTTTACGAAAGCGTCTTGCTGAAAAACAAATCAGCACGGCTCCATTTGAAAGTCTTTTTTAAAACTGCCTTAGTGTTAAGGCAGTTTTTTTCGCTTTTATTTATGCTGCTCCCCCGGACGGTTTCTTTTTTCGCTTGATGAAAAGCTTCAATACATCATCACTCTTTGTTAGTATGATGACTTTGTCTTTGTAAGGCTTCATCAGCTTGATGGCCTCTACGAGATTGTTGCCATCATATTGGTGGTTCCATTTCAGCAACTCGATCAGCGTCTTCAGATTCTCTTTTCGTGGAGAAGGTGCCAGCTTTGCTTTTCTTAAAATAAACCTTTTCACAATTCTCCAGTCACGAACGAACACATTCGTCTTGAACACAAAAATATAGTCAGCATGCCTGAAGCTATCTTCAAGCCAGCTATAGTACACTCCTTCGATGATCCACTTATCCTCAGATAAAACCTTTTTCAGCTTTTCGATCCTTTTTGCCGAAGGAGCTTGGGAACCCAAATACTCAGAATCTTGATCCCAAAAAATGCTGTCCAAATCATGTCTGGGAACCCCAAGCATTTTTGAAAGTTTTGCTGATATGTATGTTTTCCCGCTTCCCGGGCCGCCAATCATATGTATTTTCGTCACTGTCTTTCACCCTGTCAATTAGTCTTTGTCGAGATCGTTGTCAAAAACTGACGGTGTTCTATCCTCTTTTATTCCCATATGTGCTTTGATGACAGCAAATTCTTTTAGAATCAGCCTTGTATTCAGCCAGGCTCCAACTGCCGCGAGAAACGCCACCGCTAAAATGATCATCAACCAAATATTGATAACAACCAAATCGCTCACCTCTCAACCAATTTTACCACAATATAACAAGAAAAAATGATAGAATTCTTGAGGGAGGGATTTACATGACAGAGATTGGGTTCTGGATCATCTACTATTTGTTGTTAATGACTATTTTCGTGAGGGCCATTTATAGGGTTATCAGGAAAAAACAGGTTGCACTTGCGATGATTGCGATTTTGCTCATCATTTCAGTACCAATGGTCAGCCTGATGAACAGCATTGGCAGGCCCCTTGATATGAATGAATTCGAATTTTTAGCGAGGGAATTCAAACATGGAGCACTATGGGCCATTTTCACCATCGCGGGATACATCTACCTGCTGGTTTGGTTCTTGCTTTCTCTAAAAAAATAACGAGTTTCAGAATCTGAAACTCGTTTCTCACTTTATTCTTCTTCTCCGCCTGCCATAAGCGCCAGACCGCATCGCTTTTGCCTCACATACATTTCCTACAATCAACAGAACGACTCCAATGGCAATTAAACTAAACATAACTGAAGGTAAAATGGTCGCAATATATCCCATCCCCTTCAAGAACATCGGTACAAGGAAAACAGCAAGGCCAAGGGCTTTCAGCAAAATCGCATAAACCTTCAATGACATCTCGACTCCTCCTGACTTGAATCAAGTGGTCTTATCATTGTATTCAATCAGGCTAGAACAGTTCACAAATAATTCAATAATTTTAGGCTGGTAAAATAGTATGATTATCTTGACTAATTGAAGGAAGGAAGATGATTGTGGCTTTCAAAGAGCGCGTAGAACCAATTACTTTATCGAAATTGAAGGTGTTAAACAAAAGACTGGTGTTATCGGATGAGGAAAAAAGGTACCTATCAAACCTGGACAAAGGATATCAAGGCGAATTGCAATTCGATGCCATGACAGAGACACTGACAAGCAGTTGTTTAATCTTAAACGAATTGCTGCTCGAAGTAGAAAAAGCAACCTTTCAGATAGATACTTTAATTTTATTCGCTGATACCTTGTACATTTTTGAAATAAAAAATAACCATGGAGATTACCTGTACAAACAAGAAGGACTCACCTCACTTACTACCGGAGCATCCATAAAGAATCCCCTAGATCAACTTAATCGCACTAAGCTGCTTTTTAAGAAGCTATTGAATCAACTTGGCTACAACTTTAAGCTTCAAGGTTCGGTCGTTTTCGTTAACCCCGAGTTCACACTGTACCAGGCACAACCAGACCTCCCATTCATTTTTCCCACCCAAATCAAACGACTCATTACTCATCTCAATAACCAACTGGGAAAAGTATCCACCAACCATTACAAGCTCGCAAATAAACTAGTCTCCCTTCATCAAACTGAAAGCCCATCCAATAAACTACCTTCCTTTAACTATGATGAACTTAAGGAAGGAATTACTTGTTTGGAATGTGAGTCGTTTTCGGTCACAGCTTCTCATAAGTTTCTGGAGTGTGATGATTGTGGGGGGAGAGAGTTGTTAGAAACAGCAGTGATAAGGACAGTAGAAGAGTATAAATTACTTTTTCCAAATCGTGCTATTACCACATCTTCGGTTCAGCAGTGGTGTATGGTTATTGAGAACAGTAAAAGAATCAGAAGAATTCTTTCGAAGTACATGGCGATGGAGGGGACCAGAAAATGGACTATTTATAAATAGTAAACTGAACTAATCAAAGGTGAATGCTATGGTTAGCGTTATATTTCTATCCACTGTCCGATTAATCCATTCTATCGGATACTTTTCTTTGGTTCCAGCTTCTGTTTGTCCGATAGAGCCCTTCTATCGGACACTTTCCCTCGGCTCCTGCTTCTGTTTGTCCGATAGAGACCTTCTATCGGACACTTCCCCTCCGCTTCTGCTCCTTTTTGTCCGATAGAGACCTTCTATCGGACACTTCCCCTCGGCTTCTGCTCCTTTTTGTCCAATAGAGTCCTTATATCGGACACTTTTCCTTAGCTTAGGCTCCAGTTTGTCCGTTAGAGCGCTTCTATCGGACACTTTTCTTCAGCTTCTGCTCCAGTTTGTCCGTTAGAGCGCTTCTATCGGACATTCTCCCCCTGCAATGGCTTCCGTTTGTCCGATAGAACACTCTATTGGACGCTTTTCTCGAATTACTCCACATTAGCTAGTAATTGGTACCACAACAAAAAAACAACCAGCCCCGCCTTCGCTGATTGCCTCGATAGCCACACTTGCTATCCTGCCTAGTATTTATATTAATAGAGAGATATAAAATTCGTTGCCTGGATTTGTTAAGACTTTTTTAACATTTGTTAAAGCAGATAGAAGTGGGCACATACCAATAAGAAATTAATGATGACTTTGTAAACCATCGCCAACACTCCTTATATTTTGGGATCCCTTACATCTATACTTTAGCACAGTATTGTAAAGATGAAATAATACAAATTCGGCTATTTTGTAAACTTTTTACCGTAAATTCTATTAATATCTAGTTAAGTTAGAGGATACCAGCTTTAGTGCTGCATCAAGGTCCACGTCTTCTTCCAAATGGAGGGGCGACCAAGGTATATAAATATGTGGTTCAATCCCCACTCCTGTCATACCGCGGCCAAGATCGACCTTGGACAAACGCGAGGTCGGATACCATAATTCATAACCCTCTTCCCACCTCTTGATGGCCAGGTTCGCGTAATCATTAAGTCCTGCCGTTGGTCGTCCAATAACGGTAACTTTGCCGGACTTCTTGCAAGTTTCTACAAACGAATCACCGGCACTACCACAAAAAACATCCGTCATCACAATAATGGATTTAGGCAGGGACTTTCCTTTAACAAAAGTATCAGGAATAAATTCACCAAAATCGAATTCCACAAAGCCTTTCCCGCTATTTCTTTCCCATTCTCTCTGCCACGCCCTCAAGAAAGCCAATGTCTGTTCATCCCGTACGCCTTTCATCTGCTCCTCTACCATGGCAAGCTGCCTATTTGAGTTGGCCTCGGTACAATTGAACAGCATTTTTTCTTCTGGATCTAACAGTTCCACTCCTTCTTCTGGCATCAAATAGGGCAAAAGGTTAAAATAGCTTGCGTCACCTCCGCCATAATTCACTCTGACATCTATGATCCAATTTTCCGTAGACTCAAGGAGGTGTTTATGTTCATCGATCATCCGTATAATCGAATCCGGATCCGCAAAGTCCGTCATCGTCAACAACAGTGTCCAATCATTCAACTTCTCTACAGAATAGACTGGCTGATAGTCACCTTTTGGATAAAAACGAAACCGAACTTCTTTCCCGGAATCCGTTTCACCATACTCATATAGCGCAAGAACCGGCCTCCAGTTTTCCCGTTCGGCATGGCTCTCACTCAATAGACTCGCATGCCGCTCCCTTAGCACAGGTATCGACCATCCACCAATCGAAGTAAAAGTCGTGCCTTTTACAAGCCGCTTCTCAGCTCCCACCTCGGTGACATAAAGCTTGTCCTCATACCTTCTTACCTTAAACCCTCTGGCCTGCGGGACTTCCTTCTCAAGTTTATGATCCTCAAAATAAATATGCTTATCATTGAAATCTTGCAAATACTCTTTTACAACACTGGTAAAGTCATATTCCTTAATCTTTTTAAGAAAATACTCTGGCCGATGCCACCCCTGCTTGTCTTTCCACCCAGCGTAATCATGCTGCATTATATGGACGATATCTTTAAAAATGGCTTCCATCCTATCCCTCCCTGCTTTTAAAAATGCTGATGTAATAGTCCTCCTCAGGAAAATCGCCGACATATTCAAAGCCATTCGCACTGTAAAAGCTTTTTAATTTTTCATTTCCTGCCCAGCAATCCAGATACAGTCCATCCGAAAAACCGCGTGCTTTTTGACATGCCCAGGATACTATAGCCACACCGTATCCCTTTCCTTGATATTCAGGGTGTATGGCTATCTGGTATAAGTATTTTACTTCTCCATCAACATGCCATTGTCTCACATCTTTAATGCCAAATGTCCCGATAATCTTCCCGCCAACTGATGCCACATACAAGAATTCAATCTGTTCCAGCAGCTGGTTTTCATCCCATGGATAATCCCACTGATTCACACCTTTTTGATGCAGGGCAAGCGATGCTGCATTTAAAACAGACAGGATTTCACTGATATCCTCTATTTCTGCTGGTCGGAATTCCATGCCAATCACCCAAGCTTCCTGCAAGCGAACATCAATACCAAGGGAATCCTCATCCTCCGCTCGTATTCTTCCATGGTAGAGAAGTTTTCAGCTTTTGGAGTCCCTTCTCTCAAATCCTCTACCATAAAACCGGTTTCCAATAAGAGCTTGAAGTACTCTTCGACTGTTCGATGGTATTTGATTACCTTTTTCCCGATCCAAGGTTCAGCGCGTTCTCCCTGGTTGAAATAATCATCCACAACCCAGTCAGTTCTTCTGCCGCTGCCTTCAGCACTTTTCGAAGATGAAGTGAGTACCGGGTGTTGAACGCTGAATACGAACCTTCCGCCGGGCGTCAGCGAGTCATGAACCTTTGTAAAAACACTGCCTAAATCTTCTAAATAATGGAGTGCAAAACGGGAAATGACTAAATCATACTCCTCTGCCTGTGGTCGCCATTCCTCCATTGATGAGTACAAAATCTGGCCAGTTGTGCCTTTCAAATGTTCCACTCCAACACGGGCCATATTTTCCGAGCCTTCCAAGCCGACATATGCACTGGCATCTTCTTGCAGGAGCTCAGCACCAATCTCCGCATCGCCGCAACCCAGGTCGAATATCTTTTTACCTTTTACATTCCCAATCAACTCGAGTAAGATTGGTTTTTCTATACTATTGTTTGGACTTTCTGGCCGTGTTCTGCGCTTCATGTAATTCTTGAAAAATTCCTCTTCCTCATAAGCCGATGCGCCTCTGTACTCCATAAAAACCCTCCATTACCTTAAGACGTCAAATCTTCAATATTTTATCACATTAGGAGTTAATAGGAATATAGATTTCCACCATTTCTATATCATTCTCAATAGGATGATAGGTTTCAATTATGTAGTTTCCATCCAGTTCCTTTTGATATCCCTGTCCATAAATCCACTCATCAAGTGTTGAATACAATTTCCCCATTTCGTTCCCCTTCCCGGAGATCATTCCGTAAGTATGCTGAATTTCCAAAAATTCAATTCCCTCCGGCAAGGATACAGGCTTTTCCTCCACAAGGATTCCTACATAAAATGTCCCTTCAACATGACTGTCACTTGACTTTGGCTCATATACTGTCACTTCGGTCCCCTCATAATTCGGCATCTGCTGTAAAAATTGCTGCGCCGCCTGGGGTACCAGCTGTGCATAACTTTCAAATGGCCCATTCTGTTTCATTCCAATAACTTTAAATTCCCTGTTCACCACCTGGCACATTTTTAACCCTCCTAAAAAAATTCATATAAACCTTTTTCAAAGTAACGGTACTCTTCATCTGATACTAGGTATCTGGTATATCCTTCGTAAAAAGAAGCCAGTAATTCCGGCTTATCCCTGAATTTCCGAATCGCCAGAGATTCATCATAACGAGGGTCCCCAAGCGTCATACCAGCAACATCAATAAACAAACGAACTTTTCCATCCACCACCAATACATTATCCGTAGTACAATCTCCGTGGATGATTGTTTGTTTTACCTTCTTCGGTTGATCCCTTTCCAACTGTTCCAATAATGTTAAGCTGCCATCAGCCTGTCCTGACTCAGCATATACTCTAGCCCTGGCCAACTGGGTTTCGAGCCAGTCTGTTTCTGATTTTAAACAGGCTTCCTGCTTGTGAAGCCTGTTGATAAACTGACCAAAACTCCTGACCAGCCTTTGTTTTTCCTTTATTGTTCCGGCATTTCTTATTGCGGCAGTCAAGGTGATCCCGTCCTCAAAAGACATCAATAGATGGCTTGCATCTTCTTCCTCGATGAAACCATAATACTTCGGGACAGGAATGGAATCGTCACAGGATAAAGTTTGAAGCACTTCCGCCTCTGATTTTAACCACTCTCGATATTTTTCCTTAGTCGCACTTTTCATGATGTAAATGCCGTCTTGTGTAACAATCTTATAGACTTTTGATGTGCAGCCTTGTTCTGGGAGTTTATCGACCATCATTTTCTCCCCAAGAATATCTGCAAATAACTTTCTATCATTCATAATCATGTTTCGGTCCCCAGTTTATGCTTCCCTCCGGCAATAATTCGAAGAGGGACCATATGCTGCAGTAATCATCACCAGGGCCGAAAAATGCTTTTGAGTAATGCTTAATTGCTCCATCCTCTTCTTTCAATAATATGGAAACTCCTGGCCATAAGCCCTCGGCATTTTTAAATCCGAGATCGTCTTTAAACGTTGTTCCCTTTGTCGAAACGCTTTTGAATTTCCAGTCTCGTTCCTTGGAAAAAAACGATAATGTTTGGTAATCATCCGGACTTGTTAAAACAAATGCCGCCCTGTTCTCAAGGTGTGCTGTAAATCCACTGAATCCATCCGCCCATAAAGTACAGTAGGAACAGGATTTACCCATATTATGTATAACAATCAGTTCATTTTTATCGCCAAAAAGCTCACTTAAAAGTACCTTATTGCCTTCTGTGTCGGTCAACTCATAATTGGTTACTGCGAAAGAAGGATGCTGCTTGCGCAAAACGGCCAGCTCCTGTTTTATACGGATCAATTCTTTCTCTTTTTCTTGTATTTCCATTTCTAATAGTTTAATAGACTCCAACATTCTTCCCCCTTTTATCACAATTCAAAATGGTCTCTTACTCTCCTTGCAACCTCGGCTGCAGTTAAATTCGTATTTTTAATCCGAATATAGTTAGCTCGCTGAATTTCACCTTCATAGGAATTTAAGCGATACTGATCCTTTGATTTCAGCAAATCGTTTTCGGAGCGTTCTATGTTCCGCTTGGAAGGTTTTTCCTCCAGCCGGTACGCACTTCTGTTTCGTACGAGCCTCTCTTCCAGGTCTGCCTCAAGCTCAACCAAATACACCGAGCCGCCTTCTGACTCGAATAATTGGCAAACTTTCTCGACATACTCCCAGTCTTCCTTTATATCGAAGGCCCAGACATACGTAAAAATCATTCCGCTTTGATCACTTTTTGCCATAGCTTTAAAGAGCTCTTCTCTAAACAGGCCAACGAGCCGTTTCCCTTCCTTTGTCCCATAGTCAAAAAAGGGATTTACCAACTCAATCGTCATATGATTATGAAAAAGTTTTAAATCTGTTATTTTTTCCAGTTCATGCCCCACTGTCATTTTACCTACCGCCTGCGGGCCAAATATCAAAACAAACTTCATATTGATTCCTCTTCCATCCTCTTTTTATACTCTTTGCTTAGCTCACTCCATACATCGAATTTATTTCCATCGAGATCATAAAAAACAAAATTGCGGCCAGCATGTCCGCGGTTTTCAATCTCACCGACACTCATTCCTCGTTCAATAAAATCAGCATGCATAGCTTCAAGAGTTTCTTCACCATCAACTTCAAAAGTAAGAATGAACCTTTCTGCTCCATTTACATCCTTAAAATTTGAGCTTTCTCCCGGAGACTTCACTAAAAACAGACTGATATCAGCCAAATCCATGATTGCTTTGTCTTCATCCAGATAATTTAACCTGGCTCCCAGCATGTCCTTATACCAATCTGATGATTTCGCTGGTTCCATTACCGGTATATAAATTGTCCCGACTCTTATTAATTGGTTTTTCATACGCGTCACCTCTGTTATAAAGATTCTCTATTCGACAGATATCCCCTCCTTATTTGTTTGAATTTTCCATTTTCATTTTGCTAAAAAAAAGCACTCTCGAAAAGAGTGCTTTAAGCGATGATTGCTCTATCCTGTTTTTCCAGCCATTGTATCCATTTATAAAATCCAAGCAAACAATATAATAAGACTGAATCCAATATAGCTGAATACCAGATTTTCCACGAACCATAGTGAAAATAACCCCAGGGCTTAGGAGACCTTGTAGCCAGTTCATACAATAAAAGAAGGCAGACAAATATTAGGATGAAAAAGATGATTTCTTTTTAATGAACCTTTACCACCTGGATATAGATTCAAAAAATGATATTTACAGGTGGGATTAGAATTGTCCTTGGAATAAGGCCAAGCCAATCTACACCCTGATCGAAAAACCAATAGCTTTGATATTTGAGCTCAAAGAATAAGTCAAAAAGCAATTGAAAGGCAATGGTAAATGTCCAAATCTGAACCATCTGGGTAAGCGTTTAGTCTTTTATTCAATTTGAATGCAATTATGTTAAAAACAATTACAGACAAAAGCAGTCCGACCATATGAAAAATCCTTCATTCTTTCTCTTTTCCCTTGATTTTCTCCCTTAGTTCCTCTAACTCCTCAATCGAGAGGCCGCCAAGTGCATGTGATATTTCCTCTTCGATCTCTTTCCTGTTTCTTTCACGGTATTGATCCCACCATACTCGCAGACCCTCCGTGTTGTTGAGCAAATATTCGATATCAATGACCTCGACTTCATCATCGGAAATATAGTTAAGTACGGCTGCCAACATTTGATTTAATCTTTCAATTTCATTGCTTTCTTTGGCTTGTTGGGTTTCTTTTTCCTGACCTTCAGCTTCTTGTACCTCAGGATTCTCTGCTGCTTTCCGCGGCAAGGTCTCACCTTCTCTTTTACCTTTTAGTAAGCATTATTCCCTATAGATTAGTTTTTATTGAATACATAAATTCCCCTCAATGTTACATTTTAATGAAGAGGTGGTACTTTTGCGCAAAAGACAAAAGAAATATTCTGCTGCATTTCTATATATTTTAACGATAATTGGTGTGTTCTTCTTACCCTTTGCGATTGTCAAACGATCATTCAAGGATTGGATCATCGTTTACCTTGTCAGCATTATTGGCAACTCTTGGGCAGACCGCTATCTTGTTTCAAGAGGTTATTTAAAATACAAAATAAGGCCTTTCAAAAAAAGCTTCAAGATTCACTTGCCTTTTGACTATGTGCATTATCCATTAATGCTGCTTTATTATAATCAATGGACTCTTAACAGCAAGCCCGCAGGAATAGTCCTTAAACTATTTCCTTTTATCATTCCCCAGGTTTTGATCGAAACGTTTGCAGCTACGAAGACGGATTTAATCACCTGGAGGAAGGGGTGGAATTGGCAGCACTCATTTATCAGCTTAGCCATAAAAATGCTATTATGCCGAGGGATCATTTCAATAATTCGTATCATCAATAAAGGTAAAATTTCAGTGGATTAAAATCGCTTAAAAGACCGAATAAAGTGGATTTGGTCTTTTAAGCGATTTTCAATTATCGATGATGTCTTGTAAAACCTAGATAACGCGTTCCTTGAAAAGTCAGCTCACCATCATCACCTTCAACCAACTGGCCATATTCCTGGCCATCAACCTGAAGTTCGAGGCGGTCCCCACTATCAAATTCAAAGGTCACATAATAAACATTATGCGCTCTAGTTTCTCCACCGCCACGCACGCTCGTTCTTTTTGTCACTACTTTAGCGAACGAATTCAGACGTGGAGATTGGTTATTTTTACTCCAGGTGCCTATACCTTTTATAATCGTAAAAATAATAATGCCAAACACTAATATAAAGATAGCCCCCATAAAAACAGGGCCAAATGTAAACATAAAATCCATTCCCATTGGTTCTTCTACCATGGCTCATCCTCCCCCAACTTTTCACTTAAAGTTTATATATCTTTACGAACTTGGAAGGAAAAAGATTCAAATTATTCCAATTATGCGATCGTATCCATCAGTTCAACTTAGATTTCCTCAGGATTCGACCAGTCATGAAACACTTCCAAATGCCATTGGTCCATCGATCTGCGATAACCGTATCCTTTAATCCATTGAAAGCTCACTATATGTATCTCTAATTTTTTCATTAGATCCCTTGTACCGTATGACCGCATATCTTTGTGCTGGAATCGTCAGGTTCACCATATTTCCAGGAATGTCCTCGTAATCAGATACTTCTACACAAACCCAATAACCATCCTCCTCATCTGAACGATTGTCGACTACAAAATCCCCTGCTGCAAAGATGGATCCTTTACATTCTTTATTTCATGTACTCGCTCACTCAATTGCTTTGATGCTTTCGAAATTTCATTTATATATTCATTACCAGGACACAACACCCGGATGCCTACGAGAGTTTTATTTCCGAACACTGCTTGATTTCAGGCATAGTCCATTCCTCCCTTCATACCCGCTTGATAGATCATTGCTCATTAAAAAGACTAAAATTCCTCTAACTGCAAATGGTAAATAAACATTTCTCCTTCTCTTCCCATGGCTCTTTTACCTTGGTCGATGAAGCCGCCCTTCTTGTAAACATTTTGTGCCATAATATTCGAGTGATTAACAGCCAATATTATTTCATTCACTAAAGGAAAGTGTTCTTTTGCAAATTGCTTCAATAATTTGATTGACTCTGAAGCAATTCCTTTTCCCTGGTAAGGAAGATTGATTGAATAAGCCCTCAACAGCATTGCGTTCTGGTTTTCACTGTAAGTCTTCACTCCCTCCTTACCATGAAGCACAAAAAATCCCGCCGGCTGCTCTTCATAAAGAATGACAACAGGATGCCGGTCTGGCTCTTCCTCACACTTTTCCAAAGCTTCTGCAGGAAGAGCAGTGAATCTTCTCTGCTCATCAAGCAATGTGTAATTCAATAAGCAACTTTTAAATTCATTATTATAAAGCTGAAGAGATACCGTTTCATTTTTAGCCACTGACATCAAGAACTCCCCTAAAATTTTATGTTTTATTAATAAAAACCCTGCCCTCTTTATTCTCAGCATGATTCCATACTACCTGGATTTCGAATGTTCCTTCCTGAAAAAACAACGGAAACCTTCTTCTAACTGATTCCTGCATGGGCAAATGGTCAGCGTCTTCAATGCTTACCCAAACAGCTTTTCCTTCAGGACCATCCTCAAGGAACTCCCCTTTGAAATCACTGGTTATATAATTGAAAATCATATACCGGTCCCTGTTGGCAGGATTAACATATTCATAAAGACCCTTATAGATTAAATTGCTAACCTCCAGTCCTGTTTCCTCTTTCACTTCTCTAATTGCACTTTCAACTATGCTTTCTGGAAATTCAACTTTTCCTCCAGGTGGGAGATAACCTTTGAAATCATCATGCTGACGGTCAAGAAGTAACACTTTATCTCCGTTTTGAATCATACACATCGTCCAAATCTTATAGTTTACAGGATTACTCATGTATTCTCCTTTAGCTACTTTTTGCCCGTTAATACCGAATTTCCTCTTGGATATGAATTAGGGCCAGTACGTAAATATTTATTGCTGTATATACTTTTTATAAGTTATGACCCTTTAATCTTCAGATGTCCATATCTGAAAATTACTCCTTCTCTTTTAAACAAGCCTATTACCTGCATACGATTCCTAAAAGGAGTTTGAAGTTCTTATCATTCTTATGTACCTTTTTAAAGCCTTCCCTAGAATCCAATATGATCACTGTCTTCCAGAGCCAGAATCTTATATATGCTGAATGAAAATAAATGGGTCCCTGGATTCCTTGTACTTCATATTCATTACCATTCTCCATTTCAATTTCCGTTCGCACCACCCATCTGTTTCCGATTCCTGCCTCGATATACTTCAACTGCTCTCGCAACTCCTTTACTCCTTTACTCCTTACTTCCTAAAATGGCAGTTACTCTTTTATGCATTTCCCTCTCATCAATATATTCAAAGAAACCAATCTGATTTCCCCATGGGTCGGAAAATGTCGCCCATTTTACAGGAACTTCTTTTCTCTCATAAATCTCGAATAGGTCTACATCTAGATCCTTGACTAACCGAGACCGTTCTTCCTCAATCGACCTGACTCCCAAACGCAATGGGCCGCTCCCTCCTGAAGTTGTTCCTTCTGCTACCTGAAGCCATGCCCCGGGAATCAACTCCCATTCAGCAAACCCGTTATGAGGGGTAAAATCCGGCTCTTTTTTAAGCAATATTTTATACCAGCGAAAACCTTCTTCGAAATCTGTCACTCGCACCTGATAGGTCATTTCAAAAATCAATTTCCTTTCCTCCCTTTCATGTTTCAACGAGATTTGCCGCATCATATCCAAGAACCCAGTCAAGTCTTTTAATTTTCATTTCGTCTGGAGTGTTCCTTATCATGTGATTCCGTAATCTAATAGCCGCCGAATTCTCGAGTTGCATCATTCTTGCCATCATTCTGGAGCTCTGGACAATTTTCTTCGTACGGGAGCTCCTCAAATGTTCATATTGGTTCAATGCTTGTTCAATTTCCCCAGGATTAAGTTTTAGACAATTTGTAAGGATTAGCGCATCCTCCATAGCCTGCGCTCCGCCCTGACCGAGATTCGGCAGCATCGGATGTGCTGCATCTCCCAGTAGTACAGCTCTTCCTTTATGCCAACTATCAACTGGCTTTCTGTCAAAAATCTCATGCACAAGGATTTTTGAATCTGCAGTTGAATCAATGACTGCTTCGATAGGGCCCCACCACCAGTGAAAATGGTGTAAAACAGTTTTTTTCTTGTTTGCAAGTGCTGTGAGAGTTCCTTCTGGCATGTTCACTGCTGCGAACCAAAACACTCGACCTTTCCCTAAATGTGAAAAACCGAATCTCTTGCCTCTTCCCCATGCCTCAAAGCCTCCGCCAAGCTCCTCTGGAAAACGTTCATCCGCAAAATAAGAAATCCCCCGGAAAGCGGTGAAACCCGAATATCGCAAAGGAGAATCTTCAACAATTTCCTTTCTCACCCTTGAGTGAACTCCATCCGCTCCGATGAGAAGATCTGAAGTATTCATCTCACCATCTTCGAAAAAACTGGTGACTTTCTTCCGATCCTGCTCTATCCCTGAAAACTTTTTACCAAACACAACAGTATCAGGTTTTAATTTTTCATATAAAATCCTTTGCAGCTCTGGCCGATAGATCAAATAACTATATGTACCATAACGTTCTGCCTGTTTATGAACCGGCATGTTCACAATAAGCTTGCCATCAGAGGTTCGGATTTCCGCCTTCTTGACTGGTGAACCCGCCTGACGTACTTGATTGGCAACCCCCAACTTTTCCAATACCTTAATCGCATTGGCTGCCAGCACAATGCCTGCACCTGTTTCTATCAGCTCTGTTGCTTTCTCAAAAACTTTTACCTTCACTCCCTGTCGCTGCAAGGCAATCGCGGCAGATAAGCCGCCAATCCCAGCTCCGATAATAGTTACCACGGGCTTGTTTATTGCCAAAGACATCCTGCTCCTTTCCATTCAATTCCTCTGTAAGGATTCTTCCATTCTTGATTAGTCTGGATTTGGTAGAGGTCTTAAATTCTATCGGACACTTTTCTCGGCTGCCGGCTCCGGTTTGTCCGATAGAGCCTGTCTATCGGACTCTATTTCATCTTGCACGCTTCAATTTGTCCGTTAGAGCCCTTCTATCGGACACTTTTCCCTCTTGCACGCTCTGGTTTGTCCGTTAGAGCACATCTATCGGACACTTTTCCCTCTTACACGCTCTGGTTTGTCCGTTAGAGCACGTCTATCGGACACTTTTCCCTCTTACACCCTCCGGTTTGGCCGTTAGAGCGCGTCTATCGGACACTTTTCCCTCTTGCACGCTCCGGTTTGGCCGTTAGAGCACGTCTATCGGACACTCTTCCCTCTTACACGCTCCGGTTTGGCCGTTAGAGCGCGTCTATCGGACACTTTTTCGGGCTACACGCTCCGGTTTGTTCGATGGAGTTCTTTTTGTTGAAAGCCACTTTTCACTTTATGTAATTTCATAGGTAACATCCATTCACAATTATGGTAAAATTATGAAAAATCAACCTATAACGAGGTGCTACCTATTGACCAGACCACGAGCTTTTGCTGCTATCATTAACAACAATAATATCCTTATGACAAAACATGTCTACCCGGATGGAGAGTTTTGGACCCTTCCAGGCGGTGGTTTAGAGGCTGGAGAATCATTCGAAGAAGCGGTCGTACGTGAAGTGAAGGAAGAAGTGAGTTTAGATGTAGAGGTTGTCGATTATCTCTTTACCGGCCAATACAGTGGTGGTGAAGAACGGTGTTTCCTGGCCCGCCAGCTGAACGATCAAGAACCGATGCTCGGGTGCGATCCTGAATATGGCGAGAATCAAACTTTAAATGAAGTACGATGGCACTCTCTGGAATCCATGAAAGATGACCTGCATGTTTCACGAGTATTAGAAGCTTTAAAAATAGTAGTTTAAACAAAAACCCTTTAATATCCTTCTGCTTAAATAAAATGGCTGGAAGGTTTGGTCTATTTCAAAACCTTCCTACCTCCTATTTTTATAAAAGATACAATAGTCGATCCATTCCCCATTTTCCAGTGAAAACTTCTCTCTAATACATTCAAACCGGAATCCAGCTTTCTTCGCCAATTTAACCGATGGCATATTGTCTTCATTTATATGAAGTTCGATTCTGTGGAAATCCAATTCTTCGAAGAATAGATTTGTGGCAGCTTCCACACTTTCAAGTCCATAGCCGTTTTTCCAAAATTGGTTATGAATCGAATACCCCACCATGCCCCATTGATAATCCATTCTTAAAATGGTATATAGCTCTATTTTCCCGACAAAGGCTCCATCTTCTTTTCTAAATACACCAAGGTTATACATTTTATCCTCATTTGCAGATTCATCAAACTTGCTGATCCAATTGATAAACCACTCCTGTGTATAAGCAGAGAGATTCTTTGGGCGTCCATCATCATATTTATATTGGGAGGGCAATCTATTACCGTATTGCTCATACCAATTAGGATAATCTTCTTCTCTCAGTGGACTTAATACGAGCCTTTCTGTTTCAGTATGCAAATCCACGTTTATCAAGCCTCATTTGCGTTAGCGTATTAAATCCAATAATCCATCCGGAACTAACCTTAAACTTCCACTTTCAAAATCATCAATCCGGATCCACTTCAATTTAAAAACGGAGCCGTCATCTTCTTTCCCCTCAAAGGTATCCATTTTATAAAAATGATCTTTTGAAAATTCTGCTTCATATACCATCACAATTTCATGACCTAATTCTCCATTATAGGAAAAAATATTTTCCACAGTCTCGATATACTGAATATTGTCGATTCCGGCTCCTATTTCTTCATAGACTTCTCTTTTGACTGCATCCAGGCTTTTCTCTCCATATTCAATCCCGCCACCTATCGGCCGATAATAAAAATCCCTCTTTACAGAATCATACCCTTCGGCCACCAGGATTGCTTTTTCTCTTCTAAAAACGCAAATGGCCAATGGCCTGATAATTCCTCTTTTCACTAGTATTCTCCCATTCATTTATTTTTTACAGCTAAAATAGCCGATGACCTGGGTGTAAGGTATATTTCAGTTGCTGTGAGTCTCACATGATTTAACCAGAACTCCCTTACTGGGTCCGGTTTGCCCCTCCACTCTGCTGGCCAATATTCTTCTGGGGTGAAATCATCCATAAGCAGTAATCCACCGACCTCAAGAATTTCTGCTAATATTTCACTATCGATGGTTTTTGCTGCGGCGGCATCAGCGAAAATGAATTGGAATGGCCCCTGTTGAATAATCTCTTTCCAATCTCCACACACAAATTCCGCATTTGAATGAATTATCATTTTACTGACAAGTTCCACCTTTGAGCGTTAGATCTCTACAGATACAAATTGGACGTCAGGCTGAATGTTAGACAAAATCCAGGCACTTCCAACCCCAAAGCCAGTCCCAATTTCAAGTATTTTTCCTCCCTTGACTTGTCCTGTTAGTACGGACAATAACCGGCCTGTTTCGTCGGTACAAGATCCGGTGAAGCCTCTGCTCTCTGCTAACTCTTTTGTCTCAGCAACTAAGCATGGAAATATGGTATTAGATCGGTATGTATTCATCCTTAACTAAACTCCTTCAGGAAGGACCAGCGGCTTTTAAAAAGGCTCTTTATAATTCTCTAGCTTTGCCATATAAGATGCTGGATTCAACTCTTCGCTTTCAATGACCACTGCAGTTAAACCTTTATCTGTCTTTGTTTCATGCCATTCGCCTTTTCGCCAAAATACCGCAGTGCCTGGCTCTACTTTATAGTACTCTTCCGATTCCCCTCTCACAACGCCGGAGCCACTTACTACCAGCAAAAGCTGCGGCATGGTTGCCTGATGAAAACCGATGATCCCATCCTGGTCGAGATACATAAACCCAATATGGGTTGCGTTCACTGTCCTAACAATCCTTGACATCACAAAATTCGAATCGAATTTTGTGATGTCTACTCCAATGTCCTTTTTGAAATTATAGAATTCCACTTTGCTCCTCCATTTCTTTTCACCAACCAAGGACCTCGTTCACTCTCCAGCTCTGATACTATATTGCTTTACAATTAAATGCTCCGGAGTTTCCGGTAATTCATAAAGTGAACTTCTGATAAACTCAGGATACAACTTAATCGTTTCAAGCTGGTTGATTGGTACCCATTGATAGACCAGTCGTTCTCCTTCTTCTCCAAAGAACGCTTCCGCTTGAAACGCGAAGCTGCCTTCCGTTGGTGATACATGATAATACAAACCAATTTCATGAAAATTTCTATGTTTGTAGTCAAAGAAGTTTTCGGTGAACCAGAGCAGTCGGTCTACTTTGACGTCTATCCCCAATTCTTCCTTTACTTCTCTTACAATACTCGTTTGTGAATCTTCCATTACTGTAACCCTGCCACCTGGCAAGGCCCAGTGTTCATCCGTGGCCTGGCGATGAATAAGCACATGGTTGTTAACGACCATCACAGCTGCGACACGATAATTAAAAACCGTCTTTTCCATATAAAATGTTGCGTCCATCATTTCTCCTCCCCTATGTAAAAACTGTCCAATTCCTTTGCCAGCCTGGATCTGCGAAATCCTTTTTGCCGCTTCAATTCCTTCAATTCCTCTAACGTTTGATAGGAGAGGCGGACGTAATAGTAATTGATATTTTCAATGGCAGCAAACAGATATAGAAATAAAAACCAATATCGCTCCGGCTGATTGCGAATCATCAGATAGGCCAATATAAACAAACCTATCACAATGAAAACTGCATTCATCCTCTTAAAAAAGGAAAATGTTCTAAGTTTTTTAGCCGACAGCCTGGACAAATCCCCCTGTTTCAACTGCTGCAGCTTCAAATACCAGTAATAACTTCCCTGCAGCAAGATAAACTCGAGCAATCCAAAGGCATATAACGACGAGTATGCTCCTAGGTAGGGAATTGACCAATCAAAAAGCTGGATATACAATATCCAAATGATTGCGAAGGTAAAAACGGCAAAGAGTTCACCTGTATATAAACTTACTAATTTTTGTTTTACTTTTTGCTGCATCATTCTATACTGCAAACACGAATTGCTTCATTAGATTCTTAATCATTGGATTCAGCTTCTCAGGCAAATCATTCACATGAAAAAAGCGGGCATCTTTTGTTTCCAACCCATCTGCTTTCAATTCTCCGCCTTTGATATCCCTTGTCACATAAGCAACCGTAACCGAATAAAACTCATCCCCGTTTGGCAGTTTTACATAATGCTCCTTGCCCGAGAAAACTCCAACCAGCTCAAGCTTTCCTATTTCCAGACCTGTCTCTTCGAACACTTCACGTCTTCCTGCATCCTCTGTCGACTCCCCTAATTCAAGAAAGCCCCCTGGAACGCCCCATTGTCCGTCCTGACGTTTCTGCAATAAAAACTCTCCAGATTCATTGATTACTGCCACAGCTGACCCCACTAAAATAAGCGGCTGATGGCCAATCACCTTCCGTAAATCCTCGATATAACCCATGACAACCTCCGATAGGTAAAAATTTTTCTAGTTAAACAAAATTCGACAGCGCCTTGTCATTTCCTTCTTTTTACCAAATTTAAATAGAATAGTGTACGTCGCCATTATTATGATAGGCGCTTTTCCTTTCATTCTCGCTCTTTCTGTCCATCATCACGGCTTTGACGTACACTTTTTCTCTCATTCTTGCTCATTTTGTCCATCATCAAGGTTATGACGGACACTTTCTCTCTATTTCTCGTTCCTTTTGTCCATCACCACTGCTATGATGGACACTTTTTTTCCCATTCTTGCTCTTTTTGTCCATCATCAAGGTTATGATGGACACTTTTCCTCTCATTCCCGCTCCTTTTTCCTTCATTAGGGCTATGACGGACACTTCCGCAGGTTCTCGCCAGAACCAGATAAATAGCACTACCCAATCAGGCAGTGCTAAGTACATTTATTATTTTCTAGATAGTATGATGACACCGCCACAGTGGGAATGCGCCTGAAATTCCAACTTGCATTCCTCTTTCAACATGGAATGCAATTCATCAAAAACAAAGTAAAATTCTTCATCGTCCCAGAAATCAATGCTGTCAAGTCTACAGGATTCAAGCTCCTGTCTGGTTTCAAATGCGATATCCCCGATCAGAATTTTGCCTTCCACTTCAAGCATTGGCAATAACATTCGGATAAACCGTCCTTTTTCGTCGTCGGTTAAATGATGCAATGCATATGTACTGACAATGTAATCATACTTCTTTGCCTTAATTTCCTCAGGAAGTCCGTTGGTAATATCCCATTCAACCAAGTTGGCCTTCGGCATCTTGGGTGCAGCGAGTGCAATCATCTGGGATGAAAAATCAATTCCATCGATCTGATGTCCATGGTAATACAGCTTGGAGGGCAAAACTCCCGTACCAAAACCGATATCTAAAACACTTGCATTTACTTTCCCCATCACTTCATTAAAAATGGTATTTAAGATCGCTCTATACCCGGCGAATGGGTAGACTTCGTTTTCCTCACTTACCTGAACGGTCTTGTCATAGCCATCCGCCCATAAATCAAAGCCCAGTTTGCTTAACATAATTTCCCTCCTCAGTTCATTTATAATAATTTATAACATCCTGTTCAAAAACAGCTACCGGCTTCTCGGTCAACTGTTCCAGGGCCTCATAGAAATCCTCTGACTCTTTTGTTCTATAAATCAATTCATCCACAACATTTATCCCATATTCCTGGATCAGATAATTCACAGTAAAATAGCTTTGCAAATAGGGTTCTGAGATACCAGATTGTCGCACTTCATGGAAATCATTGTCCCAGCTGATGTCTTTTAGAGGCAGTGCTTCGTATGGATTTGAATCGAAGCCAACTTCTGTTTTGTCATTTCCTACATACTCAGATATTCCCTCAAGGAACCAGGTCGGAAAGAGGTCACCAAAGGTTTCCGCTTTCTCTATTTTATTGAAAGTGGCGTAATGTGCGTACTCATGCAAAATTGATTTTTGAAAGAAATACAGTGGTGTTTCTAGCTCCTGTAAGATCCCTTCCACGTACTCAGGGTCAACACTTACAGCAAGGACCTTCTCAAAATGAGAGTAATACCCTGAAACATCCTCAATCTTAGAAATCTGTACAATATCCTCTTTACTCATAAAAATCATATCGATGGGAACGTTTTTAGTGCTGCCAAAAAGTTCGGCTGACTTATCCTCAGCACATTTCAGCGTTTCGATTGTCAAGGGAATCAGTTCTTTGTCCTCTTCCTGATAGTAAATGGAAATATGTTTATACTGCTGGTTCATGCCTGCAGTTTTATACTCTTTTTCCAGTTCACTGTCAAAGTTCTGATTGACAAATGATTTGGCAATCACGAAAAGGCTTGCATTCTCACCTGTCAGCTCATTAAATTCACCCTGAAAAGATTTCGCCATCCCGACCATTCTACTTAGATAAAAACCAACGATGATTCCAGAGATTATCACCCAAATTCTTATTTTAGGAACTTTCATTCACTTCCTCTTTTCAACTGCTCTTCAAGCAAAGAAATCATCCTGTCATTCTGCTCGATCATTTTCTCATTCTGCTGCCTCAGCTTTGTAAAATCAAACATAAAAACTAGCAATATTATAGCTATAATGATTACCATTTCCTCACTCCTACACAGTAAGCCAGCTGATCGCATCGATCAGATCCTCGGCAATATAGTCGGGTTGCACTTCTGCCCAGCGTCCTTTGTACTCATTGTTCCGGTATTTTTCGAAAGCCTGGTTGCCACTGCCTGTTTTAACCAGGATTTTCATGCACCCAGCTTCATCGGCGGCAAGAAGATCTGTCCATCGATCACCGATGACGACACATTTCTTTAAATCCAGCCCATTTTCTTCTGCTGCCCTTTTCAACATCCCAATAGAAGGTTTCCTGCATTCGCAGCCCTCGCCATGCCGATGAGGACAAAGATAGACTCGATCAAAACCAAAAGCCTTCAATTCACTGTCAAAGCTTTCGGCAGAAGCAACTCCGTCAGCCACTCCTGGCTGGTTCGTGAACGAACAGACTAATATCCCTCGACTTTTCAATTGCTTAATAGATTCCTCAACACCCGGAAACATTGTAAATTCACCCGGATAAATGACGAAATCACTTCCTCCGAGAGTACCATCCCGGTCGATAAAAACTGCCTGAAGACTATTCATTTTCACCAAAAATCTCTCCCTATGAATACTTACTATTATCATAACATTCCATAAATTTGCTGAATATCCATTTATTATAAAAAATTCGCTTATTGATTGCTGTTACTCAGCAATAAAAAAATCCCCTCGCAAAATGCGAGAGGATTTCTATTAATTAATATTTGGTCTTGCCGGCCCTCCGTGCAGTTCATTGTGAAGCTTTTTAAACTGCATATACATCGCAATCCGCCATGGTACGATCATTCCGAATGCCAGGATCCAGAACATGCCGCTCAGTTCGCCAACATCGATTGTGCTGCTGAGTACGAGCTTGGCGATAACGCGGACTATCAAAAGACCGATTAATATGAAAACAAAAGCTTTTGATCTTTTAAGAAAAATTTCCCGGCCGCGCACTTCAAATTGCGAAGTTTTGATCAGCAGGATCGAGAATAACATTCCTACTGTCAGTGCCTCAAGAATCTGTAAAAAATGCACCCGAAACATCGGGAAGATAAACATGAGGGCACCGGTACTCATGAAAATTGGCGGCAAAATGATTTTCTTGGCTGATGCTGGTTTTTTGGCAGCCTTCATCCTCATGATTGTCACGAAGATTGCCATGCCAACTGCCCCAACTGTAGATGCCAGAACATAATTCATCTATATTTCATCCCTTATTTTTAGATTACACTATTATTATAATGAAAAATAGCCATTTAAGATACACTTAAATGGCTATTATTTATCTTAGAACTCTTGATACTGAATCGACTACCTGGGAATCATCGAATGGCTTGACAATAAAATCCTTTGCTCCTGCTTCGATGGCATCTACTACCATCTTCTGCTGGCCCATCGCTGAACACATGATGATTTTTGCATCCTTGAAATCTTTTTTGATTTCTTTTACTGCATCCAGGCCGCTCATTTCAGGCATTGTTATATCCATTGTCACTAGATCGGGCTTAAGCTCGCGATACAGCATGACTGCCTCACGTCCGTTTTCAGCTTCTCCTACTATTTCGTGATTCGCTTTCCTCAGAATATTGGTTAAGGTGATTCTCATAAATTTTGCGTCGTCAACTATCAAAATTCTGGCCATTGCTGTATCCTCCCCGACAATCACAACAAGTCTTTTTTATCTGTTAAAATTCCCCTTAATTACTATATAACTATAAATAGTCATTATTTTCAATGTAAAGACACCGACAAAATTCTCATATACAAAAACGGAGGATTATATCACCTTTAAAATCCTGTAAAATCGCCAAATAACATAGAAAGGATCGAAATCAATTTTGTCATCCAGTCAAAGAATAGCATGATTCCTACCAGGATCATGATATATCCGCCTATTTTCACTATTTTTACATTATGCTTGCGGATCCACTGCATTTTTCCAATGAAGAAAGAAAGAATGAAGAATGGAATCGCAAAGCCGAGCGTATATGCGATCATATAAAGCATGCCTGAACCAGGGTTCGAGCTTGCAAGCAGTATGACGGATGCAAGAATGGGTCCGGTACATGGTGTCCAGCCTGCGGCAAAGGCCATACCGATCAATGATGATCCAAAATATCCCGATGGACGGTTCTTGAACTCAATCTTTCGGTCTTTCATCAGGAACTCTGGTTTAAAGAATCCAATTACCATCAACCCGAAAGCCACAATGAATATTGCGCCAAGCTGACGGATAAGGTCTTGGTACTGCATGAAAAATTGGCCTACGAAAGATGTCCCGAAGCCAATAGCAATGAAAATGATCGAGAAGCCAAGCAGGAAAAACAAGGTATGGAGCAAACTCCTTTTTTGCAGCATCGCGTTTTCACTTTTCAGTTCCCCTACCGACATTCCTGTAATGTAGGATAAAAACGCGGGATACAGCGGCAAACAGCATGGAGAAATAAAGCTTAGGAAACCGGCTCCCATAGCGATAAAAATATTAATATCTGACATCATTCCATCTCCAGTTCATATTCGATAGTCCCATTCTAACAAATTATTTTCACTATTATCATAGTCGAACTGTGAACAATTTATTAATTCTATAAAAATGATGTTTAACTTTTAAAAAACTGGGTATTAAACTTGAGTGTCTTATTTTTACAGGAAAATATTTTACAAATGTTTCTTTTGAAATTTGCCAGTATATGCTATATACTAATATAGCACTTGTAATAATTTCTATATTTATAACGATTTTACATAATATACTGTTGAAACACATAACAGAGAGGATTTTCACATTGTCTAAAGAGCAACTGATCACCCTTATAGAGAAGAAACGAGAAGAGCTGATTGAAATCGCATCTAAGAACGGCTTGAATTCCACCATTGCCATTCATTACAGCCAGGAACTCGATGAACTGTTGAACGAATACAATCGCGTCTATATTAAAAAAATACCAGCCCATTAAAAAACAGCTAAACGCAGCAAGCGTTGTAGCTGTTTTATTTTTTTATTATTATCCTACAACATCTTCTAACCTTTCAACTGAGCCGTTCTGAAGCAAATACATCTTATGGTAAAGTCCTTGTTGGGAGATCAATTCCTGATGTGTCCCTCGCTCTACGATTTCCCCATGATGAAGGACGATGATCTGGTCTGCATCCTGGATTGTTGACAGCCTGTGTGCGATGGCAATCGTTGTCCTGCCCTTTCGCATCTTAGCAAGTGCCGTCTGGATGGCTTCTTCCGTTTCGGTATCAATATTTGCCGTCGCTTCGTCGAGAACAAGGACTTTCGGATTCGCGGCGATCGTCCTGGCGAAAGCGATCAGCTGCCTTTGTCCGCTCGAAAAAGTCGATCCCCTCTCCGTTACCTTGTGTCCATAACCATTTTCAAGCTTGTCGATGAAAGTATCAGCCTGGACGAATTCAGCCGCCTGCCTGATATCCTCCTCACTCAAATCCCTATTATGCAGCCTGATATTATCCCCGATCGTACCGTAGAACAAGAATGGATCCTGCAGCACGAGGCCCATTTTATCACGAAGTTCACTCACCGGGTAATTCTTGATGGAATGATCATCAACCAATATCTCGCCGCGCTCAAATTCATAGAAGCGCATCAGCAGGTTGATAATCGAGCTTTTGCCGCTGCCGGTGTGGCCGACAAACGCAATGGTCTCCCCAGGTTTCACGGAAAAACTGATATTTTTCAGGACATCCCGCTTGCCATCATAAGAAAAGCTGACATCCTTGAATTCGATTTTGCCATTATTGATTTTGTCCGCTTCCGTTCCAGCCTGTGCCGGAGCCAGTTCTTCTTCATCGAGCAGCTTGAACACCCGTGAAGCAGCAACAATGGCCTGCTGGTACATGGAAAGTCGCATCATCATATTGTTCACAGGTTCAAAAAAGCGATCCAGATAGTTGATGAATGCGTAGAGCACTCCGATTTCAATCGTGCTGTCAAAGGAAGTGATCCCGAAAAAGCTGAGCACAATGATCAACGCAAGAATATACACCAGGTCAACCGCCGGACGTAATAACAGCCCATCTGCCTTTATGTTTCTCATCCCCGCCTCGAAATGTTTGTCATTGATGTCACCAAACTCCCTCTTCAGCCTTTCTTCCTGACGGAACATCTGGATGATTGACATTCCCTGGAGTGATTCACTGAGCTTGGCATTCAATTGGCTGAGCCTCTCACGCATATCCTGATAAAACTTCGAGCTTAACTTACGATACAAGCTCATGATGAACACAATGAACGGTAAAATCAGCATTGTAAACAAAGCCAGTTTTACGTTCAGGATGAACATCGCGACGAAAATTCCGAACAACAGGATCCCACTCTGGATAAAGGTCGCTATCACACTGACAAACATATCCTTGATCGCCTCAGTATCATTCGTGACCCTTGAGACAAGCGAGCCTGCAGGAGTTTTATCAAAATACTTCAACCCTAACTGCTGGACTTTCGTGAAGACATCAATCCTCATCTGCTGGATGATTTTCAGCGCGATTTCCTGGAACTTCAAAAGCTGAAAATAGGAAACAAGCACATTGAGGATTTGGATGCCGATATAAGCTGACCCGAGCAGCAATAATGGTTTGAAAGGCAAATAGCTTTCCCGCAAATAATCATCAATGAAAATCTTCACCAAAATCGGTCCGAGGACATCCCCGACCGTCGCAAGCAGCAGGAATCCAAAAGCAACTGAAATCATTTTTAAATGCGGCTTTGCATACGCAAGAAGCCGGAACAGCACCGACCGCTGTTCTTTTGCGTTTAATACAGGCGTTTTTTCCATGGTCACCCTCCCTGCTCGACGAGTTCTTCAAGTTGCTGCCTCAAGTACATGTCCTTGTACCAGCCATCTTGCTCCATTAGCTGATCATGTGTGCCGCGTTCAGCTATTCGGCCGTCTTCAAGGACAAGGATCAAGTCGGCATGATGAATCGCACTCAATCGGTGAGCAGTGATAATCGTTGTTTTATCTTTCCGATTCTCTTTTAATGCCGATAGAATTTGTTCCTCGGTCTTTGCATCGACCGCTGACAGCGAATCATCGAGAATCAGGATTTCAGGATTCATGACGAGAGCACGCGCAATGGAAATCCGTTGCTTTTGCCCTCCTGACAGAGAAACGCCGCGCTCCCCGACAACCGTCTGGTAGCCATCAGTAAATTCAAGTATGTCATCATGGATGTTCGCCACTATGGCCGAATTATGGATGACATCCTTCTCGACTGATGGGTTCGCAAAAGCGATGTTTTCCTCGACTGTGGCCGAAAAAAGGAAATGATCCTGAGGAACATAGCCGATTGCCTGCCTTAAGCGGTCAATCTTATAGTCCTCGATGTTCCTGCCGCCAATGGCGATGCTGCCATCCGACAGGTCGAATTCCCTGATCAGCAGCTTCAGCAGCGTAGTCTTTCCAGCTCCCGTTTTTCCGACAATTCCAAGCGTCTGTCCTTTTTTAAGCCCAAATTTGATTGTCTTCAAAATCGGGTCCGGGTCGCCTGGATAGACAAATGTTTCAATATCATATTGAATATCTCCCTCTGGCACTATATCCAGTGCATCGGCTTTGTCCTGAATATCGATTTTTTCATCGAGTAATGCGGAGACACGGTCATACGACGCCCTCCCACGCTCAACTATATTGAAAAACCAGCCAAATGCCAGCATCGGCCAAACCAACAGTCCGAGATAGGAGGTGAAGGAAACAAGCTGTCCGATGGTCAACTCCCCGTTCAGGACATATCTTGACCCAAAGGCAATTGACAGGAAAAAGGAGATCCCGACGATGATGGAGATGGTTGGGTCAAATAGTGCATCTACTTTTGCAACCGAGATGTTCTTGTTCACGACATCCTCGGATTGCTTTCTAAAATCCTCGATATCTTCGCTTTCCTGTCCAAAGGTTTTAATTACTTTTATGCCTGTGATGCTTTCCTGAGTCTTGTCATTCAAATCGGAAAATGCTTCCTGGGCTTTATGGAATCTCTTATGAAGCATAGTTCCGTACCAGCTTGTCAGCATGGCCATGAACGGCATTGGAATCAAGGCGATCAATGTCAGCTTCCAGCTGATGGTCGCTGCCATCGCGATGATGACAAACCCGCCGGTCGAAACCGAGTCAACGAAGGTAAGAACCCCGGCACCTGCCGTCTGCTGGATTGCGGACAAATCATTGGTTGCATGGGCCATCAAATCCCCTGTCCTTCTCTTCTGGTAAAAGGACTGCGACATACTGGTGAAATGCGCATACAAGCGGTTCCTTAACAATCGGGACAGCTTTACCGCTGAACCAAAAATCATGATCCTCCAGTAATAACGGAGCGAATACATTGCCAACCCTGAAGCCGCCAGAACAACAATCCATTTACCCAGCTTTCCACCCGTAAGACTTCCGTTCGTAATTTCATCTACGATAATCCCGATTACCCTAGGCGGCACCAGCTGGAGCATCGCTACGAACAGCAACAAGAAAATTCCTGTTAAGTATGCTTTTTTCTCTGACTTAAAGTACCATAATAAATCCTTGAATACGCTCATATGTATATCCCCCATACACCTCAAATGCTTAAATAGTTTAACAAATATTTGTAAAATGGGGAAGATTTTTTCTTTTGCGACGAAAGGATTTTTATAGTCTTTTACCTTAAAGGCGAACATTAATAAGTTGTTTTAACAAGAAAATACGGTTTTTATGGTTGAAGAAAACAAAAATGGTGTTATAATGACTATAACTTAATCCATTCACTCATATAATCGCAGGGATATGGCCTGCAAGTTTCTACCGGATCACCGTAAATGATCTGACTATGAGTGAGCAATGCAGAGGCAGATTTCTGTCCTCTTGTCTTCAGCTACTTTTAAAGCCCAAAGACCATTGCTTCACTCAGTTATGACGTGAATGCATGGACTTCGGGCTTTTTTTTCGGCTCGGATAAAAAGAGGAGGATTAACATGGAACAGCTAATTGAAAAAATCAAAAACGATGGGAGTGTCCTGTCATCGTCCATTTTAAAAGTGGACTCTTTCCTGAATCATCAAATTGATCCCCAGCTTATGAACGAAATTGGATCAGAATTTGCCAAAAGATTTGCTGGATCAGGAGTTACTAAAATAGTAACCATCGAATCATCCGGTATAGCACCGGCGGTCATGGCAGGGCTCCACTTAAATGTACCAGTTGTTTTTGCAAGGAAAAGAAAGTCTCTTACTCTCGTAAATGATCTGATTACAGCATCTGTTTACTCTTTTACCAAGGAAGAGAGCAGTGAGATCTCCGTGTCCAGTAAGTTCCTGAGCGAAAGCGATAAAGTATTAATTATTGATGATTTCCTGGCAAACGGACAAGCTGCACTCGGACTGGCAGAAATAGTGAACAAAGCTAAAGCATCGATTGCAGGTTTTGGAATCGTGATTGAAAAAGGATTCCAGGATGGCGGACGATTGTTGCGGGAAGAAGGCTACCGGGTAGAATCACTGGCGATCATTCATTCACTAGAGAACGGCATCGTAGAATTTGAAAATACCCAAGAAGGAAAGGCGGAACTAACACGATGAAACAGAACCCTTTTAAAATTGCTTCATTAGGAATACAGCATGTATTAGCAATGTACGCCGGTGCGGTCATCGTACCATTAATCGTCGGTGGCGCGCTCGGTCTTTCCGGAGAACAACTAACTTATTTGGTTTCAATCGATATTTTCATGTGCGGCATCGCTACCCTCCTTCAGGTTTGGCGGAACAAATTTTTCGGTATCGGCCTTCCTGTCATGCTTGGCTGTACTTTTACAGCTGTAGGACCAATGATTGCGATTGGCGGCCAGTACGGCATCTCGGCCATCTATGGCTCGATACTCATTTCAGGCATTTTTGTCGTTGCTATTTCAAAGTTCTTTGGAAAGTTAGTCCGGTTTTTCCCACCGGTAGTTACCGGATCTGTTGTCACGATCATCGGAATCACCCTGATTCCTGTTGCGATGAATAATATGGCTGGTGGCCAGGGAAGTCCTGACTTTGGTTCCCTATCGAATATCAGCCTTGCTTTTGGAACATTGCTTTTCATTATTGTTCTTTTCCGTTTCTTCAAAGGATTTATCCGTGCCATTGCCATTCTGCTGGGACTGGCAGCAGGAACGATTGTTGCCTATTTTATGGGAATGGTTGATTTTTCAGCTGTTAAGGATGCCTCCTGGTTCCACATGCCAGCACCGTTTTATTTCGGACTTCCTACCTTCGAGGTATCTGCCATCCTGACGATGATTCTCGTTGCGGTGGTAAGTTTGGTGGAATCCACAGGAGTCTACTTTGCACTCGGAGATATCTGCGATGAAAAGCTTGAGGAAAAAGATTTGGAGAATGGTTATCGTGCAGAAGGGCTCGCAATCATTCTTGGTGCTTTCTTTAACGCCTTCCCTTATACAACTTACTCGCAAAATGTCGGCCTTCTACAGATGTCTGGGGTTAAGTCAAAGAATGTCATATATACAGCGGGATTCTTCCTGGTACTCCTCGGATTAATGCCTAAAATAGGCGCGTTGACGACAATCATCCCAACTCCAGTGCTTGGTGGAGCAATGGTCGCGATGTTTGGCATGGTGGTTGCCTACGGAATTAAGATGCTCAGCAAGGTCGAGTTCTCCTCACAGGAAAACCTATTAATCATCGCCTGTTCTGTTGGGATGGGCCTCGGGGTCACAGCAGTACCAGAGTTATTTTCACAAATGCCGTCCAGCATCCGCATCTTGACCGACAACGGAATCGTCGCCGGAAGCCTGACAGCAATTGCCTTGAATCTAGTTTTCAATGTTTTCAAAGAGAATAAAGCAGTTAAGGAACCTACATTTGCGGGACAAAAAGCTTCATAGATGAATAGAAACGCAAGAAAGAGGCGCCAGCTTAATGGTGCCTCTTTTCAATGGAAAGAATATTGGTGACCTATTTTTCATAATACTAGCGAATTTGATCACCAATCGGCTATATTGGTGACCTGTTTTTACTGATATTGGAGTTTTTGGGCACCAATAAGCTCTATTGGTTACATCATTTTCCTAATACTGGATTTTTGCAGCACCAATAAGCTCTATTGGTTACTCCATTTTCCTAATACTGGATTTTCGTAGCACCAATAGGTTCTATTGGTTACTCCATTTTCCTAATACTGGATTTTCGTAGCACCAATAAGCTCTATTGGTTACTCCATTTTCCTAATACTGGATTTTCGTAGCACCAATAAGCTCTATTGGTTACTCCATTTTCCTAATACTGGATTTTCGTAGCACCAATAAGCTCTATTGGTTACTCCATTTTCCTAATACCGGATTTTCGTAGTACCAATAACCTCTATTGGTTACTCTATTCCCTTAAATCTAGATATCTCCGTCATCAATAAGCTAACTGGATCTTAAGAATGCCTTTCAAGTTAATTGAACACCCTTTTCGGAGCTTAACAGACTGTTATCCTTCTATTGCAATGCCTGCTTCAAATCCTCTAACAAGTCCTCTACATCTTCAATCCCGACAGAAATACGGATCAGGCCGTCGGTGATTCCCAACTCTGCTCTTCTATCTACCGGAATGGATGCGTGAGTCATTTTTGCGGGGACGGAAATCAAGCTTTCGACTGCACCAAGACTTTCAGCAAGTGTGAAATATCGAACTCTGCTCAGGACCTCTGCAGCTTTTTCTGCACTTCCGACATCAAAGCTGACCATCCCGCCGAATCCGCCTGCCTGTTCTTTTGCGATTGAATGCTGGGGATGCGATTCGAGGCCTGGGTAATAGACTTTTTCTGCATTTTTATGACCAGAAAGAAACTCAACGATTTTCTTCGTGTTCGCCTCATGTGCTTCCATTCGTAAGCCCAGGGTCTTTATTCCCCTGACCAATAGCCAGGAATCTTGGGGACCTAAAATCCCTCCGGTCGAGTTTTGAACAAAATGAAGATCATCAGCAAGATGTTCATCATTCACGACAACCAGACCAGCTACCACATCACTATGGCCGCCGAGATATTTAGTGGCCGAATGAAGGACAATATCTGCACCCAGATTCAATGGCGTTTGCCAGTATGGCGTGCTAAAGGTATTGTCGACGATCGTCAACAAACCATGTTCTTTTGCCAGTGCCGCACTTGCCTTTATGTCCGTAACCTTCAAAAGCGGATTTGTTGGTGTCTCGATATATAAGGCCTTTGTGTTCGGCTTGATCGACGATTTTACTGCATCGAGGTCTGTTGTGTCTACAAACGTTGACTCTATGCCAATCCGGTTAAGCACTTTGTTCATAACTCGATAGGTTCCGCCATATACGTCATCAGTCAGGACGATGTGATCTCCTGAATTGAACAGCATCATAACAGCAGTTATAGCCGCCATTCCTGAGCCAAAAGCGAATCCTCGTTTCCCGTCTTCCAGGTCCTTGATCAGTTCTTCCAGGGCAAACCTTGTCGGGTTCCCTGTCCTTGAATATTCGTAGCCGCTATGGACTCCGACATCTTCCTGTTTGTAGGTACTTACCTGGTATATTGGAAAGGAGACAGCACCGGTTGTTTTGTCACCTGGAATACCACCATGAATCAATTTTGTTTTGCGTTTCATTTAAATTCCCCCCTCGTATATTTTTTTGCTTAAATAACGCTCGCTTCCATCAGGAAAGATGGTTACGATTTTTGTGCCTGGAGGGGCTTTCCGTGCTTCCAATAATGCTGCATGAAGAGCTGCGCCAGATGAACTCGCAGCAAGTATTCCTTCATTAGCCGCAAGTTCTTTCACACGATCAAATGCATCTTGATCTGTGACAGTATGAATCTCATCAAAATAAGAAGTGTCCATATAAGAAGGAAGAAATTCCATCCCTATGCCTTCTGTTTTATGGGAACCAGCTGCACCCCCGTTTAGTATTGATCCAACTGGTTCAACAATGACGGTCTTTATTCTAGAATCCTTCTCTTTTAAAAACCTAGCAGTACCCATGAAAGTACCGCCCGTACCGGCACCTGCTACGAAAATATCAATCTCTCCATCCAGGTCATCCCAAATTTCAGGACCTAATGTTTTATAGTAGGTTTCCGGGTTGGCTGGATTGGAAAACTGTGACGGCGAATAGGAATTGGCGATATCCGAAAGCAGCTGTTTTGCTTTTGTGATGGCTCCCTCCATTCCTTCTGAAGTCGGTGTATGGATGATCTTGGCACCGAGCGCCTTCATGATTGCCTGCTTTTCAATGCTGAATTTTTCCGGGACGACAAAGATTACCTTAATGCCTTTATTGATTGCCGCTAGCGCTAGCCCAATCCCGGTATTTCCAGCCGTTGGTTCAATCAATGTGAATCCAGCTGCCAATTTCCCGGTACGGAATGCCTCGTCGATTAACTCGATTCCCAGGCGGTCTTTAATACTGCCGCCCGGGTTTAGATACTCCAGCTTTGCGAAAAGACGTACTTCGGCTGGCAGATGAAACTGTGTAAGTTCGATCATCGGTGTATGCCCAACCAATTCATGGATACTGCGGTATACCGTCATTGTTTTAACTCCCCTTATTCAGCAAAAACCTGGCGCCATTCATCTTTCTTTTCCAGCATTTTCGCAGCGATTTCTTTAGCTCCCTCTAAGCTGTGGCTTGCAGCCCAGCCGCACTGGATTTCGTTGCATGCGGGCACCTCATCTGCCTCAAGAACATCATTTAATGTTTTTTCCAGCACATCGAGGATATTGTCGTAGTCATCATGATTGATCACAGAAAGGTAAAATCCCGTCTGGCAACCCATAGGGCTAATGTCGACAACAGTATCATGATGGTTGCGGATATTCTCAGCCATTAAATGTTCCAGTGAGTGGAGACCAGGCATTTCCATATGCTCCTTGTTCGGCTGGCAGAAGCGGATGTCATACTTATGAATGACATCCCCATTAGCACCCTGAGTCGTCCCAGCAAGTCTGACATATGGCGCAGCGACTTTTGTGTGATCCAAATTAAAGCTTTCCACATTCATTTTTTTTACCATTATTTCTTCAGCTCCTCTAACATTAGTAAAATTAGTTCTGCAGAATTTTTAGCGGCCGTTTCAAGGAATTGATCGAATGAGACATTCGAATCTTTCCCTGCAATGTCTGATAAAGACCTGATGATGACAAATGGCACTTCAAATTGATGAGCAACCTGGGCGATTGCTGCTGCCTCCATTTCCGCAGCATACAGTTCAGGCATCTTGCTTCTGATGAAATCAACCCTTTCAGGATCGTTCATAAATGAATCGCCAGATGCAATCAAGCCTTTTACGACCTGAATGTCATTGATTTTTTCTGCGCTCTTTTCAGCGACACTCACGAGGTTGGCATCCGGTGAAAAATATGCCGGCATTCTTGGTACCTGGCCATATTCATACCCAAAGATTGTCACGTCTACGTCATGGTGCCTTACCTCTGTAGAGATGACGACATCCCCGACATTCAACTCTTTGTGGAACCCGCCGGCGGAACCTGTGTTAATGATGACATCAGGCTGGAACTTTTCAATCAACAAAGCTGTTCCCATTGCCGCATTCACTTTCCCAATTCCCGACTTTAGAAGTACAACTTCCTGATTATCAATCTTGCCATTGTAAAATTCACTTCCAGCAAGATTCATCTCTTCGATATCTGCCATTTTACTGCGAAGCAAATCCACTTCTTCATCCATTGCACCGATAATTCCAATTCTCATTGCTGCAACTCTCCAATACTGTCATTAATTTTTGTTTAACTTAACAGCCTCCATCAGCCAAACATAGGGATTCATCTTTTCAAAACGAATCTCAAAACCATTTTTTTGAAAAAGATGTTTCAGTACTTCAAGAGTTGTATAGTACTCACGCTGAAGGTCTTCAAGGAGATTTTTGAAACCCTGCTCTTTTACGATCCGATGTCGTTCTTCGCGATCCTTTTCATCCAAAAAAGCGGTATCAGCAAACACAATCTTTCCTTCAGCCTCTAACAATTCACTATATAGTTTGAGTGCGGAATCCTTTTCTTCATCTGTTAAATGATGAAAAGCATAGGTGCTGACAATTGAATCAACTTTTTGGGGCAATTCAGGGAAATGAATAAAATCTCCATCATACAAGTCTATATTCAAGAATCTTGCTTTCGTTTTCTCCCTCATCACCTTGGAAGGTTCTACACCGTAGACCTCTCTTCCCAAAGAAATCAGCTTTTCTGTCAGATTTCCTGTTCCGACTCCAAACTCCAGTACTGTCCCTGTTGACTTAGATGCTACTGCATGTAATATTCTATCATAATCTTCGAATACTTCTTTATACTCAGCATCATGCCCTGATACGGTTTCGTCATAAAATTCCGCCCAATCATCAAACAACGGGATAAATTCTCTCCCCATTTTAATCACCTGCTTTTAATTATAATTATTCCTATAAGTATAGTATGAATTAAAATATTATAAGACACATACTAGCACACAAAATATTTGAAATCAATTTTTTTCTCGTGCCTTACGCTCAGCAGACAAGAAAACAACCCAGCAATAGTGTATACTTACTTTAAATAAAGAACTTTCAGGGGGAAAATATGGGAAAGAGAGTATTGGTAGCTGAGGATGAGCAAAGGATTAGCCAATTGTTAAAGATGTATTTAGAGAGGGAGTCTTTTGAGGTTGAGGTTGCGAACAATGGTGTCGAAGCACTGGAGAAAGCAATTCAGGAATCCTTTGATATCATTATTCTTGATATTTTAATGCCTGGAAAAGATGGTTTCGCAGTCTTGGAAGAAATCAGGAAAACCAAAACTACGCCCGTGATCATGCTTTCTGCTAAAGGGGAGGCACAAGACCTTCAACGAGGAGAAGAGCTGGGTGCCAGTGATTACATTTTAAAGCCCTTCAGCCCAAAGGATGTAGTCTTAAAAATAAAGGATTTGGTATAACAAAAGGCATTGTGCAGTCACAATGCTTTTTTTTGCTTATAAAAACTGACCCTTCCGAATCTCATGCAGTTCTCCATAAAATTCGATATTGTCGTTATCAATGACGATCCCATCACCATCGTTACACAGATATATTCCTTCATCGTTGTGGAGAGAATATTCCAATAGCTTTTCGGGATTAGCTTCCAACCGGCCCCAGTGTGGCATGAATTCAAATCCTAAAAGTCCCAGACCATCCAAACGATCCAACTTCACTTCGTTTTCATCAAGAAAGTCTGCGATTTTAATGGAATTGGACATGATCATGCTTCCTGCACTGACACCGATTAACGGCTTACCCTCTAGTGCCATCTTCCTTATCAGTTTAAGCATATTCCTTTCCTGTAGGTTTTTTAAAAATGAGAACGTATTTCCACCAGACAAAAAAATGCCGTCACAACGTTTGAATTCTTCCAGCTTTCTTTCATCGAACTCCTCGTCGACATCGAAATATAAGAAGTCCGAAACACCCAGCGTCTCCAACTCCTGCTTCCCTTTTTCAAAATACCTTCTTTCCTTATCGGTTTTCGATGGGACATAGGCAAGCTTAAAAGGACCTGAGGATAGTAGTTCCCTGACTCTGCTGACCAGAGCTGGATTATTATTACTAACTTCACTAAGCATTACTAATTTTTTCATCTGATCACACTTTCAAGAATTTTTATCAGTTATGTTCAACACTGATGTCTTTAAATCCTTTAAAAAGCGTGAAAAAAAGAGCCTGAAAATCCAGACTCCTCATTTTCTATTCGACCAGATTACAAATGGAATCAACACCAGGGACAGTACCCCGCCTGCTAACGATAAGAACGCGAAGCTTGAATTAGCGACGACCATGCCTGATAGCATCCCACCGGACGCTCCTGACAACGCGACCATAACATCAATTGTTCCTTGCATTTTTGCCCGGTTGGTTGGATTTGTTGCATCGACTAGCAATGCTGTACCGCTGATCAGCCCGAAGTTCCAGCCCAGCCCCAGCAAGATGAGGGCCAGGGTAATCCAGAGCATGGACTCACCCGGGGCAACTGCAGCCATAATTCCTGCAGCGAGCAATGTAACTCCTGAGGCAACAGCCATTGCCGCGCGCCCGATTTTATCCACAAGCACACCTGTCAGTAGAGATGGAAGATACATTGCTCCAATGTGGAAGCCGATGACCATCCCGACAGCACTCAAACCATGACCATGCCTTCCCATATGTACTGGAGTCATGGTCATGATCGCGACCATCACCATTTGAGTCAGCACCATGATCAGCGCAGCCACGGCAATACCCCGTTTATCCGTTGCTTCTTCTTCCTCGATAAACTCTCGGCTGTTGACTCTGGCATTCCGTTCTGCCAAGGCTATTGCACGCGCAACAACAAATGGGTCGGGACGAAGGAAAAATAACAGGACCAAACCTGCAACAATATATGCTGCAGCAGCCAAAATGAATGGTCCGGATAAAGCCGGAACTCCAACCGATAGTGCGAATTTCCCCATTACATCAACAAGGTTCGGCCCGGCCACAGCACCAAACGTTGTCGAGACCATCGCAATGCTGACAGCTGTTGCACGCTGTTTAGCACTGGCCAAATCGGTGCCGGCATACCTAGCCTGCAAATTGGTCGCACTTCCCGCACCATAAACCAACAGAGCTGCGAACAGCAGATATATATTATTAGTAACAGCAGCGATTATGACTCCAATTGCGCCAATTCCACCCGTCAAAAATCCAGAGGCCAGGCCGGCACGCCGTCCATACCGCTGGGAAAGCCTTCCAACTACGAGGGCTGCACCAGCCGATCCTAAGGTGAAAAGAGCGGTCGGGAGTCCGGCCACAGTGTCAGTGCCCAGCATATCCTTTGCGAGCAATGCTCCTACCGTAATCCCGGCAGCGAGTCCGGCACCTCCAAAAATCTGTGAAAGGACAACAATGATTAATGTCCTTTTATATAATGCCCTTTGCTTTTCGGTTGATTCCACATAAGCTTGCAGCCACTCCGGCTGACTCTCCGCCGCTGCTGCTTCATTTTGTTTTGCCATTTATACAGCTCTCTCTTTCTGTTAATTGATATTCCGATTATACCACAAAGGGTATACTAGAAATGTCAAATGACTCAATAATTTTCAAGTTCAGCCAGCAAAGACTGATGTAAGACGTCGACTTCCACCACTACAGAATCTATGTCTGTAGGAAAAATTGAAGGCTTGATTCCGTCAGACTTCATCCCAGGTATCCATTTTTCAAGGAAATCCTCAAGCTCAATCCTTTTTGGGTTGCACGCTTCCCATTCCCTCTTTGCAAAGGCTTCAGCGAATGTTTCATTAGGAAATAATGGTAGCAATATCCTTTCCATATCATCCTTAGCAGTTGCCCATCCATCATGATATAGGCCCCAAACCTCTTCATAATCTGCGGCTTTTTTAATAAAGTATTCGTATCTAATCTTTGCGGGCTGCCGTATTACAGCTTCAAATTCTTTTGGATTCATAACCATTCGTTTCTCCTATCTATGCCCGTCTTTTCTCGCCTGAATATATCCATAATACGCACAAGTCCCGTTATGGCTAAGATCTTTCACTTCGAACCCGCATTTTTCATAAAAATTGAAGTTGTTCGCTGAAGTATGGGCGAACCAGTCTCCATGAGGCAATTTCTGAACACATAATTGCACCAGCTTCTTACCGATGCCTTTCCCTCTGTACTCAGATAGCACTGCCAGGTCCATAATATTCGCAGCCATAATTTGATCAGAAATGACTCTGACCATACCAACCATTTCATTTTGGTCCCATACCGTAAAAGCCCAGGTAGAATTTTTAAATATCAATGAAAACTTCTCCTTTTGCCATTCAGGTGTATTCCTTGACCATCCGGCGTCTTGGAATAACTTCTCTACCTGACCCGCAGGAAGCCCATTTGTTCCTTCGCGGATCACCAATCCATTAATATACTGATACATACTTGTCCCCTTTTTTTTATGTTTGTTAGGGACACATATTCTTTATCAGTCATAACCTTTCCTGCCATAGTTTTACTTTTGCCGTTTAAATTGATCAGCAATGACAAAATCTAATGATAGGAGGTGCTTTTTATATGGCCAGAATCCATAACCCTGTGAATGGTGATAAAAACAAACGAGGCGCAGATGGACAAATGCATGGCGGAACATTAGAAACAGCAGATGAATTTTTTGATTCAATTTTTCAGCAAGGAGCTAAAAAGAAACCCGGAGACAAACAAAAATAACGTCGTTTTTGGCGTTATTTTTGTTGATCTAGCTGGATTAGCCAATTCAAGATGACACTTTATCCTTCTAAAAGGCCATTAAGGGAGTATCTTAGACATTTCGGCTTCTGAGCCACTTCAAAATGTCCATTAAACCCGGTTTCTTAGACATTTCAGCATCTGACACAGCCCAAAATGTCCTTTAAACCCTATTTCTTAGACATTTTCTCTTCTGGGCCAATCAAAAATGTCCATTAAACCCGGTTTCTTAGACATTTCAACATCTGACACAGCCCAAAATGTCCATTAAACCCGGTTTCTTAGACATTTCAGCTCCTGGCACAGTCCAAAATGTCTATTAAACCCGACTTCTTAGATATTTCAGCTGCTGACCCACACCAAAAACTAAATAAATGAGAAAAGCACCCATCCATAAGATGAGTGCTTGTCCGTCTTTATTATTTTCCTGTCTGCTTGTTCATTGCTGACATCATTTGATTGATTTTCTTCTGGGATGGTTTCTAAATAAAACCACCTAAACCTTATAAATAAAGGGTTTTTCACTACCCTTTTTCCACTTTTACTGCTAAGGAAAATATACCATCATTTTTACCTATTGTCTACTCAAAAGGAAATAATTAGGTTAATCTTTCTAATTAACAGGAAATTAGACACCCATTTCACAAGTTAAAATCATTAATCCCTTTTTAGTAAAATCCCTATTCAATACCTTATAATTACCCTCAAAATTAAAAGTATCATTAACCTTTAACTTATCCCTATTCACTTGATTATCCTGAACAACTACAATAATTTGATTATCTGGCACTCTTATTGCAGAAGAATTATCAATTGAGAATGATTTATTGTCCACAATGGCAGATATAAATATTGGATCACCAACAGTACACTCAACTATCGGGTCTCCAAAGTCATTATAACCAACAGTTTCACATACTTCTTCCCCTTGTCGTTCAATCTCAATATTACAATGACGCATAAGGGCTTTATACTTTCCACCACGCTTACTAATGGATTCAGTAATGACTAAGTACCTCTCACCTTCTAATGCTATCATATCGCCTTGTATAACCTGTTCAATACTATGTATGTACTTTTGGTCAAATTCACTTATTGATGGATTCGTAATAATGGCTTTTCTTTCAGTGTCATTAACTGTAACTGTTTGACTTGTAGAATCAAACAAATAATCTAAATCTGCAGTATTAGGACTGAACATATGTAATCACTCCTTTCTTAATCTCCAAACAACATGAAGAAATTGGATTCATTCTGCAATTGGTCATCTGTTTTCAGTGTCCTAATTTTCCGTTCTAGTTGATCTATCCGATTCATTAAATTCTCATGGAAGTCAGATACAGTCATATCATCCAATTTATACGACTTCATGCCACTTGGATTATTGGCAATTGATTCAAGGACAGACAAGGCAGCACGGTATATATTTTTCTTATTAGTGGCTGATTGTGCGTCATATTCGACAAATGGCTGTAGTTCATTTTCTTGCAGGTAAATGGTTAATTCATCCTGTTCAAGTTGAATACCTTTAGTTTCTAATTCTAAGCGTTGAAGGTTATTCATTTTATCAATTCCTTTCTGTACAATATAAAAACACCCTCAATTGAATGAGAGTGTAAACAAATTACTTTTTGTATATAAATTCAATCTGGAACTCTTTTTCTTCTTGGTGTTTACTAAAATAAAACTTTGACTCTTTTATTACGTATGGTTTATATTTCTCTTCTTTAATATCAAAGTAATCAGGGAAAAAAACTTCATCTGATTGAAGCATTAACAATACCTCATGATGGGGTATATTCTTTGTTTCTTGAATCCAATCATCATTATCTTCTATTGTTAATAATACTTTTACTTCATCACTCATTTTCACACCTCCCTTCTATCTACTTAATTCGACATTAGGAAGGAATTTCCTTTAATACCCTACATTATAATCATAAACTTCAATTCTATATTTTGAATAAACTCCGCCAATCATTTCAGTCATTAGTTTAAAACTTTTACGTTCATTTGGTAAAAGAGCGTCACTACTATTTACATAAGTTGTATCAGTGTCAAGGATTTTTCCGTTATCATCCATATATGTAACCTTAACCTCAATAAATGAATAAGTTTTATCACTATTATTTTTTAATGCACCAGTAACATAAATATATTTACCATCAATATTGCCTGACTTTTCCACAATCTCTAAATCAGGTTGCTTGTTGTTCTCCTTATAGGTAGACAATACATTTGATTCATTTGCACTCACTGTTCTTGTTTGAAATTTACTGTTCTCATCATAATATGAAACTTCCATTTCATATTCGGTTGGTGATTTATAATAGTCATAAGTAATGGAAAATGAATCAGATTCTCCAGTTTTACCATTCAAATCAAATACCAAAATTTCCGATATGCTACAAAATGTTTCTTCACCGCATTTAATCAAAGAATCTTCGGTAATAGTTTTAATTGCTTCGGCTACTTTCCCTAATTCATTCCGTTTTTGTTTATCGGACAATTTCATAAACTTCTCATTTCCATTTGTCAAAACATCATAGGAGTAAACCTTATATTCTTTGTAGGTTGTTGGAGGATCATCTTGTTTACTCAAAGAAAAGTTACTAAAATATTTGCTTAAATCTTTATCTGATTTTAACTTTTCATCCAACTGTAAAACTAACTCATCATCAAAAAGATTGGGACTAACTAATGAATCATAAATCCATGCCGCCAAGATTAACGCAATAGGAACAGAAATAAAAATGATAAATTTCTTTTTTGCTGAATCCAAAATAATACACCTCCCTAGTTTATAGTTAAACTTTACCATTAATTAGGAAGGTGTATATCTAATTTTTTAACAATTCTATACAATTCGTTCGACAAAATAAAAAGCACGGTTTAGAACCATGCTAGAATTGATTTATTACTGTTTATTTATTCGATATTAACGTTTGATTGGTAAGGTAATACGATTGTAAGGGTAAAGATTAAAACGGTTAATTTGCTGTAAATTTCAATATTTTTTCTTGGGTGTGTAAAATGATATGCTAGGGGCAATATTTTCCAGTTAGGGGTATCGAATATGGCTCAAATACCCTCTAAAATACCCTAAAATAGTGGGGGGATAATATCTGTTATGCCCTAGTTTACATAATACATGTTCTAGGAAGTAATCCTATACCTGCCATGAACACTTGATACTACTGGATTCAGTTAGGTTTTTAAAAATTCATCTAGTTTACAATAATTTTACCCATAATACTGCCTATTAGTCAAGCAGATATATAATAACATGTGCGTGACAGGTGATATATTACCCTATATTACAAACACTTGCCACGCTTATATTTGTTATTATCTAATCCCTACTACTTAACTAAGAATTAATCCCCTTAATCTTCCTCATCCTTCTCCTTACTATTATCCTTAACATTCCCCTCACTCACAATCTTACCTAGTTCCATTTGAACATCAGTTGTATAAGGACTATGACCTAAAATACTTTCTAAACTTATGGCTCCCATTTCCCTCAACTCTTTAAGATTCTCAATAATCTCTTTGTCATTGCTTGGAGTTGCATACTGGAACACCATATCTAAACTTTCAAATTCATCATCTGAAAACTTGATCCCTCTGTATTCTAATAACTTCCTTACCTTCTCATTCCTCTGTTCCAATCCCTCACGCATAAACTGTTCATTCATTCCTGCTTTAATGTTTGCCAATTGGAACAATAACTTGATACTAACCTCTGACAAGTTGCTAATATCCGTCTTATTCAAACTTACAGCAGGAGTTTGTGACACATCTAATAAAGATTGCAGCAAGGTTTTATAAATCGTTCCAAATGATTGATAATCCAATTGATTAGATACAAACTTTGCGTCTGCTCCATCATCTAGGTTAATACCTTTACCTACTACTTCACTTGGTAATGCTTCACCTTTCAATGTCTGCCCTTGTGTTATAAAGATTGGATCAATAAACTTATAGAAACTATCAGTATACTTACTGATTAAGTCCTCCATGCTATCAAGTATCTGTACCCAATCATCTAATTCACTTCTACCTTCTAACTCTGATAACTCATTCTCATTATGATAGACAATAGGCAATCCGCTTAGATTAGCATACCTTTCAATAAGATTAACTCCCTCACCACCTGCATTACTATATGTACTAACTGTTTCTTCCTCATAGACAATGTAATAAGTAATAGCGTCATTCACATACGCTTGAACAAAGGCAATTAGATTGTTCTCATGGTCATATACTGGATAACCTTCACTAGAATCAATCAACTTAGATTTAATGACATTCTTATCTAAATAAACATATTCAGCCACCTGTCCATATTTCAGAACCTTATCCAGTACCTTTAGATTAAGACGGTCATATTTCCCCTTACGATTCACCTTTTGATATTCCTTTACCGCCTTTTCATTACCTGTTAAAGTGATAGGATTCTGCAGAAGATATGCCTTTTGGAAATTTAATAGAGTTTTAGCATACTGTAAGACAATCTTTCTTGGAGTAAACTCTTTGCCATTATATTTATAACTGGCTCTTTGCAATATCTTATGATTACCGTTCAAATATTCCTTTTTATTCATAATCTCCATGACACGTTGCTGATGATAAACTTCACCTACTACTTCAACAAACCAATCAGAAGCACCATCATATTTTTCACGAATGTACTTTTGTAGTATATTCATTCTCTCAACCCCTTCAAATAAAATAAAAGAGGTCTAGTACATGATGCACCAAACCCCTAAATATCTACATAATATTTACTTTGTTTCATTGCCTGACAAGCCATTGCAACCGCAATAACTAAGTCATCATGTAGGTTATTACCTTTCTTGTTGCCCATCTTCCCATTATTATCTTGATAAATCTTCATTTCTTCCAAAGTGTCTACACATTCGATATTAATAAGACCTAACTCAAAATTCTCTTTCATATCATTAATGAGTATTGGCTTTGTGGTATTGGTTGTCATATAGCCAAGTTGCAATTTTTTCTTTCCCTTTTGATCGAAAACTTTCTGTTTCAACAGATTCATATAACCGTATTCTTTCCTTAACTTCTCCAACAATGGCAAACCGTAACTATTCCTCTCCACAGCAATAAAGGCATAATTAAAAAACCTGCCTACATCATTCACAATCTCTGCGAATTTATAGACAGGAATATCATTTGCATATAGTGAAGCCATTTGCTGACCGTCTGAATTAAATACAGCCATTGTACTATTATCGTTATGTCCACCAGTACCAGAAGCAACGTCAACACCTGCATAGTGTTTTATTCCTCTCTTTGGCAAATGGAAAATGAATAGATTCTTGTTTATGTATGGTTTTAATGATTCAGGTAAAGTTTCCTCTACATCAGAATAAGAAAGTGGATCAATGACATTCTGTAACCGTTCAATTATCTTCTTTGTATCAAATACAGCCACATTGGAGGTCTGGAATGCTTCATCGGGAGTTGTAGGAAATTCACGCTGAAACTTTTCCAAAGAGTTTGTTTCTATGTAATACCGCCTAAACATCAACTGTCTGAATGTGGCATTATACTTCTCATGTAACTCTTTTTCATCCCGCTCTAAGTGATTATAAGACATTCTCGCACCTTTATTATATAACCTGAACCATTCCTCTGCTTCGTTGAAACTATGCTTAAATTGCTTACTATACGCTTCTGCAAGCCATGAGAAAAAGAACGCTTTCCATACACTTTCCTTACCTCTAAATGCTTTCATGAACATCTCTTGATATGTATTAAATCCCATTGCGGTACTTTCAATGATAATCTTACTGTTCGGATTCTTAGCCAATGCAGGAATTGAAGTTGCTATGATTTCCTCCTGGGCTTCATTAGGATACTTTGCCATTTCAGATAAATGGATTAATTCAAATGTATTCCCTGAAATAGAATCCTCTCCACCTGCTGTTGCCATCTGTACCCTTGATCCATTTTCAAAGTAAATTTCATCTCGGTTACTGATAATTTTTTTAGGAAACAAATTAGGATACTTGTCATGAGGAAGGGAGTTATACATTTTATTTATTCGCCTTAATAATGACTGTGTTACCTTGTTGTGGTGTGTCATCATCAGATAGGAAGTATCAGGTTTAGTACATGCGGAATACAACATATAAGCCAAACTCCATGTAGTAAAACCAATCTGTCTCCCCTTCAAAATGATATTAAATTTAACCATTTCATCAGTAAACTGTTCCTGTTCAGGATTCAATATAAAAGGTACACTTTCACCGTTATTATCAATTATCTTAATGAAATTCTTACTAAATAGTCGAAAATCAGACATTACCTTTTGCAATGCTTTACTTTGCTTCGATTTAACTGCCATCTACTCACCTCCAATTCCCATAGAAAAGGAGTGCCCAAGTTGGTACACCCCTTAACTCAAATCTAATTCGTCATCTTCTTCTAAATCTTCTTCAACCGCCTTAAAAGTTTTCGCTGCCAATTTAGCGTTTGATTGTATATCCTTCTGAATGGACAAAAATAGACGGATAAATTTTTCGTCACCGTCTTTTGCTTTATCAACTATATTTTTATAGATTATGTCATAATCATTTGCTACTTTACTATCCAGCAATAGTAAAACTAAATTCTTATACTCTTGGCTCTTTTCCCACTTGATAAAACCATTAAGAGTTTTTAATCCAACAGTTTTCAGAAAATCTTCTTCTGATTTCTTGGGTACACCTTGAACAAATCGAATATCATGCTTCCATTCAAAATACATTCTCTTTTTATTCTCGGTTTGCTTTAATGCTTCATAGATATTCATTCACTTACACCATCTTTTTCATGAAGGTAAGATAACATTTCATCATAAATTTTTATATTTTCTTCACACAGTCGCAGATATTCTTCAACATTGATTTGCATTGCTTTAACTCCATCTTGCAATGACTGAATATTCTCCTGCATATCTGCAATATGACTTTGTGAACCCTCGATAATTACATGAATATCCTGACATGCTTCTTTAACTTTTTGATTCTTAGTTTTGAATAAGTTAGCGAATAATTTCATAATAGATTCCTCCGGTTTGATTAAATTTTTGAATACAAAAAGGAAGATGAAAATCACCTTCCAAATAGAAAATCGAATATGTGCTTATTTGCTATAATTAGAATATAAGGATTGATTAACTTTGAATTTAAATTTGAAAATTATTAATAATAAATTTAAGTTGAAATTAATTCTAAGTATCAATTTCAAATATATCTCATAGGCAATTTTCGCCTATATTATATATATAGCAATAAAGCACATATTCAAAATTTGATATTAATATGGTAAATCCTCTAATGGAATATCACATTCTTTTCCCCATAGATGTTTATATTTCTCTCGTTGTTCAGCGTAATATTCTGCTCTAGTTTTTATTTTAATTTTTTCATATGCTTGTGGTATGTCACTAAATGAATCAAATTCATTAACTATGTATGTATTTGCTTTTCTTTCTTCATCAGGTAGTCCAAGAACAAAGTGTTTCTGATTAACTAGACATTGAATCATATTATATTTTTTCAATTCATCTAAATAATTTGTTAATGTCCTTGTAGCAATTCCTGTTTCTTTTGCTAGTTTCTCAACTGGGCAATCATAACCGCCCTTGTAAAAATTGTTCATCATCTTTATGTAGCTGTAAATATAGAATCCAATTGTTCCAATCTTGTCATTAGCCATGCAGAACATAAATACTTCAAAAGGAATCTGATGAGTATTCTCTACCTCAAAGAATGTACCATCTTCATCCCCATCCTCATATGCTTCTTTACATTCTTCAATATGTGGATAGCGGTAAAATGCTCTTACAGGTAATTTAATAGAGTATTTTCTTCCTAAACTTTTTTTGACATTTTGGATAGTTTCTTCATCATCTTCTCCATCTAATTCACTAAACATCATAAACTCTAAATTTTTTGTAAGTGAATCATAAGTCCAACTTAAAGGAAAATCCTTTACAGTTGAAGTCATTTGCAATTGATCTAGTAATCCACCCTTTTTAATTAATGGATTGATACTCCTTGTATTGCTACTGTAACCCAAAATTTCTTTAATCTTATCATTATCTAACCCTCCAACATTGTAGTATTTGCAATGTCTGTATAAGTAAGTTGTTAAATATAGATAAGAATAGGCAAATGCCAGTTGTTGAGAATTATTAATATTTGACCTTAATTCGTCAAACAACTCATTTGGCATGTGAATGATTTCTTTCTCGTAAAATGCAACAGTTCTTTCAATTTCTTCGTATTTCATATTGTTACCTCCGAATTTTTATTAGAATTTTTATAGAGTTTCTTATCTTGCTTTGTATTCGTCTAGTGCCTTTTGCAACGTTTCATCTATTGGATATAAGGAGAAAACTTTTTTTGTTTTCAAATCCTGTGCAACTGTGATAAATTTAATCCCCTTATTCTGCAGAAAATCTGATACTGATTTGTTGTAGCAGAAAAAATATTTCATGATTTTATCCTCCCTTGGGAAATATATGAAGTTGTGATAGTTCCGTCAACGAAAAAAAGAAAAAAGAGGAACATTTTTTTGCTCCTCTTTAAGCCAATTTTTCTAATGTAGTTAGTTCAACTTTATTTCGATATGTATAAGCAAGTGATAAGATATTTTTCTTATCAAGTGTATTAAGATTGATTTCATGTAATTCTTTTGACTGCCTATGTAATTCTCTTGCCAATTTAAATTGACCTTGTGGAATAATAATAGGAAAACCTAAATTCTTTTCAATGAATGGAATATCAAGTAAATTCCCATCACGAAACCATTTACCAGTAACTGCACTCTTTTTCCACGGTCTTTCATTGACAATATAACCTTGCTTATTGATCTCAATTTTAGAATCAAGACCTATTTTTCTCATGAAGTCATACATTTCATTTATTGAGTATTTGTCTAATAGGTCAATCATCCAAGTCAAACCTAAATCTTCAAGGTATTGGTTATGTATTGCCTTGTATTGATTTGAATAATGTCCTTTAAAAGCAACATCAATACATGCTAAAATAAGCCCTCCTTCAATTGTAGGGGGCTGTTTACCTTCCATATAGTAGGCATACATTTGTAATACTGTACTGCCAGCATATTTTTGATTATAGGTACTAAGATTAATTCCATTGAAAGTATTTATATTTGCCATTTGACTATTGCCAATTTCGGCAGCGTTGGATAAATTTACGTGATTATCAAAGCACCGGAAACCTTCTTGAATCAATGACATATCAATACCAACAAATTTCTTACCTAAATCCCTATCATCTGAATAGTAAAGATTCTTGAAGTTGTAAAATCCTCCAATCTCCACTCCTGAAACATGTGAATACAAGGAAGCTCCAATTAGTGAATCGTTATCGTCACCTAGACAACTTTCAAATTTATCCTTATTTGGATCAACTACAAAATCTAAACTATCAAATTTGCTTTTCAATTCTTGCTTCATACTTCAGTGAAAGAGAAAATTCTCCCACTATCCTTCAAATGGTAAAGCCCTCATGACAACAATTGTTAGTCGTCAATAACCATCAAACCCGACAATGTAGTCGTATTTGACATCCTCCTTTTAATCCTCATAAATAAATTTTGAGTTTACGTACACTCAATTATGATTAAAAGAAGGATGTGGTTATGACGAATCTTTTGTAAAACCTCTTGTCACTTCTTCACCTCCACCTTCTGATTAATTGTTTGAATTATTTTCTGTCTATGTATTCTCTATATCTTTGAATCTTTTCTTTGGACATTCCACAATTGCCAGTTTCATATCTAGAAATTAATGATTGACTGCAATTTAAATAAACTGCTAATTCGTTATGTGTTATTTTCTTTTGTCTACGTTTTAGAAAATACTCATCCTTTATATTCATCCTCTTTTCTCCCTGATTAAATAAAAGAACGCTCCTTCATTTAGAAGGAACGTTCCTAATATGTATTTAGTTATTAAGCAACAGTTACTACTGCAATACCCTTCTTAGAACCTGCTTTAAGAGTTGCTTCTGCAATTACTTGTCCTTTTACAGAATCACCTGTTTTTGCAAGTGGCTCAAAGTGTGGCTCACGAAGGTAAACAAGGTCAACATAGTTGTCGTTAAATACAACCATCTTATCTGCTGGAACATGCTTACTTAGAACGAATTGAACATTACCATAATTTGTAGCAATTTCATCAACCAATAGACCGAATGAAGTTGTTTTGTGTTGGTAAGAGTAACGGTCTTTATAGATTGCGTCAATTTGTTCTTTAATGTCTGCACCAACAAAAGCATAGTAGTTACCTTCTGCAAGGTCTTGGTTCCAAAGTTTACGCATAACTTCCTTAACTGTTTCCTCTGTCACAGCACCAGTAGCAGGTACAGCATTTGAAGGGTCTGCCATTTCAATTAGACCTGACAATTGACGCTTGAATGGAGTGACAGAACCATCTGCCTTTAGACCGTTAATAAATTTCTTTTCCATGTTAATTTTCAGTTCAAGCAAACGATCATTAACCTCTTGTGTAAATTGACTAGTTTGCATAGCAAGTGCTGTTCCAGAAACACTTGCACCTTTCTTGAAAATTTCAAGAATGTTATTCAATTCTGCTCTTGCTGTTTCAAAGAATTGAATTTCATCAGAACCCTCAACCGCAGACAAATCATCTGTATGGTCAAGAGTTTTTTCCCTCCACGTGTATACAGTAGAAAGTGCCTTTTCGATATTTCCTTTTGCCATTAACATAGAAGTTAATGGTGTTGCTTGTACTCCGATAATTGCAATTTCCTTAGCAAGTGATACCTGTTCCATGTTAGTAAAGTTGTTAGATTTAAACATTAATAATCATTCTCCTTTAAAGTTAGTTTTTAATATATAAAAAGCACCCTGACATTTTGCCAAAGTGCTAGTTACCCAAATAATTTAGATAATTTTGCTGAAAGCATACCGCTAACATCCTTCTTCTGTTCTGCCACACTATAAGCGTCTGATTTACTATGGTCAGCAGGTACATAACCCATTGACACTTTAATTTCATTTAGTAAACCTTGAAACTTTTCAATTTGTGGCTGCAAGTCCTCAATCTTTTCTACCTTGAAAAAATCAGCAAACTTTTCCAATCCTGCTGACTTCAACTCAATTGATAATTCCTTCTGAAATAACTCTTGTTGCTTAGTTTGGATTGCTTTTTCTTCATCCGATAAATCTTTTGGCTTGAATTGAAGTAATCCATCCCTTTCTTGAATGATTGGATTTAATTCTTTTTCCATCCATTCATTTTTTGCCTTGCCAATTTCCTCTTGCAACTGTTCCTGGGTAAAACTAATTTCTTCTGACATTTTCCTACCTCCTGATTAAATAAATTTGACTTCTACCTTTCCTCTACTAAGGATAGGTTTGTTACTATAACTGCCGATAAACTCGAAAATAAATTCGTTCAATTCATCGGCAGGCACATAGTCATAAAAATAGAGACCTATACCCTCTTTGGCGGTCTCGTCTAAAAGTATTTGTTCAACTTGTGTTTTGTCAGTTTTGTAAATGGTCAACTTAATATCTGTTGGATCAACTGACTGACCTGTGAAAGTTTTGAAGTGAACCTTCAATCTAACTGTATCCCCTTGATACATTATTTCCTCACCTCCACATGGGAAGGATTGATAATCATGCCTGAATGGCTCTGATTATTGTTTATTATTGATTCTGACGTGTTTACAACCTTCTGAATACTAGGCATACCCTCATTGATAGACACGCTAGAATCGTTAAATAAGACGCTTAAATAAGCAGTTATTTGTTTGTTAGCAATTGGATAGATTACCTCTACATTAGAGTAGATTGGATGAATATAAGAAAGTAATTCATTTACCTTTTTTGATTCTCTATTTATAAATGATTCTATTGGTTGGATATGAGTATCAACTTTTACAATCGTGTTTATTACTGTCTTAACGTTTCGTGTGGCTGTCGTTTCAATATTCGATAGATAGCCCTCGACACTTCTTAAAGTCGCTGTATGACGTTCAGAAGCAGTAATAAATTGATTTAAATAGGTATGTATTTCTCTTGTTTCTTTTTTGACAGATACAACAGGCAGACCAAATATTTGTAAGTATGGATAATCACCATTTATTCCCCATATGGTAGAAAAATCCCAATCTGTAAAAGTCGATTGAGTTTTCATTTCAGCAGTAGTTTTACTTATCCCACCTGCCGAAATAGTTTGTCCGCTAGTTTGAGTATCATAATAAGAGTTAGTAACTGCAGTAGAACCTGAATGAGAACCTATCAATCCACCATTATATAAACTAGGATCAGGAGTAACGGTAACTAACCCTGTTGAGTAACATTTGTTTACGAGAGCATTTACAGATACACCATTTCCTAAAAGCCCACCTACTCGACCAGTACCAGTAACATTTGCCATAGAGAAACTATTTTCAATTATTCCATCTGAAAATCCAACTAAACCACCGACACCATACTGACCATTAATTTGACCTGTGGAATAACAATTTTGGATATTTCCTTTTGATAAATAGCCAACAATAGCCCCTACATAGTTATAGGTATTGCTATTTATATTACAATTTTCAATTCCTAAGTTTTTTATGGTTACTGTTCCATAGTTGATATATCCAAATAACCCAACGTACACAGAAGATTCATTGATAGTTAAATTCAGTATTTTAAAACCATTACCATCAAATGAACCTTTAAAAAATGTGGTTGTACTGTTTCCAATTGAATTGAAATTTCCCCAACTAGACATATCAATATCATTTACTAATTGGTAATGTGCGGTTAGGTTGTTTCTGACTGCATTAAGGTCAGAAGGAGTCGATACTAAATAAGGATTACTCGCTGTTCCTGCACCTATCATTAATCATCACACTACTTTCGGCACTTCAAAGGAATGAATCACCGTCAATTCGTCTTGATCTCCCTCAATTGTAAATGCTGTAAATGATTCAACTGATAATGGATTACCACCTGTTGCAACATTGTATATTACTGATTTAGCAAATGTTTTAGGGGCTGTAATATCTGAATCAGAACCTTTAATAATAACTTGTAATTTTAATGTCTGTTCTCCTGCTAGATGTGTCCAAGTCACTCGGCTATCAGAAGGAGATAATCTTACAATTACAACTCCTGTGTCGTCTTGCAACTCAATATACTTCCAATTGGATTGAATATAATTCCGTAAATCTGAATATGCACTTGCTGTAATCTCTGCCATTATTTAACCTCCTTCAAATTCTGAATTTGTGTTTCTAATCGTTCTAATGATTGAACAATCTTTTCTTGTGCTTCATTTTGTTTATCAATTTGTGCTGTGAGTTTATCTTCCCTTACTTTTGCTTCTTTGCGTGTGTCAAAAAGTAACCAAACGAAAAGTAAAGCAAAGATTCCCTGTTGTGCAAATTGATCCAGTGGAATTGTAGTTAAATCCATTGTCAACACCTCCCTTAATAATTGTTGCGATTTAATAATAAATATGAGAAAAAATTTTTAAAGCCATAAAAAATAGGAGTAGCCCAAAAAGGACTACTCGCAGAAAGCGGAAGTCAAAAAGTGATTTTGACTTTGGAGGATTATAAATAATGCACTTGATACTTGAAGGGAATACCCTTCATTGAGATGGAAACTTGAGTTTCCGTTTGAATGAAATGTATTTCTCTATCATAGTAACAGAATAACTAAAAAACGCTGTATCCATTGGGAGAGTAAGTGTCAAGTGGTTTTTCATTTTGGTAAAGTTATTTATTTATTTCTCTATCATAGTAACAGAAAAACTAAAAAACGTTGTATCCCTTGGGAGAGTAAGAGGGAAAGCACTTTATCGCTTAGGTAGCATAACTTTTCTCTATCACAGTAACAAAATAATTTAAAATGGTTGTATCCCTTGTGGGAGTAAGGTTGTAATTATATTTCTAACCCGCTAGTTTGTATATTTATCTCTATCATAGTAACAGAATTACTAAAAACCCCTTTATCACTTGCAGGAGTAGGGCATAATGGCATTTTCTATTTCAAACATGGCTATTTTTGCGTTTTAAGTAGTTTTCTTATCATAGTAACAGAATAACTAAAAAACGCTGTATTCCTTGGGGGAGTAAGGTTGGAATCATGTTTCTAACGGTGGTTATAAATAAAACCGTTATTTTACTGTGGTATCCACCCTGATAAATAAAGCAAATAGCGGTCTTAATTACATTCCTATCCACCCTGATAAATACCAATTGCTGTTCTTACCACCCTGATAAATACCATTAACTGTTTACATTTTTATCCACTCTGATAAATACCGAAAACATTCGCTACTACCTATCCTGATAAATACCAATCTAAACTTGGACACTCACCATAAGTACAATTTTTCAAGAATCTCTATAAAATCAACAATATCAATAATTACAGCGTTTTTGAAAATGTCGGATTTATACTTCTACCATAAGTACAAAATTACCAAAATTCTTATATCCCAACTGGCACAACGGATACAGGATTTTTCTATTTTCCTAATTTCTCTCCATAAGTACAAAAAGTACATTTTGCTTATCAATCCAGTATTGGTAATTGATCTAGCGTTATTCGTTTTCGCTACTATCTATCCATAAGTACAAATTATCAAAAGTTTTGTCAATGTTAAATAGGATAAGGGTTTCAGCGTTTCGTTTCCTGTCCACGCTTTTCCTTCCAATAGTCGATTTTCAAAACCCTGTAATAGCAACGGTTTGACTAGGTTTTCGATTCCTTTTTTTAGCCATTTTTCCACTTTTCCCCAAAAGACGATTATCTTTATTTAAAAGAAGGTACTATAAACACTGATTTAACAAGGTTTACACTTAAAGACATTTTATTAGCAATGTTCTATTTTCCTAAATGCTCCTTAAACGGGCATCCATCAAAATCACACTTCATCCTTACTGGCTCTAAGGATAATTGACATAAAATTTTACAAAGTTACCCTTACATGGCTTCACAATGCCTATATGACAAGGTTTCTATATCGGACATTTTTCTCGCCAAACTTCTAGTCATACTTGGACAATATATTTTTTCTTCCATTAGTGCGTATCCATGAAAAAATACCCACACAGGGTATTCAAAACCTTGTCATTTCAACGTTAAATGGACTTTCGCTCATAAAAACTAAAATCAAAATGTTTTTTAGTGTGTTGTAAAAATGCCTATTTGACGCTAATAAAAAGCGGTAGCAAAAGGTTTCCAAACTTGGACATTCCTTATATACCATGCTTTCTAAACTGTCTTAATCCTGATATACCTTACTTTCTCAATTGTCCACGTTTTAGATATACCCTTTTGATTTTTCTCGCTTTTTGGATATACCCTCTGTTCTATTTCAAACATTTGATATATACCCTCTTTGATTTTCGCTACCAATTAGGTATACCCCTCCATTAAAGACGATTTTCTCCCCTTTTCTTTTTACTCTTACAGTATCAAGGGTTACGAAGTCATTTTTTATTCATGGTGTCACGTTGAGTTATTTTTCTTCCTTTGTAGAGTATTATCCCAATGTTAGACAAATCCATATGGCAGTAAGGTCGAACAGGTCATTAAGATAATTAACGATTGTCTTAGGTGGATGAAATGCTTATTTAGCAAGAGTTCAAACTAGGACATTTTTATAACCAATTGTCCACGCATTTTATTTTTCTTCCTTTAACGGATATTATCTCAAATCGGACTCAAATCCTTATGCTTGTAAGGGTAAAGGAAAATAATCGATTTCAAATAATTTTCAAATACAATAAGAACGCTTATTTATCAGTGTTTCTATATCGAACAAACTTCTAGCATTTTTATAACGCAAAATAAAAAACAGGGATTGCTCCCTGCTTAATCAATAGACACTATCTGTTGGAAATAATTCTTTGATACTACCAGTGAAGAAGTCATAGAACACAGCCATTTCTCCACCTTCCATGTCGAGGATACGTTTACCATAAGGCAATACATTAAAGTCCTCTATCACGATTGCTGATAAGTCAAAATGATTCTTAATCCATTCCATTACTTTTGATTCGTACTGATTATTTGTCATGATTCAATCCCCTTCCTAAATTCATTAATGGACTACACGCAATGGCTTTATCTAATAACTGGTCATCACTCAATGACTGTAAATACCTTTGTGTAGTGCTTATGTCTGAATGTCCAAGAAGGCGGGATAATGAGTAAATGTCCATTTGTCCTGATACCAAACTTTGCACAGCGTAAAAATGGCGAAAAGTATGTGGGCTAACCCTTTTATCTTCAACTCCTGCTCTTTTGCCTGCTTCCTTTATGACATTGTATAAACCAACATGAGATATTCCTGTTCCAAAGTAGGTTAAAAAGTAATTGTCATCCCTCATGGATATATCCTTAAAGTATTCTTTTTTCAATCTGTCATATTTTATTAAGATTTTCTTCAAGGCAGGGCTGATATAGACAATGCGTTCCTTGTTGCCTTTTCCAAAAACTAAAATGCTTGTTTCCTGAATGTTACTTGTCTTTAGTCCTCTAACCTCCATTGCTCTGAGTCCACAATCAGCCATCATAGCGATCATGGCTTTATTTCTCACGTCAATATAAGTTTTAGTTGAAAAAGCGTCTATCATCTTTTGTACCTCAATGGGAGTAAAGCCCTTCAATACCTTTTTCGGCACTTTGGGAGTTTCAACTTTCTTCATCGGATTTTCCTGTAAATATTCTTCTTTCACACACCAATTAAAGAAGGCAGAAACCATTTTGTACATAGAAACAATGCTTTGAGGTTGAAGTCCTGATTTTTGCTTGTCACGAATATACGCTTTTAAGTCAAATACAGTAACACTTTCCAATTCAGTAATTGCCCTTTTCTCCATTAGAAATGATTTAACCTGTTTCAATTCTTGACGCTTGTTAATCATGGTCTTTTTCGTGAATCCTTTGGCTAAACAATGGTAAAGATATTCTTCTAGTACATCTTCCAACAACATAAAAAAGCCACCTCTCTGCTTAATCATTCGCAGTAAAAGTGGCTTTTCGTTTCGGGATATGAAAGATTAACCAAATTAGAGAAAAATTCTAATGAAAGATTCACTCTGAAAGCAATTTTTCATTCAACTTTTATCTAATGAGATTGTACAATCACCGTCAAACCCTTATTTGATAAGGTTTTCAATCAAATTATTTTCCTGTCTGCTTGTTCATTGCTGACATCATTTGATTGATTTTCTTCTGGGATGGTTTCATACCCATTTGCATCATCATCATTTTAAGCATTTGTTCGTTGATTGGCGGATTTTTCTTTAAGTAGCTCTCCATGTATTTACGAGCAATGAAAAATCCTAGCGCTACACCGACAACTAATGCCAGTATACCAACTAGAATTATTGTCCACATAAAACTTCCTCCTTCATGTTGTCTAACATACAGTGTACTAAACCAACAGCTATTATACAATATCTGTGTATTTTTTTCTCTATCAAAAACACTCTTTAATGAACTTTTTTGTCATTTTCCATTAAAAAGCTATTCCGAAATTTTGCTTTTGATAATTTCACACGTATTTCCGCTCTTTGATCGGCTTCAGCCAACCATATTTGTTTGATTCAAGGTCGATCGCAAGGAAGGATGATTCACATTTCCGGAGGATTTCAAAGAAGGCCGTTTCCGTGTCGACCTGACCATGGGAATCCAGCTCCAGCCACCTTTCATGTACCTTAAGGATGGCTGAACTATTGTTTGTTTTGTTTTCATATACATATGTTCCGTTCTCGACATAAAACCCTTGTGTTTTTGAGAGCTGCTGGTGCAGAAGCTGATGGATGCGAAGGGCGGGAATGGGCCTGGTCACGAAGTCTACCTGTTTTGATATGATGGATTTTAAATAACCTTTTGCTTGGTTATATTCTAAAAATAATTGGTAAAACATCCGTTCTCTTCCGAAATAATGGGAGGCAAATTCATCTTCTATTAGATATAGCTGGTAGGATCTCACCTGATCCCCTCCTCTGCAGACAAGCTTTTGTCTTTATTATAGAAAAACGATCGGTCTGCGTTTGTCTAAAGATGCCGAAAATATCCACTAATCTTGTCGAATTCAAAACTTTCTTACATTTTATTATAAATTTAACCTCTTCCGTTGTCACGACTTTAGCAGCAATGCCCATTTTTTTCGAAAAAGAGGAATAGTCGGTCCTAATCAGGGGAATATATCAATGTTACTTTGAAAGAGAAAGGATGACTATACATGGCTACTGTACTTTATATTACTGCGAACCCGAAACCCGTTGAAGAATCATTCAGTTTAACGGTTGGTGAGGAATTCATCAAAGCTTACCGTGAAAACAACCCTGAAGATGAAGTGGTCAGACTCGACCTTTATAAAATGGATGTTCCATTTATTGATACAGATGTTTTCAGCGGCTGGGGCAAGTTACAGAAAGGTTCAGCTTTCGAACAGCTTAGTGACGACGAAAAGCAAAAAGTCAGTGCAATCAATACCCTGACTGACCAGTTCGTTGCCGGCGACAAGTATATCTTTGTAACTCCTTTCTGGAACTTCAGCTTCCCTCCTAAAATGAAGGCTTACATTGATAATATCGCGATTGCGGGAAAAACTTTTAAATACACAGCAGAGGGACCGGTTGGGCTGCTTGGCGGCAAGAAAGCTCTCCATATCCAGGCACGCGGCGGAATCTATTCCGAAGGCCCTGCTAAAGAAATGGAGTTCGGCGACCGTTACTTGCGCACGGTTCTGGCATTCATGGGTATAGAAGATGCAGATACACTTGCGATTGAAGGAATGGCAGCTATGCCTGAGAAAGCAGAGGAAATCAAACAGCAAGCCATCCAGCGTGCAAACGAACTTGCAAAACAATTCTAGACAACAAAAAAAGCCTGTTTTCAGGCTTTTTTTACTGATTATTTAACTCCGTCCAACGGAATGTCCTTACGGTGGTCAAAGCTGAAAATGGTTCCTTCGTTCATTTGTTGTTCTGCTGCCTTTTCCTGCTGGGCAGCCTGATTCACTAAAGCACCTTCTAGCGGAATATCCTTTCCATACTCAAACATTCGGTACACCTCCTGTTTCATATTATGGGTATTTATTACTAATATATTTACCTTTTTATTTCTTTTTTCCTGCAAAATTTCCCCAACTCGAAAAAAAAACACCCAATAGTTGGGTGTTAAGCTTTAAATGAGTCTCGATACATCTGAATATAATTCTCTAATTTTGCTTTTAGATTGAGCAGCCCTTCAGTTAAAGTAAAGCCATCTGGGACTTCTGCTATCTGCAATAATTTTACAAAGGTGATTATGTTATGCATGCGAATGAACATTGGAATTTCGTGTACCAGCTGACGGTCAAGAGTGGTTTCGGATTGATAACCGGTGATGAATGCTTTGACAAAGGGATTTTCAAGATCATCACTTGTTTTAAGGATATCTCTTAAAGCAAAGGCAATATCCGCGACAAACCAATGATTCATACTATCATCAAAATCCAACATCCCAAGTTCTTCGTCCATCCAGCTTAAATTGTCCAATTCAAAGTCATAATGGATCAACCCAAAATGATCATTGGTTACAGGCAAGCCTTTGGCCCACTGGTTGATTGTACTCAATTCCATTAATGCAGCTTTTTCCTGAGTCGGCAATTTTTTGTGTGCTGTACTTAATTGATTCTGCCAACTTTGACGGCCATCCCTATATTCTGATGGCATTTGCTTAAAAATCCTATGAAGCTTACCCAGATGGTTACCCCAGTTAAGAAAATCAGCTTCTTCCAGGTCCTCTATCTCTAATGGCTTACCAGGAAGCGCATCAAAGACTACTGCATAATACATTCCACTATTCGTCTCAACACGCTCAATGAAATTTCCATTCAATGATTTCACTGGCAGCGCAACGCGAATTGACTGTTTCCGCAAATAATCAAGGATCTTCATTTCACTCTCAATATGTGAATAGGCTTTTTCCTCAGCATCACTGAATCTTAGAAAATATCTTTTCCCTGCCTTTTTAAAAACAAACAAAAAGTTCGAGCTTGCGCGAAAGTAATAGACAGACCCAGGATCATGGCCCCACATTTCTAGGATTTCTTCTGCCAGGGTACTTTTCCATTCATCATTTACCGTTTCTACTACCTTTTGCATTGTGGTCAGTTTCATCATTGTTAATCCCTCCAATATGGTTTAAAACAACCAAGGGGATTGATGCTGCGCAAAAAAACACGAGGATTCATTACCCTCGTGGTTCATTTCTCTACTTTCATTCATCCGTATGAGTGAGAGGCAAACATTCCAGTCCCGAGGTTCGTTTTATATGGTCAGACATGTATCCTCTCACTCCCTTCAACTTTAGTTAATTTATTTAAATTTGTAATTGTTGGAAAAGTCAACCAAAATAATTAGAATGCTTCTTTGGTTGAACCTTCACTTAAACTTCCAGGGCTGTTGACCGAAATGGTTTCCATATGCCTGGCAACTTTCGTGCTATAGGTGAAATCGCCGTAGCAATACGGATAGCGAAAATTATTCTTATCGCCTCCGCAATTATAGGTTTTCGGATTTTTCTCTACCTGGATCATTGAAAACTTCTTTGCGAGTTCCTCGCTGTGCTTGTTGCCATTTTGAGCTACAAAATCGATATAGCCGATTCCCATATTATATGCCTGGATAACCGTTGGAAAATCGACTTGCATCTTTTTACCATAATCCATCACCCGTTGAAAATATTTCACACCCTGCTGGATACTTTGCTGCGGATCCTGGATCGTATTAGGCGCTAACCCCATGGATTCAGAAGCTTGCATGGGATCACCGCCCTTTCCTTTGCTTTCCTGCATCATCAGGGCAGCAACAGTAACGGTGTGTTCCTCAAGGCCTACCTTTTTCAATTCCTCCGCAATCATCGGAGTATATTTAGCAACTTCACCAATCGAACTGCTCACCCCAACATTCATCTTCTTTAAGCTATAAATATCTAAATCAAGGAATCTATCAAACAGAAAGAAACCTACAAAGGCAAGAAACAATAAGATTGCCAGATTGAAGTTCCTTTGGACCTGCTTTTTCTTTTTAGGTTTCTTTTTCATTCGTTCGTTCTCTCCCAAATGATTTTCTATTTCTATTTTATTAGAAATCATCTGAAGTTGAAAGGGAGCCGCTATCATTTTTAGCAGCTCCCTGAATCCTTATTCTTCATAAATCATTTTACGCGTCATTCCGCCATCGATGACAAGGTCCTGGCCATTTATAAAATCATTATCCTTATCGGCCAAATACAGGCAAGCCCTTGCAATATCTTCCGGTTTCCCGACACGGTTGGACCAATGCTGAAGATGGTCCTTCTGACGCAGTTCATCATATTCAACTGTCTGAATCCACCCGGGGCTTATCGAGTTGACGGTAATCCCTTTCTCTTGAAGAGAAGCGGCAAGTGCATGTGTCAAGGCCACAATTCCGCCTTTAGAGGAAGCATATGCTTCTGAATTTGGTTCAGACATAGTTGCCCTGGTTGATGCAATATTGATAATTCGTCCACCTTTAGTCATCCTTCTGGCCGCTTCACGTGAGCCGATAAACACACTCCTGAGATTGGTAAATACAACATCCTCCCACTCTTCAGTAGTAAGCTCGAACAACGGCTTGAACCGCGACACTCCGGCATTATTGACCAATACATCGATCTGTCCGAAGTCACTCAACACACTGTCAACAAGCTTGACAATATCTTTTTCTTTTCTGACATCTGTTTGATAAAATCTTACTTGTCCGCCGCATTCTTTTAGTTCAGATACCAATTCCTCCCCCTTGGATTCATCTATGTCTGCGATGCATACATTAGCATGTTCTTGCGCAAATGCTCTTGCGATCCCTTTGCCAATTCCATTAGAACCGCCTGTTATAATCACAGTCTTTCCTTCAAACTTGCCTGGCATAAAATTCTCCTCCTATTTTACAAAAGTTGATATTAATAATGATTCCACTTTGTTCTTCCATTCAATCTCTTTATGAAGATAAAATAAGCCAGACTGCATATGCAGCCCAGCGCGGGATTATTTATTACTTTCTGTTGATACTTGCCACTCGACGCCAAACTTGTCTGTCAACTGGCCGTAAGCCGGACTCCAAAAGGTTTCCTGAAGGGGCATTGTTACCTTTCCGTCCACTTGCAATTTATTAAAGACTTCTTTTGCTTCAGCGGCATTATCCACCATTAGCGCGATTGTTACCTGGGAACCAAGCTGATATGGATGGCCGGGGAATGTATCTGAAAGCATAAAGCCTGCATCACCAATTTTCAATTGGGCGTTCAACACTCGGTTCTTTGCTTCTTCAGGAAGAGGATGATCAGGGTTTGCAGGCATATCTCCAAAAGTTTGCAGACTAATCACTTCTGCTCCCAATGCCTCCTTATAAAAATTCACTGCTTCCTGGCCATTCCCATTCGTTACTATGTAAGGGACAATTCCTGTTACCATAACAGCACCTCTTTCTTTTTTAGAACATCAGTTCGTATATATTTTAACATCTACTATCTCTCTATTCAATTTTACCTAAAAGAAGGCTACTTTCACAATAATTACTGTAGGTGCTTTAGCATGTACTCAAAAAAAAACAAAAAAAGCGGATGTTTCCGCTTTTTTTCTTGTTTATTCAATATGGCAATTCTTTTCCATTTTTATCACGGACTATGATCTCATATTCATCCTCTTTTACAAGTGAATTCGGCTTTTCACTATCGATAAATTTGTTTATCTCATCACGTATTTTATTAACTGTCTCATCAGCTTCATCATCCGAAGCTGCCAGGTTGGTTTTTATAAACATTTCCAATTTATTTTGTTTGTATGAATATGCGTATCCTGTGACATGGAATTCTTTTTTGAGGGCCAGTCCTTCATAGATGGTCCTCAAATAATCAGTCCAAATGCCTTCGCGTTTATTTTTTTCAACATCGACGCTTTCTAGGATTACATCTTTTTCATACCCATACGTTTTTGCAGATTCAATTGTAGTGTTTTTAATTTCTTCTGCTCTGGTTTCTGTTACTGGTATGGAAATTTCAATACTACTGTTGAAAGGATTTACAGTCAATATTTCATATCCTGCTTTTTTTAAATCAGCTTCTAGTTTTTCACCTAACTCAGTTAATTCTTCTTCCTCCTTTGAAAGAGGAGTAACTTGAGGAATATATGAGCTTACTTTAATTTTATAGGAATCATAGCCTTTACTTTTAAGAACTTTCTCTGTGACCTCCGTGATTTTCTCTCTCTCCCGGTCTGCATCCTTTTCAGAACCCTCTATGCTGATTTCAAATTTTGTCACTTCACCCGGTGTCATCCCCAGGGAGAAATTTTTATACCCTTCCTTCTCTAGTGCTTCCCAAAGCATGACATCAACAGATTTTGTCTTGAATACCTGGCCAAGATATGGGATTTTAGAAGCCATTTCTGCAACCGAAGGATTAAGAAATGCTGAACCAGTGATTACCCCTAATGTGATCACTGCGGAGGCAGCAAATTGGAACCTTCTATTTCTCCTCATCTTGACAGTGGCCTTCTTTGGTTCTGCTTCCACTTTAATATTCTTGGCAAAATCGTATAGTGATGATGGCACCTCGATCTTCTTCATTTCTTCCTCTAGCTCCTTTTTGATCATCATGTCCTCATTTTTCATTGAGTGCTCACCCCTATTATTTGATTTTCCATCAACTGGTTTTTAAGTGCTTTCCTGGCCCTGTGAAGATGTGATTTGACTGTTGAAGTTTTTATGCCTAGCATTTCAGAAACTTCCTGAATGGTGAAATCCTGATAGTAGTAAAGGAGCAATACATTCCGATAATCCCCGTTCTTGAGTGACTGGATGCCCTGACTGATCTCGAATTGCATTTCCTCTTGAAGAACACTATCCATTACTCCACGGTGATCTTTTAACGTTTCCATTTCAATTACCGTTTCTTTCATTCTTGCATTTTTTCTTATGTTATCGATCGAGCGATGTGAAACTAGCTTGTAAAACCAGGTGTTGAAATAAATGATTTCTTTTCCAGCTATAATATTTCGATATGCTTCCAGCATTGCATTTTGGACTACTTCTTCTGCTTCTTCCTTTGACCGGACAATACTGTAACTTGTTTTATATGCTTTTTCAATCAGGGGATTCAATAACTCAGCGAAAGCAGATTCATCACCATTCCTGATTCGCAGCATCAGTTCTGACTGTTCCAAAAGCAGCACCTCCTTGTATCTTTCTATTCTTTAGGCGACGACGACCCCTTTATGGTTGCAAAGAAACAAAAAAATATATAACAGTTATGCTCTTGCGATCGAGCTAATTGTTCGATATCAAGCCAAATTGATTTTAACATAAATCCTTACTAATATTTTCCAAACCAAAAAGAGCACGCAACCATTAATGGTTACGTGCTCTTTTATCAAGATAATTTTAGTTTTGTTCGATCAATGCTTTTACGCGAGCGACTACATTGTTGACAGAGAATCCATACTCTTCCATGATCTTTTCACCTGGAGCTGATGCACCAAATGTATCGATCGCAAGGACTTCTCCCTCATCGCCAACATAACGGTGCCATCCTAGTGAAGAGCCCATTTCGATTCCAAGACGCTTTTTGACAGACTTTGGAATGACACTTTCTTTGTATTCCTTTGATTGCTGCTCGAAGCGATCCCATGCAGGCATGCTGACAACAGCCACATCGATGCCTTCTGAAGCAAGAGCTTCCTGTGCTTTTACAGCAAGGCCGACTTCTGAACCAGCTGCAAGGATCATAGCATCAGCTGTTTCTTTCCCAGCTGGAGAAATGACGTAAGCACCTTTTGATACGCCCTCGTAAGCATTCTTGTCCGTATTCTTGATTGTCGGCAAGTTTTGGCGAGTCAGCACTAGAGCTGTAGGATTCTTAGTTGATTCTATTGCCAGCTTCCATGCTGCTGCTGTTTCGTTGCCATCTGCAGGACGAATCACTGACAAGTTTGGCATTGCTCGAAGTCCGGCAAGCTGTTCTACAGGCTCGTGCGTTGGACCATCTTCCCCAACCGCTATGCTGTCATGTGTGAACACATAGGTTACAGGCAATCCCATTAATGCAGCAAGTCTGATTGCCGGCTTTAGGTAATCAGAGAATACGAAGAATGTTCCGCCGAACACCTTCAGGCCGCCGTGAAGTGCCATACCGTTCATAGCTGCTCCCATTGCGAATTCACGTACGCCGAACCAGATGTTGCGGCCTTCGAATGAACCTGGGAAGAAGTCACCTGTTCCCTTGATCATTGTTTTGTTTGAACCAGCAAGGTCAGCAGATCCGCCGATCAAGTAAGGAAGGTTTTTCGCAATGCCGTTAAGTGCTTCACCAGAAGATGCACGGCTGGCAAGGCTCTTGCCTTCTTCGTATACTGGAATGTCCTTATCCCATCCCTCTACTAACTCACCCTTCATAGCTTTTTCAAGCTGGGCACCTAGTTCTGGATACTCACTCTTATATTGAGACAATTGTTCATTCCATGCTTGTTCTGTTTGTTCACCTTTATCAGCGATTTGCTGTTTGAAGTGATCATAAACTTCACTTGGTACATGGAAGTCTTCTTCAAATGTCCACTTGTAAGCTTCCTTAGTCAGCTTCAATTCATCAGCGCCAAGCGGAGCTCCGTGAACATCTGATTTACCAGAGAGGTTCGGTGATCCATATCCGATGATTGTCTTAACTTCAATCATTGTCGGACGATCTGAATCTGTTTTTGCTTCCTCGATCGCTCTTGCGATTTCTTCCAGGTTGTTTCCATCTTCAACGCGGATATATTGCCATCCGTACGCCTTGAAACGGCCTTCAATGCTTTCAGAGAACGACTTATTAAGGTCGCCGTCGAGTGATATATCATTTGAATCGTAAAGGACAATCATCTTGCCCAATTTCAGGTGAGCCGCAAGGGATGCTGCTTCAGCAGAAACGCCTTCCATTAAATCGCCATCACCGCAAATGCTATATGTATAGTGATCAACGATATTATAGTTATCCTTGTTATAGACAGCAGCTAGATGCTGTTCAGCCATTGCCATACCAACTGCCATGGCAATTCCCTGGCCAAGCGGTCCAGTTGTTGCGTCCACACCGGCAGTGTGTCCAAACTCAGGATGTCCTGGTGTCTTGCTTCCCCACTGACGGAATTGCTTAATATCTTCCATTGATAAATCATAACCTGCAAGGTGCAACAAGCTATACAGCAGCATAGAACCATGGCCGGCAGACAAGACAAAACGGTCGCGGTTGAACCATTCTGGATTCTTAGGGTTGATGTTCATATAACGAGTCCATAATGTGTAAGCCATCGGTGCTGCCCCCATCGGCATGCCCGGGTGGCCTGAATTTGCTTTTTCAATCGCATCAATTGATAAAGTACGAATGGAATCAATTGATAGCATATCAATTTCTTTAAACATGAAATACATCCTTTCTATAGGTACTGGCTACATCCTTAATATTATAGCGAGAGAAATTATTATACAACAAATTATGCCTGAAGGAGACAGAAAAGGCCGTATTGTTATTTATTTTGACACATACTCGCTGTACTTATGTAAGCGAACAGTTTAGATGAAGACGGAATACAACTTCGAAGCTATGAGTTTTAATTGGCCTCAGTGCTGATTTTCCACTTTAGAAGTCGTATAAAACATTCTATTTCAGTTGTTTTATCTGTCTTGCTGGTAAAATAAAAATGGAATACATTCTCTCATGTATTCCAAATTAAATATATTAATGAAGTTTATTCTTCATTTTTTCTTCTTTTAATTTTTCAGGTGTCACATCATTTCCCTCAGGATCGACAATGGTAACTCCCTTTAGTGTGTTGAGCATAGAAGAACGGAATGACTGGAGATACTCGGCGCGAAGCTTTGTCTGTTCCTTTGCTTCCTCTTCATTCAGCTTCGATGTTTTTGCTTTCCTTGCCAGTTCGTTGATTCTAGCAATTTTATCACTTGATAGCATTGTAAAGCTCCTTTGTAAAAAATTACGTCAAATGACATCTTACTAAATTTTTTTGGGTTTTACAAGAAAGGAGCCTTATTCCTCATCTGTTTCTATATACTCAAGATATCGTCGATTCACTGTTGCCTTGGATACATTGTAGCCAAATCCTTTTAGGGTAGCGGCAATTTCAGCAAAAGTAAGGCCATTATTCCGCAGCCTGACAATCTCCGCAATCGGCATGTCTTTACGTTCCCTGCCGGAATGCTCGCCCTGGTTTTTCAGATTGCGCTGAGGCTTGTATCCATGTTCTACCGCACGTTTCATTCCGCGTTTAATCTTTATGTTATGGATCTTCCTCTGATATTCTTCTACCATACTGACAATCTGGAGGACCATGGAATCCGATTCAGAAAGTTGGAGTTCCCCGCTGTGCGAGATGCTGTATAACTTAACGTTCTCCTTGAGGATGCAATGGAGAATCGCAACCTTGGCATTCCCCCTGCCAAGTCTGGTCTCATCCTGAATCAAAACGGCACTGACTGACTTGTCCTTGATCAACTCCAGCAGTTCCAGTATCCCGTCCCTTTCAAGGTCATACCCGCTGGCTTGTTCCTTGATGATGCTCATCACTTCAAATCCATAGTCTTCTGCAAGGCGGAGCAATTCTTCCTCCTGCCTGGCAAGCGATGTTTCCTGTGTTTCCTTCGTGGTACTTACCCGGCAATAAATAATCGCTTTCATGCTGTCACCTTATTCTATGTACAAATTATCTTTCTGCTCCGGCAATTTGGGTAGGTTCTACATATTCCGCTTTTACCGGGATGACAAGTTCATCTCCTGGAAAAACCTTTTCTCCTACGATCGCATTTTCTTTTTCTACCCAGCTCACGAATTCATTTTTCGACAAATGATGTTCACTGGCGTATGTCTCAGCAACCTCCCACAGTGATTGCCCTTCTTCTATAGTAACAGTTATGTATGCATCATCGTTATTTAATTGTGCTTTTGCCACGAGTGAAAAAATCAGGCTGACAGCAAGAAGAATTAAAGCGTAAGAATAGTTTTCCCATAGTTTTTTCATAATCGACACTCCCTAACGAATATATGTTCGCCTATTTAATTTTTATTATAATACGAACATTTGTTTTGTGTCAACTCAAAATTCGAACTTATGTTTGTATCTATTAAATAGACATGGTATAATTAGGACAAGAAAATATACGAGGTGCGTGAATATGACAAAGTTATCAAAGCGGCAACAAGATATATTTGAATTCATAAAAGGTGAAGTCAAGAAAAAAGGATATCCGCCATCCGTACGTGAAATTGGTGAAGCAGTTGGACTGGCATCAAGTTCTACGGTACACGGCCACCTTGCAAGGCTTGAAAGCAAAGGACTGATCAGACGCGACCCAACAAAACCGCGTGCAATTGAAATACTGGAAATTGAAGAGGAAACCCGTATCCCTAAATATAATGTTGTCAACGTGCCTGTTGTCGGTAAAGTAACAGCCGGTATGCCGATCACCGCAATTGAGAATGTAGAAGAATACTTCCCGCTTCCAGATCGGCTTGTTCCTCATGATGAGCAGGTTTTCATGCTGGAAATCATGGGTGACAGTATGATAGAGGCTGGTATCCTTGATGGAGATTATGTAATCGTCAAGCAGCAAAAGACTGCCAATAATGGAGACATTGTCGTAGCCATGACAGAGGATGACGAAGCAACTGTTAAACGCTTCTTCAAGGAGAAGGACTATTTCAGGCTTCAGCCTGAAAATTCGTCAATGGAACCGATTATCCTTCGGAATGTATCGATTCTTGGGAAAGTCATTGGCGTCTATCGTCATATGCACTAAAAAGCAAGCGGCCTCCGCTTGCTTTTTTTCGTTCTATTAAACTTTCATTCTTTAAAGGTTCTATGAGAAGAGCACATTCGTTTTCAAAAATAGGTACAAACCCTGACAACTTGTCCCTTTCCGAATAAGATATCGTGTAAGTATTTTTTTGATGGAAAGGAGTTGAATTTCGAATGGGATCCAATCGAAATAACAACGATGTAGCAGGAGTTTTTTACCCTAACCGCAACAACAACCAGGTAAGGGCGACAATTGATTTCGATGACCTTTGCCGTGCTGTCCGTCGCTGCATCATCAATGATCTGGTTGCTGGTGCTCAGGATGAGAATGATCGTGACCGCGATAATAGAAAGTGCGGCTGCAGAGACTAATTACCGCAAAAAAATCCCGAAAGGCTTGTAGCTTTCGGGATTTTTTTCTATCTTAATGAATGTCTCTAACAGGAAGCACCCCAGTTATTTCTTCCATAAATTCTGCTTTTTGCTTACCAGTAAGCCATAAATGGACGATACCCTGGTCCTGGCTGCTCCTGATCAACCGGCCGATTCCCTGTCTTAATCGAAGCAGCATGTATGGAACGTCTACTTCTGCTTCAGGGTTGGCCGCATGCTTGCGTTTTGCCTGGAATACCGGGTCATGAGGCGGGAATGGCAATGAAGCGATAATGACCTGGGTCAATGATTCACCTGGAACATCAAGACCTTCCCATAAACTGTATGAGCAGAGTACAGTGCTTTTGACATTCTGGAAGTCTTTTACGGTTTCACTGATCTCCCGGTCGCCTTCAAATAAAATGGCAAAATCCCATTCCTGTTGTTCGGACCATTTTCTGAACCTTTCCATTTCCTGCATGGAAGAAAACAAAACCAGGGAGCTTCCATTTGCAGTGCTCAAGTCCTCACCTATCTTCTCCCATTTTTGATTTTCAGCATCCTGAACATGCACTTTAATTTCCATTTGTTCTTGATAATCAAACGGTGATGCCACCGTGAAGGAAGAATATTTTTCGATTCCGAGACTCTTAGCTATATAGTTGAAGTCCCCTGCCTGTGATAAAGTAGCTGATGAAAAAACGAACGGGATATTCTGTGCAAAAACTTCTTTTTTCAAAATGTCCTCTACCAAACGGGGCATGATGACGAGTGAAGACTGAACTTCATTCTCTTCAAGCCAGAAAATCCCTTCGTCGTTCTTCAGGAAGATCGCTAGACCATACGCAAAAAACTCGAGGTACTCTTCCATGATTTTTAAATGGTATTCATCAATCAAGAACATTTCTGCGTCAAAAACAAGCTGGTCCATTAATTCGCTGACCTTCTTTTCCAAAGTTTCAGCTGTCTTCCTGATGGCAGGATGCTTCGCAACTTCTTTTCGATTCGAACCCTCAACAGCAGTTGAGTTTTCAACCAGCAGGTCGAACCATGAATCATGCAGTTCTATAATATCCTCGATTAAATAGAGAGATTCCTCCCTGACATCCTGATGCATATAACCTGTTAACACAGTCGTCAGCGTTTGCGAATTAAATCTGTATGTCAAGCCTTTTTGCGCTGCGAATTCAAGCAAATGGCCTTCATCAAAAATGACGGTGCTTGCTTCTGGCAGCAATGGCATCTGGCCCTCTCTTTTGCGAGATTCTTTCGTCCAGACATGCTCCATGTAAAAATCATGCGAGCAAATAATCAAGTCTCCGGCATGTCGATAGTAATCACGATTCAATGTTTGTCCGCAGCGATGGCGCCAGCTGCATGTTGAGCATTGCTGGAGCGGATCCCACGCCATCTGGGACCATTTTTCATTGGTGACCCAAGGATATTCCTTTCGATCACCATAGCGGCTGAACGAATTCATGGAAATGCCTTCATCAAAAATAAAATCAGGCAGCTGGTCATGGACATCAAGGATTTCAATGTCGTCAGAAGTGTTGGAAAGCTCATCAAGCTTCTTGACACATACATATTGCTCCCTTGCTTTCGCCAGCCGGACGTCCACTTTGAGTCCCAATGCCTGCTCTAGTTTCTCAATATCTCCGCCCTCTTTGACAAGCTGTTCGATCAGCGTTTCATCTGAACAGGATACAATCGCAGGCTTCCCCATATAACGAGCGTAGAGGATTGCGTAGATCAGGTAAACGAAGGTTTTTCCTGTCCCCACACCTGCTTCCGCAAACACAATCCCTTTGTTCTTAAAGGCCTGTTCCACCTGGAAAGCCATATATATCTGTTCATCGCGCAATTCATAGCCCTTTTCAGGCAAAATATCATAAAAAACATCACCAATGTAATCTCCTAATAAATCAAAGAATGTATCATTTTTAGTGATGGTAAATGGAAGATTTTTTGTCATTCAGGTTCTCCTTGAAAATTGATTCTGGCCAAAAGCCAGCTTTAATCATAACAGAAAAAAGTGCTGGAAGTGAAAGAATTCATTCTGGTAAAAATTCTGATTACTCTTTTGGAATTTTCTGCTATTATTAATTCAGACTTTAACCAAAGGAGTAAATTTATGAAGGCGAAAAAGTCTAAATACCTTATTATATTCGTTCTCGCAGCATTGATTTTACTCAATATCTATCAATATAACAAAATTTCCGACATGGAAAAGGAAGCAGGACTTGAATTCCAGCGTACTGTACGGGATTCTATCTTTCTGCTGGAAAACGATGCCGATCCGACTATATGGATAAAGATCCTGAATGAAGAAGATGGCGAATTCACGTTTGCCAGTCATCTAGGTGAACTGTCTAATCTGAGCAGACAGTACCATATGATGAATGGAAAGATCTCAATGTTAGGGACAATGTGGGATCAACTAGCAGACCGTTATACAGACTTAGCGATCAGTGTTAAAAATGGCAGGGACTACACTCAAACAGAAGAGGAAATCAACAAAGACAGAGAGTTTCTAGTTATGTTTCTAAATGATATCGACTCAATATCAGGTGAAAGTGAAAAGCGTTATTACAGGGGATTTTCTGATTCCAAATCCAAAACTTCAAATATGGTATGGAGGGAGTATAAGAAATATGAATAGCGTTGATTATATTATTCGCCCGGAAGAAATGCACGATATCCATGGTATCAGGGTTCTAAATCAAGTGGCTTTTGAAAAGGGTGAAAATGAAGCCCGTTTGGTTGACCTGATCAGGGATTCTGAACATTTCATTCCTGACTTAAGCCTGGTAGCTGTTGACGAGAATGGAAAAATCATCGGGCACATTCTTTTTAGCATCATCAGTCTTGTTACAAATCAAGGAATGATTCCAACCATCGGTCTCGCTCCCATGGCCGTGAATCCAGAATATCAAAATAGCGGAATCGGTTCAGCACTCGTCACGGAAGGCCTGAAAAAATGCAAGTCTTTAGGATATCAACATGTATTCGTACTCGGCCATAAGAATTTTTACCCCAAATTCGGGTTTCAGCCCTCGAAAAACTTCGGTATCCAAGCTCCCTTTCCAGTACCAGACGAAGTGTTCATGGCAATTGAGCTTGAGCAGGGCTCATTGAATGGTTTAGAAGGAAAAATAGAATATCCTCCGGCATTTAGTGCAGTAAGCTGAAAAAAGTGCCCGTATTGGCACTTTTTCTTTTGTATGGCACTAATTATTCACCTAGCAGCAAGGCTGATCTTAGGTCACGAACTTCAGTTTTATCGGTTAATCTTCCATACCCTTCATTTTCCTTGTTGCTGATTATGGTTGCAGACTCTCCCTCAAACCAGATTCGGTATTCATCCAAGCTCTCAGGCATATTTTTCTCTTCCTGGATGAAGAAAATCGCCAATACATCTTCTTTCCTTGCCATTTCAGGCTTCGTCTTTGGGGACCATTTGATTTTATCGAATGATTGCTCAATTGTTTGCAGCTCATTTTTTGAGGCAATTATTCTCTCCTCACCGTCTTTCATGCCATCCTTTGTTAGTTTTTGCACATCGACCCTGGTTAATTCCGGTTGAAAATTCGAACTGCAGCCAGTCAAAACAACAATTAGAATCATCATTGTTATAATAGCAAGCTTTTTCATTTAATCCCCTCAATCGTATTATTCAAAGATACTGCAGAGTTAGATTATTATCCCTGATTTTTAGCGCTTATCATTGGATGATCAATCAGTGAAGGAACAATCATAACACCATTTCAATGATTTCCCTGAAACGTTCTTCATCCGCTTCCAGTCCTGCCTTTTTATGTAGAACTGTATACAATCTCATTACTTCTGGATACATTATCGATAATGCAGCTAAAATTTCTTCCGTTTCTCTTTTACAATTCCATTTGGCCAGCAACGATAATTGCTGGTCGTTCAACAAACTTCTTTCACCTTCAACTTTAGACCAAACACCATATGCAGAATCCAGATGGTTTCCGGCTTCCATATACCAGCCGTCAGCAATCAACCATCTGACCCTGTCCAGATTTGCCAATGCATAGTACCACTCTTTCCGCATTGCAGCCCGGTATGTTTCATGGTAAAAAGCCAGTATCTTACCTTTCCAAAAATCTACAGCTTCTGCATCTATCACAAATGCAATCTTGGAAGATTCCTCGAAAACATCTTTTAGAATATCTTTCGGGTCATATAAAACCTCCAAGCCTTTTAACCAGATAGAAGGTTGTATTTGACCTGCCGTTTTATACCAAGTATCAGCTTTAACAAAGGAATCAAAGTGTGCGACCACAACTGGTGAATCCGGGTGACTGTCTTCAAAAAATAATACATTTCCCCAATTCAAAGCGCGCTGCCTTTTATATCGAATAAAATCTACCAGACTGGCATCCTCAACAATGATATGTAGATCTATATCTGAATAGTTATCATAGTTTCCTTTTGCCAATGACCCACCAAGATAAATGGCTCTTACATTTTCATCACTAGTTAAGTCTGCTGTTGCTTTTTTTAAAATTTCATGGCGGTCCCTTGGTAAATTCATATCCCTGACAAAATTCTTAGTTTCTAATCCCACACATATATAACACTCCTTATTTGTCATCACTAATTGCTAATTAAATAACCCCATATTGATTTAATTTCATGTTAAATTCCTGATGTTATAACTATCTTCTGTTAATTCTTCCTCTGAAGTTATGACTTCGAGAAAATGCTTATACATTTCCTTGATTTCTGGCTGCTGGTCAACTGCATGAATACTGTCAGTATAGCTTTTTTCATCCTGATAGATATGCATCTCCATCCACTTTGAACTGTCTTCCTTGCTTTGTAAGTAAAAAGTCTGTTTATTGGTGAAACGTGAATAAATTTGCTCGGCTTTCACTTGAATCTCAAGGTAGTCTTTTTCCCGCTCTGGCTTAATGCTGTAACTATATGTTTTTACGAACATAATAGAGTTTATCATCCCTTAAATTTTTCTCGAGTAGGTCTCAATCCTTCCTGTCAAAATACTCTTTATGGATCCTGGTCAATTGAAACAATTTAAATTCATTTGCTTCTATTTGTTTCTTAATTTGCTCGGCCTCGGTTATTGCGATTTGATATAAATCCTCATTGATCATTCCTGTCGAAAATGCTTCTTCCAGTTCATCATGATCTTTATAGAATATTTCCCCACCAGGCAATATGATAATATCCAGAAACAGGTCATCCCAATAGGGGCGGTTGTTTTCAACCCCATTTCGAAGGCAAATGTCGATATACCACTGAACAACCTCTCCCTGGGCATTGAACATGGTTGTGACGGAATGGCGTTTTCCTTCAGGAAAATGCTGCATCCAGGTAAAGCCATTGTTTACTATGCAAACCTTTTTATCTTCGTATTGAAAAAATAATGGTTCGGTGACTTTTTTTACTTCCAATGAAGTTACATATCCTCGGAAATCTTCCTCTTCAAAAAATTCCTGTTGGAACTCCCTATGGCTAACCCGTTTCCAATCTGCACGGTCACCGTACCTTCTTTCTAGCATTGGCTTATTCATATAAATCTCCCATATTATTATTCAACGGAATATTGAATTCTTGCAGCTTTTCCATTATTCTTTGCTTGTTATAAGTTACCTTGCTGTTATTAGGCAATTCAATCACAGTTCCATTGTTAGTAGTAAACAGATAATGATCCGAAACGGTTACCCCTTTGTTTTTGACGAAAATCTCCTTCGCTTCCTTAATATCCTTCCAGCCATAAGAAACAACTTCATTGAAACTACTCGCCTCATTAAAATGCAAACCCTTGTCATTGAGATAGTAATAATTCGAAATACTGAACATAAAGAATGGTACGCTTCCCAACATAAGTAGAATAGTGAGCCACTTGAACCCTCCCCATTCGAATTTCCATTGAACAAACAGATAAAGGAGCAGCGTGACAGCAAGCCAAAGCATGCCGACCATGAACAGAATATAAGCTGATGGCGGCGTCACATAAAACCACTTATCTTTTGTCAGGTATAGATAATCCTGTATAAAATAAACGAAAACGAGAGGCATGAATAAACTGCTGATGATCAGAATGATGGCTGAAACAAGAATAATATTCGAGGTATTCTCGGATTTGAAGGTTAATTGCGCCATAACTCTTTCCTCCTTTTACCAGATACCTTCTATACGCGTAAAAGGACACAAAGTTTCAAATAAATTAGATTATTCTTAAAATAAAACTGGCTAAAAATGCCTTTCCATTGGCTCCTGGCAATGAGTGTATCCATTTTTTTCGTAGAAGTTGATGCTTTTATCACTTGGCCAAACAATGATGAACTCGAATTTATTCTCTTCAACCCATGAATTAACAATCGATAACAATTCACTGCCCACACCCTTCCCTCTATATGCCGGCACAGTATAAACATTTGTCATGTAAGCAAACGGTCTTGTGATCCTGCCAGGGTGAGGAACCTTTTCGATCAATTCAATATAAATATGTGATATGATTTCCCCTTCTTTTTCCGCAACCCACACAAACCACCTGCCATTTTCCAATGCAGTATTAAGAAAATGTTGGCATTCTTTTTCAAAGGAACGATACGCTATTCCTTCTCCCATTTCCGGGTAATCCTCGAGTGTAAAATCCCACCTCATCTTAATTAATTGCTGTATATCCTGCTTTGTTGCTAAACGAAATTCCATCGAATGTCTCCCTATTTTCAAGTTTCTTTGACATTGTTTCATAGCTTCAAAAATCAATTAGTTTTAACTAGTGGATTTTGCATAGAAAATTCCTAACCCAATTGGAAACAGAGGTACCAAAGCCAAGACGCGTAACCAGTTTTCGGCTCCCAAAAAATAAAGGGATGGCAGAAGTACAGCAACCCCACACCCAATGAGCGCTTTCCAGGACTTGTTGACCAATCCGAATATCAAAAGAATTCCCGATGCACCAACCAGCAGCCAAAATATTGTTCCCGCCATCTCTTCGCCCTCCTAAAATACAGTATGTGTAATAGTCACCCTATCTGAGATTCAGGCTGAACCAGCGTCCATGGCCTTCGGTTTCCCCGATTGTTTTCAGGCTTTCTTTTCCATCATGATAGTAATCCAGGTGGAGACTTGAGTCGTACATATTATTGTAAATATGAAAGATGTCCCTTCGGTCACCAATCTGCTTTACTTGGTCCAAGAGTTTCTTCTTTGTTGTGTCAGGCATTTGATTGGCAACATGAGTATGAAAAACGCAGATCACCTGCTCATCAGGTATTTCGGCATCAAGGGATTTGAGGAGTTCGACGCCATCCCCTTCTATTAATCTCAAAGACTGGTTAGCCACAAAGTTTGCTGCTTTTTCAAACAGTTTCCGCCTTTCATGATGTTCAGGCCAGATGAGAGCTTTAAGCCAAAGATAGTCCTCCGTATTTTTAACATCGTTGATATGCAGGTCAATCCCAATCCTGGTCTTCACTTCAGGGATGTCCATTTCACTGAATATATTATTTTGCCCTTTGATTTTAGATATTAAGTGAACCGGCGAATCAGGTTTACCAAAGATTTGTCCTGACCCATACGAATAGCTATATTGATCAAGGAAAAGCTGCAAACCCGCACTACTCCCGATTTCTATCAAGGCCAACGGTTTTTGGACCTTTTTAAAAATATGGCTAAAAACCGGGTAAAGGTAAGAACAGCGCCTTACTTCATTAGTCTGAACGATTTTGCTTTCAATAATCTCAGTCATTTCTTCAGTAAATTCACGGCAAAAATCAACGAAAGCAGTAAAAGCTTCATCACTTGAACGTGGATGGTTTGTCAAACTTGGGTAGAATTCAGCGAGTGGATGCTCATAACCTTTCATCAGCAGATAATGTACAGCCCCAAAAAGCAAATTTGGCACCGGCTGGCCATCCTTCGCTTTATTTGCAAGTTCAAGCATTTCCCAATCCTCAGCAATTTTCAAAGAAAGAAATTCATATAAAGGACTCGATCCCATGCATTCATGCACAGCAAAATGTTTGAACTTCTCAGAAATCCTTGAATCCATAATAATCCCCTTCCAAAGATGATCAGTCCCACCATAAAAATAATTTATTTGACTCTTCCAATTCTTCCATTAATCCATTGATCGAACCTGCTCCCTGCTCAACGATGTCTGGACAGAATTTATACATTTCGGTGGCGAAGGATCTCAATTTTTTGCTCTCAGGAATTACCTGAAATGTGGCTTCCACCCAGTCAAAATCCGCTCCTATGATGGTGAATGGATACCTGTGATGCCACTCCTTGAGTTTGGAAATAACCATTTCGCTAGTAATATCATAGTTATCTCCATTGGTTTGCTGAATTTTAATGATGTCAAACTGGTCTGATACCTGGGTGATACACACCTTGTTATGTTCGGAATCACAGATAAAAGGAAGAAATCCTAGTTCTTGCATTTCCTCCCTCATTTTTAAGACAAGATGTTCCGCTTGATCCTGTTTTACCTCTATACAGACTCCTATGACACTCTTCTTATCTGTATACAGATCTGTTTTATAAAATGGCTTCAACCTTCCAGTGGTGAATTTACTTATGATGGACAGCACCTCGTCAGAAATCCCAATGTTAGCTATATTAATGTCTTGTTTTGATTCCCTGCCAAAGCCAAATATTCTTTTCCAATTCATTCACTATCACCTTCTGTGCGAAATGAACCTTCCATTAATTGATGACATGTTAGGACTTTATCGGCTTTTACTTTTGGACTGAGCTTTTCCAGATAATAATCCTCCGATTTCCAATATCTATTCTCGAACTTTTCTATATTCTCCCGAGTGCGGGCATTTTCCCTCTCAAATCTTATATGGCGGGGGCAGTCGATAAAAATGGTATAGTCCAGATACTCTTTCCACTCTTTTCGCTGCAGGAATATCCCTTCGACCAAAACAACGTTCTTGCCCATTAAGTTCAGCTTTTTATATACTTGTTGATCCATTTGATCATCATAGAACGGAAGCAAAAGTTCATTATCATGATGGAGTTTTTCAAACAATATTTCACTCAGTTTCTCTACTTCCCACTGCCGGTAATAATACTCCTTCCATTCCGCTTCGCCCGTTCCATATCTTTTCGTTCGATCGACAATATGGTCATCCAAATGCAGGATCTGGCTTTTCATTTCGGATTCTTCCAGCAATGCAGCTAACTTCTTTACAATGGTCGTTTTCCCCGACCGGCTAAGCCCGTCAATGCCAATGATCAATCGGTGTTTATGATTAATCATCAACATGAATTCACTGACTAACTTTTCTAAGATATTCAATTTGCCAACTCCTCAATTCACCGAAGAAATTCCTTAACATATTCGATAGCCGACCTCGCATTTCCTTTTTTAGGCAAAAAAATAACCACCTTAATCGGTGGCCATCATTGTCGAAGAATGAACATAACGTTCGGCTTTCTCAATGCTTTCCTTTAACCAGATTGGTGCGTTTGGATGTGCATAAATTTCTTCTGCAGACATCCAATATACGGCCTCCACTTCATCCGGACTTTTTGCAAACGGTTCTCCCCTTTCGATTACACAATGAAACACGATGTCGAGAACTTCTCTCCCGTCAGGCAGTACAAACGAACTGCTTCGCAAATAATTCATATTGGCACTAACTTCGATCCCAACTTCTTCAAACAGCTCCCTCTTCAAAGTCCGCTCGAGCAAATCTTTAGAGAACCCTTCGTTTTCTACCTTCCCGCCAACAAGCGATAATTGCCCTCCAGCATGATCTTCCTTCGTACTCCTCTCAATAATGAGCCATCTCCCACCTCTCTGGATCGTACCCTCAACATTCAGAATAAACATTTTTGTCCTCCTTCTTAATAAATAATATTTTTTTCATTTCACACCGATGTCAAATCCCGTTCTTTATGACTTAAGGCCTGTAACTTTTCAAAATTAGACAATAAAACATTATCTTCCAAAAAGTTACACATATTATTTACCATTTAAATATACTGAAAATTCGATAAATTTACGCATGCTTTTCCACCATTACTACTTGTATAATAGTAATACATCCAGAGTTACCAAAGGAAGACCAACAAAAATCTGGACTTTGGGAGAGTGATCAATTTGTTAGAAAACATGATTTTCGCAATGGTCATTGGTGGATTTGTTGGACTGACAGCACATGTGAGAAAACGTGGCAAGATTATCATGCCTAGAAAAACAAAGAAATTTATCTACCTCGGTTTTCTTGAAGAAATCCTGACAGGATCTTTAGCAGCAGCATTGTTGGTAGTCTCATCCGAGGCTGACTCGATGCTCAGGGTATTTTTAATGTCGATAATGGCTGGATTCGGAGGGGATGCCTTACTCAGAGGACTGGAATTATTCCGAATAAGCAGCGGTAACAATGGCGGGGAGGATATTGGCAATGAAAAAACCAATACCTCGGCCTGAGAGAAAGAAGTTTGCTAACGCCACTGGTCAAGCAGCTTCCAGAGTGCTTGTTTTTTTTTGATAAAAATGAACTTGGGAAATTTTAAGCCATCCCTTACATTCCTCAAACATTCCCCTCTTATAAAAACTCCTTTTAAATTCCAGCTACATCATAATTGGAATATGAATCTTCAGTTCAGGTACACCTGTTAAAGGATCAAAGCTTCCCGGATACTCTTCCAGATGCTCCAAATCACTCTGTTTTAACGTATATTCATTTTGTTTCACCCAAGTGTACAATCTTGTATATGCTTCATGCACTGCTGATCCCTTATAATCTAAGCTGGCAAATGTATACGCGGGAACCGTAATAAGCTCCATATCTTCAGGTATAGACTGCGCATCCTCCACTTCAAGAGCAAGATAATATGTAAAGCCATCTTTTGTGTTGTGGTAAGATAGCCCGAAAATGTTATCAGGCTCCACAGCATGTTTAATCTCATTCCTTCTTTTTAGGAATTCATGATGGAAGACCTTAATTTCTCCCCTGGCTGCCTGTTCATAAGTGCCAATCCATTTTACACCTACAGCTTTAAACGTTTCTTTATTGACTACCTTTGGTTCCATTGAATATCCTCTCCTTTTTCCATACATTTTTGCCGTCAGCGAGGGAAAAGTAAGACTAAAACATTAAGGAGCTCCATGATGGACCTTAAACTTTTTCGGCTGATCAACAGACTTTCCGGCCGTTTCACACCAGTGGATCAACTCATGATCCTTATTTCGAATCGTGTACGTTATGTTTATCTTTTCATCATATTAGTAATGCTGTTCAAGAACCGATTCAATAAAAAAATCGCTATTGAAACAGGCCTTTCAGTGACCATCAGCTTGGCTGCCCAATTTTTCATCCATTTATTTTATTTCAAACCGCGACCATTCATAAAACGGCGCGTCGGGATTCTTATTCCGTCAAAAATGGATTCTTCCTTTCCCAGCAAGCATACAATGCTCGCTTTCACCGCCTCTACCACTGTCCTGATGTTCCACCGGACACTGGGGACAATCATGATGTGGATGTCGGCACTAACAGGTTTTTCTAGAATCTGGGTCGGACACCATTATCCATCCGATATTGTTGGAAGTGCCTTTCTTGGTACAATGATAAGTGTTGTGACGAGGATCTTTTCATTCGGTAAATTCGGGAACAAACCAGAAACCAGCTAACGCCATGCTGTTTAGTCAATGCAAATCCTAAATATCAAGTTGAAAATAGAAGGAAGCCAGTAAATAAGGCAGCCATAATCCAAGGAGATCATGTTCCTGAAAGAGTAACAGCTCTTAGCCTATTACATGCAAAGTGATTTTTACGGTATCAACTTGATTTATTTTCAATCCAAAACCGTCTCACTACATTGCCATCTTCCTCCGTAAAGCTGACATCCTCGACTCCGCCATTATTGATTATTGTTTTGGCGGATCCTATATTGTCAGCATCACAAACGACAAGGACCTTATCGATTCCAAATTCCTTCGTTTTTACCAGTGAATAAGCAAGGATTTTTGTCGCATAGCCTTTATGCCTCTCACTCGGGCGGATTCCATAGCCTATATGCCCGCCAATGTTGAATAGTTTTTCAGTAAGCCCATGCCTGATATTGACTACACCCAATATTTTTTTGTTATTGTTTACAAGCCAGTAAGTTGAGTCTTTAACCCAGCCTTTTGGAATGTTGACCCCTTTTTCATTATCCAGCAAGAATTGAACCATGCCGGCAAAATCCGCTGGGTCCTTTGCAATTACCCAGGGAATCATATCTTCTCCGCTTTCTTTCCACTCGTGGTAAAACTCAAGGTATTCATTTTCCAAATCTTTTGTTGGCTTGATCAGCTGAACTTTTTCTTCCATTACACTTAACCCCCAAAATCCTAACCCGCCCTAGACATTTTAAAAATTTTCCTGCTGACTACAACTAACATCAACACAAATGATAACCCGGCTGCTATAAAAAAACCTGTAGCATAAGAAGGAATATTTGCTTCCTGTACGCTGTCATTGATTTCGAAGCCCAAGAAATGAATACCGATTCCATCTCCATCAACATCAGTCCCTAGCTTCCATAAGTCCATCCCTTGTTGTAAAAACAATACAGAAATAACAATTAGAACGATTGACGCAAGCCAGTATTTCATATTATTTTCTGCTCCTTTTTACAGCCACCATTTTCCCTGAGGAATCATGATAGTCTCCATTTTGAGTTTTTCGTGAAACCAGTTTCTAATTAACGTTTTCTTTACCAAGTATTCAGAAGCCGAATGAGAAACGCCAATCAGCGACATGTTGGATTCAGATACATAATCCATCATCTGCTGATATTTCTTCTTTCCATAATCATTATCAATATGGCAATGGATTTCACCTGTGATATATGCCTGAGCTCCTCTCATTTCGGCTTCCCTCATCCAGTCCACCTTGTCACCGCATCCTGCAATAATCGCTACTTTTGTAATTCGGTCATGTTTCTTGCCTTCAAAATCGACATATGGGATTTCGAAAATCTTCTCAAGTTTCGTAACAAGATTATCGGTGCTTATTTCGTCTATTTCGCAAATAAACACCAGATCCTCACCATTATCCCCTGGTAAAAAACCATCGATTTTCCTCCCCTCAAGGGATTGCTGAATTGCTATACTAGTTCCCAATTCCCGGTGAAAATCCAATGGTTCATGTACTGTGTAAACGGACAGCTTTTTATCGATCAATCTATTTAAGAATTCTTTTCTTATTGGTACAAATCCGCGCCCCCACTTCCCATTGGGATCACCACATTCCATCAGAAGCGGGTGGTGCATGAACAGCAGGTCTCCTTCTTTACTGGTATTGATAAAATACTCAAGCACTTCATCTGTTGGAAACACAGCCAGGAATACCCTGCTCACTTCAGGCGCCCCTTTAATCATTAACCCGTTGAAAAGCTCTGTGTACCTCTTCCCAAAAACTTCCTGCCACTCAAATCCCGTAGATTCATAGGCAGCTGGAATGAACCTGCTGAAACCCGGATCCTTGCCAAATGACTCCACATCGAACTCCATATTTAAAGCAATTAACAACTCCTCCAGATTCATAAAAAACACTCCCCATTTGTTTCAATTGAAGGTTTTATTGATTATGACGGACACTTTTGTCTGTTGTTATCGTGTTTTTGTCCATCCTAACCCTAATGACGGACACTTTTTGCCTTCTATTCTCTCCTTTTTGTCCGTCAAACCCCGATGACGGACACTTTTCTCTTCTTTTCTCTCATTTTTGTCCATCATAGCCTCGATGACGAACACTTTTGTTCTCTCTTCTCTAATTTTTGTCCGTCATAGTCTCGATAACGGACATTTTTCTTTTCTTTTCTCTCATTTTTGTCCATCATAGCCTCGATGATGGACACTTTTCTCTTCTTTTCTCTCATTTTTATCCGTCATAGCCTCGATGACGAACACTTTTGTTCTCTCTTCTCTAATTTTTGTCCGTCATAGTCTCGATAACGGACATTTTTCTCTCTATTTCGTCCGTCATTGAACAGCTTCGTTCAGTCTAAAGGCTGCCAGCTGTTCTCCCCATGGAGCGATTTCTGTCTCGACAAATCCGGCTTTCATATATGTTGCTCTTGCACCTGCGTTTTCCTGGTTGTAGCCAATCATGATGAGCGGAATTCCAGCAGTGTTTATCCTTATGATCTCGGCAACGATCAACTTTACTGCTTCAGTTCCAAACCCTTTACCCTGATGCGTCTCATCGACCATCAGCCGATAGATCCAATAATTATTATCATCTGGGTCAATGCCGTACATCGCAAAGCCTACCATCTGCTGACCATCATAAATTCCGCATGCTTGAAACTGGTCAAGGAACTGGACTTCAGCAATTGAATACAAATTTAAGGCCATAAAGTGTTTTTGGTCTTCCTTCACTTTTAACTCAATTGCGTCCTCCCAGTTGTCCTTTGTAATTGGCTTTAAAGTTAACATCCTTAATTTACTCCTTCACATCTATAAAAATATAAAACTAAACCGATGATAATCATATTGATATTTTAGCTAATTTTACCATTAGTTGAAAGATTCACAACCTTCTTTGTGGATTTTTTTCTAAAATAAGGTGTAACTTTTACCAATTTCAAGTGTCTATGCTTCCAGAGAGAGGGGGATGGAATGTCGGATCCGAGGATTGAATTATATGAAACCTACAAGAATGCGATTTTCTTGTACCTATACCGGTCAACTTTGAATCAGCATATTGCCGAAGATCTTACCCAGGATACATTTTTGAAAGCATTCCAGTCATTGTCCAGCTTTCGTGGTGAGTCCTCATTGAAAACCTGGCTTCTTAAAATAGCACGAAACACTTATATCAATTTCAGCAAGAAGAAACAAAACAAAGTCGAGTTTCAGTCGGATTTGATTGACGAGCAATGGTCTAAACAGCCAGACCAATACAAACGTTCAGATGATCAAAAACAGATCGAGCTGACGTTGCTGCAATTGCCTGAGAATTACCGGACTTATATCATTTTACGAGATGCCAACGGTCTTTCGTACGAAGAAGTTGCACTTATAACCAACGAAACAATCGGCCAGGTAAAGGTTGGCTTGTACCGTGCCAGAAAGAAATTCAAGGAAATTTACAGGAATCTGGAGGGTGGAGAATGAGATTGGAACATGAAGTAGTCCAGGATCTATATCCTTTATATATTGAAAATGATCTTAGTCCCTCTGTAAAAAAAGCAGTAGAGGAACATCTGAAGGAATGTGAAACATGCAGGGTATTTTATTCAACCGGTGAAAAAACAGTCCAAATAAATGACATGGAAGACGCTTCCGTATCTAAATCCCTTGATGAAAAAATCATTTTAAAAATGAAACTGAATCGCGTAAGGCTAATTTCTGTTGTACTTGCAGGAATACTTTTTTCAATGCTATTCACGGATTACATAAATGAGCGTGAACAATTGTTCAGGGCTACAGATGGTTATTATGATGCAATAGGGCAAATGGACAGATTGATTGATGCAGTGAAAAACGAAGAACAGATCAACTCTGGTTATGAAATGGATCGATTGTTTGAATATAATAATGAACTTAGAGATCATTTGAATTTCTTCGAGGAGTACAAAACAAATGCAACAGAATTCTCCCTCATTCTGAATTCACAAAGATTAAACGATATGCTGGAAGTTTTGAAAACCCGTTACAACCAGGGAAGATGGTCTAAAACAGATGAAGCAGCATTCCAGGCACTTAAAGAATATTTTGCCGAACAGGAAGAAATTGCTGAGAATGAATATAGGAAAACCCATCATGCCTACAGCTCGTACCTCCACATCTTAAATGTAAAAGAGTTGGATAAGTTTTATGAAAATGTAAATTTACTAACCTACAGTTATACCCGCTTTCATAAAATGCCTGATCAAATCAAGCCTATGAACGAGTCGAAGTTAAAAAATCGAATTGCGGAGGCACTGGATTTTGATAAAGATAAAATCAAGTTAAAAAAGGAAAGCCCGGTTAATGACTTGTTTGTATATCGTTTTGAAATTGGAAATGGTTATGGCGGAGAAATTGACGCGATCACAGGCCAGATAACCCAGTACTTCGGTGATACCGGACCTTTAACTGACGGACCGGTAATGGATAAAAGTGAAGTCGAAAAAAAAGCCAGGATGTATTTAGAAAAAATATATGGAAAAACGATCAATTTTGAGCTTACTACTTTAGGTTTCAACTATAATTATTTTTCCGAGGACTCAAGGCATAAAGTATACAGCTTTAAAGCTGTCCCTAAAGTTCAAGATTTTATGTTATATACACCCTTGGAAACCGAAACCATAATGCATATTAATGCCAGGAATGGCGAACTTGAAAGCTTCAATCACAATCGCTATGTACCTACTTTTGAACAATTGAATCAAGTCGACCTTCCAGCTGAGATAAAGAATAAAGATAATACCCAAAATCTTATTATCTACTCGGCTTTATCTGGTAATTTTGAATTAGTCTACATGGCCCCTGATGAGGAAGACGTAGATGAAGAAAAATTCATCTCTGTGAAAACAGGCAAAGAAGACCAAGTCTATGTGGATGTAGATTGAACGAAAAGCTGCCATGAATTTTCATGGCAGCTTTTACAATCTATTATTCGAATCTTTCCGCCTCTGCTGGCAGATTCCTGACTTTTAACAAATACGCCCTCATTTTCTGCTCATATTCCATGGGATACTGATAACCCAAACTCTCCCCAACTTCCTTGGCCATACGGCTGAACAGGTCTGCAGTCCGGAAAAGGGCTTCCCAGTTTTCCTCAATCCCTGCTCCTGCATAAGTCCCCTCCAATTCCGACCATGTTCCGGGGTCCAGGTAACGTTTGAACCAGCGCCCGAACTTATTGGGATTAATGGACCAATCATGCTTTACCCCAAGATACCATTCAATCGCTGGCTGAAGGTAATTGAATCGGATCACATTGTCGAGCATGTATTTTGCAAAGTACAATTCATCACGCCAGAGGCTGTTCGCTACGTATGCCGTATCACCCCAAAAACTATTGATGATCTCAGTATATATTTCTTCAGAAGGCTTCCTGGTGAAATACGCCTTATAGGATGGAGCAGGAATTCCCTTTGTTAAACCGTCCTTATCTAACAGGACTTTATAGCCATTATCATATTTTGCCGGCAGCTCAGTAAGCTCAGCAAGGCTTTTTATGAAATCATTGGTTGAAATCTGAAAATCAATTTTTGTTCCATCCTCGTAAAGGACTAGGCGCGTACGCCAATTCCCATCCTGCAAAACCACTTTCTTGATTAGCACTCCAAATTGATCAAGCCAGCCATCGTCACTCATAAAGACATCTAAATCATCTACGAAAATTTCGAAATCATAGTCTGTAAAAAGGTCAGTGAAAGCGTACGGGTTGGCCCGGGAACTGGTCAGAAGAACTGTGCGGATATGATCATTTCGCTGTGCCCAATCAAGCAACAGGCTTACCATTTCTTGTTCTTGTTTCATTTACTAATTACTCCCTTTCGAAAGCACTTTACATAATAACTTTATGATTAACGTAAGCTGTCTGCAAACAGGCAATTCCTATTCAGTTCTCCGACTGTCGTGGTCTTGACTCAACCGTTCAACTTCTTTTTCCAAAAAATCTAGCCGCCGATGGATTCGGTAAATAATCGGCAAATAAGCAATAATGACAATAACCAACCAGCCCATTGATTTCCCCCCTCTAAAAAATACTTTTTACTATACTTCTTTTTTTCTAAGATTTATCCTTTAATTATAGGATACATGCTGTTAATTATTTGAATTCGCCCCACCGTTTTGTTACAGTTTGTAAAAGGGAGTAGTTTTACCTATCTCCGTGTTGTTAATTACACTAAAGTTTATATTCGAGGAGTGTACATAGAAATGGAATCCACTTTTAACCAAAAAGATATTACAGATTTCATTAAAACAAATAGAGACCAATTTGAAGAGAAATTGTTATCAGAAGCAGTGAATGTTGCCAGTAAAATTCATGAGATCCTTCAAAAAGGGAATATTGACCTGTTGAAGAACGCTGAAAAATTGATTGTTTACATAGTTGAACAGCAAGAAGAAGAGCTGATCGCTTTTGCTGAACAAGAAGGAATCGCCTGGGCAGAACATTCTTTGACTGTTGCCTTCAAACTAGAATGGATTCAGGCCATCCGCCGGACATTATGGCAATTTCTGAACCAATATGATGAATTGCATAATAATGTTACAAATCGCGAGGATTTTTTCCAGCTGGAGAAAAAGATCAATGACCAGGTAGACCAATTCTTGAATACCTTCTTCTTAACTTATACTAAGTACAAGGATGAACTGCTGAATTCACAGCGAAAACTGGTTGAACATCTTTCCGTCCCTATAATCCCTGTCAGCGCTACTGTTGCAGTGCTTCCTCTAATCGGGATGATTGATGATTACAGAATGCAGATTATCGAAGAAAAAGTACTGATGGATATTTCCAGATTGAAAGTCCAAACCCTAATCATGGACCTATCCGGGATTGCGGATATGGAAATGAACGTTATCGACCATTTCCAAAAAGTATTGAATGGTGTTGCCATGATGGGCTCTAAGGCTGTCATAACCGGGATGCGCCCTGAGCTTGTAAGGAAAATGATCCATTCTGGAATCAACTTTGATCAAAAGGCAGATACCAGAGGAACATTGCAGCAGACACTCAGGTCTTACCTGGATAGTGAAACAAAATAAAGCATACAGAAAGCCCCTTTGTTTTTCACAAAGGGGTTTTATTATCGTTAATGTACTAGCTGTTTCAACTAAAGAACATTATAGTTCCCTCAATATCTGAAGAATTAACGGCCAACTTTGTTAAAACTTTAACACTCCAATGAATCTACAGCATAAGGATTTCGCGGATATCTTCCTCTGTCAGGGCCGCTGAGGATTTTTCTTCAATGATTTCTTCAATCATATTTCGCTTTTTCTCCTGCAGCTCATTCATTTTTTCTTCAATCGTCCCTTTTGAGATTAATTTGATGACCTGAACTTTATTTTTCTGGCCCATACGGTGTGCCCGGTCGGCAGCCTGCTCTTCAACCGCTGGATTCCACCATAAATCATAGAGGATGACAGTATCGGCTCCAGTGAGATTCAAGCCTGTCCCGCCTGCTTTCAATGAAATCAGGAAGAAGTCCCGCTCTCCGGCATTGAACTTTTCGCATGTTTCAACCCTGTCTTCCGATGGCGTCTGTCCATCCAGGTAAAAGTAGGGAATGCCCTGATATGCTAACTCCCTCGCAATCAAACTCAGCATCTTTGTATACTGCGAGAAGATCAGTACCCTTCTGCCGGCATACCTGGATTCCTCGATTATTTTCTTCAATTGCTCAAACTTTGCAGAGCTTCCCTTGTAGCCATCGACAAACAGGGCGGGGTGACAGCAAATTTGCCTGAGCCTTGTCAGTCCGGCGAGGATTTTGATGCGATTTTTTCTGATTGTGTTCTTATCAAGCTGCTTAAAGGTTTGATGACGAAGTTTGGCCAAATATGCTGCGTAGAGCTTCTTTTGTTCAGGAAGCAATTCCACTCGATCGATGGATTCGATTTTTTCAGGCAGCTCTCCAAGTACATCCTCTTTCACTCTCCGCAACAAGAAAGGGCGGATTCTGCGTGCGATGGTTTTGCTTGTCAGATGGCTGTATTCCTTTAATCCCTGGAACAACTCCGGGAATACGACCCTGAAAATGGACCATAATTCTTCTGTTGAGTTTTCAATCGGCGTTCCAGTCAAGGCAAATCGGTGCTCTGCCTGGATATTCATAACCGCCTTTGCCGTTTGTGTCAGCGGATTCTTGAAGGCTTGTGCTTCATCGAAAAAGACCGTATGGAATTTTATTTTTTCATATAAGTGGATGTCTTGTCTTAACAACATGTAAGAAGTGATGACGACATCCATTTCCGAAACATCCGTTAATAGTCTGCCCCGTTCGTTTTTATTTCCGTCGATGATCACTGCCTCTATTTCCGGTGTGAATTTCAAAAATTCACTTAGCCAGTTATAGACCAGCGATGAAGGACAAACAATCAGAATCGGCTGTTTCTTATCCCTCGCATCTGCGAGTTCCGATGCTATATAAGTGATGCTTTGAAGCGTTTTTCCCAGTCCCATGTCATCAGCAAGGATGCCTCCGAAGCCATAGCTTGCGATTGTTTTCAGCCATTGATAGCCCTGCTTTTGGTATTCACGCAAAACAGGTTCCAGTCTTTCAGGAATCATGAATTTAGCTTCTGAAGGGAGGGTGATTTCCTGTAAAAATTGCCTGAAGGATTCTTCTGCTAGAATGACAGATTGATCATCGAATGAATCCAACATCTGCATTCCCCGTATGATTGGCATGTTCAACCCTTTTTCCAGGTCATCTGCCTGAACTGGCCCTGCTTTTAAGAAACGCTGGATTTCTTCCCATTCTCGTGTTTCAAGCGACATCAGCATCCCATTGCGCAATCGGAAATATTTCTGTTTCTCTTCAAGTGCTTCCAGAACCTCGCGGATTTGCTTTTCGGCTATTCCATCCATTTCAAACTTGAATTCAAGCCAGTTAGTCCGTTCTTTTTTTACCTTCACACGGATTTGCGGCCTTGCCGGCTCCCTGAATATCCTGTTCCTGACCGAAGTCGTAGCATAGACCTGTACGAATTTCTGGAGTTTCGGCAATACATGATACAGGAATTCATATTCGAGTTCTTCATTATGCAAGAAATAACCGCCATCCGTCTTGGCGAAAGAACTTTCGTCCAGTATATCAATGATCACATCTTCTTTTTCAACATCCCGAATCAACAACGTATTAACCCGGGGTTCCCTGTCCTCGAGCGGGTTGAATACAATGTTGCCATACTGGAATTCCAGTCCCGCCAACAACCGGTTATTGACCCGGTCAAGGTAAAGCTTCGCCACCAGGGGATCTGTCAGGAATTGCTTTGCCATGTCACCATCGATTTGCACCTCGCCAATACGGCGCAGACCGGGAACGACTTTTTCGACGAAGAATCCCATTTGATCCTGTAAAATTGGAATGCTGTCTGTCTTTGATGTCTCCAGGATATTTTTCAGTTCAAACAATCGGCTGAAATCCTCCTGGCTAAGCTCCACTAAGTGGGTATTGGACAGAACCACGTTATATTTATCAAAAACAGTCAATTCATGGATGCCGACTATACTTAAAGAATAGTCATTCCCTATATTTTTTTCAAAATTAAACTTCAGGGAAAGCTTTTCATTGGTAACATTGAATTCTGTAAGCTCGCCGCCACTTTCCAGTTTTGAATCCGGCACCTTCCTAAGCAGCTGCAGAATGTGCTGCCAAAAAGATGGCGGAATGACCACAATGGAAGGATCGTCCACTTCATTGATGGCCAAATCTGCATCCAGCACAATTTGAGTCAGCAGCATAATGACAGAATCGGTTTCATTTTGAAAGCAATGGAGCTGTGGATCGTATTGGAACAGAGGAGAAATTGTTGCTGGCTCTCGTTTCGCTATACTCAGTAAAAAACCAGCCAGATCATTAACTTTGACAGGCCCCAGGCTGATGGAAACACCGAACAAGTTCTCCTGGCTGCTGCCTTCAAATGGCTTGATTATGAACTGAGTATTCAATACCTTCCGCGTTTCAAAATGCAGCTGATGGCCGCTTGTCCTTCTCGGCTCTTCAGTGAAGATGGCCAGCACTCCATCAGCCAGATCATTTTTCGTTTGTGTTATCCTGTTTGTACTTCCCCGCTTTTGTTCATCAATAATCGCAATCAGGACAGACGCCACATGCTGGCACTCTTGTTTGACAGATGCAAGCTTCGGGCATGTGCACTGAGTCTGGAAACGTCCATTCCCGGTGTTCGTGACAGTGACATGGAAGTCATCTGCACCTGTCACGATTGCTTCTGCATGATCGGTACTGTAATCAGTAAACTTCACTTTACCTGCACGGTAAAATGCATCCCCGCGTTTGAAGGAAACAGTTCCGCATAAATCCTTGATGAGTTTTTGATTCAGTTTGATTTCCATGGCCTGCTTCCCTCCTGGCAGATGCATTTATCAATAATTATTAGTGTAGACTTTATCACAGCATTTGTTAAGCAGGAATGTAAAAAGCATGGAGGATTCTCCATGCTCTCAAGGACTAATTAGGCAGATTCAATTGCCAGGAGACGCCAAACTTGTCGACTGTCCAGGCGAATTTTTTGCTGAAGGAATAATCCCCTAAAGGCATTAATACTGAACCCTCTTCAGACAGTTTTTCAAACAAGTGATCAATTTCAGCTTCCGAACTGCAGGTAAGGAAGATTGAAAAAGAGGGAGTAAAGGTGAATTCATGATGGATATTGCTGTCGATGCACATGAATTCCTGCCCTTTTAATGTAAAGGTCGCCTGAATGACGCTACCTTTCTTTCCTGGCCCATCTGCTCCATATCTTGAAATGGAGGTGATTTCCGAATCTTCAATGAGCGAAGTGTAGTATTTCATTGCTTCCTCTGCATTACCTTCGAACATTAAAAACGGGGTTGCTTTTTCCATGAAAATGCCTCCTATTCTTCATCAGATTCCACAAAGTTTTTCAGTGCCGATAATTTGTTATCCCAATAAATCTCGAAGAAGGAGAGCCATTCCTGCAATTCTCGGAGCGGTTCTGGCTGCAATTCGTAACGTGTTTCCCGTCCAATTTTCCTGCTTGTGACGAGCCCCGCTTCTGATAACACAAATAAATGCTTATTGACGGCCGTCCTGGTTATCGGGAATCTTTCCGTTATGGAGGCGATCGGCATCTCCTTTTCGGCAAGCAGCTTTAATATTTTTCGGCGAGTCGGATCCGCGACAGCCTGGAACACATCATGTCTCGCTTGAGAAGCTGGCATGTTAACCCTCGATATAAGAAGGAAGTGCTTCTTTGACGATTTTATCCCAGCCGTTATCCATAATACCCTGAACAATTGTATGTGGCTGGCCAAATTCAGTAACCTTTTCTGGATCCCAGCCGGAGTGAATCAGTGTGAATTCTGTCTTGCCATCAAGATCCTTTAATTCAAAGGCAAGATGCCAGTCTTTTCCCCAGTCAAAGCCAAGTCGATTCGGGGGATCCAATTCTGTCACCTTGCATGGCGAATCACCAAATGGCCCTGCGTGAAGAGTGAACTCCCTGCCAAGTTCCGGTTCGAACGTATTCGGCATCCACCACGCTGCCATTCCTTCCGATGTGGCAACTGCTTTCCACACTTTTTCAATTGATGCATTCAATAGGATTGTTTTACGAATATCAGGTTGTATTGTCATGGTTTGACCTCCAATATATTTATAACACCTTTTTGTGTCGCTTCTAATTTTATAACACCATATAGTGTCATGTCAACAAAAAAACCAGATACTTGGTCAGTACCTGGTTAGATTTCAATGATAATCGGGAGAATCATCGGCTTCCTTCTGGTCTGCTGGAAAATATGCTGGCCGACCGCTTTTTTGATTCCCTGCTTGATGACATTCCAGCGGTGAACATTATCCTCTTGCAGTTCAGTTACGGTTTTCGTGACGATATTATTTACATCACGCATCAGGTCCTCCGAGTTTTTCACAAACACAAAGCCTCGCGAAATGGTATCGGGACCTGAAATGATTTTCCGTTCTGCCTTGCTCAAAGTCAGGACAATCACCAGCATGCCATCCTCAGAAAGCTGCTTGCGGTCCCTGAGCACGATTTCGCCAACATCCCCGACACTGACACCATCCATATAGGTATCACCAGCCGGGATATTCCGAGTCTGGCGTGCTTCGCCATTTTCGATATCAACGATATCCCCATTTTTGATAATGAATGTATGCCCTCTTTCCACTCCCACCGATTCTGCCAACAAACGGTGATGGTGAAGCATCCGGTATTCCCCATGAATCGGGATGAAATATTTCGGTTTCATCAATGTCAGCATCAGCTTGAGGTCTTCCTGGTAGCCGTGCCCCGAAACATGCATGCCCGTTGTACTGCCTGAGCCGTAAATGACTTTCGCACCGAGCTTGAATAAATTATCGATGATCTTGGATACATCTTTTTCATTCCCTGGTATCGGTGATGCCGCCATGATGACCGTATCACCTGGGTATATGTTGACATCACGGTAATTTCCTGTGGAGAGCCGGGACAGTGCCGCCATCGGTTCTCCCTGGCTGCCTGTACAAAGAATGGCCACCTTGCCCGGGTCTAACTGGTCGACAACTTGTGGCTGAATCAGCATTCCTTCAGGGACATTCAAGTATCCTCTTTCGATCGCGACATCCACAACATTCACCATGCTCCTGCCTAGCAAAGCAAGCTTCCTGTCTGTCTTAATTGCCGCTTCGACAACCTGCTGTACCCTGTTCACGTTTGAAGCGAAAGTTGAAACAAAGATTTTTCCATCCGCTTTCATGAACGCCTCTTCCAGATGACCGGCGACCATCCGTTCAGAAGGCGTCAATCCTGTACGTTCTGCATTTGTGCTCTCAGAAAGCAGTGCCAAAACGCCTTCTGTCCCGATCTTCGCCATTTTATGGATTTCTGATTGTTCATCATTCGCAGGGGTCAGGTCGAATTTAAAGTCTCCTGTATGCACTACATTCCCCTCTGGAGTATGAAAAACGATCCCAAGGCAATCGGGTATGCTGTGGCTCACTTTGAAAAAAGAAACCTTGACCTTCCCAAAATCCAGTACCGAATCCGAATAGATTTTCTTCAGTTCTGTACCTCTCAAAAGCTTATGCTCACTCAGTTTTAACTCGATCAATCCCAATGTAAAATCTGTCGCATATACAGGCGCCTTCAGCTTTTTGAAAAAATAAGGAACCCCGCCGATATGATCCTCATGGCCATGAGTCACAATCAGCCCGCGGATTTTTTCCCGGTTTTCCTCCAGATAAGTCATTTCCGGGATGATCAAATCGATTCCCAGCAAACTCTCATCAGGAAATTTGCCTCCGCAATCAATCACAAAAATATCGTCCTCATACTGGACTACATACATATTTTTGCCGATTTCATTTATGCCTCCCAGGGCAAAGATAGATAAAGTCACATTATATCCTCCTAAACGTAATCGATTTTGTTAGTATTGCCCATTGTTTTTCAGATTATTTCGTCTTGAAGAGGAAAAACCCATCCTTTCTTTACCCTTTTACAGGAGGTGAATATGCTTAAATATCATTTTTCATAACTGAGTTCGTACTATTATTGGTGAAACCGCCCCTTATTCGCAAAACTATACGTTTGTTCGCAAAAAAATGAATTTGTTCGCAAAAAAATAAATTTATTCGCAAAAATTGCGAGTTTATTCGCAAACTGGAAAAAAACATTGATTTTTCCCAGGATTTTATTTCCATATAAAAAGACCAACTCGCTTCTACACGAATTGGTCCTCTTTCTTATTTCTCGATCCATGTATACATATACTGTTCGTCTTCAATTTCTTTCGCTTTTTTAACTGTCTTCAACGGGCGGAATGTATCAATCATGACGGCAAGCTCAAGTGTTTCTTTTTTGCCGATGCTTGCTTCAGTCTTCCCCGGATGCGGTCCATGCGGGATGCCGCTTGGGTGCAGGGTAATCGAACCTTCCTTGATGCCTTTCCTGCTCATGAAGTTTCCTTCTACATAATACAACAGCTCATCGCTATTGACGTTGCTATGGTAGTAAGGCGCCGGAATCGCTTCAGGATGGTAATCATAAAGTCGCGGCACAAACGAACAAACCACATAGTTATGTCCTTCGAATGTCTGATGGACCGGAGGCGGCTGGTGGATCCGGCCAGTGATTGGCTCGAAGTCTTCGATATTGAAGGCCCATGGATACAGATAGCCATCCCAGCCGACGACATCAAGCGGATGATGGTTCAGCACATGACGGTGCAGATGCCCGCGCGTCTTTGTAATAACCTCGTGTTCTCCTTTTTCAGAGACAGTTTCCAAAGTCTCCGGTCCGCGGATATCGCGCTCGCAAAATGGACTGTGCTCGAGCAGCTGGCCATATTCATTGCGATAGCGGCGCGGAGTGGTAATCTGGCTGAACGATTCCACAATCAGCGCTTTAGTCATTTCTGAACCGTCAGGCACCACCCTGTAAATCGTGCCAATCGGGATCACTACATAATCACCAGGACGGTAATTCAAAGTCCCAAACATCGTTTCAATCTTGCCAGATCCATGATGGAAAAAGAACATTTCATCTCCATCGCCATTACGGTAAAATTGCTTCATCGGCTCGGTAATATTCGCAAATCCAATTAATAAATCGTCATTACCGAGAATATAGTCCCTTCCATTTAAGGCGTCCCCAGTTTTCGTAATCTGGTCAGTCAAAAAATGCCTGTGGTTCAGCGATCCCTGCTCCTCAAATTCAGGCAAATAGCTGCCGATCAGTTCGCTTTTTACTACTTCAGTCGGCATATGGTGGTGATAAAGGATCGACTGAGTACCGGAAAAACCCTTCGTTCCCATTACCTGCTCACGAAATAGCGAACCGTCTTCTTTTTTAAAAATGGTATGACGTTTCTTCGGGATTTCTCCCATCTGACGGTAGTACATGAATCCACCTTCTTTCTAGTCTTCAATAATTTTATTTTTCAGGACACCCAGTTCCTCAATCTCAAGTTCGACTTCATCGCCAGGCTCCAGCCAGCGGTGCACATCACTGCCAAGCTCGAGTATACAGCCTGTTCCAACAGTACCTGAGCCAATCACCTCACCCGGGAACAGCGTCGTCCCCGCCGAAGCACGTTCAATCATCTCTCCAAAGGAAAAATAAAGATCCTTCATATTGCCTGCAGAGAGCTCTTTGCCGTTCACCCTTGCCGTCATTTGCAGGTCATAACCTTTGCCGGCTTTCCTTGATTCCAGCTCATCCTTCGTAACGAGATACGGACCAAAGGAAGTAGCGAAATCCTTTCCTTTTGCCGGACCAAGACCGACCTTCATTTCCTTCCTCTGAAGATCGCGAGCGCTCCAGTCATTCATGATCATAAAGCCAAAAATATGCTGTTCGGCATCCTCCGCTTTTATGTTGCGGCCTTCTTTACCGATAACACAGGCGATTTCTAGTTCGTAATCCAGCCACTCGCATGTCTGTGGCCGCCTGATTTCTTCTTCAGGATCCTTGATTGCGAGGTGGTTGGTAAAATAAAACACGGGAATTTCATACCATTCCGGAATCATCTCAAGTCCGCGGTTCTCCAGGGCTGTTTTTACATGCTGTTCGAATGCGTAGAAATCACGGACGCTTTTCGGGGTATGCAGCGGCGCTTTCAACCTGACTTCTTCCAGCGGATATGTCCCCGTTTCGCTCTCCAATAGATTCTGTTTGATATATTCCAAATGTTCCTCATGGTTCTCAAGGAATGCCAGCATATTGTCCGGCAAATGCCCATTGGTTGCTTCATGCATATCGACTGCTTCATTGCGCGAATTAATCCAGCCGGCGCGGATGGAACCATCATTTTTCACAAACGTTATGAATTTCATGTCATCACCTATTTTCTTTGCAGTTCAAAGGTTTTAGCCAGCGGCAAGGTGTATGTAGCGCCAGCCAGCCTGCCTACCGGGTTCAATTTTTCCGAATTGATCCGTCCGTTTTCATACAAGTCATCTTCAACGTGCACATGCACGACTTTCCCGATGACAAGGCTGCCGGCACCGGCTTCGTCCTGCCCGAAATGGAGGACCTGGTCAAGTTCACACTCAAGGTGGACCTTCGACTCCTGGACCCTTGGAGGATTTACAGCCGCACTTTCTATCTTTGTCAGACCAGAGGCCTCGAACTCATCGACATCCGCCGTAAATTCAGTTGCACAATCATTCATTTGCTGGACGAAATCCTCACTGACAATATTGATGACAAACTGTTTCGTTGCTTCAATATTGTTCAATGTATCCTTCTTCGCTCCATCTGTCCCCCGCCTCATCGGGGAAAAGCAGACCATCATCGGATTGGCACTGATGACGGTGAAAAAACTGAAGGGTGCCAGATTGGTCGTTCCGTTTTCATCCTGGCTTGATACGAACGCGATTGGGCGAGGCAGCACCGAACCCTGCAAAAGTTTATATGCGTCTTTCCATTCAAGACTGTCTGTTTTGATTTCCAAAGTCTACACCGCCCTTTCGTGAAAAAGCTGGCTGACAACTTGGATGATGAATTCATGGTCCTCACGAGTGCCAAGGGTGATCCTGAACGCTTCCTTATAGCCTGGAAGCTGCATCTGGCGGACAAGGACACCGTTCTCTGTCAGCGTATGGATGACGGGAGTGTTACTGTAAGCAAACAGGAAATTGGATTGTGATGGAAAACTCTCAATCTCCAGCTCTTTAAATTTTTCACGGAGGAATTCCCGTTCTGCACTATTTTTTTCTGCGCAATCCTTTACGAATTCCTGATCATCAATTGCTGCCATGGCTGCCGCCTGTGCCAGCTGGTTCACATTGAACACATCCCTGACCTTATGAAGCTCTTTCGCAATTTCCTGATGCATGATTCCATAGCCTACCCGCAGGCTCGCAAGTCCATAGATTTTCGAGAAAGTCCTTAAGATGACGAGATTTTCATATTGATCAAGCAGGGGCATCGTATCCAGAAAATCTTCGGAATCAGTGTATTCAAAATAGGCTTCATCCATGACAATTAGTACATTTGATGGCACATTGCCGATAAAAGAAAGCAGCTCTTGTTTCGCAACAATCGTACCTGTTGGATTGTTAGGATTGCAGACAAAAACCAGCTTTGTTTTTTCAGAGATGGCTTCAAGCATTGACTTTAGGTCATGCCGTCCCTCGATCATCGGAACAGTTACAGCTTTTCCGCCTTCTATGAGGACGTTCGTTTTATAGCGGGGAAATGTCACTTCCGCCATAACCGCTTCATCATTTTTATCGATATAGGCTCTTGTAAGCAGCCGGATGATTTCCTCCGATCCATTCGAAACGAGAAAGTGCTCCGGTTTTAATCCATAATGTGCTGACAGCTTTTCTGTGATGCCTGAAGTCATTCCGTCTGGATAAAATGCCAGATTCGCTGATGCCTGCAGGATCGCTTCTCGCACCTTTGGTGAAGTGCCATATACATTTTCATTATCTGACAGTTTTCTTACTGTTGTAAGCTTATATTGTTCCTTGATTTCCTCAATTGTCTGGCCGAGGGCGTATGGTGTGATCCCTTCAAGTTCTGCTCTAGCATTTACCTTCATGTTCATCCCCCATTTTTCAAGTCGCCGTTTATGACAAAAGGGAGCAATCCGCCCCCTTTTATCCCGGTTTTTATAGATTACCGCGTCGTTCCTGTTCACGTTCGATTGATTCGAAGAGAGCCTTGAAGTTGCCTTCCCCAAACCCTCTCGCGCCTTTACGCTGGATGATTTCAATGAATAAAGTCGGGCGGTCGACGATTGGCTTCGTGAAAATTTGCAGCAGATAGCCCTCATCATCACGGTCTACTAAAATACTAAGCTCTTTCAGCTTCTCGATCTCTTCATCAATTTCACCAACACGCTCTGACAGCATTTCATAGTAAGAATCCGGAGTGCTCAGGAACTCAACACCGTTTTCACGCAATTGTGATACCGTGCTGACAATATCCTCAGTCAAAATCGCAAGATGCTGGACGCCAGGGCCATTGTAGAATTCTAGGTACTCCTGGATCTGTGATTTGCGCTTTCCTTCAGCCGGCTCATTGATCGGGAATTTGATGCGGCCTCCATTATGCATAACCTTGGACATTAACGCTGAATACTCAGTCACAATATCCTTATCTGTGAAGTGCTTCATTTCCTTGAAGCCCATTACGTTCGCGTAATAATTCACCCATTCTTCCATTCTCTCAACATTGCCGACAACATGGTCGATGCCGATGAAGCCAGCATCATTGACCGGAACTGTTGTTTTATGCTCAACAAATCCTGGCATGAAAAGGCCTTTATAATTCTTTCGCTCAACCAGTGTATGGATGGTATCACCGTAAGTACCGATGACCGCCTTCTTCAAAACACCATTTTCATCCGAAACCTCGTGCGGCGGCTGGATTTCGATTGCTCCGCGGCTGACCGCACCCTTGTATGCCTTCTCGACATCATCCACTGCCAGTGCAATATCCTTCACGCCATCTCCATGTGTTTTCACAAACTGTGCTACACGGGATGAGTCGTTATAAGTCCCGGTTACCACAAGGCGGATTTTTCGCTGCTGCAGCACATAGGACGTCGTTTCGCGGTTCCCTGTTTCTAGGCCGGAATAAGCTACTACTTTAAAGCCAAAAGCGGTCTGGAAAAAATGTGACGCTTGCTTGGCGTTGCCTACATAAAGCTCCAAATAATCTACATCCTGTACCGGGAAAAAATCTTCTGTTGTCTGGCCAGATACCATTACCTTCTCTTGCATCATAAAACCTCCTGTTAAAAATATTTACAATATTTAAAATAATTTTATAGTAATTCTTTCCGCTCTCTCAAGAGCGCGATGTAAAGCTATAATGCTTTTATGTGGTGAAGAAATGTACTTGAATTACATCAACTCAAGAAGCATCATCTTCGGATTCTCGATTAGTTGGGCGAAGCGGTTTGTAAATGATACCGCCGTTGCACCATCGGCTACCCGGTGGTCAAAAGCCATCGACAGATTCATGATCGAACGGATCGCAATTTCATCTTGTTCGGTCACGACAGGCCGTTTCTTTGTTTTATGGAAAGAAACAAGCGCTGTCTGCGGGTGCTGGATGATTGGGGTTGCGCCAATGCTGCCGCCGAGCGGTCCAACATTGCTAACCGTGAATGTACCACCCGAGATATCTTTGACCTTGAGCTTGTCATCCAGGGCAAGCTTCGTCAGCTGCTTCATCTCTGCATGAATTTGTTTCAGGTTCTTTTTCTCGACATTCCTGATGACCGGGACAATCAGTCCTTCTGGAGTGTCCACGGCAATCCCGATATGATGTTCACGAAGCAGCTGGATGCTTTCATTTTCTTCATTCAGCTTTGCATTGAACACCGGGAATTCTTTCAGCCCAATCGAAAGGGCTTTAATAAAGAAGGCAGTCGCTGAAATCGAATTTCCTGCTGCCTTGATCTCTTCCCTTAATGTGATCAATTCACTGACATCCACTTCCTCGAAATGGGTGCAGTGAGGGATGGTATAGAGAGACTGAACCATCTTTTTCGCAATCTGCTTCCGGCGTCCACGGAATGGCAGGATATCTCCGGATGCCTCCGCAGTAACAATCTCTGCATCTTCGATATCTGCTTTTGCAGTTGCAGCCAGATGATCGGAATGATGTCCTCCCTGCTCTTCAGAACCACCTTTTGAAACCTTCACAGCCCGACTTTCGGAACCAGCTTCCGAAGCACTCGGAGCCACCTGTTCGGAGCCTGGTTGCGAAACCTTCGCAACCTGCTGTTCGGAAACAGCTTCTGAACCATTCGCAGCCTTGCTGTCTCGTAAACTGGCAAAAGCCAATACATCCTGGTCGGTGATCCGGCCAGCGGGTCCAGTCCCGATGACCTCCATAATGTTTACACCATTTTCCCGGGCAATTTTCCTCGTGTACGGAGAAGCAAGAACCCTGCCCAACCGAACACTGACACCAACGGGAACAACAGGATCTGCAGGTCTGTCAAGAACATCTACTGTAGCTGCAGGCTTTGTTTTCGCATTTTCTGCTTCCTTGGCTTTTTGCAGCCCGCCATTTGCTCCGAGCCCGGATTGGTCCTCGATTATCAATAGTGACGTCCCTACTTGTACCGTTTGTCCTTGTTTCAACAATAATTCTTTTACAACACCGGAACAGGGGGCCGGAATCTCAGCGGTCATCTTGTCGGTCTGGACTTCTACCAACGGATCATCAGCCTTGACGAAGTCGCCAGGCTTCACCAGGTAACAATTGATGTCCGCTTCGGTCATCCCCTCTCCTATGTCGTGGAGCTTTACTTCAACCATCGGCAAGCCTCCTAAAACTTCATCACTTTCTCGATTGCTGCTGCGACTCTTTTCGGGGTCGGCAGATAGTGGTTTTCAAATCCAAAGTATGGAACTGGCGTATCAAAGCCTGTTACCCTTTCAGCCGGCGCCTTTTGGTAAAGAAATGCTTCATCATTGATCAATGAAATCAAATCACTTCCCGTGCCGCCTGTTTCATGGGCTTCATGGACAATGACAGTGCGTCCCGTTTTCTGTATGGATTCAATGACAAGATCCTTATCGATAGGGTATAGTGTCCTGAGGTCAAGAAGTTCGCATTGAACTCCCTTATCCTTCATTTCTTCAACAGCCTTCATGGCTACAGGAACCATCGCGCCCCAGGAAATGACCGTCACGTCCTCGCCTTCTGTCAGCTTCTTGCCTTTGCCAATTTCAACGGTATATTTCCCTTCAGGAACTTCATCACGGGACGACCGGTAGCTTCGCATCGGCTCTAAAAAGAGAACAGGATCGGGATCTTCAATCGCGGCAATCATCAACCCTTTTGCGTCATATGGATTGGATGGACATACAACCTTTATTCCTGGCATGTGGGTAAAAATTGATTCTGTGCTGTCACAATGAATTTCCGGAGCACGGACACCAGCGCCATAAGGAGCACGAATGACCATTGGCACTGTATAATGGCCCATCGTCCGCATTCTCAGTCTTGAAGCATGTGTCATGATTTGTTCGTATGCTGGATAGATGAATCCGAGGAACTGGATTTCCACTACTGGCCTGAAACCATTTACCGCCATTCCAATGGCAGCACCGACAAAACCAGCTTCACTTAGTGGTGTATCAATCACACGTTCCTCACCATATTTCTCCTGAAGACCATCAGTCGCACGGAATACTCCTCCGTTCTTACCAATGTCTTCACCAAGGAGTATGACCTCATTCTTTTCTGCCAGCATCGTATCCAGTCCATCGGTAATCGCCTGGACCAGTGTCAAGGTCTTGGTCTGAACTGCTGTTTCCATCAAGCCTCACCCCCGATCAGTTCAAGGTACTCCCGCTTTTGTTTCTCGATTGTCCAGGTTGGTTTTTCAAAAACATAATCAAAGATCACAGACGGATCTGCAGCAGGGAAACTCTCCATTTCCTTCACTGCGGCATCAATTTCTGCTGCAGCCTGTTCTTCGACTTCTTTTGTCCATGCTTCATCAAAAAGCCCTTCATTCTTCAACCAGCGTTCCAGCCTGAGCAGCGGATCTGTTTCCATCCGCTTCATTGCACTTTCATTCTGGTCACGGTATTTAGAAGCATCATCTGCTGTTGTATGGGAACCATATCTCCATGTCATCGCTTCAATCAATGTTGGCCCTTCGCCATTACGCGCCCGTTCAAGAGCCCTTTCAGTTTGAGAAAAAACGGCAAAAACATCATTTCCATCCACCCTCACACCAGGCATATCATAGGCCAGTGCTTTCTGCGCTATCGTTGCCGAATTCATCTGTTTGCTGATTGGTACCGAAATCGCATACTGGTTGTTCTGGCAAAAATAAACGACCGGGGATTTAAATACACTGGCAAAATTTAGCCCTTCGTGAAAATCCCCTTCCGACGTTGCTCCATCACCGAAATAACAGATGGCAGCATTTTTTGTGCCTTTTTGCTTTTCAGCGAACGCTGCTCCTGCAGCATGAGGGATTTGTGTCGCAATCGGGATGGCCGGCGGAAATATCTTTTTCCCATACGGCGGGACACAGCCTTCGTTTCGCCCATTCCAAAACAGCAGGATATTCCTCAGTGAATGCCCGAACACCATTGCCGCACCATGGTCGCGATAAGTCGGGAACATCCAATCATCACTTTCAAGCGCTAGAGCCGTTCCAACCTGGGAAGCCTCCTGGCCTTCGAATGGAGCATAAGTCCCGATCCTTCCCTGGCGCTGCAAGCTTACTGATTTTCTGTCCAGCGTCCGGATTCTTACCATTTCCGTATAAAACTGCTTCACTCGATCTTCGGTCACCAAATATTTATATTCCTCGGACACAATGTTTCCGCTTTGGTCCATCACTTGTAAAATTGGAAAATCCTTATCCATGTGCTCACCCTTTTTTTAAAATCGCACTGAATTTTTCAAAGCATCAAAGTTAAAAAACAAACTAAATTTCTATGATTCTATTACATTCTTACAGCCCATTTAGGACGTTTCATATGCGAGAAGAAGCTGTTCCTTCTGGTCCGTGCTTCTATCCGGTTTTCACAGAATTTATTGGCCGCTTCCATTGTGGTGATTCCTTCTCGTTCGGCATGGCTATATACATTCAAAAGAGAATTATAGATTGCTTTAGTCTTTTTAAGGACGCGCTCTTTGTTCGGTGAATAAAGCTCATCCGCCACCTGGATCAAACCGCCAGCATTGACGATGTAATCAGGTGCATATAGAATTCCTTTTTCCTGGAGGGCATGGCCATGGCGTTCTTCCTTCAGCTGATTATTGGCAGAGCCGACCACCGCTTTTACCTGCAGCTGAGGGATAGTCTCATCATTGATGATTCCTCCCATTGCACATGGAATGAAGATATCGGCAGGCTGTGAATAAATTTCATCACTGGCCACAACCTTGATCCCTGCTCCCATTTCCTTCGCTTTCTGGACAATCTGGTCGATCGCTTTTTGATTGATATCTGTTACATACAGATCCGCACCATTTTCCAGCAGATACTCTGCTACCTTATAGCCAACCTTGCCCAGACCCTGGATCGCATAGGATTTGCCAGACAGGTCATCCGTGTCCCACAAAGCTTTGCTCGTTGCCTGCAATCCAAAGATGACTCCCTGTGCAGTCGGCACAGAAGAATCACCGCTGCCGCCGTATACTTCATCAACGCCGACGATACAATTTGTTTCCTTCAATGCATGGACAAAATCCTCCGGGTCGGTACCCATGTCTGTCCCTGTATAAAAACGGCCCTGGATGGACTCGACAAACTGGCCGAATGCCCTGAATAATTCCGGGCTCTTATCCTTAGTAGGATCGCCAATGATGACAGCCTTCCCGCCTCCGAAATCAACATCGGCAGCTGCACATTTATACGTCATACCTTTTGAAAGCCGGAGTACATCTTCAAGTGCATCGTCGACTGACTTATAAGGGTACATCCGGCAGCCGCCAAGGGCAGGACCCAATCGTGTGCTGTGTATTGCAATAATTGCCTTTAATCCTGTCGCTTCATCATTACAGAACACGACCTGCTCGTGTTCACGAATTTGTTCAAACATATCCATTTTTCTTTCCCCCTTTATTCCGTTAAACCATGTTAGCGCTTACATTTTTGCGCAAAAATTTTTAGCTGCCTGTCAATAATTCAGTTATCCTGGACTTTGGAAGGACGACTTGTTTAACTTCCCCGACACCAACCAAACGTCCGTTGGTTTCTGCCCTGACATTTGTCAGGATCGTATTGTCCTGCAGATCTGTGACGGTCGCTGTAATGACCACTTCTGCTCCTTCAATACAAGGAGCAATATGCTTGACGGTCACTGCACCACCCATTCCCTCCTCATCGTCTTCTAAAAAAGGAAGTATAATTTGTCTCGAAGCCCATTCCATGTGATACACCATTGATACCGTGGAGTATACTGGATGGACGAGCTTTCCCTCAAAGCGGGCAAACATATCTGGTGTAACAATGACTTTGATGGAGGCCGTATGCCCTGCTTTTAAGCCATCTCGCATCATATCCCACCTTTCCAAGTTGCAAATATGTATAACGTTTATTTAACGTTATCATAACATTTCGTTAAATAAATGGTCAATAAATTGTAAGAAATTTTGGTATTTTCTTAAAAATAATTCTGATATAATATTTTGTTGTTCTTTTTAAACATAAAAAAATCAACCAGCTTTTCTAAAGCTGGTTGATTTTTTTAGCTAAGCAACGCCCTGTCACTTGCCATTTTCGTTCCGCGGATTCGCTGGAATTCATTCAGCAGGTCTTCGATTGTCAGCTTTGCTTTTTGTTCTTCATTGACTTCTAGGATGATTTGCCCTTTGTCCATCATGATCAGCCTGTTGCCGAGGTCGAGTGCCTGCTGCATATTATGGGTGACCATAAGCGTTGTCAAATGGTATTTATCAACGATTTCTTTTGTCAGATTTGTGATAAGCTCTGCCCGCGAAGGGTCAAGTGCTGCAGTGTGTTCATCCAATAAGAGGATGGATGGCTCGGTGAATGTAGCCATCAGCAGGGATAACGCCTGGCGCTCTCCGCCTGACAGCAATCCGACCTTGGCATTCAACCGGTTTTCAAGGCCTAAGTGCAAGGACTCCAATACTTCCTTGAAAAGCTCCCGCCTTTTTTTGGTCACGCCACGGCCAAGTGTACGTCGCTTGTTCCTTGAGTACGCAATCGCCAGGTTTTCCTCGATTGTCATGCTTGGAGCCGTTCCGGCCATTGGGTCCTGGAAGACACGACCGATCATTTTTGAGCGGTTGTACTCAGACATATAGGTAACATCCCTGCCATCCAATTCTACTTTGCCATGATCAGGAATCATCACACCAGAAATGATATTCATTAAGGTAGACTTACCGGCACCGTTACTGCCGATAACAGTAACGAAATCCCCTTTTTCCAATGTGAGATTGATATTATCCAGGGCGATCTTCTCATCTGGAGTGCCTTCGTTGAATACTCTATGAATCTGATTTAAGTGCAGCACCAGCCTCACCCTTTCCTTCAGAAGGAACAGCTACCATCTGCATGTTCTCAAGCTGTCTTTTGACCTTCCGCTTTTTCTCTTTATAGCTTTCAATCATCTTCGGAGCAGTCAGCGCAAGAATGACAATCACCGCTGTAATCAGTTTCATGTCACCTGGTTCAAGGAACTCCACCCTTAGTGCCAGCGTAACCACGATGCGATAGATAATCGAACCGCCAATAACAGCGAATGTTGTCCTTGCAATTGATTTTGTTCCGAACAGCGCTTCACCAATAATCACGGAAGCAAGCCCGATGATAATCATCCCGATTCCCATGCCTACATCCGCGAATCCACCCTGCTGGGCAATCAGTGCACCTGAAAATGCTACCATCGCATTCGAAAGGCCGAGGCCAAGAATGATCATCAGATTCGTATTGGAAGAAAAACTGCGGATCATCCTTTTATTATCGCCTGTTGCCCTGATTGCAAGTCCGATTTCTGTTTTAAGGAATGCGTCTGTTAGGAACTTGATCGCAAAGGTAACAAAAATCATGAACAGCAGGATTCCCCATGTACGCGGAAGGCTGTCACCCAGTCCAATGGCTGTCAGCATGCTATTAAAGAATCCGTCGATTCCTGTTTTCTCAAAAAAGTCCCTCACAGATGTCATTGCAGTGTCGGTGTTCAACAGCGGCACATTCGACTTGCCCATAATTCTCAGATTGATAGAATATAAGGCAATCATCATCAGGATCCCAGATAATAAAGCATTCACTTTACCGACAGTATGAATCACACCTGTCAGGCAGCCTGCGATGAATCCGGCAACCAGTGCCACCATTGTCGCAGCAAATGGATTAGCGCCATTCACGATCATGATCGCGGCAACCGCAGCTCCAGTTACGAAGCTGCCGTCCACCGTCAAATCCGGAAAATCCAGAACCCGAAAGGATAAGTATACGCCCAGAGCCATGATCGCATAAATTATGCCTGACTCAAATGCTCCAAATATTGAAGTAAACAAGTTGAATCATCCTTTCTCTTATTCTTCGTAAAACTCTGCGTTGCCTCCCCATTCTTCCTTAACCTCAACACCTTGTGCTTCTGCAGCTTTTTTATTAATTGTCAGTGTCAGAGATTCTGGAAGTTCTACAGGAATTTCAGAGGCTTTCTTGTCGCCAGATAGAATTTTTGCAGCCATTAGACCTGATTGATAGCCGATATCATAGTAGTTGAACCCGCTCGCAGCTACTGCCCCGCGCTTCATGGAATCAAGTTCACCAACAAACAATGGGATCTTTTTGCCATTTGCCACAGAGATTACCGATTCAAGTGCAGATACGACAGTGTTGTCTGTTGGTACATAAATTGCATCAACACGGCCAACAAGAGACTCAGCCGCCTGCTTAACTTCAGCAGATGTTGAAATGGAAGCTTCCACTACTTTCGCTCCATTTGCTTCAGCAAGCTTCTTCACTTCCTTCAGCTGAACTTCAGAGTTCTGTTCACCAGCATTGTAAATCACACCGATTTTCTTGGCTCCGATTTCATTTGTCATGAAGTCGATGGTTTTTTTCGTCGCATCTGGATGGTTATCAGTCGTACCGGTGATATTGTCGCCTGGCTTGTCGAATGCTTCAACAAGCCCCGCTCCAACAGGGTCTGTCACGGATGTGAAAATGATTGGTATATCCTTTGTTGCATTAAGTGCTGCTACAGCGCTCGGAGTTGCGTTGGCAAAGATCAAGTCGACCTTGTCGCCGACAAAGTTGTTGGCGATCGTTGCTGTATTGTTCATGTCAGCTTGTGCGTTTTGGAAGTCATATGTTACATTTTCGCCTTCCTTAAAACCTTTTTCTTCGAGAGCCTTTTTAAAGCCTTCGGTCGCCGCATCCAGTGATGGATGTTCCGCGAATTGAGTTAAACCGATTTTGTACTGATCTTTTTCTGCTGAACCATTTGATGATTCTTTTCCTCCACAGCCAGCCATTAGCAAAGCACTGGCTAGGACAAGAGAAATAGCTTTTACTGATGTTTTCATGTTAATCCCCCTTGATTTTTTTATAAACCGGCTTTACTTTATGTAGGTTTTATACTTTTAGACAGCCGGAACGCACCATTTTTACATTTGACCCAAGAATTCTATGAAAGCGATTCCAAAAAGTATGATATCTACTATTGATACCGTAAATATAACGTTATATTAACACCAGCCTAAAATAGTGTCAATAATATTCCGAAAATTTAGTATGTTGAGATTTCAGTTTCTTTTTTCATCCACCTTCCTGCCTGGGAGTTAAATATTCTCCAAGTATAATAAAGTTCTTTCGGTTACTTTACCGCTTTTATGCATAAAAGTAAAGACGTATTTATTATTTTTTTCTGATTAATTTAAATTTTTTGTTCAAAATAAAAAGCATACCTCTTTTTTAGAAGCATGCTCCGCGAAATTATAATAAAGCTTCTGCGATTTTCAGTCGTTCTTTTGCTTCCATTACCATCCGATCAAGCAATTCCTGTACGGTTGGAATGTCAGATATCAATCCTGAAACCTGGCCGCCATTCATGAATCCGGCCTCTTCGTTTCCTTCCAGCGCGCCTTTTTTATGTATGTCCTCCGTCGTGAGTTCTGCAAACTCATCAGGCGTGATTCCCTGTTTTTCCGCTTCCAGCAGTTTTCCGGCATAAGAGGTATTCAGCAGTCTTCTTATTTTTCCAACGGATCGGCCAACAATAACTGTTTCATGATCATTTGCCTGCAATAGTTTTTGTTTATAAACTTCATGAAATGGAGCTTCCTTTGTGGCGATAAAACGGGTCCCCATTTGGACACCGCTTGCTCCCAGCGCCAGCATGGCCGCCAGCCCTTTTCCGTCCCCAATTCCGCCTGCTGCGACAACTGGAATGTTTACCTGTGCGACAATCTGCGGAATCAGCGCCAAAGTTGTAGTTTCCAGGTTCGAGTTGATCCCTGCAGCCTCAAATCCTTCTGCCACTAAAACATCTGCTCCTGCAGTTTCTGCTTTTTTTGCCTGTTTAACGGATGCAACAACGGTTATGACTTTGATGCCAGCTTTTTTCAGCTTGGGAATGAAAGGCGCAGGATTGCCTGCTGATAAGGTGACGACTTTCACCCCATGTTTTACTGCCAGCCTCAGGATTTCCACCACATTGGGCGAAACACTTAAAGCAATATTCACCGAAAAAGGCTTTTTTGTCCTTTTTTTGGTTTCCATAATAATTTGTTCCACTTCTTCTGCAGCCATGGTACCTGCTCCGATGGTTCCTAATCCTCCAGCCTCTGAAACGGCTGCCGTCAAAATCGCATTGCTGATGTTTCCCATCCCACCCTGGATGATTGGATATTTTATGTCTAGAACAGAAGTGATTCCATTCACAAAAATTCCCCCTTCGTATGATTAATGTTATACTAATTTTAAAATTAAGACAATTAAGAAAAGGAGAGGCTATCGTGATTTTATCTTATTTAGAGAAAAAGCCGGCAGTTCATGAAACGGTGTTCCAGGCACCGGGCAGCTATATTATCGGAGACGTCAAGATTGGAAAAAATTCGAGCGTCTGGTTCAACGCGGTTTTGCGGGGAGATGAAGATACGATTACAATAGGCGAAAGCTGCAGCATCCAGGACAATGTAACCTGCCATCTGTATGAAGGCTCACCTCTTGTCATTGAAGACGAAGTGACTGTTGGGCATAATGCGATCCTCCATGGCTGTACCATCAAGAAAAGATGTATTATTGGGATGGGATCCACAATTCTTGACGGAGCGGAAATCGGGGAGGAATGCATCATCGGCGCAAACACCTTGATACCTGCCGGGAAGAAGATTCCGCCACGCTCTTTGGTAGTGGGTGCACCTGGAAAAGTGGTTCGAGAAATTGGCGAAAAGGATTTGGAGCTGATTCAGCTATCCATCGATACATATGTCCAAAAGGGCAAGGAGTACCGAGAAACGCTTAAAGAATCAAAGTAAAAGGAAAAAGCCTGGCAATGTCCAGGCTTTCCCTTTAAACCCACTTAACGATGTCATCCAGTGGCCTTCTTGTTTTCGGTTTTGGCTCATTCACACGGTAACCAAACGCACACATAACCGAAATGCCAAAGTGACCATTTTCAAGCAACCCTTCTTCTTCCAGAAGTTTGTTCATTTTTTCAAAATCAAAGCCTTCGATCGGACAGGAATCAATGCCGATTTGGGCGGCGGCTGTCATCATATTGGCCAGGGCAATATAAGTTTGCCTGCATGCCCAATCAAATAGCGGACGGTCACCATCAAGCAATTTAAAATCAGACTTTTGGAATTCCTCGATTCGCTTCAAGTAATTGGCCATGAATTCCTCAGGCATCTGTTTCTTGTTTTTGAAATGGTCCTGCAGGTATTCTGAGTCATATTTGGTATCAACTTTCGTCCTTGCAAGGATTATCACAAAATGGCTTGCTTCCGGAAGCTTGCCAAACGCTCCCCAGGCAGTATTTTTAACTTTCTCCCGTAACTCTTCACTCTGGACAACAAGAAACCGCCATGGTTCAAAACCAAAAGAACTTGGAGATAACTGTCCAGTCTCGAGGATGAAGCGGAAGTCCTCCTCTGGAATCATTTTGGCTGGATCAAATTGCTTTGTGGCATGCCTGAAATTGAAAGCATCAAGGACCTCCTGCTTCAAAGTCTCTTTGTCTCGCATATGTATCTCTCCTTCCAAGTTTTGTTTTTTTAAACTTATCATATTTCTTTAAAAATTGCCTACAAAAAGGGATACGCCTCAACCACACTGCCTTTTCTCCCTCTGGTAGTTTCAGCCTGGGATAGTGAGTTGAGGATGGCTTCCTCGGTTGCTTCAGCTGCAGCCGTGAAAAGCTCGTTCATCAACGAATGCTCATCTCTTATCTGGCTGCTTGTGTGAAGATATTCTTCTGAATCATGCTCGGTTTGATTGGCTGTTGAAAAAGCAATCACAATATCCCCGCTTCCATGGCTAAAATGACTTCCAGTCCGGCCAAGACCGATGCCGCATCTTTTTGCCAGCCGCTGCAGCTGACGGTCACTTAAGGGGGCATTTGTTGCCAGGATGATGATGATAGAACCATCTGCCGTCTCGGATAACCCTGATTTTATGGTCCCAATACCATACTTTCCTGTCAAGAATTCTTCTTTTTTGCCAAAGTTGCTGAGCACAAGGCAGCCAACCGTATAGGCAGGGGTATCCTCTATAACCCTTGAAGCTGTTCCTATTCCGCCTTTATGACCAAAACAAACCATCCCTTTTCCCGCTCCGACCGCCCCTTCTTCGACAGGTCTCGTTGAAGCCTCCTTTAGTGCTTGTCTTGCATGCTCAGGTTTTACCGGAAAAAGACGGATCGAGTTTAAATAGCTGTCATTGCATTCACCCACCACAATATTGATGGTACCGGTCGACTCGCCAATCTCTTCATTTTCAGCAAGCATGTATTCCAGAGTCCCCTGGGTAACTGCCGGTACCCCAAACGTATTTGTCAGCATAATGGGTGACTCGATTGTTCCAAGTTCATTTAGCTGAACAAGCCCTGTCGTTTTGCCAAAACCGTTAAGGACATAGCTGGCAGCCGCAACTTTCTCTCGGAACAAATTCCCGCCATGCGGCAGGATTGCTGTCACACCGGTACAGGCATATTCCTCACCTTTTTCATCCAGTGGAAAATCAAGAGTTACATGGCCTACCATTACACCCAGAACATCGGTTATACAATTATTTGTCGCAGGAGACATCCTGCCAATTACTATACCTCTGTCTCTTATTTTCATGTTCATTCTCCTAAATTTTATTAGTCATAAACAAGCTACGTTTTTTCTGGTAGAAACAGAGAGTTGCTTCTGACATTCTACTGCTGGGATTCTTGTTGTTTAGTTCGAATCTGTGATCACTTCGGACTGCTTTTCTCCTTATTCCCCTAAACCGGTCTGAACTCGGGGCTACTTCAGACAGCTTTTCTCCTGCTTCCAGTCAAGCCCATTATTCTGTG